>JANOGW010000096.1:0-94728 GCA_031406155.1 Pseudorhodobacter sp.
TTCATTCTGAGCCAGGATCAAACTCTCAAGTTGAAATGTGTTTCCACATATCCTTGACGTCGAACCTTCGCACATCTGCCTATACTCGGAACGAATATAGGTCTTAACAATTCATGTGCTCAAGATTGTCGAAACAACCAAAAACCCACAAACCGTGAAGCTTTCAATCCCATCATCGGTCTCATGCCTTGCAGCACAATCCCTAGAGACCCGATATGCGTCGGCCAAATCGTCGAAACGACCAAACCGCCCACATATCTCTTCAGATAATAAATATGTCAAAGAGCGCGAAGACAAAATTGCACGAGCCGCCAGTTTCCCAGCGCATCTCGCCGCCTTATCTCCAGGTAGTCTTGCGGTCACTTTCGTTTCCGCGACCTCATCAGACAGTTCCGTGTCAACACGTCTTGCCTGCTTCAGTGAGCCGGTGTTTAGGCAGTGACGCAAAGAGGCGCAAGAGGAAAAAGTCATCAAACTGACATTTTTTTAGATCGCCAGAAAATTCCACAATATCTGGGGGTTGATCGACCAACTACCGCTATTTGGCGGTTTGCATCGCAGTGGTCTTGTCTTGAGCGCGAACAAATGTCCGCGCAACCCGCACTGCCAACAACGCCACGACGGCACCCAGATACAGCAGCGGCTCGGCCGGCCATGCCTTCACCAACATGATATAGTGGATCGCGCCTGCCAGTGCCGCTACATACGTCAGGCGGTGCAAACTTTGCCACGCGGCTGCCCCCAGCCGCCGCACGGACAGGTTGTTTGAAGTGATCGCCAGCGGCAGCAGGGCGGCAAACCCGATCATGCCAACGATGATATATGGACGCTTGATCAGATCAGCGCCAATCTCGGCCCAGCGAAACTGCAGGTCCAGCACCACCCATGTCGTCAGGTGCAGCGCCACATAGAAGAACGCCAGCAACCCGATTGCCCGTCGGTAGCGGATCAGGCTGACCGCGGTGGCCCAGCGCAGCGGCGACATGCACAGGCCCGCCACGATGAATTTGAGGCCCCATTCGCCAAGCGCGCGCTCCATCGTCTTGACCGGGTCTGCCCCCAGATCGCCAGTGATGGCCTGCACTACCAAAAGCGCAAAGGGCACCATCCCCATCAAATAGACCGGCCAGGTCGGAACCCGGCGCAGGGCTTGATTGATCGATTGCGCAAGCATCAGAAATCGACCGCCAGATCCTGCCCGGCATAAAGCGATGCCACCTGTTCGGCATAGCCGTTGAACTTCAGCGTATCGACCCGGCCACCAAAGAGGCCGCCGCCAAGCGGGCGCTCGGAGGCCTGGCTCCACCTTGGATGATCGACCTCGGGATTCACATTTGAATAAAAGCCATATTCGTTCGGCAGAAGCATGTTCCAGGTGGTCGGCGGCATGGTTTCCACCAGCGAAATCCGCACGATCGACTTGATCGACTTGAACCCGTATTTCCACGGCACGACAAGACGGATCGGCGCGCCGTTCTGCTTTGGCATCGGCTCGCCGTAAAGTCCGGTCGCCATCAGCGTCAGAGGATGCATCGCCTCGTCAAGGCGCAGCCCCTCGCGGTAGGGCCATTTGATATAGTCGCTGGTCTGTCCCGGCATTTCCTCGGGGCGTACAAGCGTCTCGAACGCCACGAACTTCGCCCCCGGCTTCACGCCGACGCGGTTCAGCAGGCCGCAAAGTTCAAACCCCTGCCATGGCACCACCATCGACCAGCCCTCGACACAGCGGAACCGGTAGATACGTTCCTCGATCTTGCGATCTTTCAGAACATCGGCCAGGTCGTAGGTGCCGGGCTTGTCAACCAGGCCATCAATGACAATCGACCAGGGGTCTATTGTCAGGTCCTGCGCGTAGGCCTTGGGATCTTCCTTGCCGTAGCCGAATTCATAGAAGTTGTTGTAGCTGGTGATTTCTTCCAGCGTGTTCATCTTGGCATCGGTGGAATAGGGGCTGAGTGGCACCACCTCGGCCCGAACAACTGTGGGCGCCGCAACTGCAAGTGCCCCCGCCCCTGCCAACAACGCGCGCCGGTTCAACCACAATGGCTTTGGCGTCACATCAGACCACTTAAGGCTTACAGGTTGTCGCGGCATCGCATTTCTCCAACTTCATATCAGCCCCAAACACATAACGATGGAGGCGTGGCAAATTATGCCTTCCAACATGGGCGTGTCATAGCAGAACTCAAAATCATCTCGCTGCACTTTCGCGTGGGAGCTTTGAAACATCATGTCAAAAAGACCGAAATCGGTAACGCATGATCACAGCCAGTCACGCTTTCCTGACAACCTCGGCGAAGGTGAGCTTTCTAGTGCTTTGCCTGATCGGAACAAGTCCGCCTAACAGAAATGTTATAGTGAACCAATCAGCCAGCTCGCTCGTTTCCCCTTAGCCAAACAACTGGCATGATCAAACGGGAGTGACACCAATGATCCGTAGAACCTTTATCGCCTTGTCCGTCGCGGCATCCTTCATGTCGGCACCTGCTTTTGCAGATGGCCACTCGAAAGACATCGTAGACACCGCAGTAGGCGCTGGCAACTTCACCACTTTGGCCGCCGCTCTGGAAGCAGCCGGTCTTGTGGAAACCCTGAAAGGCGAAGGCCCATTCACCGTTTTCGCGCCAACTGACGCTGCCTTCGCAGCGCTGCCAGCCGGTACCGTTGAAGACCTGTTGAAGCCAGAAAACAAAGACAAGCTGGTTTCCGTGCTGACCTACCACGTGGTACCCGGCAAAGTCATGTCGACCGACCTGACTGAAGGTATGAAAGCAGCCTCCGTTCAGGGCGGCGAAGTGACCATCACCCTTGATGGCGGTGCCAAAGTTGACGGTGCAGTCATCTCGACAGCCGACATCGAAGCTTCGAATGGCGTGATCCATGTGATCGACAGTGTCATCCTGCCAAAGATGTAATCTGACGCCTCAAGCGTGAAATTTAAGCCCGCCTCGGGTGAGGCGGGCTTTTTCTTTGTAATGACACAAATAATCAGGGTGCCTACGAGCGATGGTTCAGCCCGTTATGTCGGGCCGCTTCAGGTTCCACAGATGAGGGCGCGGTTTGCCATTCCTATTGTAAAGCCGCAGCGAGCTGAATCCGACTTTCTCGATGCGCCAACAGGCTTCGCCGACGCCCCAGTTTTCGCACCAGTGGCCTTCTCTCACGAACCACTTCGCGTAGTAACGGCGCTTGCCAAAGATGCTGCGGACCGTCCCCTTCATCCTGCCATCCGCCTCGCTATACACCTGCGCCCAAGGCGTTCCCCGATCTGCTTTGCTGTAGATGGTCGACCCAGGAATGATCTCCAGCAGTTCAGAGTTTGACAAAAACGTTTGCGCGCTCGCGCCGGGCCCAGACAGGCACAAGAACACCGCAGCACAACTTGCCAGCAAAACTTTTGGCACCAGTGCAAAGCCGGTTTGATGCAAAAATCTGGAAATCATTTCCTCCCCTCCAGGACGGCAGTCTTTCCATTGTAATCGGGCAATTCAAAACGTGTTTATTCCACCTCAGTTCTAGCACAGCGAAACAGATGCAACAATATATTGCTCTGCAAATTACCCATGGTTGCAGCGCTGTATGCGCTGCTGCCTATGCGGTATTTCCTTTCTTTGTTCGAAACAAAAAATGGCGCCAAAGCCTTCGCCTTGCCGGCCTAACGCACAAGCGCACACCGCGGTCGTGTCTAACTAACCGTGCTTTCCGAGACGGTCTAATGCACTACGTCGGTTCGCCGCGCGTCAACACAAGAGCAAAGCCGAGGCCCGACTTGAAGTGGCTCCGGCAGTCATGGGCCAACTCTGCTATCATCATGCCTGGCAAAAGCCCAATTACTTTAACTTCCAAAGGTTCGGCCGCGGTTCGTCGCCCCGGTACATGCGCAGCGACTTGGCATCCACCTGCTCGACACCAAAGCACTCATGTCCGTCACCCCAGTCTTCGCACCACAAACCGTTTTCGACATACCACTTCGCATCATACTTAGTGCCTTGAAACACGCCCTTGATGGCACCTTTACCCTTCCCATTAGCCTTGCCGTAGTTTTGTGCCCACTTGACACCTTCGTCCGTCTTGCTGGAAATAGAAGATCCCGGTATTGTAGCAAGCAATTCTTCTTCCGTCATGAATGTTTGAGCGTGCACCATCGGCGCTGTCAGCGACAGCAATGCCATAGCAGCCCCGATCGTACAAAGTCTTAAACCAGCCCTGCCTTTTACCGTAGCCCTCATTGAATGAAACATTTGAACCTCCCCAACGGTTTTTTCCCTTCGCGAAAAGAAAGGCTCGAGTCGGGATCCAATAAAAGAACATATACCAAATTGTCAGCATTCGAGCAATCAATAGATCGCTTGGGTCGCCCGGGCTCTTCAAAAGAAAGGGGCCCGAAGGCCCCTTTCCCGTCTCAATGCACCACCGCCTCCTGTGGGCGGGTTCTACGCGATGCGCTCACCCTGTCACCGATAATCAGCCCGTCCGCCCCGGCAGATATCACCACTGTGGATCCATCCATCACATCGCCCGACAAGATCATCTCCGCCAGCGGATCTTGCAAATGCCGCTGCATCACCCGTTTCAACGGCCGCGCGCCAAACACCGGGTCATACCCTTCGTCTGCCAGCCACGTCCGCGCCACCGGATCCAGTTCCAGCACGATCTTGCGTGATGCCAACCGCGCTTCCAGCAGCTTCAACTGGATGTCGACGATGGCCCCCATATCCGCCCGGCCCAACCGGTCAAAGATGATTTGGTCATCCAGCCGGTTCAGAAACTCCGGCCGGAAATGACTGCGCACCGCCTCCATCACCTCGGCCCGCGCTTTCGCAGGGTCAGCCCCATCCGGCAACTGGCTTAACGCATAGGCCCCAAGGTTCGATGTCAGCACGATCAACGTCTGCTTGAAATCGACCGTCCGGCCATGCCCATCGGTCAGGATGCCGTCATCCAGCACCTGCAACAGCACGTTGAACACATCCGGATGCGCCTTTTCCACCTCGTCAAACAAGATCACCTGATAGGGTCGCCGACGCACTGCTTCAGTCAAAACGCCGCCCTCGTCATAGCCCACATAGCCGGGCGGCGCGCCGATCAGGCGTGAAACGGCGTGCTTCTCCATGAACTCCGACATGTCGATGCGCACCATCGCCGCGTCATCATCAAAGAGATACTCCGCCACCGCCTTGGTCAACTCGGTTTTGCCGACACCCGTTGGCCCCAGAAACAGGAAACTGCCCAAAGGCCGCTTTTCGTCGTTCAACCCGGCCCGCGCACGCCGCACCGCATTGGCCACGGCAGTCAGCGCTGGCCGCTGCCCGATCACCCGCTTGCCCAGCTCGTCTTCCATGCGCAGCAGCTTTTCGCGCTCGCCTTCCAGCATCCGGCTGACGGGAATGCCCGTCCAGCGTTCAACCACTTCGGCAATCTGCTCGGCGCGCACGGCTTCGGCCACCAAAGCATCGCCTTCGCGCGCCTCGGCGTCCACCAGCCGCTTCTCCAACCCCGGAATAATGCCGTAAGACAACTCGCCAGCCCGGCCCAGATTGCCCTCGCGCTTCATTTGCTCCAGTTCAGCCCGCGCCTTATCCAGTTGCTCTTTCAGATCGCGCGCCACTTCCAGCGTATCGCGTTCCGATTGCCACTTCGCCGTCATCTCGGCAGACCGTTCCAGCAACCCCGACAGCTCTTTCTGCAGCTTCTCCAACCGATCGACGCTCGCCGCATCATCCTCTTTCTTCAATGCCTCCGCCTCAATCTGCAATTGCAAGATCTGCCGGTCCAGCGCATCCAGTTCCTCCGGCTTGCTATCGACTTCCATGCGCAACCGGCTGGCTGCCTCATCCATCAGGTCAATCGCCTTATCCGGCAAAAACCGATCCGTGATATAGCGGTGCGAAAGCGTCGCCGCCGCCACAATTGCACTATCGGTAATCCGCACCCCATGGTGCAGCTCGTACTTTTCCTTGATGCCGCGCAGGATCGAAATGGTATCCTCGACCGTCGGCTCCACCACCATCACCGGCTGAAACCGCCGTGCCAGTGCTGCGTCCTTTTCTACATACTTGCGATACTCATCCAGCGTCGTCGCGCCAACGCAGTGCAACTCACCGCGCGCCAAGGCTGGCTTGATCAAGTTGGCCGCGTCCATAGCCCCTTCAGACTTACCTGCCCCAACCAGCGTATGCATCTCATCGATAAACAAGATCACCTCGCCCGAGGCTGATGTTACCTCGTTCAGAACCGCCTTCAACCGTTCCTCAAACTCACCACGATACTTCGCCCCGGCAATCAACGCGCCCATATCCAGCGCCAGCAACTTCTTGTTGCGCAAGCTTTCCGGCACATCGCCGTTCACAATGCGCAAGGCCAGCCCCTCGGCAATCGCCGTCTTTCCAACGCCTGCCTCGCCGATCAAAACCGGGTTGTTCTTGGTGCGCCGCGATAGCACCTGCATGGTGCGCCGAATTTCCTCGTCGCGGCCGATAATGGGGTCAATCTTGCCCTCGGCGGCAGCCTCCGTCAGATCGCGCGCATACTTCTTCAACGCGTCATAGCCAGCCTCAGCAGATGCACTGTCCGCAGTCCGCCCTTTGCGAATGTCATTGATCGCCGCGTTCAGCTTTTGCGCCGAAACAGCGCCCGCCACCAAGGCATCTTTGGCCTTCGATGCCACCATGCACAAAGCCATCAAAATGCGCTCAACCGGAACGAAGCTGTCGCCTGCCTTCTTGGCCACTTTCGCGGCTTCATCCAGCACCCGCACAAGACTTGCGTCCATGAACGGCTGTGCATCACCGGTTACTTTTGGCACTTTGCCCAGCGCCAGATCAACGGCTTCCACCACCCGTGCAGGCTCACCGCCGGCACGCCGTATCAGGTTGCTCGCCAGCCCCTGATCGTCGTCCATCAAGGCTTTCAACAAATGCTCCGGTGCCAATTGCTGGTGACTTTCGCGCATCGCAATCGTTTGGGCAGCGTTCAAAAACCCACGTGCCCGTTCGGTGAACTTCTCAAGATCCATTGTCCAATCTCCATGGCTCAGCACCGCACGCCTGCGCCCGTTGTGGCACGCAAGGCTCCCGGCCTGCCTGTCAGATGGTATTCCACGGCTGTTGATGCAAGATTGATCCCAATCAACCCGACTGCCAATCAACGGCCCGTTTCCGTTTTTCTTTCGTAAAAATACTCAGATCTCCTGAACCGATCCGCGCGCAGCGCGGTCGGTGAGGCAAAAGCAGCGCGCGGCACGCGCTCCGTTTAATTGCCGTCCCTCAAACCTCATACCGCACATAGGCAAACGCCGATCCATCCGGTGCCCAGTTCGGCACATTCATCGTGCCCTGCCCACCCGTCATTTCGATCAGCCGCCGCCGATTACTCCCATCCGGGTCCATCACACAGATTGCCACTTGCAAATCCTTCGGATGCCCCGACGTCCCCGGCGGATAAGCAAGGTAAATCACGCTGCGGCCGTCCGGGCTGGGATGCGGAAACCAGTTCACCGAACCATCGGCGAACAGTTTGCGCTGCCCCGATCCATCCGCAGCCATCACCCAAATCTGCGCATGCCCATCGCGGTCGCAGTTATAATAGATACGCTGCCCATCGGACGAATAATCCGGCCCGTCACAATGCCCTTCGCCGAACGTCAGCCGGGTTTCCTCGCCACCCTCAACCCCAATCGTGTACACATCGATAACCCTGCTGCCCCCCCGTGCCGCCACATAGGCCAGGCGTTTGCCGTCAGGCGACCAGCCATGCCACCAACTGGGGCTTGCCGGGCTCACCAGGCGCGGCTCGCCACCCGCCGCAGGCATCACAAATATTTCCGACCCCTGCCCACGATGATGCGACAGCACGATAATCTTGCCATCCGGCGAAATCCCATGGTCATTGTTGCAGTGATCGGCGAACCCGCTGTCCACCGGCACCAACCGCGGATTGTCCAGCGGCACCCGGAACAATTGGCCTCCGCTATTCACCAGCAGACTGCCCCCTGACGGGTCCCAGTTGGGTGCCTCGATCACCTTGTCGCTTTGCAACACAACCCGGGACTGCACCGTCGCCATATCCCAGATTTCCAACGATGACCGCATGTCCGTCCTCCGTATCCCGCCCTGAACTTGACAGATCACGCCGCACAGACCAAGAGGCACCAACGCGAAAAGGAACTCCCCCATGTCTGTTGAAAAACAGCCCGATGATCGCCTTATCGTTGCGCTTGACGTGCCCAATGTGGTGCAAGGCCTCGATCTGGTCCGCCGCATCGGCGACGCTGCATCTTTTTACAAGATCGGCCTTGGCATGCTGACCGGCGGCGGCTTTGCCCTCGCGAATGAACTGAAACACGAACAAGGCAAGCGCATTTTCCTGGACCTGAAACTGTTCGACATCGGCGCCACCATCGAGGCCGCTGTGCGCGGTATCGCCAGCTATGACCTCGATTTCCTGACTGTTCACGGCGATCCACAGGTGGTGCGCGCCGCCGCCGAGGGCAAAGCTGGTTCCAACCTGAAAATCCTCGCCGTCACAGTGCTAACGTCACTGGACCGCGCCGATCTGGATGCCAACCTTATCCTCCCAGGCGATATCCACGATATTACCGTCGAACGCGCCCTGCGCGCCTTTGCCGCCGGTGCCGACGGCGTCATCGCCAGTCCGCAAGAAGCCGCATCGATCCGCGCGCTTCCAGAGGCAGACGGTAAACTTATCGTCACCCCCGGCGTGCGCCCGGCAGGCACCACGCATGGCGATCAAAAGCGCGTCGAAACGCCCGCGCGGGCGCTGGCAAATGGGGCCGATCACATCGTTGTCGGCCGGCCAATATGGATGGCCGCCGACCCGAAGGCGGCGGCCATTGCCATGCTGAGAGAACTTTCACCGCGTGACTGACGCGAAAGAAACAGCCAGCCAGCCGAACTCCTTACGCCCCAAGCATCCTTGCGCTTACGCGGCCTTCGATTTGACCACGTTCACCGATTTAACGGCAAGCCCGGTCAGCGTCGCGTTCGCCGCCTTCTCCTGATCCAGAATTTGCGATAACAGATCGTGCGCCTCGGCATGACCCAGCTCTTTGGCCCATTCGCGCAACGTGCCGTAACGGGCAATCTCGTAATGCTCTACCGCCTGTGCGGCCCCAATCAGGGCTGCATCCAGCGCCGCGCCTGTGGCCTCTTTCATCAGACCATCGGCCTCTTTGATCAGCCCTTCGATCGCATCGCACTTCTCGCCCGCTGCTTTTTCACCAACTGATGCAAACACTTTGTCCAGCATCTTGATCTGTGCGCGGGTTTCTTCAAGGTGGTGCACGAACGCCGCCTTCAATTCCGCATTCCCTGCCGCGTTTGCCATCTTGGGCAAGGCTTTGGTCAGGGCGGTTTCGGCATAGTAGATGTCTTTCAGCGTGTGCTTGAAGATGTCTTCCAGCGTCTTCATCGTAATCTCCATGTTGTTCAAAATACGGTTTGCTGCGAATCCTGCCTGTTGCGCGACCCTTTAATCGGGTCGCGCACGGTAGGATCCCGGTTAGTTGCTGGGTGCGGGTGCCGGGGCAGGTGCCGGGGCCGGCACTTCTTGCGGCGTCACTTCGGGCTGCACCATTGGTTCGGGCGTCGCCGCCACGTCCGGTGTTACCGCCGCATCAGGTGTCGCGGCAGGTGCTGGCTCGGGGGACATCTGACTGGTGGACGGGGTTGTCTGGCCAGGGTTATCTGTTGCCGCATCGTTGTTGATGACCCCCCAAGCAACCAATGCCACAATACCTACCACAGCCACTGCCCCCAAGGCGGGTGACAGACCCCAGCCTTTTGGTGCCGGAGTGAAGGACTGACGGTCGGATGGTGGCAGACCGGTTGGTTTGATATTTGGTTGGCTTGGTGTTTGTGTGTAGTCGGCCATGGGCGTTCTCCTCATGATTGATGCAAGACCAACCGCCCAGATGCGAAAGGGTTCCAATAAACCAGCATCACGGGGTGGCGTTGCGCTGATCCCGGATACCCCTGACCGGCCACCAGTTCGGTCGCGATTCGCCTCGGATACCCGCGATACGCTGTCGGTTTCATCGTGCCTCGCAGGGGAAATATCGGTCACGTGCCGACAATCTGAGTACTTGCCTGATCGATGCGTCGCGGTCCGATCACGACTGCGTGGCGTGCCTCTCGCCAGCAGTTGCGCCTCCGCAATTGTGCACCCCAAGATTGCCAGACGCCGCGTTCTGGCGCAGATTGCAGCCATGGAACACGCGGTCCGCCATCACGATGAACTGGCCCAATCGCAGCTATCCCTGCGCAAGGGGCTGGGGCTGATGGGCCTTTCCCTGCCGATCGTGCTGTTCGTCGCCAGCGCGCTCAATTCCGACGTCGATCTGCGCCGTTCGCTCAGCGCGTACTATTATGCGCCGCATCTGCGCGACATGCTGGTTGGCGTGTTGTGGGCTATCGGTGCAACGCTCGTATTCTACCGCGGCTACGCCACCATCCCTACCGCCTTCCAGAAACTGCCCGGATGGATCAGCCGCCACATGACCGATACCAAACTCAGCTCCCTCGCCGGCTTCGGTGCCCTGATGACCGCGATCATGCCAACGTGCGAGTTTCAGGACAACTGCCTAACCCCCATCATTGCCGGCGGCCACTTGGTAGGCTCCGTCACCTTCCTTGGCACCCTCGCCGTCATGTCGATCTGGTCATTCACCGAAAGCAACACGCCACCGCAGGATTGGGACGCCTCCAAGAAATGGGCAAACCGCATCTACATCACCAGCGGCTGGACAATCCTCGCCTCCCTCACCCTTTGCGCGCCGCTGGTCGCCTACCGGGTCGAGGCTATCGGCCCCCTTCCCATGCCGGTGTTCTGGCTGGAAAGCCTCGCCATCTGGGCCTTCGGCATATCATGGCTGGTCAAGGGTGAGGCGATCCAAGGCGTCGTCGGCCTGCTGAGCCGCCATAATGCTGACGGACCCTGAGCTTGTAACACGGGTGTTGACACAGCAAATGCCCGCCGCGCACTCTGAGATACTGGGAGGAACGCCATGTCCAGCTTTGATCGCCACAAGGCCGCCGATCTGCACCAGCATTTGCACAGCCACATGCCTTCCGATCCGGCGCTTCGCATCAAGGCACTGGAAAGTCTGGCCGTCGAACGTGGCCTTGTCGCCCGCGAAACGCTTGATGCCTGGATCGAGGCTTATTCCGAACGCATCGGCCCCAAGCGCGGCGCGCAGGTGATCGCCCGCGCCTGGACCGAGCCCGATTTTCACGCCCGTCTGATGCACGATGCCGCATCCGCCATTGCCGAATTCGGCTTTGAAGGCCATGCGACCGGTCATCTGAAGGCGGTGGAAAACACAGGGCATATTCACAACCTTGTCGTTTGCACCCTGTGTTCTTGCTACCCGTTCGCACTGCTTGGCATGTCGCCGATCTGGTATCGGTCCAACGCGTACCGGGCCCGGGCAGTGCGGGAACCGCGCGCCGTACTGGCAGAGTTCGGCGTTTCACTTGGGCCTGATGTTGCCGTCCGGGTCTGGGATTCGACCGCCGAGTTGCGCTATCTGGTGGTTCCCGAACGCCCCGCCGGAACCGAAGCCTGGGATCAGGACCGCCTTGCAGCCCTGGTATCGCGCAATTCCATGATCGGGACGGAACGCGACCTGAAGGTGGAATGATGGATGGACCTCATGATCTTGGCGGCAAACAGGGCTTCGGCGCGATCGACGTGGATGCCCCGCCGTTCCGTCATGACTGGGAACGGCGGCAATGGGCGCTGTCAAAGAACGTCGAAGCGCCGGGTGGCACACTGGATTGGTGGCGCGCGACAATGGAACTGACCCCGCCTGTCGCGTATCTTGGGCAGCCCTATTTCGAGAAATGGTGTCTCAACGATCTGGTGCAGGCCATCGACAAGGGTCTTCTGACGCCAGAGGAGGTACTGGCAGGGACCAGCGCGCGCGCGCCAGTACCGCCGGCCACCCCGCGCGATCTGGATGGCGCGCTGGCGCGGGTGAAGGCAAATCTTGCGTATTTCGACCGCCCGGCCATGGCACCGCCGCTGTTTGCCGTTGGCGACCTGGTGCGCACCAGTCGCCATGGTCATTCCGGCCATACCCGCCTGCCCGCCTATGCGCGTGCTGCCACCGGAACCATCACCGCCCATCACGGCGCGCATGTCTTTGCCGACCGCAATGCCGAAGGGGTCGAAGATCCGCAGCACCTTTACACGGTCGAACTTGGTGCCGCTGAATTGTGGGGAACCGACGCCGATCCACGCGATGCGGTTCGGCTTGATCTGTGGGAGCCCTATCTTGTTCACCCCTGACGACGCCCTGACGCCCCGAAGCGATGTCTTTATCGAGCCGTGGTATGCCGAAACGCTGGCCATGGCCGATGCGATGGTGCGCGCTGGCCATTTTTCCGCATCCGACTGGGCCGAAGCCCTTGGTGCCGCACTGGCAAATTCCGCCGCCGGTGGGCAGCCTGATGACGAGGCCACGTATTATGCAGCGGCACTGACGGCGTTGGAGACGCTTTGCCCCCTGCCATCCGCCGATCTTGCCGCCCGCAAATCCGCCTGGGCCAAGGCCTATGCCGGCACCCCGCACGGCCATCCCGTGCATCTGGGGCGCTTAGGCCCGGGCTGAAACGCCGGGCCTCTGTTCCACTGAGCGAAACACACAGGTTTGGAAATTCATCCACCCGAAACCAAGGGTTTATTCACCCAAAATCTGCTTGCTCATGCAAACTGTGTGTCCGCCCATAAACGGCTCCGTCCGGTCGACCTGATAGCCAATCGAGGAATAAAGCCGAATATTCGGCTCCATCACATGCGCCGTCAGCAGCCGCAGACTGCCCAGCCCCAACGCCTGCGCCCGCCTTTCCGCATGCCCCATCAAAAACCGCCCCAACCCCAGCCCCTGATGGCCGGGCGACACTGCAACATTCTCAATGAACAGATGATCGGCGTGCACAATCATCTCAACCAGCCCCGCCAATTCCTCGCGCACATACGCCAAATCCACCTCATGCTCCCGCACCGCAAGATCATAATCCGCCTGCATCGGCATAGGTTCGCGGCCCATGATCGGCACCCATTTGGCATAAGCCTCGCGAACCAGGTGGCGGACGGCGGGGGCATCGGTTGAAGTGGCACGGTGGATGTGGATTGGGGAAAGAGCTATCATGTCAAATTCAACTTCTTAAGTAGAGTGGGCGGAACCCCCATCTTTCTTTTTCGCGCACGCAACATTCCCACAAATCCGCTTGGGTTCAGCGCGCCGTACCGCTCGCTCAGGACGACACCTTTGGCAATCATGTCCGATGCATGGAAGCCGCGCGGGCAAGAGCTTCTTCTGCTTCGGCGCCGATCCGTCTGACGAGATCACCCGCAGGCAGGATGTCGTGAACCAACCCGGCCGACTGGCCAGCATAAAGGCACGTCGCCTCGATCTCGCCGGTGGCGCCCGGGGTCGGGCAGTTGTCGTCGTACCGCAGCAGCGCTGCACCATCCGGTTGCTGTGCCACCACCTCATTCTCGCCCGGACGTTGGCCCGAGGGCGGACGCCCGGCGGCGTCCCAAAGATCGTAGGTGCTGTTGCGCAATACACGGTGAGTCGCCTTCGGCCAGCCAAGGTCATACAACTCAGTATGGACCGTATCCGTTTCCCGCGCCGCGACGATGCGGCGTTTCCATTCGTGGTGCGCATGCGCTTCGGGCGTCGCAAGGAAGCGTGTGCCAATCCAAGCGCCGGCCCCGCCGAGTGCCAGCACCGCAGCCAGCCCACGCCCATCTGCAATACCGCCAGCTGCGATCACCGGAAGCGGCGCTACGGCATCAACCACAGCGGGCAACAGCACCATCGTACTGACCTGGCCCCAGACATGACCGCCCGCTTCAACACCCTGTGCGCAGATGGCGTCTGCACCCAGATCGGCGGCGCGCTTGGCCTCGTCGGCCGACCCGACGGTGACGATTGTCTTCACCCCGGAGCCGCGCAGTCTGGGAAAATAGGCAGTCGGATCACCCCAGAACAGCGATATCACTGGCGCCCCGGCATCGATGCACTGCGCAAGCCGCGCGTGCTGGTCCCACTCCAACACCAGATTGACCGCGAACGGCCGCGCCGTGCGCCGTTTGATCGCCGCGATCTCCGCAACCATCGCGTCCGGCTCATGCCACGAGACGCCCTGCATACCAAGACCGCCAGCTTCGCAAACCGCGCAGATGAGGTCGAGGGTGACTGCGCCGCCCATCGGCGCCTGTGCAATCGGAGTGTCAAGACCAAACGCTGTAGTAAATGGGGTTGTCAGCATGATCGCCCTCCATAAAATTCCAATGCCAACCGGCAGTCTTTAAGCAAGCGTAGGGTGGGTGAAACCCACGTTTTTCTTTTTCAGCACCCAGCATTCCTGCAAATGCGCTTGAGTCCGACTCACCCCACAGAGTGCTAATTTAACCGAAGTTACTTTGCTTGAGGCCATGGTTCACAAATCTGCGAACAAAATGATGGATCAGGCCTACAACGCCAGGTAGACCAAACAGAAAGCCCGCGTACATAAATGGCATTTTATCAGCCAATGCGGGCGGCATGGACTCAACAGATGTTGCGACCAGAGGCGCCAAGAACAAAAGCAGAAAACCTGCAAGATGCATACCAAACGTCAGTTGAGAATTGCGAGGGTTAGATGGAAACCCATGTTCCTCCGCAAATCTGCTCGAGAAAATCAAGTCTGCACGATGCTTGCAAAGCAGGAACGAGCCGTAACATGTGGCCGCAACAGAAATCGCTAGCAACACTAATGAGAGCCAAGCAAGACCCACATATAGTGCTGCAAAAAAATACACATGCCATATTAAGAATGGCCAGATGGCTATTCTCAGTCCATAGGCATCTCTAAGGCCCAATATAAACATGAACCGGCATCTTCCCCCTCACTCATTAATATCCTTGTCCCACAGCTTCACCTGCCCCTCGCGCCTGCCGAACATCTTGTGCAGCCCGAACCAAGCGGCGAGAGAGGCCAGCGCGAACACAAGGATCAGCAGCGGCACGTTTGCCCCCAGCAGCCCGATCCCGACCAGCACGCCGGTGATCACCGCCCCGATGGCGAAGCCGAGGAAGATGAAGCCCGGCACCAACACCTCGACCACGCCCAGCGCGAAACCCGCAACCACCCAGACCCACCACGTTGCCCACATCACACGCGCCCCTTCAGCATCTTGAACGCATCGCCAAACGCATCCAGCGCCTGTGCGGGCACGATGATGGTCTGCTTGCCCGCGCCTTGACCAACCGCTGTAAGCGCCTCGACCTGCTTTAGCGCCACCTGGTACTGCGCCGCCTCGATGCCGTTCGCCTTGATCGCTTCGGCAATCACGCCGGTCGCATAGGCTTCGGCATCGGCGAGGATGCGGCGCGCCTTGGCTTCCTGTTCCGCCGCATACAGCTCGGCATCGGCGTTCAGTTCCACCGCCCGCTTTTTACCTTCGGCTTCCGTCACCTGTGCGCGACGCGCCCGTTCGGCGTTCAACTGCTGCAACATCGCCGTGCGCGTTGCCTCGTCCAGATTGACATCCAGGATCTCGGCCCGCGTCACCTCGATGCCCCAGTCATCGACCAGAAGCCGGACCTGCTCGCGGATGTTCGACGCCACTTCAGCCCGGTTCGATTGCACCTGATCCAGTTCCATCTTGCCGATCTCGGCGCGCACAATGCCAGCCACCGTTGTCGCAATTGCCGCATCAACATCGCGGATCCGGTACACTGTCTTTTCAGGCTCGGTGATCCGGTAGAAGACGCTGGTTTCCACCTTCACCAGCACGTTGTCCGTAGTAATCGCGTCCTGCTGTGCGGTCGGCAGCTGCCGTTCAAGCACCGAAACCTTGTGCGCAATGCGGTCGAGGAACGGCACCACAAAGTTGATCCCCGGCCCCAGCACCGACTTCAGCCGACCAAACCGTTCGACCACATGCTTTTCGGATTGCGGCACAATCCGCACGCCAAGAAAGATACAAATGATAATGAACGCGGCAATCGCCAGATACACCGCGTTGCCGCCCAAAACCTGCCCGAAATCCATGAAATTTCCCCACCAGATGCCGGCCCCGAAGGGCCCCGGTTCAGATGTGCCCCGAACCCATGTTCAAATCAACCCCACCCGACCGGTTAATCCCTGGCGCACAAATCGCCACGCTGGCCAGCACGATATATTCGCGCTAGCCTGACCGACTATCGCCCTTTCGTGAAAGGATACCCCCTCAATGGCGCTGATCCAGCTTACCTATGCATCGCGCCCGTTCGGATTTGATGGCCCCAGCCTCGCCGGCATCCTGATCGATGCGCGCCGATGCAATGTGCGCGATGGCATCACCGGGGCGCTGATTTGCCGCGATGATCTGTTCTTGCAGATGCTTGAGGGCCCCAAAGCCGCCGTCGAGGCCACTTACAAACGCATCGCGCGCGACGACCGGCACATCGATGTGCGCCCGCTGACCCGGCGCAGCATCAATGACGACGCGCGCCTGTTTCCCGGCTGGTCGATGCGTGACGATCCCGCACAATCCTGGGTCTGGACGCGCGCCGAGGTTGAAGACGGTGTTCCCGAACGGGCATCCGAAGCGCAGGTGATGGCGATGTTCGAACGTCTGGCGGGCATGCCAGCCTGAGGCATAACGCGCAACGACGGCGGATGGGCGGTGCATCACAACTCGCTGCCCGGCGTCATCGCCTCAGATAGCTTTCCATGCTGTCTTCCAAGGCATCCTTCCAGGGCGTGTGATGAAGCGGTGCCATCGTGCCCGTCATCACCGATCTGTACGCATTGTCGCGGAAGGTCATGATGTTTTTGACCTTGTGCTTCTTCCACGCATTGAACGCCTCGTTCGAGCCGGGAATGTCGAAGCTGGGGTAGTCCGTAAGGTCGATCAATTCCTGAACATAGGCGCCCTGATAGGCAATCGCCTCGTAGCCATCTGCCAGCTTGTCTTCGGCGGCTATCCGAGCGCTGACATCTGCGGCCCGATCAGTCTCAGCCATGGGAACAGCAAGCTTGCCCATGATCACGTCACGCACATACCAGGCCTGCGCGTCGAACATGTTGAAGGTGTACCACTGGTCCTGCATGCCCAGGTAAAACAGCTTGGGGTTCTTCACCCAGACAACACCGCGATAAAGATCAGCCGTGGCCAGACGGTTTTTTGTCCGTAGCCGCAGCCCGTCAGGCAAAAACGGAAAGTGGTGCTGATATCCGGTGCACAGGATTATCGCATCGATATGCGCGGTGCTGCCATCCTTGAACGACGCGGTGTTGCCATCCACACCCGTCAGCAGCGGCACCTCTTTCCAATTCGGTGGCCAGTCAAACCCCATCGGGGCCGTGCGATGCGACACCGTCACCGATTTGCAGCCATACTTCCAGCATTGCGATCCGATATCCTCGGCCGAATAGCTGGTGCCGACCACCAGAATATCCTTGCCCGCAAATTCCCGTGCATCGCGGAAATCATGGGCATGCAGTATTCGACCGTTGAAGGTGGCAAACCCCGGAAATTCCGGCACGTTCGGGGTAGAGAAATGCCCCGATGCAACCACCACGTCATCGAAGTCTTCGGAATAGGTGTGATCCTTTTTCAGATCATGCACGGTCACCGTGAACTTTTTTGTCCGCTCGTCAAACGTCACCATCCGCACCGGCGTGCGAAACCTGATCCAGGGCCGGACGTTGGCCTTTTTGACGCGCCCTTCGATGTAGTCAAACAGAACGGCACGGGGCGGGTAGCTGCCGATCTGTTTGCCGAAATGTTCCTCGAAAGTGTAGTCGGCAAATTCCAGCCCCTCTTTCGGGCCGTTCGACCACAGATAGCGGTACATTGATCCGTGCACGGGTTCGCCATATTCATCCAGCCCGGTGCGCCATGAATAGTTCCACAGCCCGCCCCAATTGTCCTGTTTCTCAAAACAGACCACCTCGGGGATATCCGCCCCATTTTGCGCCGCAGACTGGAAAGCCCGCAATTGTGCCAGACCAGACGGCCCTGCCCCAATGACCGCAACGCGTTTTTTCATGGTTTCTCCCGATTTGGCTAGGCGCGGATCACGCGCAGGATTGGCTTATCCGAACATTAGAGAGGCCATATCACTTATGTCAAATATTCTTCCTGCTGTGAAACACAGCGGAGTACGGAGCGCGCTTCACTGCGTCAACCACAGGTGATTTTTGCGACGTTGCCGGACCCGTCGAGGTAGAAATTGATGCGTGCACTGCTGTAGTCCTCGGTGATCAAACCACCAAGCGGGATCACGCGAACCGGTGCCGTGATGCCGGCCGTGGCAACCTCTGCGGCAGGTTGACCTACCAGATAGGAATAGGCCGCAGACTTGCAGACGTCAGGCTCCAGATCGTTCAGACCCGGCGTCAGATCAACGGGTTGCCCGGTAACCGGATCAATCCCCGGAACCGTTGGTGGCAGGGGTTCGGGGCTTGGACTTGGGGCGCAGCCAATCAGCAATAAGGCCACAGCGCAGAGGGGAATTGCTTTGAACATTCGTCGTTTCCCGCGTTGCATTTCGTCTTTCTTTCGCACAGGTTTGGATAAATTCAAAGGGAGAGGATCTGATCATGCGTACTCGTGCCGCGGTTGCTGTTGGTGCTGGGAAGCCGCTTGAGATTATGGAAGTTAATCTCGCCGACCCGAAAGAGGGCGAGGTTCTGGTCGAGATCAAGGCCACCGGCATCTGTCATACGGACGAATTCACCTTGTCCGGGGCAGACCCGGAGGGGCTGTTTCCCGCGATTCTGGGCCATGAAGGCGCAGGCGTGGTGATTGCCTGCGGACCCGGCGTCACCACCCTGAAGGTCGGCGATCATGTGATCCCGCTGTATACACCCGAATGCCGCACCTGCCCGTCTTGCCTGTCGCGCAAGACCAATCTGTGCACGGCAATCCGGGCCACGCAGGGTCAGGGTCTGATGCCCGATGGCACCAGCCGGTTTTCGATGCTGGATGGCACGCCGATCTATCACTACATGGGCTGTTCGACCTTTGCGAACCACACGGTGGTGCCAGAGATTGCCCTTGCCAAGGTGCGCAGCGACGCGCCGTTCGACAAGATCTGCTACATCGGTTGCGGAGTGACCACCGGCATCGGTGCCGTGATCAACACGGCACAGGTCGAGATTGGTGCCAAGGCCGTGGTATTCGGTCTGGGTGGCATCGGGCTGAACGTCATTCAGGGGCTTCGCTTGGCTGGGGCCGATATGATCATCGGCGTTGACCTGAACCCTGACAAAAAGGCCTGGGGCGAACGGTTCGGAATGACCCATTTCGTCAACCCGAAAGAGATTGACGGATCGGTCGTCCAGCATATCGTCAACATGACAAAAACTCCGTTCGACCAGATCGGCGGCGCGGATTACTCTTTCGATTGCACCGGCAACGTGAAGGTCATGCGCGATGCGCTGGAATGTACGCATCGCGGTTGGGGCGTATCGGTGGTGATCGGCGTGGCACCTGCGGGGGCTGTCATAGAAACTCGACCGTTCCAGTTGGTGACCGGCCGCATTTGGAAAGGCACCGCCTTTGGTGGCGCACGCGGCCGCACCGACGTGCCACGGATTGTGGATTGGTACATGGATGGCAAGATCCAGATCGACCCGATGATCACCCATACCCTGCGCCTTGAAGATATTAACAAAGGCTTTGATTTGATGCATTCGGGGGAAAGTATAAGATCGGTGGTAGTGTATTGAATTTATGAATGAATAATCTTAGAGAAGGGTTGAAAATGATCACCACTTTACTGGACAACACTGATCGCAACGACGAAAACGATGTCCCGCGCGGCCTAGATCAATTGTACCTGAAAAGCCGAAGCGTGATCATCACCGGCGAGATCAATGACAAGGTGGCGGCACGGGCGGTTTCGCATCTGCTGGCACTGGCCGAACAGAGCGATGACCCGATCAACCTGTACATCAACTCGCCGGGTGGCCATGTGGAATCGGGCGATATGGTGCATGACATCATCAAATTCATCCGCCCGACGGTGCGTACGATTGGCAGCGGTTGGGTGGCGAGTGCGGGGGCGCTGATATTTATCGGGGCCGCGCGGGAAAACCGCTATTGCCTGCCGAATACCCGGTTTTTGCTACACCAGCCAAGTGGCGGGATCGGTGGAACGGCGTCGGACATCTCGATACAGGCGAACCAGATCGCCGTTATGCGGGATCGGTTCAATCGGCTGTTTGCCGAAGCAACCGGGCAGACACCGGATCGTATTGCACAAGATACCGCGCGCGATTTCTGGCTGACGGTGGATGAGGCGCTGGCCTATGGGCTTTTGGGCCAGATGATCCGGTCTATGGATGATCTGCGCTGAACAGCGGGGCAAAACGGATCGTCCGACCCTGTGGCCGGACGATCCAACTGGTTCAGCACGCGGCGTAGTATCTCGTGCCATTGGACCGCTCATAAAGGCAGCGACCCTGCGCATCCTGGCCACCGATCAACGTTCCTGCAGCAAGTCCGGTAAGGCCGCCGATCAGAATGCCTTTACCCTTGTCATCGTCGCTAGAGACGGAGGCGCCGATCAGAGCGCCAGCGGCTGTGCCGGCAATTTGGTTCTGTTCTTGCGTTTCGCAGGCAGCAAGCACTGCGACAATTGGCAATACCAATAGGAATTTGTTCATTTTGGACCTCGTTCATTTTCAACGG
Organism: Pseudorhodobacter sp.; assembly: GCA_031406155.1. Taxonomy (GTDB): domain Bacteria; phylum Pseudomonadota; class Alphaproteobacteria; order Rhodobacterales; family Rhodobacteraceae; genus JACMNW01. The sequence goes on from JANOGW010000096.1 coordinate 20,701, forward strand.
ACAATTGCCCGTACATGTCATTTTAACTCGCCAGAATGAATTTGGTTCCCTTAGCCGTTTCAGTCGGCAGACTGGCGCGCATCGCAGCGGCGATTTCCGCTTGCCGTTGTTGCCGCAAACAGACTGAGGGTGACTGTTCAAAGCGCCGGTCTGTTCAGGAACGCACAGAGAATGGTGGTTTAATCCGCGGAAACCCCACTTATGTTCGTGAAAAGCCTATCAAGGAAGCACAGTATGACCTTTGATATTTCACTTGGCATCGATACGTTCGGCGACGTCACATCTGCTAAGAACGGGCATCTGAAACCGCAAGATGAAGTTCTGCGCGATGTGGTCGAGGAAGGCGTGCTGGCCGATGCCGTTGGCATCGATTTCATCGGTCTTGGCGAACATCACCGCGACGATTTTGCGATATCCTCGCCCGAGGTGGTGCTGGCAGCAATTGGCGCGCGCACCAACCGTATCAAGTTGGGCTCGGCTGTGACGGTGCTCAGTTCAGATGATCCGATACGCGTGTTTCAGCGGTTTTCGACCCTGAATGCCATCACCAAAGGGCGTGCAGAGGTGGTTTTGGGACGTGGGTCTTTCACCGAAAGTTTCCCGCTGTTCGGCCAGAACCTTGAAGACTATGACCTGCTGTTCGAGGAAAAGCTGGATCTGTTCGTGCATCTGTTGCGCAATGAGGCCGTCACCTGGTCCGGCAAGACGCGCCCCGCATTGAACCGCCAGCGGGTTTACCCGCTGTTAGGCGCGGGCGGGCTTGGCGCATGGGTTGGCGTTGGTGGCAGTCCGGAGTCTGTCGTTCGTGCTGTGCGGCATGACCTGCCGATGATGTTTGCGATCATTGGCGGCGATCCTGCGCGGTTCGCGCCCTATGTCGATCTGTACCACCGTGCTACGGCACAGTTGAACCGCCCCATTCGCCCAGTCGGCGTGCACTCACCCGGTCACGTCGCCAACACTGATGTAGAGGCAATGGAGACAATATGGCCCCATTACAAAGTGTTGCATGACAGGATCGGGGGCGAACGTGGCTGGCCACCGGTAACGCATGAGAGGTTCATGGCCGAGATCGCGCAGGGGTCGCTTTACGTCGGCGCGCCGGAAACCGTTGCCCGCAAGATCGCGGCAACTGTGCGGACACTGGGTCTGGCCCGGTTTGACATGAAGTATTCCAGCGGTCCGATGCCGCATGGCGCGATGATGAAAAGCATCCAGCTTTATGGCGAAAAGGTCATTCCGATGGTGCGCGATATGCTGACGCAGACCCGGCTGCAGACGGCCTGATCACGCAAGATCGGCGCGAAACGCGGCAACGACTGTCTCATAGACTGCGCGCTTGAACGGCACGATGGAGGCGATCATGTCGTCCGCGGCAATCCAGCGCCAGGCCGCAAACTCGGGATGATCGGTTTCCAGCACAATCTGGTCATCCCGGCCAAGATACCGGAATAGAAACCACTTCTGCCGTTGGCCGCGATACTTGCCGCCCCAGACCTTGCCCAGCAGATCGGCGGGCAAATCATAAGTCACCCAATCATCGGTTTTTGCGATGAATTGCACGAGATCGGCGGTGATGCCCGTTTCTTCGACCAGTTCACGCAGGGCGGCGGCACGCGGCTTTTCGCCCGCGTCAATACCACCTTGCGGCATTTGCCAAGCAGGGATCGGGCTATCGATCCGTTGACCAGCGAAGATCTGGCCCTTTGCGTTGATCAGCATGACGCCAACGCACGGACGATAGGGCAATGAGGCAGGGTCTACACGCATCCGGGCGACCTGACCGCACAGACAACGCAGCCCCGAACGTGATCCGGCGCCGCGCGGTGTGAGCCGAGCCTGGGACGACCAGATTTATTACGGCTTCGGTTCAATCGCCGCCAGCCCCTTCAAGATATCGACGGCATAGGCAAGCTGGTAATCCTCATCCCGCAGCTTGGCGGATTCCTCCGCCCGGGTGCGTTCTTCGTCCTGAAGCGCGCGCTCTTCCTCGGTCATCGAATCGTTGCTGATGCTGCCACGCAGATCAGCCTCCGACCGTTGCTCAGGTTCAACAACAACGGGCGCATCGGGATCGACAGGTTCAAGGATCGGCTGATTGACCACGATATCCGGAGCCACGCCAAGTGCCTGAATAGAGCGGCCCGAAGGGGTGTAGTACCGCGCGGTCGTCAGCCGCATGGCACCATCGCCACGCAGCGGCACTAGGGTTTGCACCGACCCCTTGCCAAAGCTTTTGGTGCCGACGACGATGGCGCGGCGATGATCCTGCAACGCGCCTGCAACGATTTCAGACGCCGACGCAGAGCCACCATTGATCAGTACGACCATGGCCTTGCCGCCGGTCAGATCACCGATTTCCGCGTTGAACCGCTCGCCGTTGCCAGCCTGCCGGCCGCGGGTGGAAACAATCTCGCCCTTATCAAGGAAGGCGTCGGACACCATGATCGCCTGGTTCAGCAGACCACCCGGATTGTTGCGCAGATCCAGAACAAAGCCATCGACCTTGTCCATGCCGCCCAAAGCCTCGACCTGCTTTTTCAGTTCTGCATCAAGGCCGACATAGGTCTGGTCATTGAAGGTGGTCACCCGCAGGACAACGGTATTGCCGACGGTCCTGCCGCGAACAGCGGTAAGTTTGATGGTGTCGCGAATCATCGATACGTCGAACGGGTCCGGCGCGCCTTCACGCACGATAGTGACAATGATTTCCGATCCGATCGGGCCGCGCATCAGTTCGACGGCATCATCGAGCGTCAAGCCCAGCACGGATTCGCCGTTGACATGGCTGATGAAATCGCCAGCCAGAATTCCGGCAGCATCGGCAGGTGTGCCATCCATCGGCGAGACGACTTTGATGAAGCCCTCTTCTTGCGTCACTTCAATGCCCAGACCACCGAATTCGCCCTGCGTCTGCACCTGCATGTCGTCGAAATCTTTGGCCGTCAGATAACTTGAATGCGGGTCAAGCGATGTCAGCATGCCGTTAATTGCAGCCTCGATCAGCTTTTCGCTGTCAACTTCCTCGACATATTGCGCGCGAATACGCTCGAAGATATCGCCAAAAAGATCCAGCTGTTCATAGACAGATGCGCTTTTTGTGGCCTCTTGCGCGATCATTGGTCCGGCCACCTGGGTTGCAATCAAAGCGCCTGCCAGCGTTCCGCCCAATCCAACCAGTGCATACTTTTTCATCGAACCGTTATCCCTGCTGACTATCTAGTTTTGTATTGTGGCAAACCACTCTGCCGGATCGACCGGCGTGGCACCTTGTCTGAGTTCCATATAAAGCGTTTCCGTAGCTTGTGCACCACCACCTTCTTGGGTGGACGCCAGAAACTCTGTTGCGCCTGCCTCTTTTCCGCCCATTAGCCCCAATGGTGCCCCGGCTGCAACAACTTCGCCCAGTTCGCCATATATGGTTTCCATGCCCGACAAAATCAGAAGATAGCCGTCTCCCGGCTCAAGTATCATCACATTTCCGTAGTCCAGCAAAAGCCCGTGGAACCGGATAGTAGCGGGCCAGGGTGCCGAGACAAGCGCCAGCGGCCGTGTGGCAAGCGAAATGCCCGGGCGGCGCGCGCCCGTTGCATCCGCCTCGTTCGCGCGGCGCAAAATCTTTCCAAGCACCGGCAGCGGTAGCGTGCCTTTGGCAGACTGGAAATCGCGGATGCTGCCAGTGGTATCTTCGGTCACCATCAGGCCCGCAGCAAAGGCATCCAGCGTGTCAGAGCTTTCGAGCAGGCCCAGCAACGTATTTTGATCCTCAAGAAACCGCTTTGGCAGATCGGTCCGGGCCGAGATTGCCTTCGACAGCGTCGTGCGCGCATCCTGCGCTGCCTGCATCCCTGCGGTCAGCTTCTCACCGGCCCCAAGCTGCAAACCCCGCAGGTCACGTAATTCAGCAAGATCGCTGCGCAAAGTCTCAGCTTCGGCCTGAAGTGCGGGGGTCACATCGGCCAGCAGCATGCCAGAGCGCGCGGTACCCAGCGCGCCGGTTGGATGCAGCAGCAAAAGCCGGGCCGGATCGGCCTCGATCCGCATCAAGGCTGAAACCAGTTGCGCCACGCGGTCGCGCTTTGCGTCATATTCAAGGGTCAGCGCCGCCTCGCGCAGGCTGGCTTGCCGCAACGCCGCGCGAAGGGCATCAAGCCCCGTTTCATAGGCGTGGATGGTCTTGCCAAGGGCAGCGACCTGATCACGCGCCGACGTCGCCTCTTCAAGGGCCGTCACGGCGAGCGATAGGTCAGATGACGCCCGCGCAGCCTGCTCGGCAACGGTTTCGGCCAGTGCCGGCTGCCCCATCATGGCCAAAGCCAGCAAAAGACCGGACGCTATCCGCTTCAAAAGATCAGGCTTTCGCCGGTCATCTCGGCAGGTTTCGGCAGGCCCATCAGATGCAACAGTGTCGGTGCCAGATCCGCCAGCCGGCCAGAGCGCAGCCTTGCACCTGCCGGCCCGCCTACCAAAACCACCGGCACTGGATTGGTGGTATGCGCCGTATGCGGCCCGCCGGTCACCGGATCGATCATGGTTTCGCAATTGCCATGGTCGGCGGTCACGATCATCGCACCGCCGACCCGCTGCAACGCCGCCAGTACCCGGCCCATCCCGGCATCCACCGCTTCGCACGCGGCAATTGCCGCTGCCAGATCGCCGGTATGACCGACCATATCAGGGTTGGCGTAGTTGACGATGATAAGGTCATAGCCGTGCTCGATTGCGCCGACAAAGTGGTCGGTCACCTCTGACGCGGACATTTCCGGTTGCAGATCATAGGTCGCCACCTTAGGCGACTGCGCCATATAGCGGTCTTCGCCGGGTTCAGGTATCTCTTTGCCACCGTTCAGGAAAAACGTGACATGCGGGTATTTTTCCGTCTCGGCCAGGCGAAACTGGCTGCGGCCATGTTTGGCCACCCATTCGCCAAGGGTGTTTTCCAGCACCGGCTTTGGGTAGGCGACGGACATGAAGGCGTTATGCGCGGCAGAGTAGTCGACCATGCCCAAAGCGGTTGCAAATTTTGGCCGGCGCAGAGTTGCGAAGGATGAAAAGCCGGGGTCTGCAAGGGCTGACAATATCTCGCGCGCACGGTCGGCGCGGAAGTTCAGGCAAAACAAACCGTCACCGTCCTTTATCCCGTCATAGTCACCGACCACCGTTGCGCCGATGAATTCATCGGTTTCGCCCCGTGCGATCGATGCGACAAGCGCATCAACCGCGGTTGATGCGTGGTGCCCCTTGGCCTCGGCGATGGCAAGATAGGCCAATTCGACCCTATCCCAGCGATTATCGCGGTCCATTGTCCAATATCGCCCCGTTACGGTGGCCACCCGTGCGCCTTCCGGCATTCCATCGGCCAGCCAGGCGAAGTATCTGGCCGCAGACGCAGGTGCCACATCGCGGCCATCCGTGATGGCATGCAGGACCACCGGAACCCCTGCCGCAGTGACAGCGCGCATGGCTGCGATGACATGGCTGATGTGGCCATGCACACCGCCATCCGAGATCACGCCCATCAGATGCGCCGTGCCGCCACTGGCTTTCAAAGTGTCTATGAAGGCCAAAAGAGCAGGGTTTTTCCCGAAACTGCCGGTTTCGATGGCCAGATCGATGGCCCCCAGATCCATTGCCACCACGCGGCCTGCGCCGATATTGGTGTGGCCGACCTCTGAATTGCCCATCTGCCCCGAGGGCAGGCCCACATCCGGGCCATGGGTGATCAGTTGCGCATGCGGGCAGGTCGCCATGATGTGATCAAAGTTTGGCGTATTGGCCAATGCAGGCGCGTTGCCAAAGGTGTCTTCCCGCAAGCCCCAGCCATCAAGAATACAAAGGACGACGGGTTTCGGTGCGGTCATTGTTTTGCCCTTTGATGCTTGTGCCGGGGTTTTATCCTGTGGCAGCGCTTGGGGCAACCATCACGCCCGGTGATAGGGCCCGCCGCCCAGAATAGTGGCCGCGCGGTACAATTGCTCGGCCAGCATCACCCGTACCAGCATATGCGGCCAGACCATGCGACCAAAAGACAACGCAAAATCGGCGCGATCGCGCAATGCCGGGGCAATGCCATCCGCGCCACCAATGATGAACGCCAGATCCTGCCGCCCGTCATCGCGCCATTTGGCAAGCTGTACCGCAAATTCGGGGCTCGACATTGTGGCCCCGCGTTCATCAAGCGCCACCAGCAAGGCACCCGCCGGCACTGCACGCGCCAGAAGATCGGCTTCGGCTGCCATCCCGCCGCCTTTGCGATCTTCAACCTCGTGCGCGGTGATTGGCCCCATGCCAAGCGGGCGTGCCGTCCGGTTGAAGCGCGCCAGGTAGTCATCGAACCCCGCGCGTTCGGTATCCACACCCCGCATCCGCCCTACGGCGCAGATATGCAGCCTCATTCTTCTGCGCGCACACCCATATGGCCACCCGGCATCCACATCTTTTCGAGCTGATAGAAATCGCGCACTTCGGGGCGAAAGACATGCACGATCACATCGCCCGCATCGATCAACACCCAATCACCGGTGTCTTTACCCTCGATCCTGCACAGGCGACCATCTTCCTGCTTAAGCCGGTCAACCAGCTTTTCGGATATGGACGCAACCTGCCGGGTAGAACGGCCCGAACAGATCACCATATAATCTGCCATCTCCGACCGGCCGCGCAGGTCGATCTGAACAACCTCTTCGGCTTTGTCATCATCAAGCGAGGCGAGGATATGGGCAAGAAGCTGTTCGCTGGTCAGTTCAATGGCGCCATCGACCCGGGATTTCGCCAAAGCGGTCATCCGAGGCGCACGCGGGCCGACCGGAAGCCCGGTCGTAGGATCAGAATGAGACAGGACGTTGTCCTCCTTGGAATGGTACGCCGATATGGCCCCGGTACTGGGCTTGGTTTCAGGGTATCACCGTGGATGCGAAACCTCAATGACGGGGGCAGCGGGCCAAATTCTCCACTTTGCCTGCATGGTGCGATCGTTGACCCGGCCTGCGTGCGCCCTTAGCTTGGCCGCGCAAGTAGGAGAGTTCAAAGATGACCACCGTTCTGAAGACCGAGCGCCCGAGGCATTCCACCTATGATGTCGTGATCATCGGCGGTGCGATGCTGGGGGCGTCAACCGCGTGGTTCTTGTCTGACAACAAGGATTTCAACGGCAGGGTTCTGGTGATCGAGCGCGATCCTAGTTACGAATTTTCCGGCACGGGCCATACCAATTCCTGCATTCGCCAGCAGTTTTCAACCGATCTGAATGTGCGGATTTCACAATTCGGCGCAGAGTTCATTCAAAACCTGCCGCAGTACATGGGCAATGATGACCGGGTGCCGCAGCTGAAGATCCAGAATTATGGCTATATGTATTTGGCCGATACCGAAAACTTCGCCAATACCTTGCGAGAAAACCAGAAGGTGCAAGTTGCCGCGGGGGCGGCCACACGGTTGATGACGCCGGATCAGATCAAGGCGGCATATCCGTTTTACAAGGTAGATGACCTTGTGCTGGGCAGCATCAACACGGTCGATGAGGGCTATTTCGATGGCATCACCGTCTTTGACTGGTGGCGCCGCCAGTCGCGTGAACGGGGTGTCGAATATGTGGCGAACGAAGTGGTGGCGATCAACCGCAACGCCCGTGGCACCCGCGTCGAAAGCGTGACATTGAAATCGGGCGAGGTCATCGGCTGCGGTCAGGTCGTCAATGCCACCGGAACGCGGGGCGCCAAAACTGCCCGCATGGCAGGCATCGACACTCCGATCGAACCGCGCAAACGCTATACTTGGGTCTTCGCGGCAGAGCGCCCGCTTGACCGCGACTTGCCACTGACGATTGACCCCTCGGGCGTTCATGTGCGCCAAGACACCAGAACAACCTATATGGCGGGCGGGCATACCGATCCTGATCCTGCGGTGGATTTCGACGATTTCCAGATGGACCCGTCGCTGTGGCAAGATCACATCTGGCCCGCACTCGCGACACGGATCCCGCAATTCGAGGCGATCAAGGTTCTGCGCGAATGGGCCGGTCACTATGACATGAACACGCTGGATCAGAACGCAATCGTGGGGCCGCATTCGGTGGTGGAAAATTTCCTGTTTCTCAACGGGTTCTCGGGCCACGGCTTGCAACAATCCCCCGCTATGGGCCGCGGCACCGCCGAATGGCTGACCTATGGCGCGTTCCGCACACTTGATCTTTCCCCCCTCGGCTACATGCGCATCGCCGAGGGCAAGCCGTTTGTCGAAAAAGCGATCATCTGACCCTGCGCCAGATCTCCGGAAACGGCGCAAAGCCTGCAGTCAACGATGCCCCGCCAGCATCTGGTCGCGCAACTTGTTGTATTGAAGGGGAACTTATTGAACACGAAGAAGCCCCTTTTGGGCTGTCGCTGTTAACCCGACATATGTTGTTGTACGTGATTTTCTGTCGCACCCGGACTCCAGTCGACGCCGGGGCTGAACATGGCACACAGGGATCAATTCTGCGTCTACATTTCCGTCCGCTGCCAAATCCAGAAAAGTCCGACCATCCCAGACACTGCACTCCCAAGCAGCAGCAAAATTCTTTCAAAACCAATCAGGTACATCAATGGCAGTGCGATCAGCACCACAGCAATCTGAGCAACTTCAATACCAAGATTGAAACCTAAAAGAGCGACAGCAAGATCGCGTCCGCTAAGCTGAAGAACCCCCAAAGCTGATGCAAAACCGAAGCCATGAATAATCCCGAAGAATCCGGCAACAGCCGAACGCGGGGCGGGGATAAAAGGACGAACGTTGTCCAATGCAGTAATCACGATCGACACGGCGATTAAAATTTCGATGATCGACGGTGGCGGCTGCAACAACTCTGTTGCGGCGGCGGTCAGGGTAGCTGCATGTGCCAATGTGAAACCAGTCAGCGCAGCAACTACCCCAATTGTTGCATTTCGACGAGATTGGCCGGACGCTATTGCAGGAAGCATAAGCACAAATAAAAATACCAAGTGATCCGGTCCGCCAAAAAGATGCTCGAGTCCTGATATGAAGTAGCTAAGAAATGTGCTGAACGGTCCACCGGTCTCTATACTCACTTCCTTATCAGGATTTGCAGCACTCAGCAGCAGTGTTGTGGTGGTGCCGTTGACATTTGCAGTCAAAAACATCCGGTGATCTGGGTCAATTTCAGCAAACAAGCGCGAAATGATTGTCAGCGGGCCTGTTGTGTCCGGGCATTCAGCCGCAAAATTCAGATCAAGATAGTCAATACTGGCATCCGTCGAAGCATTTGCCGAAGCCAGAGAAAAATCGCATGGCCCACCGGCATCAAGCGAAACACCTGAGCCGACGTACGCCGCAATCGCGTCCAGTCTTTGCTTGGTTTCTCCCCAAGTGATATTTCCATCTAGGTTCTCGTCCATCCAGACGGCAACCTCGATGTCACGGAATGCAATGCGAAAATTTGCTGTGACCGATGCCGCGTCTCGCGTCAGTGTGACATACGACCGCGTTGTTTCATGCGCTTGGGAGGCGGAGGAAAAACCGAGCACTATCAATGCTGCAACAACGAATTTGATGACGAAGTGGGAAATCTTTTTCATTCTGCGGCCCTTCGCACGGAGTCAGGGACGCGCAAAGTCGGGACATCGACAGTTTGCTCTTTCATCCATGCGAGGACCCGAACGGCAGCCGAAGGCTCATTAGCTGCCATTGCCGCGTCTATTAGCAGCTGAGCATCTTCAAGTTCGTGCTGAAGATCCCAGTTTACGAGTGCCCGTTTCAGTGCCAGCTTCGGATCAACCGAGATCTGCAAGAAATACCGTGTCTCTTCACGCGCATGGGCGGTCAGTCCCAAATCTATATTAAGGCGAAACCTGCGATCCAGTTCTGCGATGACAGGATCCGCTATTGCGCTATCCCCTAAAATTTTTGTTGCAAGGACGCGACGTATCAATACTCCATCAATATCTGGAGCAGGTTCTAACAGAGCAAGTGCCGCAGCAGCAGCTTTCTCGTCCAGCAGAATGTCCGTCAACAAAAGACGTTCCCGCAGTGCCATGGGGTCGCCAGCGATCACGTCCGCGAAATGTAGTTTCGCTGCAGCTGAATTGCCCTGCAACAAAGAAATTTCGCCCATCAAACTGATTGCCCATCTTCGCAATGTGGGCTCAAGTAGGGTCGGATTGCTGACGATCCCTTCCAGTCTTAGGTAAACAGCTGAAGCATGTTTGGTTAGCAGAAGCGCAGTTGATTGGCATAAAAACCCCAGTTCGACGCGCGATAAGTTTGCGATACGCTGACAGTCTGCAGTCGCCAAATCAAATTTTCCGAGCACGATCTGAACTGTTGCGCGAGTCAACAAGGCATTTGCGTTTTGCGGCTCCAACCTTATTGCTTGGTCGAGGAGAGACAGAGCACCTACAAAATCATGCTGGTACTGACGCGCCGTTGCTATGAGGAGGAGTGTTTCTGCATCAGGTTTGACCAAAAAAGAGATGAGCACACCAGCCGCCGCACCCACGAGCCGCGAGTCGCCAGTCATGCGACCCTCGGAGATCAGGGCGGTCGCTGCCGCCTTTGCTGCCTTTATGTCTGCCGGGCGGGCACGAGCTTCACGCAAAATTTCTTGTAACGCGGGCGAATATCCCGCGCCGGGGATCTGCAGTCTTGCCACAACGGTATCATTCTTTAGGACTGTACCGGACCCTGTCCCAGGTGCTGGTATCAGCAACACAGTTCCAACCACAATCAAAACTGCCGCGGACATGACGATCACAAATATGCCTGCATTTACGTACGTGTAGCGAGGCATTTTTATCCTTTCAGGCAGACAATAATCTTCAGAGATTCAAGAGTAATGCTAAGTCGGGGTACTTATCATCACTCCGATCAGATAACTTTAATTGCGTGCCACGTTCGAAAGAGTTTCGAATAGCCCATCTTATTTTGCACATTCTGACTATATAAATGGTTCACCATCTGAAACACAGCTCATATCCCCTAGTTATTGCAAGGAAGAAGGGCACCTTTTTTAATATAGTCCGTCAATTTCTACGGGGAGGCGACGCACTTGCTTTGGCTCCACTAGCAAGCTGCCTTTGTCTGCCGGGTTCGCTTCGATCGCTTTAAGGCGTTGAAAACGGTTGTTGGACACCGAAGCTACATCAGCACGGGTTCGCAGGATGGTGGGGCGCAGGAAAACGAACAAGGTTTGTTTGCGGGCAGAGTTCTGTTTTGATCGAAACAGGCCACCTACGATGGGCAGCTTGCCAAGACCAGGCACTTCCGACCGCGTAGATTGTCGGTCATTGGTGATCAGGCCACCCAGAACAATGGTGCCGCCATTGTCTGCCAGTACGGTGGTTTTGATACTGCGCCGGTTGGTCACGATATCCGCAGCTCCCGCGACAGCAGTGTTGACTAAAGATGATACCTCCTGACTGATTTCCAGCTGGATGACATCGCCCTGATTCACACGTGGCACTACCCGCATCGTAATGCCGACATCGCGCCGCTCGATCGTATTTTGCGTGCTGCCATTCCCGGTGAAAGTCCCGGTGCGGAACGGTACATTCTGACCGACAACAATTTCGGCCGCCTGATTATCCAGCGTGGTTATGCTCGGCGTTGACAACAAATTTGCTTTGGTTGACTGGCCAAGAGCCTGCAATAAAAGGCCAAAATCATCTTGCCGTGACAACCCGATCGACAGTCCCGAGGCAGCGACCCCCAAGGCAGCGGGGGATCCAAGCAGCGTCAAGATATTGTCCAAAGTGGGCCCGGATGGCGAAAATGACGTCGCAGCAAAGCCACCCGGAGGTGCCGCTGTGCCAAAGCCAAGCTGAATTCCAAGTTGCTCCGAAATATCGCCCGACACTTCAACGATCGCGGCCTCGATCAACACCTGCGGGCGACGTTGATCCAGCTCAGCGATCAAAGCTGCAAGATCGGCCTGCACCTCTTGGCGGGCACGCACGACAACTGCATTGGTCTCGATCGACGGCTGAATGGTAATGTCTTCCACCGCCAGTGACGCCACTGGCGGTGCCACAAGACGCACCTCGGGGGAGCCTTCACCCTCGGCAGTTGCGACCACGTCAGAAGGCAAAGCCTCGGCCACCGGATTGCTGACAGTACTTCCAGACCCGATCAGCCCACGCAGTACCTCAGCCATAGAGTTGGCATCTGCATAGCGCAGTTTATAAACGCGCGTGACGGGCACCGTTGAAGGAACCGACTGCCCACGCACATCAAGGTCTGTCACGATGCGCTGCACCATTTCATACGTTTCACGGTTCGATTTCAGCAACAGAAGATTAGCGCGCGGATCGACCGTGACCTTTGCCACCGCCCCTTCGGCGGCGCTGCTGTTCAAAACGCTTTCGACTGCCGCCCCAACGGCCAGTGCATCAGCATTCTGAATCTGGATCGTGAATACCTCTTGCCCGGTGTCGGCATCCAAGGCGCGGGCGATCCCCTCAATCCTGCGCACGTTTTCGGCGGTGTCGGTAATTACAAGTGTATTGGTATCAACGACCGCCTCTATATAGCCAAAACTTGCGACCAGCGGGCGAAGTGCGCCTACAGCAGTTGTGGCCGGGAAGTTCTTTAACTGGACCAATCGCGTAATAACATCAAGCCTGCCGACAACTGCATTGCTTTCCAGAACGCCGCCGCCTTCACGGATGGCCGTTTGAGGGACAATGCGCCACAGGTTGCCGGAGGGCAGCGCCGCAAAACCCTGCACTGAGAGGACGGATTGATAAAGTTCCCAAACACCGTCGGTATCGAGTGGTTCAGTGGAAATGACAGTAACGATACCCGATACATTGGGATCAAGTACCAGAGTACGTCCGGTAATCTCTGACACTTGCTCGGAAAGAATGCGAATATCCGCATCGCGCAAATTGATCACAAATGTTGCAGGCGGATTTGTTTCCTGGGCGCGAACCATGGTTGTGAAATTCACAAACAGTGCAAAGGAAGCAAACAAGATGAAACTTGATAAGGCCACGACAGCTCCTGATTAACGCAGGGGAAAAGACATGACGATTGTCTCTCCGTCCCTAAGCAATTCCACTCGCGCTTTACCTGACGCTGCCACCTCATCGAAATAAACCTGATCGGCGACCAAGTTGCCCACTTTCTTGCCATTGACCGATGTCACGACGTCACCGGCCCGAAAGCCCGCTTGCCGCACCCCCGGTGATGCGCTGTCGGTAATACGGTAGCCTTGGTCGGTTGCCTCAAGTCCCAGTCTGTTCATCACGCCAATTGCATCCAGCTGGATCGCTGATCGGTAACGCGCAATAACGGAGTCGGGATCGTTTGATCCCTCCGCAGTAGCCGTTGATTGGTTGGCCGACGGGATCAAGTTCCTCAAATCGGGGCCGTTGCCCGCAGTGGGGGCAACATCGGTACCAGGTTTTGTGAATGACAGGGTTTCCAGCTGGCCACCGACATTCAGCACAACATGATCCGGTTCAATCGCTGATAAACTAGCTGCGGCGGTGATGATCTCTCCCACAAAATAACCGCGCGGTGGGCCGTCACCACCCGAAATGATAGCCCGCGAGCCAGCCGACGGATTGGCAATCGTCACGCCCAACAGAGTAAGTCCAAGGCTGGTTTCACCCGCAATTTCAAGGTCTTCCTGCGGAATTACCACCGAACCAAAAGGGGCAAGTGCAAGGATTTGCGCAAGGTCAAGCCGCGCAGCATCGCCGACTGTCATCGGACGCATTGGCGCGCGAACAGCACCATTCTCCCCTGACATGCGCCAAAAGACCTGACCGGCAGACACCCCAAGTGTTAGCGCGGTCAGCGCGGCAAAAGCCCAGATTGGAAATGTTGGGATGCGGGCTATCAACTGCCGTCGCCTTTGCGACCGACGTCTATGTCCACGAACCCGGTCAGAAGGCCATAATCACGGCCATCGTCTTTTGCGCGCGCGACTATATCCACCCGTTCAAGATCGGGGTCTGACGTTGCACCGCGAGTGGCTTCGAGTGTGAATGAGATGCCGTTCATTGGCAGAGGCGTCTCGGACGGGTTGAGGCCAAGCGTCATTTCGGCCAAATAGTTCTCTGTAGCCCATTGGGCTGAGGCGCGGGTTTCCAATGCGCCGATGCGGGCAATATGCGCCTCGGTCGCCCCAAGAAGTGACACTGCCGACATTGCAAGTATCGCAAGGGCCACCAGCGTTTCAATCAGAGTGAACCCAGCATCGGGGCTGCGAGCGCGGGTCATGGCGTCCCCTTCGGCTGGGCGGTTGCAGAAAATCCGTCGAACGCAACAATCCAACGAGGGCTACTACTGCTTGCGGTCGAACCAAATTCGAATGCAATCGCCTGCCCTATCCCGCTGGAGGCGATCAAGACCGGTTTAGTGGCAATTTCGCCCTGCAGGCTTAAAGCTACAGGCACACGCAGATCGTGTCGCCTCGACAGGCTGTTCGGGTTCGCCCGACCCCAATTCGCATCGGCGGCTGACCAAGCGACAAAACTATAACTGCCCGCATCCCATATCAGCGCAAGCGGTGTGCCGCTTAACATCGCCTCGTCAACACCAAGTGACAGATTGCGCGCCAGCCTAACTGCCTCTGCTTCGGCACGGGCGTCGCGCTCTACGGCATTCAGACCCAGCATGGTGGCCCCTGTTGCAACACCAATCACCGCCAGCACAACAAGGACTTCAATCAGGGTTATCCCGCCGACAGCGCTACGCTTGGGCGACAACAGGGATGCTGCTGGTCTCATTGGAATATTCATCCACTTGCCGCACTGTCCTGCGCGCCATGCCGGATATCGGCGTCTGCTCCTTCCCCGCCCGGCACCCCGTCGGCGCCATTTGAAACCAGCTCATAAAGGCTGTTCTCGGCAGGTGACCGGTAAATATAGGCGTTTCCCCAAGGGTCGACAGGTGGCGTGGGCAAATAGCCACCCTCAACCCAGTTTACCGGCAAAGGTTGGGAAGTGGGCCGCACAGTAAGTGCTGACAGCCCCTGTTCAGTTGTCGGATATGCGCGGTTATCGAGGCGATACATTTCCAGACTTGCAGCAACCGACCGAAGGTCAGCCCCTGCCACAGCCACCCGCGCCTCATCTGGACGCCCGATAACATTGGGAACCACAAGGGCAGCAACGATGCCGATAATGACAAGCACCACCATCATCTCGATCAACGTAACGCCACTGTCACGCGACCTGCGGGGTTTTTTGGGCGGCTCCAAAGCCGCAGGTGCCGACGCGCGATCAACTTGGCGGATTGCGTACAGTTTGTACCAAATTATGTTAAGCGCGGTCATTTGCCTGTCCGTCGTTATAGAACCATATGAATGTATACGTACTGAAACTAATTAGGTTTCACTCCGTATCATAAATATATTGAATGCCGGCGCCTACAGGGGGACTGCAGCCAGATGAGCGATCACAAAGGCGTTTCCCTGGCTGTTCGTCCTGCACAGCGGCTTTTGGAGCATCCCTCGTCCTTGACGGAACCTGCACAACCTTCCCCTGCCGCTCGCGTTGAGTTATCGCAAACCATTGATATGAATATAGAATTACTGCCTCCACAGGGTGTGACCTTTGTTCCGACTGAGATCGCACTTTTGCTGAATGTGACGCTGCCGAAAATGGCCGCATTGCAGCGCAGGTCAGCTGTGCAGTTCGCAATTGAGGACAAGATCGCACAGCCCCTGGATCAGGTTCATGTGGTACTCGGTCCCAAGGTCCAAGAGGATGGCACGTCCGCTGCCTGGTTGGTGGCGGTCGTCAGCAATGCGGTGATGGAGAAACATGTTGCCACCCAACCTGCAAATGCAGGGGCAATGCTGCTTGACGTTTTGGCGTTGCAAGTGCCAGCTGAAGGCGAATGGGCCGTACTGACCTTCAAGGACCGGGTGTTAGTGAGGCTGCCCGATTGGTCAGGTTTCGCGACAACGACCGCGATGCTGCCGACCTTCTGGAAGGTGGCGGGATCTCCAAAAATACTGCTGCTTGGTGGCGTATTGCCTGACGAGATGCCGGTGGTCGCACAAGAAGCGATGGAAAAACTCACTGATCCCAATCTTTTAAGATTTGATCTTCGATCTGGTCGTTTTGGGCGACCCGGCGC
Organism: Pseudorhodobacter sp.; assembly: GCA_031406155.1. Taxonomy (GTDB): domain Bacteria; phylum Pseudomonadota; class Alphaproteobacteria; order Rhodobacterales; family Rhodobacteraceae; genus JACMNW01. The sequence goes on from JANOGW010000096.1 coordinate 36,787, forward strand.
TGGATTGCCCAAAGGGGCACGCGCGATCGCAATCGTTTTGGCATTGGCCATCACAGGGCACTTGTCGCTGCTGGCCTTGGATATCGTTGGTCTGCGGCGCATTGCAGCCACTCAGGAAAGTGCTTTGCGTCTGGCTTTGGAGTCTGCGGGCCATCCGATTGTTGGCGACATAAACAGCACTCTGACGGCGGCTTTGGCGGCGCAAAATCAGCCAATGTCGAGCGAATTTCTACCGCTTTTGGCGCTATCATTTGGGGCGATAAGCCCACAATCCGGGCAACTTGGCATCAGGGACCTGCGTTTTTCCGAAGCGCAAAATGCGCTTACACTGACGATTGAAGCGCCTGATCTTGCCGCTTTGCAAACGGCCGAGACCGCGTTCGCCGCTGCAGGTTTGCAGGTTAGTGCGGGTGCCGCCACAACCGCTGACGGGGCTGCCGAAGCACAATTGACGCTGCGCCGGACTGCGCCATGATCGATGTTTGGCGCACCACGCTGCAAGATTGGATCAGTCAGCGCACTGAGCGCGAAAGGATGTTGCTTGGTGTGGGACTTATGTTTGCGGTGCTGTGGTTTGGGATCGCCGTTGTCTGGCAACCCCTTCGCCTGTACCGCGCGGAATTAGAAGCGACAATTGCCCGCCATGACAGTGGACTTGCAGTTCTGCAAAACCCTGCATTTGCAGTCGCTGATCCTCAGGCTCCTGCCGCCGATAGCCGGCCGGTACCCATCATACTAACCGATACCGCTGCAGTTTTTCAGTTGGTCATTCGACGCTTGGAGGTGGAAGGCACCGGTGCGCGCGTGGTGCTGCAAGAGGCGACATTTGAGCAGGTTATTCTTTGGCTGGAGGCGCTGGAACGTGACCATGGTCTGCGTGTTCGCGATCTGGAAATGACCCGGCGGCCCGCCCCCGGTATCGTCAGTGTCAGCCTTGGATTGGAAAGGTAGACTTTTGGCCGAAGTTACACCCACGCCCCGCCGCACAGGTCTGCCCTATGCCTTTGCCCGCCAACACGGCGTCATCTTGGAGTCGGGTGATGAAGGTGCAAGCTGTGCCATGCGTGCCGACTGTGCGCTGCCAGCACTTATCGAGGTGCAGCGCATTGCGGGCTTGGGACTGCGATTGGAACCGCTGACTGACGCATCGTTCGACGCTCGCTTGGCAAGTGCATACCGCGACAATGCCAGTGATGCGTCAGAGGCCGCCGGGGCGGATGGTGATCTGGCCAGTCTGGCCGACCGCACCGCCGAGGTGGATGACCTGTTGGACCAGTCCGAAGATGCACCCGTTGTGCGGCTGATCAATGCTTTGCTGCTGGAGGCGATCAAGGAAAACGCGTCCGATATTCACATCGAGACGCAGGAACGCAAATTGCTGGTTCGGTTTCGCATTGATGGGGTCCTGCGGTCCATGGTGGAACCTAAGCGCGCTCTGGCCCCGCTGTTGGTTAGCCGGATCAAGGTGATGGCACGCCTCGACATTGCGGAAAAACGGCTTCCGCAAGATGGCCGCGTATCGCTGCGTGTGGGCGGGCACGAGGTTGACGTGCGCGTTTCTACCATCCCGTCGCAATATGGCGAGCGGGTGGTGATGCGTCTGCTTGACCGGGATGCCACGCGGTTTGGCTTGAACAGGCTGGGGATGTCGCCTCGTGACGCAGACGTATTTACCCGGCTGCTTGCACGACCGGACGGCATGCTGTTGGTCACGGGGCCGACAGGATCTGGCAAAACGACATCACTTTATGCGGCGCTGGATCATCTGAATGACCGGACCCGCAATATCATGACGGTGGAAGACCCGATCGAATATTCGGTCGATGGTATAGGTCAGATACAAGTGAACCCGCGCACCGACTTGACATTCGCCCGTGGTTTGCGTGCAATCCTCCGGCAAGATCCTGATGTCATCATGGTCGGCGAAATCAGGGATCGCGAAACAGCGCAAGTCGCCGTTGAATCTGCGATGACCGGGCATTTCGTGTTGTCTACTTTGCACACCAACACGGCGATTGGCGCCATTTCGCGGCTTGTTGACATGGGGGTGGAACGGTTCTTGCTGGCCCCGATGTTGGTTGGCGTCGTGGCGCAGCGACTTGTGCGCCGCTTGTGCGCCGACTGTCGCGAGGCAGACACCGCAACCCAGACCGATGCCGCACTGATCAACGGGCTCGCGTTTGGCGATACAGTGTTTCGCGCCTGCGGGTGTGTGGCCTGTCATGGGCAAGGCTATCGTGGCCGGTCGGGCATCTACGAGGTTGTCGCCGTCACTCGAGAGATGGAGGCACTGATTTACGCCGGGGCATCCGAGGCCGACCTGACCGCTCAGGCACGGCGCGAGGGACCAGGTCTGATTGCCGATGGGTTGCGACAGATACGGGCGGGCGTGACGACGGTTGAAGATGTGGCCCGTGTGGCACAAGAGGAATAGCGCATGGCAGCTTTCCGGTTCAAGGCGTTGGACGATACGGGCAAGTCGCATATTGGCATGTTGGAAGCCGTATCGCCCGTTGCCGCACGCCAGCAACTGCGCGCTCGAAATCTGTTGCCGCTGGAAGTCATTGCCAGTGTCAAAGCCGTTCGCAGCAAGCCGTATATGGCGGGGTCTGTTGCACACACATCACGCACAGGCCCTCGCATGCCGCTTGTGTCACTCACTTTGGTGACACGGCAAATGGCGACGCTGCTTGGCTCTGGTTTGCGGATTGAAGATGCGCTTTCGACCATTGCGCAGGGCCTGCCACCAAAAATTGCCGGCATATTGTTGACGGTGCGCGCTTCGGTCCTTGAGGGGCGCACTTTCGGGGATGCGCTTGCGACATACCCGCAGGTGTTTTCGGATTTCTACCGCGCGTCGGTGCGGGCGGGGGAATCTGCGGGCAAGCTGGATCAAGTGATGACGCATCTTGCGAGCTTTGTGGAAAACCGCACCAGAAACCGGCAGACCGTTCAATTAGCCCTGCTTTATCCGGCCTTGTTGGCTGTGGTCAGTCTGGCGATCATCACGCTTCTGATGGCGTTTGTGGTTCCGGATATCGTAAGGGTATTCACGTCACGCGGCACCGATTTGCCGTTTTTGACGCGTGCATTGATTGCCGTATCGGCACTTGTGCGTGGGTACGGGCTTTACGCCGGCGTCGCAATGATCTTGGCGGGGCTTGCGTGGGCGCGGTGGCTTCGCGCGCCCGCCAACAAGCTGCGCTGGCACCGGGTTATGGCAACGGGGCGGCTGACCGCAAAACTGGTGCAGCGCATGAATGCCAGTCAATTCGCGGGCACTCTTGCTACGCTTGTGCAAAGCCGCGTGCCGCTGATCGAGGCATTGGTGGCTGCAGCCGATGTAACGCCGAACCTGTACATCCGCGCCCGTGTGGCCGAGATCACCGAAAAAGTGCGCCAAGGTACTAGCCTGAAACGGGCGATGGAAGAGGCGGCGGTCTTTCCGCCGATGTTGGTCGCGATGGTGGCAAGCGGCGAGGCGACAGGCAATCTGGGGCCCGCACTGGACCGTGCTGCAACTGATCAGCAGCGTGATCTGGATGCTTGGGTGCGCGCCATGGTCGCCCTTGTGGAACCTGCGATCCTGCTGGTGATGGGGGGGATGGTGATGGTGATGGTTCTAGCCATTCTAATGCCCATCGTGTCGATGAACGGGCTGGCAAACCAATGATCCGCGTTAACGAAATACCGCAATCAAGGGCAGGTCAATTTCGCTGTCAGCACTGGCAGGCATGCCCGGCACCAAGGCCGCGCCTTCGGCATGGATCGTTACGATGATCCTGTCGGCATTGGTCAGGCGCGCCGTGACAAGCGGCGCTTGTGGGACATCTGCCTTGGCAAGCACGGCAACAAGGCCCTCGGCATCGAACGACAAATCTGCAGCAAGCGCAGGTGTTGGCACGGGCGGCACTGCGCCGTCTATTCGGGAACAGTTGCCTTCGGGCGCTGCAAAACTGCCTTCGCCACTCCGCACACCTTGTTCCAAGGATACCCGCAGACCCGTGATTTTCGCCCTCGCTTCACAGCGGATGGTAAGCCCGGGCATTGCCGCCTCGACCAGCGGCCAGCCCACATTCCCATCGACAGCGTCCAACACGGCGCGGTCGATGCGCGGCGGCAGGGGCACGGACACACGGCCCGTCAAATCCGTTCCCGGACCGGTCAGACGCCAGTTGACCACCGCCGTCATTCGGCGCAGGCTTTCCCAGGCCGAAGTTTCCCAAGCCACAGTATGGTCGCCGTCAAAGCCCGCAGAGCCGTTCCATATTGAGCCCGATATAGTGACCAGGCCGGCAGGCACACCCAGTTTCTGGGCCGCAAACCGTGCAGGCATGTACACCGCAACTGAGATCGCGAATGCGGCAACCCCGAGGAGCACAACTGATGACCAAAGCGCTAGTCGCGTCCACTGAAATGACCCGCCGTGGGTTTGGTCGGTTGTTTGTTGCAAGCGTATCATTCCCTTTGTTTGTGGGCGCAGTGGCGGGCTGCGGCAAGATCACCGCTGGCCTGTCAAAGGCAGGTTCGGGCGTGGGCGGGCGGGACGCTGCGTTGTTGTTGCCTCTGACGGGTGCCGCCTCTGCCTTGGGCCAGAATATGGCGCGGGCTGCAAGCCTTGTCACGCAAACTGCGCAGACGGGCAACACTCCGCAGGTTTATGACACAACAGACACGCCCGAGGGGGCTGCAGCGGCTGCTCAAAAAGCACTGGCCGCAGGTGCGAGATTGTTGCTGGGTCCCTTGACAGCTGACCAGACCCCCGCCGTTTTGGCCGTGGCAGGCAATGTTCCGGTTATCAGCTTTTCAAACGATGATGCGCTGGCGGCGCAGGGTGCATTTGTGATGGGCATCACCCCGGGGCAATCTGTGTCCACAATGTTCAGCTATGCCCGGGCACAAGGGATCACGCGTATTGCGGTTGTGGCGCGAGAAGGACCTTTGGGATCCGCTACTGTTCAGGCCGCAAAAAGCACCGCGGCCGCTGGCGGCATAAGCTTGGCTGCTGTGCTATTGCGCGACCCCGCGGCCGGAGGATTGGTCTCTGAGATAAAACGGGCCAGTGGTGGCAGCATGCCAGACGCAGTGTTTATCCCTGATGGCGGCGCCTCGTTGCAGGCCTTCGCAGCGGGGTTGAAGGGAAGCAACACGCAAATACTTGGCTCTGTGCAATGGGGTGTGAGCGACGTAGCCGGTGACAACAATCTTGCAGGTGCTTGGTTTACCGCTCCACCGCCAGATTTGTTCTTGCCGTTTGCTGATCGCTTCCAAGCGGCCTACGGCGAGCAACCGGGCGCCGTCGCAGCCCTAGGGCACGATGCCGCATTGCTTGCCGTTGGTCTAGGCAACGCCAATGCGCTAAATCGCAAGGGGATTACCCGGGGGGCTGGCTTTACCGGAGTATTGGGCGCATTTCGATTTTTGGCCAATGGCCGATGTCAGCGTGATCTGGCAGTTCTGGGCATAGAGGGCGGCAGTATCGTCGTGCTGGGCGAAGTTGCGGGTACCTGAACCACTCACCGCGCAGCGCTGCCCGACAGCTGGCTTCACACTGGTCGAAGTTCTTGTCGCACTGGCAATTTTTGCATTGATCGGCATGGCCGGCTTTTCAATGCTGGATCAGGTCTTGCGCACCCAGCGCCAGACTGATGGCAAGCTGGAGCGGATTGCTGAATTGCAACGCGCCATGCACCTTATGACACTGGATTTCAGTCAAGCTACCAGCGCATCGCTGACCACACAAAAAGGGCCGGAGGGTCTGGTGGTGGCTTGGCAACGAAATGCCACCGAGTCTTCGGGCGGTAGTTTTTCCTTGGAATATGCGCTGAACGAAGGCGCGCTGATGCGGGTCGTCGCGGTGACCGAAGGCACGCCCTTAGCACGTCAACCTTTGCTGCAAGATGTATCGGCAGTCGGTTGGCAATTCTACGAGCCCAGCGCAGGTTGGGGCGACGAATGGCCGCCCGTGGCGCGCGTGGTGTTACCCGGCCAACCAGTGCCAAACCCGCAGGCCGTTGCGATAACCATCACATTGGCCGCCACTGGTAACCAGTTGCGCCGGGTAGTGCTTTTGCCGGGCGAGGCACGCTGATGGCTGTGCGCACAGCCGATCAGGGTGTTGTGCTGATCAACGTCCTTGTCATCCTCGCCCTGACAGCGTCGGTGGTTTACGCCATGGTCAGCCTGTCCGAGCTATCGATTACCCGCAGCCAGCGGTTCAGTTCTGCCGGGCAGGCACTGGCCCTGATTGCCGCAGGCGAAGCCAGCGCCATTGTTGCGCTGCGCAGGGATATGGTCGAATCCCCGACCACAGATCACAATGCCGAAGGTTGGGCGCTGGTGGGCCAAGACGAGATAGAAATTGACGCAGGCCGCTTCGCGCTGACAATCGAAGATGCGCAGGGACATTTCAACCTAAACTCTTTACCGGGCAGCGGGGCGCTTGGCGTGCAGATTTTGCAACGCATTGTGGTTACACTGGATTTGCCCCTTGATGTGGGTCCGCGCATTGCGGCACGTCTGGCGCAGACTGATCCGCTGGTTCGCATGGCGGATCTGGTGGCAGAGGCCGGCATAAGCCCCGCTGATCTGGTCCGTTTGTCTGATCTTGTTACTGTTCTGCCGGGCCGCACAGACATCAACCTCAACACAGCGCCCGAAGCACTGCTGGGCATTATTGCGGACAACCCTGTCCAGGCGCGCAGACTTGCAAGCATCCGCGCCAAAAACGGCTTTTTAACGCCCGCAGATGTTGCCGGTATCGAGATGATCCTGCCACCTGGCGTGGGGTTTGTGTCGCGCTTTTTCCGGGTGACAATCAATGTATCTGTCGACGGTACTGCGCAAAGAATGGAAACCCTTTTGCAGCGCAGATCGGGCGGTGGTGGTTCAGCCGAGGTGGTGGCAGTGTTTCGTCAGATTCCACTTGGAGCGGTTTCGCCGCCCCAATGATTGGGCAGGGTGACAAGCGGTACTTTTTCGCGCGATTTTGACTTTGCCATATAAAAGCGGCGGTACTGCTACCGCCGCTTACCAGATCATTGCCAGACGCTCATGCAGCGCCCCTGGCGAGCGGTCAGATATCCAGCGGGTCAGCGTCCAGATCAACACCGTCGACACCGCCATAAACGATTTCCAAATTGGGATCGTCTTTCGCATCGTCATCGACGCCGCCGTTGAAAGCTGCAGCAAACATATTGCCGAACTGCGCTTGCGGGTTGCCAGCTACGCCGTCACTGCCATCACAAGCCACAAGAAAGGCCAGAGTTGCAGCTAGCGTGGACAGCAGTTTACCTTTGCGTGTCATTGATCAACCCTCGTTATTCGGCGATCCGGGGATCGGCGTGTTCAAGTAAGGGAAGGCGTTCTGCAATTCGGTGGCGCTCAGCGGGGCACCATCGGTGAAGGCGGCGTTCCCGACAGGGGCGGCAGCGATGCTTGCATCACGGTCCGCTCCACAAAGGTTGAGGTTGACGAGATCGGCGGGCGTATCTTCGATCGTAGCGTCGCCACTCAGTTCCGCCCCAAGCGGCAGGTCGTGGCACAACGCGCCCATCACGACACGCAGGGCGATATCAACCGTATCATCACCGGGGCGACGACCGTTGGGAAAGCCTGCCAGATCTTCGGCAACCAGACCGAAGGTGTTTTGATCGTCGCGAGGGGTGACTGGAAAGGTCGTATTCAGACGCATCATTTCAGAGCCGGTCACGGTAGCCAATTGGTTCACACCCGGGAAACCGGTCAGGAATGCCGTGACAAGATCATTGCGCGGGAAATTGTTGGGCGCAATGTTGCTCGGCGAACCGACCGCATTGCGGAACAGCAGATCTAGCAAGGCCGGCAACGTCGGGTTGGTCACGTAGGTGGCAAGGGCACCATCCTGCGTCGGTCGTGCCGCGTTGAACAGGTCCTTGTCCTCAAGACCAATCACCAATTCGTTTACCAAAGGTGCTGAAAGGCGAGACACCTGTACCAATGCGCCACCCTGACGGGCGGTTCCGTTGTAGGTAGGTGAAGGATCGCGCAGCTGCGCCTGTGGCAGGCTGGCCGTAGTCCAGCCACCGATAACGCCATTGCCTGTACCTGTCAGGCACTGGATCGGCAGTTCAAGCGCGATGGACGTCACGTTCGACTCGCCGATCAGATCGTCGTTGGCCCTGTCTTGCACAATGCCACCGGTAAAAGGCGCATCCGTGTTGTATTGCGGGTAGGCTGGATTGGACGCGCCTTGCAGCGGCACAAGATTAACCAGATCGAAGATTTCGCCAAGGTTGACTGCGAAAGCTTCGGCACGTTGGCCGACGAAAACCTTGCCCGGCAACGCACAACCCGGAATTGTGATAGGGTAGATGTGCGCATCAGCGTATGCCGCATATTCCGGCAATGTCTTGTTGCCGATATTGTCGATCGGCTTGATAAACTGCGTAGTCGTACCGCCTACTTGGGTGACATTTGCCTTGGTGCCCCTGCGACGATCATTCGTGATCATTCTGATTGTGTACGATTCGGTTTCGTTAATGTTCTCATCGCTGGGTTCGGTTATGCTGCCGCTCTGGCGAAGCGGAATTGCGACGTCAACACCGCCGACATTCAGGGTTGTGCCCGTGCCATTGGCAAGTGCCGAGTCGAAGTTGAACTGGATGGTCAAATTTTCTTTGGCATCTCCATCATTGTCGATGTGAATCTCGTAGACTGCATCGTTATCCAGCTTGAAATAGTTCGGCCCGCCGTAGGCGGCCTGAAGCGGCTGATAGTTGGCGATCAGCGTGACATAATCTGCGCGCTCAGGCTCATAGCTTCGAAACATGTAAAAATCGGTGGCATCGACACGCGGCATGCCTGCAATCGCGGGCGCTTCACGGTGGCTCGACGCCCAACTGGCCGGTGCAACGCCAGCAAGCGTGCCCACCAATACGGTGCCCAGCAAAAAACCAGTTCTGAGTATCATAGTTCCTCCAATGTGTGGCCTATGGCGCCGACCACTTATTTCTGCGCAAGTGCGCGTGATGGTATTGGGACAACAAACCAAGCTTTGAAGACGCACCAACGCGCGATGCAGACACGCCCCAAAAGCACCAACGAGAGCTACAAACGGAAAGTTTCAATCTTTCAGAAATATACTACTGAAGAGCTTGAATCGGAGGTCAGATGCTTTCAAACAGCCTGTTCCAAAGCCTGCCGTTTGGCGCAGCCCTTGTTGTAACCCTTTGTCTAAGCTTCACTTTACTCGTCATTTCGGCATTTGATCTGAAAACGTTTCGAATCCCTGATGTGCTGAGTTTGCCGCTGATCGGCGCCGGTTTGGCTATAGCGCTGACGGTGCCAGACATATACCCAGCGCATCACTTTATCGGTGCCATCGCAGCCTTCGCGCTGTTTGCAGGTCTCGGCGAATTCTACTTTCGAGTGCGGAATGTGGATGGTCTGGGGCTAGGAGATGCAAAGCTGTTCGCAGCAGCAGGCGCTTGGCTTGGATGGCAAAATCTGCCCTTTGTATTGCTCATTGCCACCTTGGGGGGTCTGGCTCAGGCCTTGTTGACGCGACAAACCCATCACGACGCGCAGCTGGCCTTTGGTCCTTGGATTGCTTTTGGCTTCTGGACGGTTTGGATGCTGACATCGTTCCAACTGGTTAGCTGAGAAACGCCCGGTTTGCCCGAGATCAATTAGAACGCCTCTGATCTTCCCCCCTGAACGCCCCTCAGTCTGATGCAGAACCTGCCCAGCCTGACCTGCTACCGCGACCTCGGACCGCCCATGTGGGCCTTTCCGGCCATCTCGCTGTGAGTGTGGGCCATGTGCCACTGACCGATCCATCAGCTTTATCGGGGGGTTGTGGCCGACAAAGCTGTGTGGGTGCACCTCATTTCAGTCTCTGCGCCAAGTCTCGCATTTTGGACGGCGACATAAAGGCTGATCAATCAACGCGCGCTCATTCGCCGGCGATGCTGCAAAGCGTAGCGCCACCATGATGCGCTCATCCACAAAATGGATGCAGCGCAAGAACTCTTCGGACAGGAACGCTGGACGCTTGCTGAAGAAGGGCGAGGTGGCCTTGAGTTTGTCCATGATCTGCGGCACAGCGCGCCCATTCGCCTTCATTGAAGGACGGCTGGGTACGCTCGCGGTACATCGGAAAATCAAACGTAACGCCCAACGCCCTGCCCCCCTTGGCCGGGGCCACACTTAAACGCCTGACATAGCGGGAGTTTGGCGAAAAGATGGTGCCCCAAGACGGACTCGAACCGCCGACGCATTGCTTACGAAGCAATTGCTCTACCAGCTGAGCTATTGGGGCATTGAGGGCCTTCTACCGCCACGGTGCGATCTTTTCAAGACACCCAGTCGCGCCTTGTACGATCCTTGTGCCAAGGCGGCTGTTAACCACCTAACTAATTGGTAATAAGGCAATCTTTACCGCCCAGCCCCATCACGGCGAATGATGTACTCTACCACCTGCGTAATTGCGGCATACCGGATCCGGGCTTGAACCGTCGGGGTGACTCGCGCAAGGCTGAGTTGTGCTTTGGCTTGTGCGGCATCAGTTTGCCTGGCGTACGATCGCCTCGACATCGATCACGTCGGGCTCCAATGGGGCTGCGGTCGGGGCCGTGGGTTGTGCCAAGGCCATCAGGCGCGACAGATCCATATTGCCGGACGCTGGTGCCGACCCCGCAGCGGGCGCGCGCCAGCTTAAAGTGTCGAACCCGCCGCAATTGTCGCAGATCGGGCGCCATTCGGCGTGAATTGCGTGGCATTTGTCGCAGCACCATTGCGGCCCGCGCGGAGCGGCCAGCGCGCGGGCCAGCCAATCGCGCACAACTGTATCATCAGCGCCTTCTCCACGCGCAATCGCTGCCATCAGCGCAAGCGAGCGTCCGGTGGGACCGGTTTCCGCCAGATCACCAAGTGCACGGCGCGCCGCAGGAAAATCTTCCGCCGCGATGTTCAGTTCCGCCAGCAGCATCCTGGTTTCCGGGGCATCGGCGCGAAGGCTCGTCAGCGCCTTGAACCGTTTCAGCCGTGCGGCCGGGGTTTCTTCCGGCTCGATCTCTGCGAAAGCGGTGGCAAGATCGGGGTGCGGCATCACTTCCCACGCTTTTTTGAGCACCCTCAGCGCATTTTTCTTTTCGCCTTTCAGGGTATAACTGCGTGCGGCCATTGCGGCAGCGGGGATCAGGTCAGGCGACAGTTTGTTCGCCTCGATCGCGGCCTCGCGCGCATCGATCGGCGTTGCATCGTCCATCACAACCCGCGCTTCTTGCAGGGCAAGAACAGCATCGCGCCGGCGGTAGACATCGCGTGGCAATTCACCGGATTTCAGCTTTGCACCCAGCGTGGCTCGCGCGCCTTTCCAATCGGAATGCTCAGCCTGCAGCTTTAACAACACATCTTGTGTGTCCCCGTGTTTGGGTTTCAGCGCGAAAGCCTTTTCCGCCAATCGAAGCGCTGTTTCGGTGTCGCCTTCGGCAAGCTTTTGCTTCATCAGGCCCCGAATACCGACAAAGCGGGTCTTGTCATCGCCCAGCAGGGTTTTGTAGGCCTGTATCGCGCGCTTGGTATCGCCAGCCATTTCGGCGGCTTGTGCTGTCAACAGCGTTGTCAGTTCCGGCATGTCGAGAAACTTTTCGGCTTTCGCGGCGCGAGCCAGTGCAATCCGCCCTTCCCCCGAGGCGATGGCCATCATCCCCTCTGCCAGCGCCTGATAGCCCTTGCGTTCACGATTGCGGTCGAAATAGCGTGAAATGGCGGTTTCGTCGCCGTTCAGAAACCGCAAAACGGCAACGATCAAACCGACCAGTTTCAACACGACCCAGACGAGTGCGACCAGCACCAAGGTGCCAATAACTGCCTGCAACGGGCCAAAGGTGAATTCGTATCCGGCAACTGCGATCCGGATGCCGCCCCCGGTATCCAGCAATACGCCCGCGCCAAATGTCAGCGCCGCGATGGTAGCCACAAACAACAGAACCTTGATCAATGACCAGATCATTGCGCGCCCCTATTGCCCATTCAGCGTTGCGGAAAGATCGGCAATGGCCTGTTCTGCCGTCAACCGTCGGATGGCATCGGCAACCCAATCTGACATCGCCTCAATTCCAGCCGGCGGCAAGGCTGCGAGTTCGGAGACCGCGGTTTCCAGTTGTCCGTCGCGCAATGCTGCCTCTGCGCGCGACAGAACGGCATCGGGATCCGATCCTTCACGCGGTGTCAGCGACCGGGCACCGCTTTGGCTGCGCATGAATGCGGACAGCCGGTCCGCCCAGCCTTCGCCCATATCGGCGCGAATCGATGCCTCAAGCGCCGCGCGGGCCGGTTCGGCAAAACTGTCTTGCAAAGATATGAGGCTGGGCACAGACTCGCCTGCAGCAGTCAGGGCCGTTGGGATGTCTGTGCCCATGGCCCTTAGTCCTTCCAAGGCGGGACCAAGCGGGGCACCACTTTGAAAGGCGGCTCTGACATGGCTTAAAGCAGCCTGTTTTGCTGCCGTGACGACTGCGCCCTCAGCAGCGGCAATCCGTTCCTCAGCGGCAGCCGAAGCCGCGTCGAGGTTGGCGACAAGCGCGGGGTCAGCATCCTTTTGAGCCTCTATCATGGCCCGAAGACTCTTGAGTTCTCGGTCCATCACAGCGATGGCTGCGGCTGGCGCGGCGTCACCGCCAACTGACGCGGCCTCGATTGCAGCAAGCCGTTCTTCCAGCATGCCAAGGCTAGCCTGCAATGTGGCAGTATCAGGCGATGCTGACACCGCCGCCTCCAGCGCTGCAATTCGGTCGGCGAGCGCCGGATCGGCGACGGGTCTTTCGGCAAGGGATGCCAGTTCAGATCGCAAGGCCAGGCCTTCTGCAGCGTTTGCGTCCAGTTGCACCTGCACTGCAGCGATTGCATCGGCGGAGCCGGTGTCCGGAAAGACGTATTTTGCCACACCGAATCCCGCGCCGGCCAGAAGTGCTCCGCCCAGCACGAATCCCAGCAAGCCACTTTGGCGTGCCTCCGGCTTTTGAAGCACCGCCGCGACATCGGGGTCGGGTTCAGGGCCCGCGTTGATTGTACGGTCAGGCTCTTGCAAGATTACGGGTTCGGTTGCCTCAACGGCCAGCAGCGCCCCGTCATCTTCGTGGGGCTGTGCGTTCTTCGCGTCTGCCATGGCCGGATCTCCGCCTGATTTCAGCGGCAAGACATGTGCCGCTGATCGTATCTTAGTCTGTCCGCGTGGCGGCATTCAAGCAGTCCGCAAATCCACGAGCAGCAGAGCCACCGTGTTCAGCATGGATGCTGCGTCCGGCTTGGTCGCAACCCTGACTTGGGCACCGAAACCGGCCACTTCAAGGGCAACCTCGCCACTGATCGCCGCCACGAAAATAGGAGACGTAACTGCCACGCGCGCCAATTCCCTGGCAAAGATGATTGCTGTCCGTGGGGAAAACAACGGCACCAGAACCGGGTTGGTGCCCATCAGTGCGCTTTGTGCATCTGCCGTCAGGGGCAGTTGGTCCTGCACATAGATAACAGCATAATACGTCTCTATTCCTGCGGAATTAAGATGGTCGGCGATTGACCCCCGTGCATCACGCCCACGCAGGTGCAGAAGTTTGCCCGCCGGGCGCAGCGCTTTGATCCGGTCGATCAACGCCGCCGCATCGCGCGCCACCGCGACCACGTTCAATCCTGCCTTGCGGGCATGGTGTGCTGTCTGCTCGCCAACGCAAAACACATCGCCGGGCAGGCCCCCGGCGTTGGCATCAAACCGCCCGAAAGCCTGGACGCCGGTCTGCGATGTCAGGATCAGCGCGGTAAATGGACCCGTCGGCACATTGGGCGAAAAGAATCGCGGTGCCATCAGCGGGGTCGCCACAAGCCGCACCTGATCGCCAAAGCGGCGTTGAAGGCCCTGCGCAAAGGCTACAGCCTGATCGGCGGGGCGGGTCAGCAGCACTGGCACGGGGTTGGCGCGGGATTGTATGACCATGCGTCCGGTGTTACCTGCGCTTAACCTTTCTGGCAATCGGCGGCCGATGCGCAAAACACTTACATTTCTTGGTCTGGAGAGCAGCTGCGATGATACGGCGGCGGCTGTGGTGCGCTATGTGCCGGGCCAGCCTGCGCAAATTCTGTCGTCGGTGATAGACGGGCAGACAGCGCTTCATGCGCCGTTTGGCGGCATCGTCCCCGAGATCGCCGCCCGGGCGCATGCCGAGCGGCTGGATCATTGCGTCGAGCGCGCCATGGCTGACGCGCGGCTGACATTTGCGGATCTTGACGGCGTGGCGGTCACCGCAGGGCCGGGTCTGATCGGCGGCGTTCTGTCGGGTGTGATGTGCGCCAAGGGCATCGCGGTTGCGACGGGGCTTCCGCTGGTCGGGGTTAACCATCTGGCCGGGCACGCGCTGACACCCCGGCTGACCGATGGGCTGGCGTTTCCGTATCTGATGTTGCTGGTATCGGGCGGGCATTGCCAGTTCGTGCAGGTCAACGGTGCCGAGGACTTCGTGCGGCTTGGCGGCACCATCGACGATGCCCCGGGTGAGGCGTTTGACAAGATCGCCAAGCTGCTTGCCCTGCCCCAGCCCGGCGGGCCTGCGGTCGAACGCGAGGCGGCGTCGGGCGATCCGAAGCGGTTTGCCTTTCCACGCCCGTTGCTGGACAGGCCGGGGTGCGATTTGTCTTTTTCGGGGCTGAAAACGGCGGTGCTGCGCGCCCGTGATGCACTGATTTCGGCGCAGGGCGGCATCACACTGCAGGATCGCCGCGATCTTTGCGCCGGTTTTCAGGCCGCGGTCGCCGATGTTCTGGCCGAAAAGACCCGTCGCGCACTATCTCGCTACTTGGCCGATGCACACACCGCGCCTGCCTTTGCGGTTGCTGGCGGTGTTGCTGCAAATCAAGCCATTCGCGCCGTGTTAGAGACTGTCTGCGCACAAGACGCCGTGCCATTTCTGGCGCCACCGCTGCATTTATGCACAGACAATGCTGCGATAATTGCCTGGGCCGGGATCGAGCGGTACCGGGTTGGCGCGCGCGACGGCATGGATCTTGCCGCCCGCCCCCGCTGGCCACTGGATGCACGCAGCCCGGCGATGCTCGGCTCTGGCAAGAAAGGGGCTAAGGCATGACGCGGATACAGATCATCGGCGCGGGCGCGTTTGGCACTGCAATGGCCGTGGTGCTGGCAGGCGCGGGCAAGTCGGTAACATTGGTCGGGCGCGACCCCGGTCTGGCCGCCCGCCGGGAAAGCCTGCGTTTGCCTGGGGTTCGGGTGCCAGACAGCGTCGATTTGGCGGATCAACCGCATTCCGAAGCCGGGCTTACCCTGATGGCACTGCCGATGCAGGTGCAGGTGGGGTGGCTGGCGGTGCACGGTCTGACGCTGGCGCGCGGGCCGGTCATCTCCTGCGCCAAGGGGATCGATCTGGCTACCGGTCGCGGCGCCGTGGCGGTGATTGCCGATGCCGTGCTGGGGGTGATGGTCGGGCTGCTGACCGGGCCAGGGTTTGCCGCAGATGTTGCCGCCGGCTTGCCCACGGCTATGACTTTGGCCTGCGCGGATGCCCGGGGTGGTGAGGCGATGCAAGGGCTGTTGGCCACGCCAACGCTGCGGATCTATCGCACCACTGATGTGGTCGGGGCAGAACTTGGTGGCGCGTTGAAGAATGTCATTGCTATTGCGGCAGGCGTTGTCATCGGCGCTGGCCTGGGGGAGTCTGCCCGGGCGGCACTGATGACGCGCGGCTATGCGGAAATGGTGCGCGCCGCACTTGCCATGGGTGCCCGGGCAGAGACGCTGGCAGGCCTGTCGGGCCTTGGCGATCTGGTGTTGACCTGCACATCCGATCAGTCGCGCAATTTTCGGTTTGGTCGTGCTTTGGGGGCGGGGCAAGCATTTGATCCCGCGATCACGGTAGAAGGGGTTGCAACCGCGCAGGCGATGTTGAAACTGAGCGCGCGACATGGTCTTGATCTGCCGATAACCGCGATGGTTGCCGCATTCACCACGGGCCAGATTTCCATGTCAGACGCCATTCAATCGCTGCTCTCCCGCCCGTTGAAACAGGAATAAGCCATGCGTGTTGCGCTGATCTGCATCGATAAACCCGACGCGTTACAAACGCGAGCCGACAATCGCGCGGCACATCTTGCACATATCGCCGCCACGGGCGTGGTTGAAATGGCCGGGCCATTCCTTGATGCGCACGGCCAGATGAACGGATCACTGATTATCCTAAGCGTCGATGGTCTTGCAGAAGCGCAGGATTGGGCCGCATCAGACCCTTATTCAAAGGCCGGGTTGTTCGAATCCGTCACAATCAGCGAATGGAAAAAGGTGGTGGGATGAAACACTGGTTGTTCAAATCCGAACCCGATACGTGGAGCTGGGATGAACAGGTCGCGCGTGGGGATGCGGGCGAGGAATGGCATGGCGTGCGCAATTATCAGGCGCGCAACAACATGCGGGCGATGATGGTGGGCGATCTGGGGTTCTACTACCATTCCAATATCGGCAAGGCCGTGGTCGGCATTGTCGAGGTATGCCGCACCTGCATGCCAGACAGCACGACCGACGATCCGCGCTGGGATTGCGTAATGATCCGCGCCGTTTGCCCATTTGCACGGCCCGTCACCCTTGATCAATGCAAAATACAGCCGGGGTTGGAACAGATGGTGTTGATCAACAATTCGCGCCTGTCGGTGCAGCCCGTCACCCCCGCCGAATGGCGGATCGTTTGCGGCATGGGCGGCGTTGCGCCCTGAATTTCCTTCGCAACGGCAGATTTTCGCGCCATAATGGTGCAAGACAATGCGAATGGAGGGATAAATGCAATATCTGAACGTCATTGCCGCAGCGATCGCCGCGTACGCTTTCAGTGCGTTTTGGTACATCGCAATGTCAAAGCAGTGGATGGAAGCAGCCGGATTGCAGGCAGATGCCAGCGGCAGGCCGCAAGGCAGCGGCAGCCCGATGCCCTACGTTATTGCGCTTGTGGCAATGCTTCTGGTTGCTGGCATGATGCGTCACATGTTTCAAACCAGTGGCATCGTCTCGGTTGGCGGCGGTCTTATCGCGGGTTTTGGCGTCGGCGCGTTTTTCATCACGCCCTGGGTCGCAATGAATTATGCCTTTGGATTGCGCAAACCCGCGCTTACCCTGATTGACGGCGTCAACGCCATCGTCGGCTGCGCGATCATGGGACTGATCCTGAACTTGTTCTGACCAAGGACGCGGCAAATATCATACCGGGCAATATGGAGCGAAAAATTGGAGGGTCCCGACCCCTCAGGACCCTCCATCCACCCCACGTGCTCCCTTAGCACCACACGTGTTCTGAAAAGGTCCCGGGCGTACTGCCCTATAACGTCAAGCTACCCCATCGGTCGGCCGTCGCGCAACGCTTAAGCATCTAGAACTTGAAGCAAATCTTCGCCGCCTTGGCAGCGTGCTGAAAACCGGAACGCCCGCACCGATCATGGGGCGGGCGTCAGGACGAACTGTTTGGCCCGACGTCAGGCGTAGATGCTTTCCTTGCCAAAATGCCTGACCAGCATGTAATAGATCACGGCGCGAAACTTGTTACGCTCTGACCGCCCATAGGTGTCGATCACCGCATTGATCGCTTCCATCAGTTTTGGGTTTTCGGCCAGACCAAGCTTCTTGATCAGGAAGTTGTTCTTCACGGTTTCCAGCTCTGATGCGTCGCTTCCCGCGACTGTCGCGCTGTCGGCATTATAAATTGCCGGGCCGCACCCGATGGTGACCTTGGTCAACAACGCCATATCAGGCTTCATTTTGCATTTGTTCGTCAGATCGTCGGCATACTTCGCGATCAGGTCATCTCTCTTACTCATTCGGCAGCTCCTTATTCGTTCCCTGGCACATGACTTTTGTTGTCTCAAAAGTATTCTAACGCGCGAACCTTAGGCCAAAGCCCAGCCGCTACAAAGGGAAAATTCAGCCCTTTTTCCCCTTGGCTGCTTTTGGCGCAGGGCGGTTTAACTGAATGATATACTGGTTCGCCATCAGGGTCAGGCTCGCCTGATCGCCCAGGTTTTCCAGCAGATTTTCGACCGCGCGCTTGACCGGCGCACCGCTTTGTTCGGTCTGCCAGTTGAAATCATCGCCCGCAATGATGCCGTCATGTTTGACCTTGGCCATGCACAATGCCAGATCGTTGCCGATGAACGGCTCATTATGATTGGCGTCAATATAGACCCAGTCAAGGCTGCCATCCGGCATACCACCCAGCACCGTCTCTGACAGGCCGCGATGCACCGTGACGCGCGGATCATCCTTGAAACGGGCAACGACATTGTGCCATTTCTGTTCCATCAGGTGTTCGTTTTTCTTGCGGCCAAAGCCGGTGTTGGCAAATTCCGGCATGTAAAGCCACGGGTCGATCAGGTGCAGAGCGGATGGCTGGCAGATTTCCATGATCCGGCTGCTGAAGTACCCTTCCCAAACACCGATTTCGGCTACGACAGCACCTTTTGGCAGCCGGCCGAGCATCCGGTCGCGCAGTTTATCGCGTTTGCTGAGTTCCATTCGCCGCCCCCTTTTCACGTTTTGCCGCAAGCCTAACGCAGAGCGGATTCGAGCGAAAGGCACGCGGCGTCAATGCCCCGCCTCTGTTGCAATCACGCCGCCTGTCGGTTGATCTTGCATCAAGACCCGAACGCAACGGGGATCATCATTTTGCCCAAGTTTCGCCAAACTCGGGGGCGGCTGCTTTGTTAACACGGCTTGAGATCAATCGCGCGGGGCAGGATCGATGGCATCAGATAAGGACTCGTTTGAAGACCGCCTTCGGCGGATCCGCGAGTCCCGCGCCCAAACCGGCCCCGAGATCAGTATCGGGCGTGGTCGGGGACCACATGCCCAGCCGAAGTCAGGCTCGATGAAAAGATGGGTAATGGGGTATCTTGTGCTTGGCCTGATCTGCGCCGGGGCCGTTACAATTGTCGCCGCCAAAATTTCTGCAGGTCCGAACGCCATGTGGCGCGAAACTCAGGCGAAACTCCAGGATGCCAATGCCGTGCCTGCCGAGCCGGGTCTTGTCGAACGCCTTGCCCTGATGGTATTTCCTTCTGGCGACGAGGCAGGGGATGGCCCCATCGGGTTCCTGCCCGCCGCGCCGGACGGTTGGGTTCGCGTGACCACGGATGATGCCGCGCTGCCAAATGCCCTTGACGCCATCAAGGCCCGTTGGCCAGTCGGCAGCAACGTGTTGCCGCTTGAGCAGAACCTCGGGTTCAAACATCTTGACCGGTATCTGGACCTGAAACGCAATCCCGGTATGGAAGAAAAAATACTATCCAGGAACGGTACATCCGCGATCTATCTGAACGGTAACGGTGAATTTCTAAACGTGCGGCTTGATTACACCTCAGAACGCAGCGCATTGGGCACCACAAATGATCCGGAGAGCTGGATCGAGGCTTTGGCTGCGATCGAGGAAAAAGCACTGGAAAGCGGCGAGGTCCTCGAGCGTCTTGAATTGGGCGGGATGGAGGTCACAAACCGAACCAACCCTGCCGGAGAAAGCCTGATCATGCGACCGATCGGATCCGATATCTATGCGACGAACGGATTTAAAATTGCCGTTGCCCTGACCAGCAGGGCAGTTCTGCGCTTGGAAGGATTGACCACGCCAATCGCGGCGCAAACGCTGATGACCTCGATTGACCGGGACGAGCTATCCGCACTGATTAACTAACGCCCCCCGGCCCAAACAGGGCAGGGGGTGCCAAGGTCAGGTTTCAATAGCGGTAGTGTTCCGATTTGAACGGGCCATTCACATTGACGCCAATGTAGTCGGCCTGATCCTTGCGCAATTCGGTCAGCTTCACGCCGATTTTCTTCAGATGCAGGCGGGCCACCTTCTCATCAAGCTCTTTCGGCAGAATATAAACGCCGGGCTGATAGTCACTGCCCTTGGTCCACAGCTCAATCTGCGCCAACACCTGATTGGTGAACGAGGCCGACATCACGAATGACGGGTGGCCGGTGGCATTGCCAAGGTTCAACAAGCGGCCTTCGGACAGCAGAATGATGCGATTGCCGTTCGGCATTTCGATCATGTCGACCTGGTCCTTGATATTGGTCCACTTGTGGTTCTTCAGCGCCGCCACCTGAATTTCATTGTCGAAGTGGCCAATATTGCCGACGATCGCCATATCCTTCATCTCGCGGATATGTTCGATGCGGATCACATCACGATTGCCCGTGGTGGTGATGAAGATATCGGCAGATGCAACCACATCCTCCAACAACACCACTTCAAATCCATCCATCGCCGCCTGCAAAGCGCAGATCGGGTCAACTTCGGTAACCTTCACGCGGGCACCGGCACCCTGAAGCGAGGCAGCCGAGCCTTTGCCGACGTCGCCGTAGCCACAGACCAAGGCCACCTTGCCCGCCATCATGGTGTCAGTTGCACGGCGAATGCCGTCAACCAGCGATTCCTTGCAGCCGTATTTGTTATCAAACTTCGATTTCGTAACGCTGTCATTTACGTTGATCGCTGGGAAAGGCAGTTGGCCATTTTTGTGCAGATCGTACAAACGATGCACGCCAGTGGTGGTTTCTTCCGACACGCCCTTGATGGCCGCACGGGTTTTCGCAAACCAGCCGGGGCTTTGTTTGATGCGTTTTTGCATCTGAAGTTTGATTACTTCTTCTTCTTCGGACGTCGGTACTGACAGAACATCCTCGCCCGCTTCCATCCGTGCGCCAAGCAACACATACAGCGTCGCGTCACCGCCATCGTCGAGGATCATGTTGGCACCTTCCGGAAACATGAAGGACCGATCGAGATAGTCCCAATGTTCGGTCAGGGTCTGACCCTTGATCGCGAAAACGGGTGTGCCGCCTGCGGCAATTGCCGCCGCCGCGTGATCCTGGGTCGAAAAAATATTGCACGACGCCCAACGCACATCTGCACCCAGTGCCGTCAGTGTTTCGATCAATGCGGCGGTTTGGATGGTCATGTGCAGCGAACCGACAATCCGCGCACCTTTCAGCGGCTTTGCGTCACCAAACTCCTCGCGCAGCGCCATCAGGCCGGGCATTTCGGTTTCGGCAATGGTCAATTCCTTGCGACCGTAATCGGCCAGTGCAATATCCTTGACGATGTAATCCTTCGGCATCCGCCGCGCTCCTTGAACTGTGGGTTGCGGGGGAGATAGCATCAGAAAGCCAGTTCGACAACTCCGCGTGCCAAAGGACAACTCCTTATGAAACAACCCCGCGCCTGGCAACGGATGCTTTCGGGCCGCAGACTTGATCTGCTGGACCCAACGCCGATTGATATCGAAGTTGAAGATATCGCGCATGGTCTGGCCTTCGTCGCGCGCTGGAATGGGCAGACGCGCGGCGACTGGCCCTATTCGGTGGCCGAACATTCATTGCTGGTGGAACAGATTTATGGTCGCCTCGGTGACCCGCCACCCAAGTGGCGCTTGGCAGCATTGCTGCACGACGCACCCGAATACGTCATCGGTGATATGATTGGCCCCGTGAAGGCCGCCGTCGGACCGGGTTACGGAGAGTTGGATTTGCGCCTTGCTGCCGCCGTGCATCTGCGCTTTGGCTTGCCGGCATCCCTGCCCGTTGTGGTGAAAAAGGCCATCAAGGCCGCTGACAAAATCTCTGCCTGGCTGGAGGCTGTACAAATCGCGGGCTTTACCGAAGCCGAGGCGGACAAGTTCTTTGGCCGGCCCCAAACAGCCCTGCTACGCGGATTGGAGATCAGATTGCGCCCGCCCGCTGTGGTGCGGGCAGACTACGTGGCGCGACATTCGGTCTTGCTGGCGGCCTGCATCTAAAGCTTCAGCCCGGCAAGGCTGAACCAACGACGCGCGGCTTTGATGTCTGCGTCGGGTTCTGGCCGGGCGCGATGTTCGGTTGGCCGCAGCGGTTCCATCCGGGCTGCAATCAGCAGCGCATCTGCGAAGATATGTAACATGGCTTGTTCCTTTTAGCGTGATGTCATAGGCCTGTTATAAAGCAAATCGGCCAAAGCCCCGAATCAGCGATTTTTACAAACTGTTAGATCAGCTAACATATGTCTCTAGACTGGAAAACCTTCCCATCTCTGACCGCCCTGCGTGCATTTGAGGCGGCAGCGAGGTTGCAAAGCTTTTCCTCTGCCGCCCGCGCATTAAACGTCACCCATGCCGCCGTCGCCCAGCAGGTGCGCGGTTTGGAAGATCATCTGGGCCATGCCTTGGTTTACCGCGAAGGGCGCGGCCTTGCCCTGACAACCGAAGGCGCCAAGCTTGCCCAAGCCCTTGCCGAAGGTTTTCGCATCATCGACCAGGCGCTTACGGATCTGCGCGCCATTGATAAAGGTGCGCCTTTGCGGGTTACCATGACGCCGGCCTTTGCGGCGCAATGGCTGATGCCGCGGCTTGGGGCGTTCTGGGCCGCACATCCAGAGGTGCCGCTGTCGCTGCACCCCGAAAAGCGCCTTGTCGATCTGCGAAAAGAACCAATTGACCTTGGCATCCGCTTCGGCGACGGCATTTGGCCCGGCCTCGACGCCGAATTTCTGACCGCAGCGCATTACGTGATCGTGGCCGCACCATCCATGCTGCAGGGTCGCCGCGACCTTAGCCTTGAAGACATGTCCGCCATGCCATGGGTCATCGAACAGGATTGGCCCGAGGCGCTGGCCTGGCTCAAAAGTTTTGGCCTGCAGCCAGACGCGATGAACATCGCCTATATCCCGACCGAGGAACTGGCATTGTCTGCGGCGCGGCAGGGCTACGGGCTGCATGTCGAGGCGGCAGCACTGGTTGAACAGGATGTGGAAAACGGCGCATTGGTGGTGCTGGGGTCAATCCGCGACGACAGTCTGGCCTACTACATCGTCACCCGTCCGGGGCCAAAACGGGCCGAGGTCAGGACGTTTATCAAATGGCTGAAAGCCGCAGTTTAGTGCGGCCTCCCCATCCGTATCGTCCGAATTTCAAATCGACATCGATTCCGGCTTTTTGCCCGCCTTCAAAGCTGCGGCAAACCAGCGCGGCTTGCGGCCACGGCCGGACCATGTTTCGGATTTGTCCGCCGGGTTGGCGTATTTCGGAACGGCCGGTGACCGCTTTCTTGGCACGGCAGTGCCGGTCAGTTCTGACAAAGAGAAGCCCAGCGCGCGCGCCGCATCTTCAACTTTGGACAGCGCTTCTTTACGCTTGCGATCCTCAAAGCCATTCAGAGCCTTGTTCACACTTGATTGAAGTTCTTTCAGCTCTTTGAGGCTGAGCGAATTGAGGTCGATATCCACGAGTGTAATTCCTTATATTTACTGCGCGAAAGTCATACGGCAAGATCATTGAGGCTGCAAGGCGCAGATTTGAAAATTACCTTACCGTGGGCTTCGCTTGGCCAAAATACGCTGAAGCGTTCTTCTGTGCATGTTCAATCGTCGTGCCGTCTCAGATACGTTGCGTTCACACATCTCATAAACCCGTTGAATATGTTCCCAGCGCACACGGTCTGCCGACATTGGATTTTCGGGCGGCGGCGGCAGACCGTCTTTCCTTGACAGCAGCGCATGCGTTACTTCATTGGCGTCCGCCGGTTTTGACAAATAGTCCACTGCACCGATTTTTACCGCAGCCACTGCCGTCGCGATGGCGCCATAGCCAGTCAAAACTACAATACGGCAGTCTGGCCGAAGTTCGCGCAGGGTTTCCACGACATCAAGTCCATTGCCGTCTTCCAGCCGCAAATCGACCACGGCGTATGCGGGCGCGTGTGCCCGAGCAGCGGTTTTCCCCGCCGCAACGGTCACAGCGATCTCAGGAATAAAACCGCGCTTTTCCATAGCCTTGGCCAATCGATTTACAAACACTGTGTCATCATCAACCAACAGCAACGTGCGATCGTGGCCTATGTTCAGAGTGGAGTCTTCCGTCATGAGTCAGCCCTTCGTGATGCAATACCCGTAATTCGGATTTAGGCCTCATGGCAGAGCCGTCAATCAAGTCGCGCCCAGAAAACACGCAATCTTGTCTGCCATAGCTTCGGCGGTGATGTCGCGATCAAAGAATTCCGTGAAGCCGGCGCCGGGAAGCATAAAATATGTGTAGGTCGTATGATCCATAAGATAGTACTCATCATCAGCGGGCTGTTGCTTGAAATATGTCTTATAGGCCGTTGATGCGGCCTGCACTTGTTCGGCAGTTCCGGTCAAGCCGATCATTCTTGGGCTTATCGCCGACGTGAAATCCGCCAGAACCTCTGGTGTATCACGGGCCGGATCGATTGTGATGAATACCGGCGTCACAGTCAGGCCCTTTTCGAACAGAATATCCACAGCATCGGCATTTCTCTGGACATCCAGCGGGCAAACATCGGGGCAGAACGTATAGCCGAAGTATACTAGGGCCGGCGCTTTCAGCACGTCCTCATCAGTAACGGTAGCACCGGTCTGGTCTACCAGGGTGAATGGCCCGCCGATTGCGCCACCCGCAACCTGGCCACCACGACACTGCGCCAAAGGATCATTGCGTGATCCCGAAAGCCAAAGATATCCCGCTGATCCGCCCAGCAGTGCGGCAATAACCGTGGTTGCGGCAATGGCATAAAGTCTTGTCATCGTGTGCCTCTTTGTCGAGCGTCGCATTGAACTCATCTTGATGCCTGCATAACACTGGCGCTGTAGTGTCAAAAGGGCTGAATCCGCATGGTATTGCCAACGTCTGGTCATCTTTCCGTCGATAACCGCTCTGACTGGGTGCGCCTTCGTACGCTGATCTTGCTGCGGTGGATGGCCATTGCCGGGCAAATCACGGCGATCACCGTCGCTGACAGATATTACCAGATCCTGCTGCCGATTGGGCTTTGCTATCTGGTCGTTGGGGCATCGGTGGTTGCCAATCTTGCATCGTCCTATGCCTATCCACCAACAAAAAGACTGTCCGAGACAGAGGCGCTTTACATGCTGATGTTTGATATCACCCAGCTTTCGCTGCTGGTATTTCTGACAGGCGGGCTGGCGAACCCGTTTGTTCTGCTGGTCCTGGCGCCCGTCACCATTTCCGCCACAGCGCTGGAGTTGCGCACGACCGTAATCCTCGGCAGCCTTGCCATCGGCTTCATGACCATTACCGCCCTAGCCAATGTGCCACTGCGGTTCCCGGACGGAACCCCGCTTGAAACCCCGGAAATCTTCAAGTTCGGCTTCTGGTTGTCGATCGTTGTGGGCATTATTTTCTTGTCTCTCTATGCCCGTCGCGTGGCAACCGAAATCAGATCCATGTCGAACGCGCTATTGGCCACACAGATGGCATTGGCGCGTGAACAGAAATTGACCGATCTTGGTGGCGTAGTGGCGGCCGCCGCGCATGAACTTGGCACGCCGCTGGCTACCATAAAGTTGATCAGTTCCGAAATGATGGATGAACTGTCAGATCGCCCCGACCTGCTGGAGGATATCCGTCTGATCCACGATCAGGCGGATCGGTGCCGCGATATCCTGCGGTCGATGGGACGCGCGGGTAAGGATGATCTGCACTTGCGCCATGCCCCTTTTGGCGCTGTAATCCGCGAGGCGGCAGAACCCCATATCGGGCGCGGAAAACGGGTTGAATTCAGCCTTCGGCCTGTTGCAGGCAGCGATGCCCCGCACCCCGGCATCCAGCGCCGGCCAGAGGTTATTCACGGCCTGCGCAACCTGATCCAGAATGCCGTGGATTTTGCCCGCGAAACCGTCTGGATAGAGGTTGAATGGTCTGATGATGCTCTGATGGTGCGTATCGTGGATGATGGTGATGGATATCCTGCACAAATTCTGGGCCGCATCGGCGATCCCTTCGTGCGGGCGCGCGCGAACAGTCAGGATTTGGCGCTGCGGCCCGAATACGAAGGAATGGGCCTTGGCTTGTTCATTGCCAAGACTTTGTTAGAGCGCACCGGCGCAACCCTGACCTTCGGAAACGCTTCCGATCCTTTTCTGAAGATCAGCGAAAACGTCGAGAAATGCGGTGCAGTTGTCGAGGTGCGTTGGCCACGCGCGGTCCTTGCATCGCCTGCGGATTATGTCCCCGGCGCAAATATCCCGTTCTCTGCGTGATTGAACCAATGGCGAACATATATCGGTCAATATCTGAACGAATTTCACCCTCAGGCTTAATTTCGTATTAACTCAGTCGCCCATAGGTAGTGAAGTGCAACGTCAGATAGATCGGGCTTTTCGGAATGGAAATGGACTGGGTGCTTGGGGTCGGCCTGTTTGCCACGTCGATTGTGGCCGCATTGCTTGGCATCGTTGTTCTGGCAGCCATGCAGGGGCGCAACGTCTTGTCCGCATCGGGTATTTTTACAGATGAAAGATCCGGAGCAGTGTTCTTGTTTGATGGCGAGGCCCTGATTGACGCCTCGCCTTCGGCGCGTGCGCTGTTGTCGGCAAGCGTGGTGCGCGGCGGGCCAATGACGCGGCTGATGGCGTATCTGCACCCCCGCTTTCCCGACCTTGAAGCGCGGCTGGCCGCACTGTCAGGTACGGGTCGCCTTGCCCTTGCCTCAACAAGCGAAAACCATGCCCTGCTGGTCGTTCATGCCGAACTGCGGGGCGGCATCACGCGAATCATGGTCGCTGATCCGAAATCTGACCGAGCGGCACCCGGTGCCGATCTGATCACCCAGCGCGCCGTGGCGGAAGAGCTTGACCAGATGCGCACCATCGCAGCGCAGGCCCCTCTGATGATCTGGCGCGAACTGGCGGATGGTGATGTGGTCTGGGCCAATTCGGCCTATATCACTCAGATCACGGAAAAACATTTGCCCGAGCAAGACCTGGTATGGCCTCTGCCGCGCCTTTTTGAACGCACCGCAAGCGCGCAGGGCGCCAGCGGCCAACGACAGCGGATAGAGGGCGCAAATGGCAAGATCCTGTGGTTTGATCTGATCAGCCAAGCCGAAGGCGACGGGCGGCTGGTTTTCGCCCTGCCCGTTGATGCGGCCGTGCAGGCCGAAGGTGCCCTGCGGGATTTCATGCAGACGCTGACCAAAACCTTCGCCCATCTGCCCATCGGTCTTGCGATCTTTGATCGTCAGCGCAATCTGCAACTGTTCAGCCCGGCCCTGCTTGATCTGACAGGGCTGGCACCCGATTTCCTGTCGATGCGCCCGTCCCTTGCCGGTGTGCTGGACGCCATGCGCGAGCGAAACATGATCCCGGAGCCGAAAGATTATCGCGGCTGGCGCAAGATGATGACCGAATTGGAAGAGGCCGCAGCCTCGGGTCTTTATGAAGAAACCTGGACCCTGCCGTCCGGTCAGACCTACCGTGTTATTGGCCGTCCGCATCCAAATGGGGCGCTTGCCCTGATGTTTGAAGATATCTCGACAGAAATGTCGCGCACACGTCGCTACCGCGCCGATCTGGAACTTGGTCAGTCGGTGATCGATGAAATCCCAGACGCCATTGCGGTGTTTTCGCAAAGTGGCCAGATGGTGCTGTCGAACCTCGCCTATTCCGATTTGTGGAACCATGATCCCGCCGCATCCCTTGGCGACAGCAACATCGCAACTCTGTGCAGGCATTGGTCCAGCTTGTCGGCCCCCTCCACGATGTGGGAGGAGGTTGAAAATTTCGTCGCCACAGCCGGTGATCGTTACATCTGGAATGCCGAAGCGCGGCTTGCCGATGGCCGGCTGGTATCGTGCCGCTTTGCGCCGATTGCAGGTGGTGCCACGCTTGCCAGTTTCCACCCCATGACCCAGACCGATGACGCAACTCCGCGGTTTGCAACAGCACGCCTTCGCCAATCTGCCTGACCATTCGACTTGCGGCCCGCGTTGGGCCGGGTAGTTTGGCCGGCATGACCAACGATGCCACCCTTTCGCTGTTCCTGCCCGACGATACCGCGACCACTCGGCTTGGTGCGGTTTTGGCCGGCTTGGTCCACCCCGGTGATACGATCTTGCTGCACGGCCCAATTGGTTCGGGCAAAACGCATCTCGCGCGCGCGCTGATACAGGGCCGGCTGGGGCATGCCGAAGATGTGCCCTCGCCCAGCTTTACCCTCGTACAAACCTATACCGCCCCCGATGCCGAGATCTGGCACGCCGATCTGTACCGCCTGTCGCAGCCCGACGAGGTTCATGAACTGGGGCTTGAAGACGCCTTCGCGACGGCAATCTGCGTGGTAGAATGGCCAGACAGGCTGGCCAAATCCGCCCCTGCAAATGCCTTGAACATCACCCTTCTGGCCGAAAGCGATGGCCGTCGCGCCACCCTGTCGGGCACGGGCCGCGCCGATCTTTTGTCGAAAGTCGCCGATGAATGGGGGCAGGATGTCTGACCGTAAAGCCCTGTCGGATGCGTTTTTGCACGGTGCCGGCTGGGGCCGGGCCGACCGCCGCTTTCTGGCCGGCGATTGGTCGGACCGCAGCTATGACCGCCTGTCGATGGCCGGCAAAACCGCTGTCCTGATGGACGCCCCGCCCGGCAAGGGTGACGATCCCGCCGATTTCGTCGCCATTGCCACCTATCTGGCCAGCCTGGGCCTGTCTGCCCCCGCCATCTTGGCGCAGGACCTGACCAATGGCTTTTTGCTGTTGGAGGATCTGGGCGATCACCTGTTCGCGCGGGTGCTGGCTGCCGACCCGTCGATTGAGACCCCGCTCTATGCCGCCGCGACCGACGTGTTGGTCGCTTTGCAATCTGCACCGGCCCATTCCGGCCTCCCCGATCTTTCCCCGGCTGACTGGGCGCAGGCGGCAACCTTTGTGCTGGACTGGTATCGCTTCGCCATCACCGACGATCGCGTGCCCCATACCGATTTCACTGCCACGCTTGCCGACGCCATCGCTGCCCATGCTGACGGACCCAAGATTATGATATTGCGGGACTATCACGCCGAAAACCTGATATGGCTGCCAGACCGACAGGGAATTGCACGGGTCGGCCTGCTTGATTTCCAGCTCGCCCAGATGGGCCAGCCCGGCTATGATCTGGTGTCGTTCCTGCAAGACGCGCGGCGCGATGTGCCACCACAAATCGAACACGCCATGCAGGCCCGCATGGTCGCCGCAACAGGCGCTGACGAGGCTGCGTTCCTGCGCGCCTATGCCGTCCTTGGTACCCAGCGCGCGCTGCGCATCCTTGGCGGTGCGGCCCGGCTGTGCCTGATGCGTGGCAAGACCGGCCAGCTTGCCATGCTCCCCCGCGTCTGGGGGCAGTTGCAGCGCAATCTTGCGCATCCGGCCCTTGCGCCCATGGCCGCGATCTGCGCCAATCTGGTGCCGGAACCGACCCCTGAAAACATGTCACAAATAGGCGAGCTATGCGGCAAATACCCAGCGCCCTGATGCTTTTTGCCGCTGGACTTGGCGCGCGCATGGGGGATCTGGTGGCGGACTGCCCCAAGCCCTTACTAAGCGTCGCCGGTCGCACGCTGATCGACCGCGCGCTTGATCTGGCCGATCAGGCCGGTATCAGCTGCAAAGTCGTCAACCTGCACTACCTTGGCGACCAGATCGCGACCCATCTTGCCCACCGCCCCGAGATTGCCCTGTCGTGGGAGCGTGACGAGCTGCTTGAGACTGGCGGTGGTCTGCGCGCCGCCCTGCCATTGCTGGGGGAATGCCCGGTTTTCACCCTGAACCCCGATATCGTCTGGGCCGGACCAAACCCGCTGACCCAACTTCGCGATGCGTGGGATGGCGATGCGATGGATGCGCTGCTCATGCTGATGCCGATGTCAGCCGTCAAAGGCCGCGATGGGCGCGCGGACTTTCTGCTTGGCCCAGATGGGCGTGTTGCCCGCGCAGGCCACACTGGCCAACACCTTTACGTCGGCGCGCAAATCATCAGGACGGTGGGGCTTGCCGATATCCGAGACAAGGTGTTTTCGCTTAACCGTCTGTGGGACAGGATGATCGCTGATCAGCGAGCTTATGGACTGGTTTATCCGGGGGAGTGGTGCGATGTGGGCACTCCGCAAGGCCTGACCGAGGCGGCCGCAATGCTGACCAGCGCCAATGTTTGAAGACCCCGGCCCGCACGTCTTTGCCCTGCCCCCCGGCGCGGATTTCCCCGCCGAACTGGTGCGCGGTCTGCAGGACCGCATGGCAGGCCGCCCACCCGAGGCGATGGCGGCGGTGCTGCTTTACGTCAACACATCCCGGATGCGGCGCAGGATCATCGATCTGCTCTGTGCCGGGCGCGCGGGTTTTCTTCCGCGCATTCGCCTAATCACCGAACTGGGGCAAGACGGCATGATGGCGGGCGTTCCTGCGGCTGTTCCGCCGCTGCGCCGACGGCTTGAACTGGCACGGCTGATCATACCGCTGATCGACGCCGACCCCAGCTTTGCGCCGCGCGCCGCCATCTATGATCTGGCCGACAGTCTGGCCAATCTGATGGACGAAATGCAGGGCGAAGGCGTGGAGCCCGAAGATATTGCTGCCCTCGATGTATCAAACCATTCCGATCACTGGAAACGCACGCAGGCTTTCCTGGGCATCGTGACAGATTATCTGGGCAAGTCCGCAGCCCCGGATGCCGAGGCGCGTCAGCGCAGGGTGGTGGAGGCGTTGATTGACCGATGGAAAACTCAACCCCCAATCGGACCGGTCATCGTAGCGGGTTCTACCGGATCACGCGGCACCACGGCGCTGTTCATGCGTGCGGTTGCCGGCTTGCCGCAGGGCGCGTTGATACTGCCGGGCTTCGATTTCGACATGCCCCCGGCAATGTGGGCTGCATTAGACACTGGTCAGCCCGCCGAAGACCATCCGCAGTACCGCTTTCATAGTCTGTTATCATCACTTGCCCTGCCCCACGGCACTGTTAGACCATGGCGCAAGATCGCCGCCCCGAACCCGGCCCGCAACGCCCTTGTAGCCCTGTCATTGCGCCCCGCCCCCGTGACCGATCAATGGCTGACCGACGGCCCTAAACTGCATGATCTTGCCGGGGCCACCAAAGAAATGACCCTGATCGAGGCCGCGACACCGCGCGCCGAGGCGCTTGCCATCGCGCTGATCCTTCGCAAAGCGGCTGAGGACGGTCGCACCGCAGCATTGATCACGCCCGACCGCGGCCTGACCCGGCAGGTGACGGCAGCACTTGATCGCTGGCGCATCCTGCCGGACGATTCTGCCGGTCGCCCGCTTGCTTTGTCTGCCCCCGGCCGGCTTTTGCGCCATGTCGCGGGGCTGTTCGGTCAGCGCCTGACGGCAGAGGCGTTGCTGACCCTGCTGAAACACCCGCTGACGGCAACTGGTGCTGATCGTGGTCTGCACCTGAAACTGACCCGCGATCTGGAATTGCACATGCGCCGCAAAGGCCCAGCCTTTCCGACCGGCATTGATCTGATCGGCTGGGCGAAGGGACCCGAGGCTGCCACATGGGCCGAAGCCATTGCCACGGCTCTGAACGGGGCCGAGGCCGTTTCAACCCGCCCCATGGCGCAGCATGTGGCCCATCACCAGGCCTTGGCCGAAGCCCTTGCGCGCGGAACGGCTGCCACCGGAACCGGCGGATTATGGGCCGAAGAGGCTGGTCTCGGTGCGCTATCCGTGATGCAGGATCTGGCGCGCGAGGCACCTTATGCTGCCGACATGACACCGCAGGACTATTCCACGCTGTTCACCGCGATCCTCAATCAGGGCGAAGTGCGCGATCCTTCGCAGCCCCACCCCGGCATCATGATCTGGGGTACGCTGGAGGCGCGCGTGCAGGGCGCCGATCTGGTCATTCTTGGCGGATTGAACGATGGGTCCTGGCCCAAATTGCCCGACCCTGACCCGTGGCTGAACCGGGACATGCGGCAAAAAGCGGGTCTGTTGTTGCCGGATCGCCAGATTGGCCTGTCAGCGCATGACTACCAGCAGGCGATTGCCGCGCGCGAAGTGATCCTGACCCGCGCCCACCGAAATGCCGATGCCGAAACTGTTGCCTCGCGCTGGCTGAACCGGCTGACAAACTTGCTGGACGGACTGCCCGATCAGGGCGGCAAGCTGGCGCTGAAGCAGATGAAGGATCGCGGCAACGACTGGCTCGGGCGCGTCGCGGCGCTTGAAGACCCCGGCGTCGCGGTTGATCCCGCGCCCCGCCCCGCCCCGCGCCCGCCTGTTGAACATCGCCCCAAACAGCTTTACGTCACCGCCATTGCCCGGCTGATCCGGGATCCCTACGCGATTTACGCCCGCGAGATTCTGGGGTTATATCCGCTGGACCCGTTGTTGCAGACGGCAGACGCCCGTCTGCGCGGCAAGACCTTGCATTCGGTGTTGGAACGGTTCGTCAAGACGCGGCCAGCGACCGAAACTCTGCCCGAAGCCCGCAATCGCCTGATGCTGACCGCCGCCGATGTCTTGGCTGAAGATGTGCCGTATCCTGCCGCCCGCGCGCTATGGTTGGCCCGGTTGGACCGCGCCGCCGACTTTTTCCTGACGTTCGAGACTGCGGAAAGTGGCACGCCTTTGGTGATCGAGGATGTCGGGATTTCGACCCTGACATCGCTGGATTTCACCCTGAAGGCCCGGCCTGACCGGATTGATCTGCTGCCAGATGGCCGCCTGCACATCATGGATTACAAAACCGGTGCGCCACCATCCAAGGATCAACAACAGAAATTCGACAATCAGTTGTTGCTGCAGGCCGCCATGGCCCAACGTGGTGGTTTTGGAGCAACCCTTCCGTCAGACGTCGCCCGCATTACCTATGTCGGCCTTGGCAGCAAACCCGCCATCGTACAAACCGAAATCACCGATGATTTAACCGCCGAGGTTTGGGAAAAGCTGCACAAGCTGATCGGAAAGTACCTGACCCGTGATCAGGGCTACCAATCCCGCCGAGCGGTTTTCGAAGACCGCGTGATCGGCGATTACGATCACTTGGCCCGCCACGGCGAATGGCAGCAAAGCGATCGGCCCGTGCCACAGGATGTCGCCTGATGCGCAATGATGCCAGCGAACGGCAGGTTCAGGCCGCCGATCCCAACGCCTCTATCTGGCTGTCGGCCAATGCGGGATCGGGCAAGACCAAGGTGCTGATCGACCGTGTCGCACGCCTGTTGCTGTCAGGCATCAAGCCGCAGCATATCTTGTGCCTGACCTACACGAAGGCCGCCGCCGCAGAGATGCAAAATCGGCTATTCGCGCGACTTGGGGCATGGGCGATGATGCCAGATAAGGCTCTGATACAGCAGTTATCGGCCCTCGGGGACGACCCCGGCCTGCCAAAGCGGCTGTCCGCCGCGCGACAATTGTTCGCCGCTGCTATCGATACGCCGGGTGGTTTGCGCATCCAGACCATCCATTCGTTCTGTGCCATGCTGCTGCGCCGCTTCCCGCTAGAGGCCGGGGTTTCGCCGCAGTTTGTCGAACTGGATGATCGCGCGGGGCGTCTTTTGCGCGATGCCATCGTGCAGGACATGGCCGATAGTCTGGCGCCCGAAGCCGTTGCCGCCGTTGCCCGCGCTTACACTGGTGAAGATTTCGCCAAGCTGATGGATCAGACATCGCGCCTGAAATCGGCGTTCGCCAACCCGATGCGCATGGCCGACTGCCGCGCTGCCTTCGACGTGCCCGCCGGTGCGACGCGCGAAACGCTGCTCGCCGATGTGTTACTGGGCGGTGAGGCGGAGTGGTTGCCACTGGTTGCGACGATCATGGCGTCAGGCTCGGTCAATGATGCCAAAGATGCCAGAAGGCTTCGCGCGATGCGGCTGGACGCGCCAGACATCACAACGTTGGATCAGATGGAAGACATTTTCCTGACTGGGGCCGCTGCAAAATCGCCGTTTTCCGCCAAGTTAGACACGCTTCCGACCAAAACGACGCAAATGGCACTGGGCGACCTGCACCCGCGATTGCAAGACCTGATGCGCCGGGTAGAAGCTACGCGCCCCAAACGCCTAACCCTGCTTGCAGCCGAAAAAACCGCCGCCCTGCACGCATTTGCCGCCGTGTTCCTGCCCGAGTATGACCGCCGCAAGGCGCTTCGGGGTTGGCTAGATTTCGA
Organism: Pseudorhodobacter sp.; assembly: GCA_031406155.1. Lineage (GTDB taxonomy): Bacteria > Pseudomonadota > Alphaproteobacteria > Rhodobacterales > Rhodobacteraceae > JACMNW01. The sequence goes on from JANOGW010000096.1 coordinate 70,764, forward strand.
TGACCTGATCGCCCGCGCCCGTGATCTGCTGGCGAAATCGCCCGTCGCGCAATGGGTGCTGTTCCGGCTTGACGGCGGTATCGCCCACATTCTGGTGGACGAGGTGCAAGATACCAGCCCCGATCAGTGGCAGGTGATCGAACGGTTGGCTGCTGAATTTACGGCTGGGCAAGGCGCACATTCCGGCCCGCGCACGATCTTTGTGGTCGGGGACAAGAAGCAGTCGATCTATTCGTTCCAGGGTGCCGATGTCGCCGCGTTTGACCAGATGAAAGCCGCTTTTTCCGACCGACTGGCCGATGCTGGGTCGGGTCTGGTGCAGCTTGATCTGGAATATTCGTTTCGATCCTCGCCGGCGATCCTGCGTCTGGTGGACCTGACGTTTGATGAACGCCGCAAGGCAGCACTTGGCGGCGACATGCGGCATCTCGCGTTTTGGGGCGATATGCCGGGCAGGGTAGAACTTTTGCCGGTGGTTCCCGTAGCCGGAAAAGACCCTGAATATGACTGGGAAGACCCTGTCGATCTGATTACCGATCAACATCATTCGGTGCGTCTGGCCAATGATATCGCGGCGCGCATCAAGCGGATGATCGATGAGGGGTATCAAATACCCATCAAGGGCAGCGATCCCGTGAGACTTCGCCCGGTCCATGCCGGTGACTTTCTTATCCTTGTGCAGCGTCGCAGTGCCGTTTTCGCGCAGATCATCCGCGCCTGCAAACAGCTTGGCTTGCCGATTGCAGGCGCAGATCGCTTGAAACTTGGTGGCGAACTTGCGGTCAAGGATCTTGCCGCTCTGCTTGCGTTTTTGGCCACGCCCGAGGATGACCTGTCGCTTGCCGTCATCCTGCGCTCGCCCTTTTGTGGCTGGTCGGAAGCGCAGCTTTACGATCTTGCACAGGGCCGGACCGGTTTTCTGTGGCAGGCGCTGCGAGCAAAGGCGCATCTTTACCCTGACACCATGGCGATGCTGAACGATCTGCGCGACCAGACCGATTATCTGCGCCCCTATGATCTGATCGAACGCGCGCTGACCCGGCATCAGGGGCGGCGTCGGCTGATTGCCCGTCTGGGGGCCGAGGCGGAGGATGGCATCGATGAACTGTTGTCGCAGGCGCTGGCTTACGAACGCAATGATGTGCCAAGCCTGACCGGCTTTCTTGGCTGGCTGCAAACCGATGATGTCGATGTAAAGCGCCAAATGGAAAGCGAAGGCCACAAGATCCGGGTGATGACCGTGCATGGCGCCAAGGGGCTGGAGGCGCCAGTTGTCATCCTGCCCGACACCGCCGATCGCACTCCCCAGGACCGGGATGAGATTTACCGGTTGGGCAGCCAGGGCCCGGCCATCTGGAAAACATCGAAAGACGAAAGTCCGCCCGCAACCAACGCCGAACGCGGCGACCGTGAGGCCAAGCGGGCCGCCGAATCATTGCGACTGCTGTACGTGGCGATGACCCGCGCGCAAAGCTTCCTGATTGTCGCCGCCGGCGGTGAGGTGAAAAAGGCAGATGCCTGGCACAATATCATTCAGTCCGGGATGGTGGCTGTTGGTGCCGCCGCTTTGCCGGACGGCGGTATGGTGTTCCAGCATGGCACTTTGCCACAGAGCCCTGAACCGGCAATGGTCGAGGTGCCGCGCGTTGACTGCCCGGAATGGGCAACGCGTCTGCCCCCGGATGCACCACGACCGTTGGTCGCTGTCTCACCATCAAACCTTGGTGGCGCGAAGGCTCTGCCGGGGGAGGACGGGCTGGACGAAGCGGCGGCTATGGCGCGCGGCCACGGTTTGCATCTGTTGCTGGAACATTTGCCCGGAACCGCCCCAGCAGATTGGCCAGATCTGGCTGTGGCCCTGATTGCGGAACCAGCAGATCGCGCAGCCCTTCTGGCCGAGGCCATGGGCGTTCTGCAATCGCCAGCCCTTGCCCATCTGTTTGCGGCTGGCACACTTGCCGAAGTTCCCTTTTCCGCTGCATTGGGCGCGCGGCGTATCTACGGTGCGATCGACCGGTTGATCGTCAGCCCAACCCGCATCCTCGCCGTCGATTTCAAGTCGAACCGCACCATCCCCGCCAGCGCCGCCGCCACCCCGGAAGGCCTGCTGCGCCAGATGGGCGCTTATGCGCACGCGCTTCAGCAGATTTACCCGAACCATCAGATCGACACCGCGATTCTGTGGACCGCCCGTCCCCTTCTGGTGCGCCTTGATCGCGATATCGTGAGGCAGGCCCTGGCGCGCGCCACCATCCCTTGACGTTGCAGCCTTGCGTGCCTAGCTTCGACGCCTGTCTTCATCCCAAAGGATTCGATCATGGCCACCACCGCCGTCACAGACGCCACCTTCGACGCCGAGGTTCGCAAATCATCCGTTCCCGTTATCGTCGATTTCTGGGCCGAATGGTGCGGCCCATGCCGCCAGATTGGTCCAGCGCTTGAGGAATTGTCGGCAGAATATGCGGGCAAGGTCAAGATCGTGAAGATCAACGTCGATGAGAACCCGGAAAGCCCGGCTATGCTTGGCGTACGTGGCATCCCCGCGTTGTTCATGTTCAAGAATGGCGAAGTTGTCTCGAACAAAGTCGGCGCTGCCCCTAAAGCGGCACTTGCCACATGGATTGCCAGCGCGATCTAGGGACGACGAAGCCCCCCATGAAAGCGCCCCTCGTTTGGGCGCTTTTTTCATGACCTCCGCGCAGCGCCTTGTGCCCCCCTGCCGCAACCGCCATATCTTTGCCAGGTAGATGGAGGCGCATATGGCCGAAGACAAATTCCCCGGTTGGCATGGCACCACCATTCTGGCCGTGCGCCGTGGCGGCGAAGTGGTGGTTGCGGGCGACGGTCAGGTCAGCCTTGGCCAGACCGTCATCAAGGGCACCGCCCGTAAGGTGCGCCGCTTGTCGCCTGCCGGGCATGATGTGGTGGCCGGATTTGCCGGGTCCACCGCCGACGCCTTTACCCTGCTGGAACGGCTGGAGAAGAAGCTGGAGGCGATGCCAGGTCAACTGGCGCGCGCGAGCGTCGAACTGGCCAAAGACTGGCGCATGGACAAGTACCTGCGCAATCTGGAGGCCATGCTGATCGTTACCGATGGGACTGATCTGTTCGTCATCACTGGCGCTGGCGATGTGCTGGAACCCGAACATAACGTCGCGGCAATCGGGTCTGGCGGCAACTTTGCGCTGGCCGCCGCCCGTGGATTGATGACCACCGATCTGACAGCCGAAGACATCGCCCGCCGCGCCATGGCGATTGCCGCCGACATCTGCGTTTACACCAATGGCAACCTTACGGTTGAGCGGATTTCAAAATGACCGACCTGACCCCGCGCGAAATTGTCACCGAGCTTGACCGCCACATCATCGGGCAGGCGGATGCCAAGCGTGCTGTTGCCGTCGCCTTGCGCAATCGTTGGCGCCGCAAACGCCTGACGGGTGATCTGCGGGATGAGGTTTATCCCAAGAACATCCTGATGATCGGCCCCACCGGCGTTGGTAAAACCGAAATCTCGCGCCGTCTTGCCAAGCTGGCAAAAGCCCCCTTCCTGAAGGTCGAGGCGACGAAGTTTACCGAAGTTGGCTATGTTGGCCGCGATGTTGACAGCATCATCCGTGATCTGGTCGATATCGCAATGAACGACACCCGCATCCAGATGCGCGATGCGGTGAAGGCCAAGGCAAAGGCCGCCGCCGAAGACCGCGTGATCGAGGCGCTGGCTGGCAAGGATGCCCGTGAACAGACGCGTGAGATGTTTCGTGGCAAGTTGAAACGCGGCGAGATGGACGACACCGTGATCGAACTCGATATCGCAGATACCGCAAGCCCGTTCCCGCAAATGACCATGGGCGGCGGCATGGATATGCAGATGCAGGGTCTGCAAGATATGCTCGGCAAGGCTTTCGGTGGCCGCACCAGCCGCAAGCGCGTTTCGGTGCGCGACAGCTACGATCTGCTGATCGGGCAAGAGGCCGACAAGCTGCTGGATGACGAGGCGATCAAGGCCGCCGCACTGGACGCCGTGCAGGAAAACGGCATCGTATTTCTGGATGAGATCGACAAGATATGTGCGCGGACGGACGCGCGCGGGGCGGACGTCAGTCGTGAAGGGGTGCAGCGCGATCTGCTGCCCCTGATCGAAGGCACCACTGTTTCCACCAAATACGGCCCGGTGAAAACCGACCATATCCTGTTCATCGCCTCGGGCGCTTTCCACATCGCCAAACCGTCCGACCTGCTGCCAGAACTGCAGGGCCGCTTGCCGATCCGAGTTGAACTGCAGCCCCTTACCGAAGCTGATTTCGTACGCATTCTGTCGGAAACCGACAATGCCCTTACCTTGCAGTATTCCGCTCTGATGGGAACTGAAAAGGTTTCTGTGAGTTTTACAACTGACGGCATCGCAGCCCTCGCTGCAATTGCCGCCGAAGTGAACCGTACGATTGAAAATATTGGTGCCCGACGACTGTATACTGTTATGGAACGAGTATTCGAAGAATTATCCTTCTCCGCCCCCGAAAGGGGCGGAGAAGCGGTTGTTGTCGATGCCGCCTTCGTGGAGGCAAACCTTGGCGCTTTGTCGCGGTCAACCGACATCAGCCGTTATGTGCTGTGACACTGAAGATATCGCATTGGCCGCAACTTCGAGACGGATGGAAAGCGCATTCGGTGCACCATGGCATGATGGGGGCTATCCGCGCGATCGCCGCAAATAGACATAGAGCGCACCCGCCCCACCATGCCTGAGATGCGCTTCCGAAACCTGCAAGACGGTAGCCCCCAACGGCGCTATGCGCAGCCAATTCGGAACCTGATGTTTCAAGACACCGTAGCGCTGCGGGATCGGTCCGTAGTCCGGCCCCGGCTTGCCCTTGCCGGTGATCACCAGAACCAGACGAAGCCGCGCAGCATGCGCGTTCAGAATGAACCGGATCAGTTCCGGATGCGCCTCAGAAACCGTCATTCCGTGCAGATCGATGCGCGCCTCGGGGGCCAGCTTGCCTTTCGCCATGCGGGTGAATGCCTTCGCGTCCATCTGCAAGGCGGGGGCCGGCAAATGATCATCCACCCGAAACGGCGCCGCCTTTTCGCCCATTCGAAACCGCGGGATCGCCGCATGTGCCTTGGGTTCCAGTAGAGTATTCGCGCCCTGATCGATGGCCACCGGATGCGGTGACATCACTCCATGCAAAGGCCGCGCCGTGCGCGCGACAGCCTGCCAAAGTTCCAGCTCTTCGGGTCGAACTTCCCTGCGGCGGGCCATGGATCAGCCGTCCGGCAACATCGCATAGGCGCGGTCTATCGGCAGAAGAACGACCATCCGACCGCCGTCCTTGACCGTGCCCGCCGCCTCACCCGCATCCTGGCCGGTGCCATAAAAGATATCCGCCCGCTGCGGCCCCTTGATTGCCCCACCGGTATCTTGCGCGATCATCAAGGCCCGTATCGGGGTGCTGCCATCCTTTTCGATCCAGACTGGCGCGCCAAGGGGGGTAAAGTCGGGGTCAACAGCGACGGATCGCAGCGTGGTGATCGACCGCCCCATCGCCCCGATCGGCCCCATTTCAGCGGGCAGGTGGGCCAGTTTCCGGAAGAACACGAAGGACGGATTGAAAGTCAGCAGTTCGGCCCCAAGACCAGGATTTTGCCGGACGAAGGCCCGGATGCTTTGTGCCGATGCCTCGCTGTTGGTCATCACGCCACGGCGTACCATCTCTTGCCCGATGGATCGGTAGGGCTGCCCGTTCTTGCCACCGTATCCGACGCGAATAACCTGGCCATCCGGCATCCGAATGCGCCCCGACCCCTGAACCATCAGAAAATACACCTCAACCGGATCGTCCAGCCAAGCAATCTCCAACCCGCGTCCGCGCAGAAGGCCTTGGGTTTCGATGGTCTCGCGGCTGTGCCAGACCGTGCCATCGACCATTTCGGGCGGCTTGCGATAGATCGGATAGGCGAAATGCGGGGTCCGCACAGGCGATCCGGCAAGTTCTGGTTCATAATAGCCGGTAAACAGCGCCGGCTGATCGCCGATCACCACCGGGCGAAAAAACAGTTCGAAAAATCCGCGCGCGCCGGTCGCGGTTTTTCCGGCATCGGCGGCAAACCGGCACAGCGATGTCCAGTCAGGATCGGTCAGCGCATCGCAAGTTTGCAAAAACACCGAAAGTGCGGCCTGATGATCATCATCCGCCCAACCGTCGAGTTCTGAAAAAGCCAAAACCTGCGCTTTAACTGGCGCCGCGATCATCATGCACACCGTTACTGCCAAGGCGCGCCACGCCACACCCATCAGTCCCCGGTGGCGCTAAGGTGCCAATTCGGATCGGCCGCCCCCATCTGACGCGAAAATGTCCAGAGGTCGCGTTGTTTTTTGATCGCCGTCGGGCTGCCTTCGATAACCTCGCCAGCCTTGTTGCGGACAAGCGATGTCAGCTCTGCCACAAACCGCACCGCGATGTTCGCTTCGCGCGATGCTGGATCAAACTCAGCCTCATGCAGCACCATTTCACGCAATCCGACAAAGCTCGACTCGACGGTCAACCCCTCGCTCTGACGCTGAGCGACAGCTTCTGAAAAAGTCTCAAAAACCTCGCGCGAAAGGAACGGCTTGATCTGGTCCAGATCGCCCTTTTCAAACGCCATCAGGATCATTTCATAGGCGCCGCGCGCGCCTTGCAGGAACGTACCGACCGAAAAATCGGGTTCGACTGATTTCATTGCCGACAAGGCAACGGCCGAAGCAGACCCGTCGGGCACGTGATCCGTGATATCGCGGTCGAGCCCGCCTTCAATCACTTCAAAGCCACGGCGTGGTTGTGCGCGTACCGGGTCAAGCGGCAGCGGTGGCTTTTCGAACCCGTCGCGTGTCCCCAAAACCGAACGCAGCTTCAGGAACAGGAAAATGGCAACCCCGGCAAGAACAAGCAGCTGGATTATCGACGAATTCATTTTCTGTCCTCTGCGGCGATCGGTTGGTAAGTTTGCCTTCACACGCTTATGTAGGGTAGGGGGGCGACTAAGTCTACCGCGCACCCCAAAAAGATGCAGAGCAGAAGGATGCAGCCAATGTGGGTTTTTGCAGTGTTTCTGGCGGTTCCACTGATTGAAATCGGGCTTTTCGTTACGGTTGGTGCTTGGCTGACCCTTTGGCCCACGCTTTTGATCGTGCTGGGGACCGGCATTTTGGGCGTGTCGCTTCTGCGTCTTCAAGGGCTGCGGGCGATGGCGGACGTGCGCGGCGCGGTGCAAACCATGCAAAGCCCGCTGTCGCCGATGGCCAACAGTGCCATGATCATGGCGGCGGGCGTGCTGCTTATCCTGCCGGGATTTCTGACCGATACCATCGGGCTATTGCTGTTGATCCCGCCGCTACGGCATTGGCTGATAGCCCGGCTTGCCAATTGGTTGCGTGGGTTTTCTGTCAGTACCGCCCGACCCGATTGGCGTAGTGGCCCGCGATCCGGTGATGCCGATATGATCATCGATCCCGATTACGAGGAGATTGACCCCGACCGCCACGGCATCGACGGGCGGTCACGGTGGACGCAGGAGTGAAGACACAGGATTGAGAGCGGCGCACCGGACTGATAGGAAGCCGCAAGTGGGTTCTAGCAGGAGTGGGCTGAATGTCCGAAGATACCAATGGCGCGAACGGAACGGGGCAGCCAGCGGCACCGCAGATCAAGATGCAGGTGCTGGCGCAATTTGTGCGCGACATGTCGTTTGAAAACATGGTCGCGCAAAAGGGCATCACCGGTTCGGACGTGCAGCCCGACATTCAGGTCGGCGTCAGCCTTGATGCCCGCAAGCGCCCGGCAGACCATCAGTTTGACGTGATCACCAAGTACAAGATCACCTCGACCAACAAGGCCAATGGCGACACCCTGTTCCTGCTGGAGCTGGATTATGCCGGTATTTTCCATGTCCAGGGTGTGACCGACGACCAATTGCATCCGTTCTTGCTGATCGAGTGTCCACGAATGCTGTTCCCGTTCGTGCGGCGGATCATTTCAGACATCACCCGAGATGGTGGTTTGCCTGCGCTGAACATCGACACGGTAGATTTTCTGGCGCTGTACCGTCAGGAACTTGCCCGCCGGGCCGAGGCACAAAAAGCCACAACGCTACAATCCTGAGCGCCTTACCGGCGTTTTAGCCAAATCGCGGCTTCCCCCATGCCGGCAACGAAGCGGGCATGGGCAACTTCTTCATTTTCCGTAAGTCGTGGATCAATTGGCACCGGGCGCGGGCGCGGACGCCATTCGAGGCCAGCGTCGCTTCGGTCGGCGACGGCGTTCTGTGCTTTGGTTGCAAGGCCAAAGTCAGGCTGCCTGCCGCCAACCAGCTCAAGATAAACCTCGGCCAGAATTTCGCTGTCGAGCAGCGCGCCGTGTTTTTCGCGCATCGAGTTGTCGATGTTGAAGCGGCGGCACAGCGCGTCAAGCGAGGCCGGCGAGCCGGGAAATTTCTTGCGCGCAATCAACAGGGTATCGATCGCCCGGTCGTTTGGAAGTGCTGCCAGCCCGGCCCATGCCAATTCGGCATTCAGGAATTTCATATCGAAGCTGGCATTGTGAATGACCAGTGGTGCATCGGCGATGAAATCCAGAAACGCCTGCGCGATGGTCGGAAAGTACGGCTTGTCGCGCAGAAAATCATCCCCCAGACCATGCACCTCGAACGCCTCTTTCGGCATTATCCGTTTGGGGTTGATGTATTGGTGATAGGTGCGCCCGGTGGGCAGGTGGTTGAACAATTCCACCGCGCCAATCTCCACGATGCGGTGTCCTTCGGTCGGCTCGAAGCCGGTGGTTTCGGTATCCAGAACAATTTCACGCATGGGAAAGTTTCGTCCTGATATCGGCGCAGATTGCACGCACAGCAGCGCGTGCCCCCTCCAGCGTCAAGGTTTCAATGACATAATCGGCGCGGGCCCGTTTTTCAGCATCGGGCATTTGCCGCGCAAGAATCAATGCAAATTCCGCTTCTGTCATCTCGCCCCTCGCCAAGACCCTTGCCCGCTGGATGTCCGCCGGCGCGCTGACCACGACAACCGCATCGCAAATGGTGTTGGTGCCCGTTTCATACAGCAACGGAACGTCCAGCAAAACGATATCCTCGGTGCGGGCCTGCAAAAAGGCTGCGCGATCCTGCGCGACAAGCGGATGAACAACGGCCTGCAAACGGTCCAGCGCGGTTGCATCCGCAGCCATGACTTCACGAAGTTTGGCGCGCGATACAGCGCCGTTTTCGACGGCCGCCGGAAACAGCCCCGCAACTTCTGAAACGGCGGCACCACCGGGTGCGTAAAGCTTGCGCACCACGGCGTCCGCATCCCAGATCGGGATGCCTTCATCGGCAAAGAATGCCGCTGTTGTCGATTTGCCCATGCCGATTGACCCGGTCAGGCCAAGCCGGAATGTCATGCGCCAATCACTGCGGCGCGGGTGGCGGCGTCCACCTCGGGGCGCACACCGAACCAGCGCTCAAACCCCGGGGCAGCCTGATGCAGCAACATACCCAGACCGTCAACTACGGTGCAGCCGATTTCCTCGGCGGCGATCAAAAAGGCGGTTTGCACCGGCGTGTAGACAAGATCAGTGACCAGCGCGTGCGGCGACAAGGCATCCATTGGTACCCTGAAATCAGGCTTGCCCGTCATGCCAAGCGTTGTGGTGTTGACCACGGTTGCGGCCCCATCCAACATATTACCCGCCTTGACCCAGTCATGCACGGTGACACGCGCGCCGAAATCCGACCGAAGCTGATCCGCCCGCAGACGCGACCGGTTGGACAACCGAATTTCAGGCACCCCAACCTCCAGCAGGGCGGCAAGCACCGCGCGGCAGGCACCGCCTGCCCCGAAAACGGCTGCAGGCCCCGCCTGCGGTACCCAATGCGGCGCGTTCTGGCGGAGGTTGGCGATAAAGCCCGACCCATCGGTGTTGTCGGCATGAATGCGGCCATCCTTGCGAAAGATCAGCGTATTCGCAGCCCCGATCAGCGACGCACGATCAGTGACGATATCAGCCAGCGCCAACACGGTTTCTTTGTGCGGCAGGGTCACATTCAGCCCGACGAACCCCAGATGCGGCAACATGCGCAGCACCTCGGGCAGATCGGCCTGCGAGATATCCATTGGCACGTAATGCCCTTTGATCCCGTAACGGCGCAGCCAATAGCCGTGCAAGGCTGGCGACCTGCTATGAGCAACGGGCGAGCCGATAACACCGGCCAGAGGAATGCGCGGATGATCCGTCATGTCGAAATAAACCCTCGTTCCACAAGATAGCCCAGCAACGGCAACAGTGGCAGGCCCAGAATGGTAAAGTAATCGCCTTCGATGGTTGAGAACAACCGAATACCTTCTTCCTCAAGTTTGTAGCCGCCAACAGAATGACGAATGCTATCCCAGTTGCGCGCAACATAGTCCGCCAGCCAAACGTCAGAGACCATCCGCATCGTCAGACGCACCTCGCCCACGTGCCGCCAGATGGGCTTGCCCGCATCATAAAGCACAATTGCCGACAGCAGTTTATGCGACTGGCCGCGAAGGGCGGTCAGCTGCTTCACAGCCTGATCTGGCGTTTCAGGTTTGCCCCAGACCTCGCCCCGGAACTCGAGAACCTGATCACTGCCAAGCACAAGCGCATCCCCGTGCCGTTCGGCGATCTTGCGCGCTTTCATTTCGGCCAGCGCATCGGCGACATCGCGTGGGGTGGCGTTGTCGGCAATCAGGCTATGGCGGATCGCAATTTCGTCGATGCGCGGATTGTGCTGCGTCACGTCAAGCCGGGCAGCCTGCAAAAGCCGCAGCCGGGTTTGCGAAGACGACGCAAGGATAAGTGGTTTGACCATGGGGGCGATCCTGTGGACAGACTTGGTTTGTTCTGGGGGACCAGATGTGCGCGGATAAGGCTTGGCACGCAGGGGAGGGGGAGGGCTGTGGATTTGTCAAGGCGTTCAACGGGATTATCCCCCTGAGGATGGAGATGTCCCATGTCTGGGGACAGCGCCGGGCGCGTTGGTCAGTGGACGATTTCATACCGCGGCATGCAACAGGAACTTCCAGTTAAACTATTGATTGTAAAATATATTCTCGGATCCGACTGAGACAAACCACGATACCTTACGGATTATCCACAGAGTTTGCCTTGGGGATGGATCTGGGGGGCAACTGCGGACTTCAGTTATCCCGTATCCCTACAACATCATTCTCTTTAAAGACTCTTCTTATTAAGAAGAAGCTCAAGAAACAAAACAGGTGGGTGGATGGCAGATTTCTATCTCTGGGTGAAGGCGCTGCATGTCATCGCGGTGGTGGCATGGATGGCGGGGTTGTTCTATCTGCCAAGGCTGTTCGTCTACCACGCGGAACGGGCAAAACCGGGCGACGATATGGATGCACTGTTTCAGGTGATGGAACGGCGCTTGCTGAAAGCCATCATGAACCCCGCGATGATCGCGACCTGGGCCTTTGGTTTGGTGCTGGTGGTGATACCCGGTATTGTGGATTGGTCTATGGTGTGGCCTTGGGCTAAGGCTGTTTCGGTTGGTCTGATGACGTGGTTCCATATCTGGCTTGGCATACGCCGGAAAGACTTTGCCGCTGGCAACAACCAGTTGTCCGGTCGCCGATACCGGATGATGAACGAAGTGCCGACTGTGCTGTTGATCATTATTGTCACGTCGGTGATCGTGAAGTTCTGATCCGGGATGCTTGCGGTTGACTTTTTGCCGGGCCGAGCTTAGCTGCAAATTAAGCAAGCCGTCCGGCTGATCGCTATTTCCACCTTTTTCAAGATGCAACCGCCGCTTCATGTGGGGTTGATCAGGACAAATTCCATGACTGTTGAACGTTTGAACCTTGCCGAACTGAAAGCCAAAACGCCTGCTGACCTGCTGGCGATGGCCGAGGAATGGGAGATCGAGAACGCGCCTTCGATGCGCAAGGGCGAGATGATGTTCTCGATCCTGAAAGAGCATGCCGAGGAAGGCTGGGAAATCGGTGGCGACGGTGTGCTGGAAGTACTGCAAGACGGCTTTGGCTTTCTGCGCTCGCCTTCTGCCAACTATTTGTCCGGTCCTGACGATATTTACGTCTCGCCAGAAATGATCCGCCAGTTTTCGCTGCGCACGGGCGACACGATTGAGGGGGTCATTCAGGCCCCACGAGAGACAGAGCGTTATTTCTGCCTGACCAAGGCCACCCGAATCAACTTTGACGACCCGGAAAAAGCCCGCCACAAGGTGCATTTCGACAACCTGACGCCGCTTTACCCGGATGAGCGGTTCAAGATGGAAGTTGATGATCCGACGCTGAAAGACCGGTCTGCCCGGATCATTGATTTGGTGGCGCCGATCGGTAAAGGTCAGCGTGGCCTGATCGTGGCGCCGCCGCGTACCGGCAAGACGGTGTTGTTGCAGAACATCGCCCATTCGATTGCGACGAATCACCCTGACTGCTACCTGATCGTGCTGCTGATTGACGAGCGGCCGGAAGAAGTGACCGACATGCAGCGTTCTGTGAAGGGCGAGGTTGTCTCTTCGACCTTCGACGAACCGGCAACCCGGCACGTGGCGGTGGCGGAGATGGTAATCGAGAAGGCCAAGCGGCTGGTCGAGCACAAGCGCGATGTGGTAATTTTGCTGGATAGCATCACGCGGCTGGGGCGGGCCTTCAACACGGTGGTGCCATCGTCTGGCAAGGTTTTGACCGGAGGGGTCGATGCCAACGCCTTGCAACGGCCGAAACGCTTTTTCGGGGCCGCGCGCAACATCGAGGAAGGTGGGTCACTGACCATCATCGCCACGGCGCTGATCGATACCGGCAGCCGGATGGACGAGGTGATCTTTGAAGAATTCAAGGGCACCGGCAACAGCGAAATCGTGCTGGACCGCAAGGTTGCCGACAAGCGCGTATTCCCGGCGATGGATATTCTGAAATCTGGCACGCGAAAAGAAGACCTGTTGGTCGAGAAGTCCGATCTGCAGAAAACCTACGTCCTACGCCGCATCCTGAACCCGATGGGCACCACAGATGCGATCGAATTCCTGATTGGCAAGTTGAAGCAGACCAAATCAAATGCGGAGTTCTTTGACTCGATGAATACCTGATATGGTATTTGTATCAAAGGGTTAATAAGTTTATGGAGACAATATTCGCACCCGCAACTGCCCGCGGGAAGGCAGGCATTTCGGTTGTGCGCCTGTCGGGGCCTGCGTCCCATGCGGCAGTGTCTGCGCTTTGTGGGGCGCTTCCTGCGATGCAGCGGGCGTCGCTACGCAAGCTGGTCTGGGACGGTGTGCAAATTGACGAGGCGCTGGTCGTGCTATTCGAAAAGGGGCGGAGTTTCACTGGCGAGGCGATGGCAGAACTGCACTTGCATGGCAGCCTTGCGGTCGTTTCCGCGACATTGCGAGCATTGTCGGCGCAGCGTGGTCTACGGATGGCAGAGCCGGGGGAATTTACGCGGCGGGCGCTTGAAAACGGCCAGTTGGATCTGACACAGGTCGAGGGTCTGGCTGATCTGGTCGAGGCGGAGACAGAGGCGCAGCGCAGGCAGGCATTGGCAGTGTTGTCCGGCGCCGTTGGGCAGCGGGTTGATAGCTGGCGGCGTCAGGTCATCCGGGCGGCGGCGTTGCTGGAAGCCACAATTGATTTTGTCGATGAAGAGGTTCCGATTGACGTCGCGCCGGAAGTGCACAGCCTGGTCACAGGGCTGGTGGAAGAGTTGCGCGCCGAAGCAGCGGGTGCGGCAATCGCAGAACGGATTCGTGATGGATTTGAGGTTGCAATCGTTGGCGCGCCAAACTCTGGCAAATCGACGCTTTTGAATGCAATTGCCGGGCGAGAGGCCGCCATTACATCAGAATTTGCGGGTACCACGCGCGACATTATTGAAGTTCGCATGGACCTGAACGGATTACCAGTGACGCTGCTTGATACGGCTGGCCTGCGTGAGACAGGCGATGTGGTAGAAAGCATTGGTATTCAACGGGCAATTGCGCGGGCTGAGGCGGCTGACCTGCGGGTGTTCCTGACGATTAATGATTTTGTACCGGTGGGGGTAGTACCGTTGCCGGACGACATTATTGCTCAGGGTAAGGCGGATCTGCTAACCGGGGCCGGTGCGGCGCTGCAGGTGTCTGGCAAGACTGGCCAGGGACTTTCACAGTTGATGGATGAAATTGGCGGGGTATTGCAGAAGCGGCATGCGGCGTCCATGACGCTTACGCATGAGCGGCATCGCGCCAAGGCGTTGACGGCAATTTCCGCTTTGGAATCGACGCTGATTGAATTAGCCAAGGGGCCAGATAGAACCGAACTTGCGGCGGAGAACCTGCGGCAAGCGATTCGGTCTTTGGACGCACTCGTCGGTCGTGTAGATGTTGAAAACCTGCTGGACGAGATATTCGCCAGCTTCTGTATAGGTAAATGAGGATGTTTCACGTGAAACATTATGACGTTCTGGTCGTCGGTGGCGGGCACGCAGGAACCGAGGCCGCTGCTGCTGCGGCCCGAATGGGGGCCAAGACGGCGCTTGTGACGCTGGTTCGGGCCGGTATTGGCGTGATGTCGTGCAATCCGGCAATTGGTGGCCTTGGCAAAGGGCATTTGGTGCGTGAGATTGATGCGCTGGATGGTATTATGGGCCGGGCGGCTGACGCGGCCGGGATACAATTTCGCCTGCTGAACCGCCGTAAGGGCCCGGCCGTGCAAGGCCCAAGGGCGCAGGCGGACCGCAAACTGTACCGAAACAACGTTCAGGCCGCGCTGATGGCGCAAGATTGTCTGGACATTGTCGAAGGTGAAGTGACCGACCTGATGCAGACCAGTGGGCGCGTCCATGGCGTTGTGTTGGCTGATGGTGCGGAAATCAGGGCGACCGCCGTGATCCTGACCTCTGGGACATTTCTTAATGGTCTGATACACATCGGCGACACCCGTACACCTGGCGGTCGGATGGGCGATGCACCGTCAGTACGATTGGCGGCGCGGTTAGCCGGCTTTGATCTTGTGCGCGGCCGCCTGAAAACTGGAACACCACCGCGGCTTGATGGCAGAACGATCGATTGGTCGCGCGTAGACATGCAGCCCGGGGATGATCAACCGACCATGTTTTCGTTCCTTAATACGACACCCGCGGCGCGGCAAGTTTCTTGCGGCATTACGCACACGAATGAACAAACCCATGATATCGTTCGTGCAAACCTGGGGCAGTCGGCAATGTATGGTGGGCATATAGAAGGGGTCGGTCCAAGGTATTGCCCCTCAATCGAAGACAAAATCGTTCGATTTGCCGATAAAACGCAGCATCAAGTCTTTCTGGAGCCGGAGGGGTTGGATGACCCCACGATCTATCCCAATGGTATTTCAACATCATTGCCGGCAGATGTTCAGGCATCCTATGTCAGAACGATTACCGGCCTGGAGAATGTGGCGATCCTGCAGCCGGGATATGCCATCGAATATGACTATTTTGATCCTCGCGGTCTTAGGCCAACGCTGGAAGTGCGTGCGATTCCCGGCCTGTATTTCGCCGGGCAGATCAACGGCACTACGGGTTACGAAGAGGCGGGCGCGCAGGGTCTTGCTGCCGGACTGAATGCGGCGGCGGCCGCATTAGGGACCGAAGGCATTCTATTCAGTAGGGCCACAAGCTACATCGGTGTGATGCTTGATGATCTGACCTCCAAAGGCGTCACGGAACCCTACAGGATGTTCACGTCGCGCGCAGAATTTCGGTTGTCTCTTCGGGCGGATAACGCGGATCAACGGCTTACTCCCTCAGGAATAACGGTTGGATGCGTTAGCGGAGTGCGCTTGGCCATATTCGAGGCGAAGGCCGCGGCGCTTCGTCATGCGAAAGAGGCACTTGACGGTGTTGCGCTGTCGCCGCACGACATCGAAGCCGTGGGCATGAAGATAAGTCAGGACGGTGTGCGCCGGACGGCATTTCAGCTGCTTGCCTTCCAAGACATGGACCGCGATCTGATCGACACACTTTGCCCGGATTTTGCGGTACTCGATCCAGCCATCAAGGACCAGATCGCTAAGGACGCGCTGTACGCACAATATCTGGTGCGCCAGTCGGATGACATTGCCGCACTTCAGCGCGAAGAAAACCATCGCATTCCTGAAGGCTTTGCGTATGACGCCGTGGCTGGTCTTTCCAACGAGTTAAAGCAAAAACTAAAACGTTTTCAACCAACTAGCCTTGCTCAGGCTGGCCGGATTGAAGGGATGACCCCGGCAGCCTCGACGTTGCTTCTGGCGTTTATTCGTCGAACAGACCGAATGCGCGTCGCCAAATGACGGTAGACATGTCGGAATCCGGATCAGCTGGGCTCAATGTTTCACGTGAAACAGAGGCGCTGTTGGCGGTGTTTTCGGCGCTAGTCATCAAATGGAATATTGCCATTAACCTGGTTTCCAAAACGACAATTGACCAGATATGGTCGCGGCATATACTCGATTCCGTCCAGGTTTTCGAGTATGGTGCTACGGCGAACCATTGGGTTGATTTGGGAAGTGGCGGTGGGTTTCCCGGTATAGTTGTCGCGATCCTCGCAAAGCAACGTGCGCCGTACATGCAAGTGACCCTGGTTGAATCGGATCAGCGGAAAGCGACTTTTCTTCGCCAGGCAAGCCAGGCACTGGGGCTGGGCGCAAACGTCATATCTGATCGGATCGAAGCCATTGCGCCCCTTGCTGCTGATGTCCTATCGGCGCGGGCACTCGCTCCGCTGCCAAAACTTTGTGCATTTGCGGTCCGGCATCTGGCTGCTGATGGAATAGCGATCTTCCAGAAGGGAAAGTCCGCGGATGCTGAAATCACTGAGGCCCGGAAAGACTGGCATTTCTCGTATAGCTCGCACAAAAGCGTTACGGACTCGGCTGCTGTCGTTCTAGTCCTGAAAGGAATAGCCCATGTCTGATCCGGCCCGCCCAAAACAGCCCAGAATCATTGCCATAGCAAACCAGAAGGGCGGCGTTGGCAAAACCACAACGGCAATCAATCTGGCTGCGGGTTTGGTTGAGCTGGGTGCGAAGGTGCTGCTGGTGGACCTTGATCCCCAAGGAAACGCGTCAACCGGCCTTGGCATTGCGCCCGAGCACCGCCGATTGACCACCTATGATCTGCTGATCGACGAAACACCGCTGGCAGAGGTCATCCAGAAGACTGGCATCGTCAATCTCTTGATTTGCCCGGCGAACAGCGATCTTTCTTCGGCGGATATGGAGCTGGTGGCAAATGAAAAGCGCAGTTTCTTGTTGTTTGATGCCCTAAGACAACCGGCGATTGACGCTTATGCCTTTGATTTTGTTCTGATTGATTGCCCGCCTTCGCTAAGCCTGCTGACCGTGAACGCGATGGTGGCGTGCCACTCGGTGCTGGTGCCGCTGCAAAGCGAGTTTTTCGCGCTGGAAGGCCTGTCGCAACTGATGCTGACGATCCGGGAAGTTCGTCAAACTGCAAATCCCGATCTTCGCATCGAAGGCGTGCTTCTTACCATGTATGATCGGCGCAACAATCTATCGCAATTGGTTGAGGCTGACGCGCGCCAGAACCTTGGCGAGCTGGTGTTCGAAACAATGATCCCCCGCAATGTGCGTGTCAGTGAGGCGCCGTCCTACGCACAGCCTGTGCTCAGCTATGATCCGCAGTCGAAGGGCAGCGAAGCTTACCGCGCGCTTGCAGTAGAACTGGTCGCCCGTCATCCACTTGAACGCCGCGAAAAGGAATCCGCACATGGATAAAAAAGCAGAACGGCGTGGCCTTGGCAGGGGTCTTTCGGCCCTGATGGCCGATGTAAAGCTGGATCAGCCTATTGGCGGCACCGCGCCGCGCCGCGCCGATCTGTTGGTGCCGGTGGAAAAGCTGATCCCGAACCCGAACCAGCCGCGGCGCGACTTTCCCGAAGGCGCGCTTCAGGATCTGGCAGCTTCCCTGCGCCAGAAGGGGGTCATTCAGCCCCTGATCGTGCGCCAGATCGGCACGTCGGACCAATTCGAGATTGTCGCGGGCGAACGGCGTTGGCGCGCGGCCCAGCTGGCCCAATTGCACGAACTGCCGGTGATCATCCGCGATCTCGATGATACCGAGGTGCTGGAGGTTGCGATCATCGAAAACATCCAGCGCGCCGATCTGAACGCGATGGAAGAGGCGCTTAGCTACCGCCAGTTGATGGACAGGTTTGGTCACACTCAGGAAAAACTGGCAGAAGCACTGTCGAAAAGCCGCAGTCACATAGCCAACCTGCTGCGCCTGCTGACCCTTCCAGAAGACGTGCAAGACTTTGTTCGCGAAGGAAAAATTTCATCAGGTCATGCAAGGGCGCTGATCACCAGCGCGGATCCTTCCGGCTTGGCGCGCCGCGTGATCGCCCAGGGGCTTTCGGTCCGTGAAACGGAACGGCTGGCAAAGCAGGTCGCTGGCAAACTTGTGAACAGCAAAACGCCCACCTCAAGGGGGGATCAAAAAGATGCCGACACTTTGGCGCTGGAGGCCGACTTGTCCGCAAATCTCAAGATGTCCGTTCGCATCAACCATGAACCGGGCGGCGAGACCGGCATTCTCAGCATCCGCTACAGGACGCTGAACGATCTTGATCTGCTCTGCCGGGTGCTTTCTGATTTGCCGCGCGATGGGTCGGTTTAGCCCGCAAGCTCGCGGATGACCGCATTCAGCACCAACCGGCCTTTTGGCGTGGCAGACAGCTTGGATGGTGTCCTGCTGATCATGCCGATATCATCTAAGTATTTGATTTTATTATCATCTAGTCTATTTCCTGCAAGGATCTTGTATCTATCGGTATCTATACCCTCTGTCAGCCGCAGACCCATCATCAGATATTCAAGTGCCCGCTCGGCCCCCGGGACCACCTCGCGCGGCAATTCACCTTGCTGGCCTGCCTCGACCCGCTTCAACCAGTCGCCGGGCGCGCGCGGGGCCTCTGTGGCCCAACGCGTATCGCCGAACGTCAATCGACCATGTGCCCCCGGCCCAATGCCGATATAGTCGCCGCCGCGCCAGTAAATCTGATTGTGGCGAGATTCCATGCTCGGGGCAGCATGGTTCGAAACCTCGTAAGCGGGCAGGCCGGCAGCATCGCAAATCTCTTGCGTGAGGTTGTACATTTCTGCGCCAAGATCTTCGGTCGGCAATCCCTTCAGGCCTCCCTTCGCAAACCGGTCACCAAAAGCGGTGCCGTCCTCGATGGTCAGCTGATACAAGGACAGATGGTCTACCGCCATGGAAAGCGCCTCGCGCAATTCCGTGCGCCACGCAGCGAGGCTTTGATCCTGTCGCGCGTATATCAGATCAAAACTGACCCTGTCGAACGCGGCTCTTGCCACGTCGAACGCGGCTTTTGCCTCGGCGACAGAATGCATCCGGCCCAGCTTTCGCAAGGCTTCATCGTCAAGGGATTGAATTCCCATGGAAATCCGGTTGACCCCGGCATCGGCATAGCCCCTGAACCGCCCTGCCTCCACCGACCCCGGGTTTGCCTCCAGCGTTACTTCCCAATCATTGGTCTGTGGCCATGACGCTCTGATCCGGTCCAGAATGGCATGCACCAGATCCGGCTCCATCAACGACGGAGTGCCGCCTCCAAAGAACACAGATTGCAGGACGCGGCCCCCGGTTTCCGCCGCCAAACGGTCAATCTCTGTCAGATAGGCCGCCTTCCACCGGGTTTGATCAATCGATACGGCAACATGGCTGTTGAAGTCGCAGTAGGGGCATTTCGATTGGCAAAATGGCCAGTGCAGATACAACCCGAAACCGCCAAGGCGCCAGTCGTCCATCGTCATCCCTTAAACGCCGTAACCTCGATCTCGATCATCATTTCGGGTCGGATCAGACCCGCAATCACCATGGTGGCGGCTGGCCGGATCTCGCCCAGAACCTGCGCCAGCACCGGGATCAGATCGGCGATCAACCCCGCGTCGGTCAGGGTGTATTGAACCCGCACGATGTCGTCCATCGTAAACCCGGCCTGATGCAACACATCCCTGATCGTGGCAAAACAGTTCTTCGCCTGATCTGCAACCCCGTCAGGCATGACCATGGTCTTGTAGTCGTACCCGGTGACGCCGGACACAAAGCACCACCCGCCTTTAACAATGGCGCGGGAATAGCCCATCGTTGCCTCGAACGGTGATCCGGTTGATATCCGTTTCATGCAAAGCACCCCTTCACCAGCTTTTGGAAAGCGTCCGCGCGGTGGCTCATCTCATTCTTCCGCCAGCGATCCATTTCGCCAAAGGTAATATCAAATCCGTCGGGTTGAAAGATCGGGTCGTAACCATAGCCAAGTGAGCCGCGCATCGGCCAGACCACTTGCCCGTCAACCTTGCCTGCAAAGACCTCTTCATGCCCATCCGGCCAGGCCAGCACAAGGGTGCTACAAAACCGTGCCCTGCGGGGGAACGGGGCCTTGGCGGCCTCCAACATGGCCCAGGTCCGCGTCATGGCCATTACGAAATCGCGCCCCGTGCCGGTTTCCGCCCAATCGGCGGTGTAAACGCCCGGCGCATTGCCCAACGCTTCAACCTCGATCCCGGAATCGTCGGAAAGCGCGGGCAGGCCGGTGGCGCGCGCCGCGGCATGTGCTTTTATGCGCGCATTACCGACAAAAGTATTTTCGGTTTCGGCAGGCTCGAGCAGCCCCATGGCGGCGGCGGAAACGGTCGCCACGCCGTAGGGTTCCAGTAAACGGGCAATCTCCTCCAACTTGCCGGTATTATGGCTCGCCACCAGCAACCGGTCCCCCGAAAATCGCCGCATCACCCCAACGCCGCTTTCTGTGCTGCCACGAGGGCGGCACCGCCAGCCTCCGCCAGATCCAGCAGTTGCCCCATTTCAGCGCGGGAAAACGTGGCACCTTCTGCCGACATCTGAACTTCGATCAGGCGGCCGCGTCCAGTGAAGATGAAATTGCCATCGGTGCCCGCCTCAGAATCCTCGGCGTAATCCAGATCCAGCAAGGGCTGACCCGCATAAATCCCGCACGATATGGCCGCGACATGGTCAATGATCGGGTCAGATACGATCGCCCCGGTTTTCAGCAGCTTGTTCATCGCCAGCCGCAGCGCAACCCAACCACCGGTGATTGATGCGCAGCGCGTGCCGCCGTCCGCCTGCAACACATCGCAGTCAATCACGATCTGCCGCTCGCCCAGCGCGGATCGGTCAACGCCGGCGCGCAGGGCTCGCCCGATCAGGCGCTGAATTTCCTGCGTGCGTCCGGTTTGCTTGCCTGCAGCCGCCTCGCGCCGGTTGCGGCTGTTGGTGGCGCGCGGCAGCATGCCGTATTCCGCCGTGACCCAACCCAGCCCGGTGTTTTTCAGAAACGGTGGCGCCTTGTCCTCGATGGTGGCAGAACACAGCACATGGGTTTCGCCAACCTTGATCAGGCAAGACCCCTCGGCGTGCTTCATCACGCCCGTTTCGATGGAAATCGGGCGCATTTCGTCAAGATTTCTGCCAGATGGGCGCATTGGGCTTATCCTTTGGGTGAATTTGCGCCAGATACGCAATGCAAGGCCAGGTATGCAACCCTGATTGACGAATGCCGCCCGTGATCTCTAAAGTGCAAGGCCGCCGGGAAAGCAAGAATGACAGACGGGCCAAGCCTTTTGACCGAAATGAACGAACGCTCGCGCGAGGTTTTTCGCCGCGTCGTCGAGGGCTATCTTGCGTCAGGTGAACCCGTCGGCTCGCGCACTCTGACCCGGTCGATGTCCGAACGCCTGAGTGCCGCCACCATCCGCAACGTCATGCAGGATCTGGAGATTTTGGGGCTGCTTGACAGCCCGCATATCTCTGCCGGGCGTATTCCTACCCAGCAGGGTTTGCGTATGTTCGTCGATGGGTTGCTGGAGGTTGGCTCTGTCTCAGAGGAAGACCGTGGCCGGATTGATGCGAACCTTGGTGGCAGCAACGATGATGTGCCAGCAATTCTGGACCATATTGGATCGGCGCTTTCCGGCATTACGCGGGGGGCAAGCGTGGTGCTGACGCCAAAACACGAAGCGCCTATCCGACATATCGAATTTGTCAGCCTGTCGCCAGAGCGTGTTCTGGTGGTGCTGGTGTTCGGCGACGGCCATGTTGAAAACAGGGTGTTCTCGCCTCCCCCCGGGCAGACGCCGTCATCCATGCGCGAGGCGGGAAATTTTCTCAACTCGCTTGCATCAGGTAAGACCCTGTCTGATCTGCGCCGGACCTTTGGTCAGGACATCGCTCGCAGGCGTCAAGAGATTGATGAACTCGCCCGCCAGC
The DNA here is from genome assembly GCA_031406155.1 of Pseudorhodobacter sp. Lineage (GTDB taxonomy): Bacteria > Pseudomonadota > Alphaproteobacteria > Rhodobacterales > Rhodobacteraceae > JACMNW01. Next base: position 93,065 of record JANOGW010000096.1, read on the forward strand.
TGGTCGAAAGCGGCCTTGCTTTGTGGGAAAACCCTGGTGAAGGAACCGAGCGGCTGTTGGTGCGCGGCCAGTCCAACCTGCTTGGCGATACCGCAGATGCAGCGCACATCGACCGCATCCGCACGTTGTTTGACGATCTGGAACGCAAGCGGGATATCGAGAAATTTCTTGAGCTGACGGAAACCGGTGAAGGCGTTCGTATCTTTATTGGATCAGAGAACAAACTTTTCTCACTTTCGGGTTCCTCTTTGGTGGTCTCTCCCTATATGAATGCCGACCGTAAAATTATCGGTGCCGTTGGCGTGATTGGGCCGACCCGTCTGAATTATGGCCGGGTGGTGCCGATTGTTGACTTTACGGCCCAACTGGTTGGACGCCTTGTTTCCAGCCGGACAGTGAAATGAGGCTATGATGGGTGATAAGATTTTGAACGGCGAAATGGAAAGCGATCTGGAGCTGGAAGACATCAGCGAGGAAGATCTGGCGGCCTTGCTGGGCGACGAGCAGGATATTGATTCGTTGCGGCAAGAGAATAATGAGCTGAAGGACCGTTTGTTGCGATCTTTGGCCGACGCCGAGAACAGCCGTAAACGCGGCGAGCGGGATCGGCGCGATGCCGAGGTTTATGGCAGCACCCGTTTGGCGCGGGATTTGCTGTCGGTGTATGACAATATGGGTCGGGCGCTGGACGCGATCACCGATGAATTGCGCGAGACCGCGAAGCCGTTGATCGAAGGTTTGGAATTGACGCAGCGCGAATTGGTATCGACTTTTGCCAAGCATAAGATTGTGATTTTGCACCCCAACCTGGGCGAAATTTTTGATCCAAAATTGCACCAAGCGATGTTTGAAGCGCCGGTTGCGGGCACGACCAAAGGCACTGTCATTCAGGTGATGGCGTCGGGGTTCATGATTGGCGAACGGTTGCTACGTCCGGCGCAAGTTGGGGTTTCTTCCAACCCAGTGAAAGTCGAGCCGGTGGCCGAGGTCGGTGACCAATGAACGCCGAGCGGCTGCGCCAACTTTACGGCAACGTGGGTGAACGCGCTGCGGCAAAGGTGATTGATCGGCTGGATGACCACAGCCGGGCGTTCATCGCCAATGCGCCGTTTGTGGTGTTGGCAACCAGCAGCGGCAACGGGTTGGACGTTTCGCCCAAAGGCGATTTGGCTGGTTTTGTGCACGTTTTGGACGATTCCACGTTGGCGATACCGGATCGGCCGGGAAACAATCGGATCGATGGGTTGCTGAATATAGTTGCTAATCCGCAGGTGGCACTGTTGTTCTTTATACCTGCTGTTGGCGAGACTTTGCGGGTGAATGGTGTGGCAACGATTAGCGAAGATACGTCATTGTGCGGGCAATTCTTGGTAAATGGACGTGCACCCAAGACCGTGACGTCCATAAAGGTGCAGGAAGTGTTCATGCATTGCGGCAAAGCATTGATGCGTTCAAGTCTTTGTAAACCTGAATATTGGCCCGCAAAGCGGCCGGTGGCTGGCTTGGGCGACTTTATCCACGCGCATACGGGCGGTATGGATGTGCCTTACAAGACTGAAGACGATGTGGTTCGGTTGTACACGGAAACCCTCTATTGAGGTTTCAGTAGCGACTTGAGTTCGTAGATCAGCGCCAATGCGTCTTTTGGCGACAGATTGTCGGGC
>JANOGW010000018.1:0-28602 GCA_031406155.1 Pseudorhodobacter sp.
AGCATGACGGTGGCGGTTTGGCGCAGATGCATGTAAACGATGCCGTTTCCTTTTCAGACGAGCACATCGAAGAGTAACACTTTGCCGTCACTCGCAATTCACAACATGGTGCGTGGATGTTTGGGGTGACAACGGTTTGCATGAACTCGATCTGCATTGCGTGGCGGTGCACTGGTCGCAATCATGTTGTGGACTTCACGAGTGCTGATTTTGTGTATATGCTCGGATTCAGTTCGTGAAAGCTTGCCCTTTGAACATGACCTCCAGTACGTTGCGCCGGCCCGTTGTCGGCATCATCGGCAACACGAGCCTGATGAACCAGAATTATCTGGTACATGCCAGCGGTACGATGAACTCCGAAGCGCTGGCAGCGGTTGCGGGGTGTTTGCCGTTGATCATTCCGTCTGATCCCAGCCTGGTTTCGGTGGCCGAATTGCTGGATTTGTGTGACGGATTCCTGTTGACCGGCGGGCGACCGAACGTGCACCCGTCGGAATATGGCGAGGATGAAACGCCCGGCCATGGCGCGTTCGACCGCAACCGCGATGCGATCACGCTGCCGTTGGTGCGGGCTTGCGTGGAACGCGGGCAGCCGTTCCTCGGAATCTGCCGCGGCTTTCAAGAGGTGAATGTGGCGATGGGGGGCACGCTGTATCCAGAGATCCGTGATCTGCCGGGGCGGATGAACCACCGCATGCCCCCCGATGGCACGATCGAAGAGATTTTTGCCCTGCGCCATGCCGTTCAGTTCACCGAAGGCGGGCCGTTTCATCACCTGATGGGGGCGTCGCAAGTGATGACCAACACATTGCATGGGCAGGGCATAGCGCGCCCCGGCCCGCGCATTGTCATTGACGGGGTTGCCCCCGATGGCACGCCTGAGGCCATATACATTGACGGTGCTCCCGGTTTTACCCTCGCAGTGCAGTGGCATCCGGAATGGAATGCTGCCGATGATCCGGTCTCGCGCCCGCTCTTTACCGCATTTGGGGCCGCTGCGATGGATTGGGCTCTGACGAAAGTGCATTAGCTATCTATTTACCGAGATATGGCAGTACAGCAGAATGTCAGCTTTGCCGCCGTTCAGCCCGCAGCAGTTTTTTTCCGAAATTTTCGGCTCCAAAGCTGCACGTGATGGTGAAGTGATCCGCCGCAATGTCAGGGATGTGGAAAGGTATATCGGCCGCGATGTGTTTTTGGCCGAGATGCGGCGTCGGGGTTACCCGGTTGTAGAAAATGCTGGCCAGTTCGTTGTTTTTTGCAATAACGAGCCAATTTGCCGCTTGTCATAATCGATTTCCGCGCGGAAATCGGAAGCGGAAACCGCGCGGTTTCCGTTTTTTCAGGATGACATTCGGGCGCGGTTACCGTCAATTGGCGGTCGGAACAGGCAAGGATAAAGCACAATGAAACGATCACGGATCAATGAAATCATGGCGGCGGCGGATGACATGATCCGCAGCTACGGCTTTGTGCTGCCGCCGTTTGCCTATTGGTCGCCGGGTCAGTTCAAGGCGCGCACCGATGCGGGCCGGATCGTCAGCAGCCGGATGGGCTGGGACATCACCGACTATGGTCAGGGCAACTTTGATGATCTGGGCCTGTTGCTGTTCACCCTGCGCAACGGGCAACTGGCCGACCTGCAACGCGGTGGCGGCATGTGTTATGCGGAAAAGCTGCTGATCTCGCGCCATGATCAACTGTCGCCGATGCATACCCATGTGATTAAGGCGGAAGACATCATCAACCGGGGCGGTGCCACCTTGGTGGTTGAACTTTACGGATCGGATGATGCGGGCGGCTTTGCGGCGGACAAAGGCGGGCGGGTGATCTGCGACGGCATCGCGCGCGATTATGGCCCCGGCGACAAGCTGCAACTGGCACCGGGGGCGTCGGTGACGCTGATGCCCGGCGATTGGCATGCGTTTTGGGGCGAGGGTGGCGACGTGCTGATCGGCGAGGTGTCCACCGTGAACGACGATGTCACCGACAACGTCTTTCGCGAACCGATCGGCCGCTTCGCCGAGATCGAGGAAGACGTTGCCCCCAACCATCTTCTGGTCAGCGATTACGAACGCTGGCTGGCCTGACCGGGTCAGCCCTTACGGTTCGACCGCGGGCGTCGGGCAGACCCCATCAACCAGTGGCCCCGCGCAGGCCGGGGTGAATGCAGCCGGTGCGATAGCGGCGGCGGGTGCAATCAGTTCTGCATCCAGCGGCGGTGGCACCGGCAAGGCAGGCATCACCGGCTCTGGTACCGCGACCACGGCTTTTGACTTGGTCACCTTGGGCGCTGGCGGCGGCAGCTTCAAGCCGGTTGGCGTCGAGCCGTCGGCGTTCAGCACAATCACCTTCGCACCGGTCGGCACCCGCGCGAACAGATCGATCACATCCTGGTTGATCATCCGGATGCAGCCCGAAGACGCGTTCGACCCGATGGATTGCCATTCCGGCGTGCCGTGGATGCGGTAGCCATAATCGACGCCGTTGGTGGTCAGGTACAACGCGCGCGCGCCAAGCGGGTTGGTCGGCCCGCCGGGTTGGCCCTTTTCCCATTTCGCAAGATCGGGCTGGCGCGCGATCATTTCGGCAGGCGGCGTCCACGTCGGCCATTGCTTGCGTTCGTCCACAATTGCCACGCCCGACCATTCGAAACCTGCCCGCCCGACGGCGATGCCGTAACGGATGGCTTTGTTCTTGCCGGTGACCAGATGCAGGTAGCGCGCACTTGGGTTGATGATGATGGTGCCCGGCGCCTCGGCTGTCTGAAAGGTCACAGACTGACGTCGAAACTGGGCGGGTACTTTTTCGACAGTGACGGCGGGAATGGTGAACGCGCCATCCTTGCGCGCGACATAGGCCGTATCGTCGGTCTTGCCGATGGGCGGGGTGGCCGAGACCGGCCCGCCGGGGGTCGTGCCCGGAACACAAGCCGAAAGCCCTAAACAAAAGGCCGCCGCCAACACAGCTTTCAACGCACCCCAGATCATCTAATCGGCCCCTAACCCCTGAAAAACGGCTCTTTGGCCGCAGAATCTCCTGCTTTTGCGCAAACTAGTGGAGCAAAGAACAGAGGTCAAAGCCTCATAATGTGGTTCTGAGGTGCCAAAGTTCGGGAAACAGCTCTATTTCCAGCATCCGGTGCAGGTAACTGACCCCCGACGTGCCGCCGGTGCCGCGCTTGAAGCCGATGACACGTTCAACGGTGGTAACGTGATTGAAACGCCACCGGCGAAAGTAATCCTCGAAATCGACCAGTTTCTCGGCCAGTTCATAGGCTTCCCAATAGGCCTGCGGATCGCGGTAAACGCGGGTCCAAGCGGCCCGAACGCCGTCATGCGCGCGCCACGGCTGGGCCAGATCGCGGGCCAACACGTCTGCCGGCACCGGGTGGCCGTGCCGGGCAAGATAGTGCAACGCCTCGTCATAAAGCGAGGGGCGGGCCAGTTCGGCGTTCAGCTTTGCCATCAGGTCGGGGCGGTGCGCATGCGGGCGCAACATGGCCGCGTTGCGGTTGCCGACCACGAATTCGATCAGCCGGTACTGCCAGGACTGAAAACCTGACGATTGGCCAAGGCTGTCGCGGAAGGTGGTGTAATCGGCCGGCGTCATGGTGCGCAGAACGTCCCATGCGTTGTTCAACTGTTCGAATATGCGGGCAATGCGGGCCAGCATCTTGAACGCCTCGCGTGCCCGGTCGGCGGCGATGGCGCGGCGGGCGGCATCAAGCTCGTGCAATGCGAGGCGCATCCACAGTTCCGAGGTCTGGTGCTGGATGATGAACAGCATTTCGTCATGCGCATCGCTGAGCGGGTGCTGCGCGGTCAGGATGGCATCGGTGTGCAGATAGTCGCTGTAGGACATCCGCCCGTCAAACGACATTTCGGCGCCATCTGTAGCCGGATCAGGGGAGGCGGCATTCATCGGACATCCGGCAGCGGGGTCTGACATTGGTGTCTCCTTCGCGGGCGGGGTGCGGTTGCGTTGCGCCAAGGCAGTCTGTGTCTGATCAAAACCCAACTGCGCACATCTGTCTATCGTTCTGTCGCGGTCTTTTCGAGACCGCAGTCAGACGTTCCGACCTGCGCGTTAAAGCCGGCCGATGCGCTGCGTCAAGAGCGCATAGAAACCGTCGGCGTCAACATCGCCGATAAACAAGGCATTCGCGGGCCGGTTCGTGACACCCCACCAATCGGCCACCGTCATGCCAAGTGTAAGGTCGCTTGTCGTCTCAATCTCGACGTTGATATGGCGTCCGGTGAACAATCCCGGCTCAATAAGGTACGCGATCACGCAGGGGTCATGCAGGGGCGCGCCTTCACTGCCATACTTCTGCATATCGAAGCGTTCGAAGAAGTCCGTCCATTCGGCGACCATGCGTCCGGGTTCGGTTTGCAGTGCACGAAACGCCTCGACGCGCGCCCGGTTCGTGAGCGCCTTGTGCGTGACATCAAGCGGCATCACCACCAGTGATACGCCGGATTTGAACACGATATCAGCGGCTTCCGGATCGACATAGATGTTGAATTCGGCGGTCGGGGTGATATTGCCCACCTCGAAATAGGCACCCCCCATCAGGATGATCTGGCCGACGCGGCCAACAATGTCGGGGGCCTTGAGGAAAGCTGCCGCAATATTGGTCAGCGGACCAAGCGGGCACAGCGTCACCGAACCCGCCGCCTCACGCCGCAGCGTTTCGATGATGAAATCCACCGCATGCCGGGGTTGCAGCGGCATCAGGGGTTCGGCCAGCACCGGTCCGTCAAGGCCGGTCTTGCCATGGACATGTTCGGCGGTGACCAGCTTGCGCTTTAGGGGGGCGTCGCATCCGGCATAAACCTTTACCTCAGGTTTGCCCGCCAACTCACAGATAATGCGTGCGTTTTTCTCGGTCAGGTGCAGCGGCACGTTGCCCGCAACCGCCGTGATACCCAGCACCTCGATATCCTCGGGGCTGCTCAGCGCCAGCAAGATTGCCACCGCATCATCCTGGCCGGGATCGGTGTCGATAATGATCTTGCGTGGTGTCGGCATGGCGGATCTCCCCGGTGTCGGGGGCAGAAAATCCGATGGCAGCGGCCTTGTCCATGGCCCATGCCACGTGCACCGAGAAAAAAGGCAGCCGCGGGGCTGCCTTCTGGTTATCGGGCGTTGATCTATGCCCTATCCATCAAAGTTGACCTCTTCCATCACTTTCAGCGCGGCGGGCCGTTGTGCGGCCACCTCGGCCAGCGGCAGTGTGTCAGGGGTGAAGGTCCCCCAGCTTGATACCAGCGCAGATGCCGGGACGCCTGGCTTTATGGGAAATTCATAGTTCGTCTCGGCGTAGATTTTCTGTGCCGCATCCGACACCAGAAACTCCATCAGTTGCAGCGCGTCGGCCTTGTTTGGCGCGGCCATCGTCATCGCCATGCCCGATATGTTCATATGCGAGCCGCCCGTTACAAAGGTTGGAAACACCACGTTCACCGCCTCTGCTGCCGGCCTCTGGTCCGGATCAGCCAGCATTTCGCCAAGGTAATAGGTGTTGCCGATGGCGATGTCACATTCCCCAGCGGCAATGGCCTTGATCTGATCCCTATCACCGCCATCCGGCTTGCGCGCGAGGTTGGCTTTCAAACCTTCGGCCCAGGCTTTTGCAGCATCAAGCCCGTCATGCGCGATCACTGCCCCCAGCAAAGCGATATTGTAGTCATGGGTGCCAGAGCGTGCGCAGATGCGGCCCTTCCAATTGTCTGACGCGAGGTCTTCGTAGGTGGTCACCTCGCCCGGTGCCACCCGGTCTTTTGAGGCGTAAACCACCCGCGCCCGCGAGGTCAGCCCGAACCATTGGTCGCCCGCATCGCGAAACTGGGCCGGAATTGCCGCCTCCAGCACGTCGGATTGCACAGGCTGGGTCACGCCCGCATCCACCACCTGCATCAGCCGCGCGATATCCACCGTCAGGACCAGATCGGCCGGACTGCGGTCCCCCTCGGCCACCAGTCGTTCCACCATGCCCTTGTCCACAAACGCCACATTCACAGCGATGCCGGTTTCGGCGGTGAACGCATCCAGCAGCGGCTGGATCAGTTCGGGTTGGCGGTGGGAATAGACGTTGACCTGCTGCGCCAACGCGGGCAGTGCGGTGCAGCCAAACAGCAGCGCCAGAAGTGAATACCGGGTTTTCATTTTGTTGACCTCTTTAGTCGGGATATTCACCACTATAAGCAGAAGCGGGGCGCACCCGTCAATAGTTTATTAAAACACTCGGGTATTGCTCTGACAGGGCCGATTCGGGTCAGTCTTTCGGGGCGGCTTTTTCTTCTGCCTTTGCGCGGTCCCAAAGCGTATCCATTTCGGTCAGATCGCTGTCCGCCGGGGCCGAACCCCGTTCTGCCAGCCAATCCTCGATCCGCCTGAAACGTCGGGTGAACTTGGCATTCGCACCGCGCAGGGCGGCCTCGGCGTCCAGCCCCAGATGCCGGCCAAGGTTGACCATCACGAACATCAGATCGCCAAACTCCTCGGCCATCTGGACGGGCGTCATGACGTCGCGCGCTTCAACCAGTTCTGCCGCTTCTTCGACGATCTTTTCCAGCACCTGATCCGTGCCGGGCCAGTCAAAGCCGACCCGCGCTGCGCGCTTTTGCAGCTTTAGCGCCCGTGTCAGCGCGGGCAGCCCGATTGCCACGCCGTCCAGCACGCGGGGCTCGGCACGGCCAGCGCGTTCGGCAGCCTTTATCGCCTCCCAGTCCGCCGTTTGCTGTTCCGCCGATTTATCGCGGGACGCGTCGCCAAAGACATGCGGATGGCGGGCCACCATCTTTTCCGAAATCGCACGGACAACGGATGCAAAGTCGAACAGCCCGGTCTCGGCGGCGATCTGGGCGTGATAAACCGTCTGCAATAGCAGATCGCCCAACTCGCCTTCTAACTCGTCCCAGGCCTTGCGGGCTATTGCATCCGCCACCTCATGCGCCTCTTCGATGGTGTAGGGGGCGATCGAGGCGAAATCCTGCGCGATATCCCAGGGGCATCCGGTGACCGGGTCGCGCAGCCGCGCCATGATCGCCAGAAGTCGGGGCATCCCGCCGTCCGGGTTATGGATGATGGCGTCAGTGTCCGGCAGATGTGGCATTGCGGTGGTTCCCGGCCTAAAGTTGTGTCATGCGTCTAATCCGTCATGCATGCAGGAGTCTACTATGCCCGTTGTGAACCGGATTGCCGATTACGCCGATGATATGAAGGCATGGCGCAGACACCTGCATGCGCATCCCGAACTGAAGTTCGACTGCCACCAGACCGCGGCGTTCATCACCGCCCGCCTGCAGGAATTTGGCGTTGATGAAATTCACCCCGGCATAGCGGTGTCCGGTCTGGTCGCCATCATCAATGGTACTGGCGATGGGCCGACCATCGGTTTGCGCGCCGATATGGACGCGCTGCCGATCCCCGAGGCCACGGGTGCCGCCTATGCCTCGACCGCGCCGAGCAAGATGCATGCCTGCGGGCATGATGGCCATGTGACGATGTTGCTGGGGGCTGCGCGCTATCTGACCGAGACGCGCCGCTTCAAGGGCCGGGTCGCCCTGATATTTCAGCCCGCCGAAGAAGATGGTGGCGGTGGCGAGGTGATGGTGCAGGAAGGCATTATGGACCGCTTTGATATCGCGCAGGTTTACGGCATCCACAATGCGCCCAATATCGCGTTTGGCCATTTCCAGACCAATCCAGGCGCGCTGATGGCCGCAGTTGACACCGCAACAGTGACCGTTACCGGCAAGGGCGGCCATGGTGCCACGCCGCATGATTGCGTCGATCCCGTCGTTGCGGTCATCGGCATGGTCACTGCCATTCAGACCATCATCACGCGCAATGTCTATGCGTTGGATGAGGTGGTCATTTCCGTGACCCAGATCCATGCCGGCAGCGCCAGCAACATCATCCCCGAGACGGCATGGTTCTGTGCCACCATCCGCAGCTTTGATCCGGGTGTCCGCGCGATGCTGAAGCAGCGGTTCGAAGAGATCGTGGCAGGTCAGGCCGCGTCTTACGGCGTGACGGCCGCGCTTGATTACGAGTGGGGCTACCCCGCGACCATAAACCATCCCGATCAGGCCGAATTCGCCGCAAAGGTCGCGCGCGACATTTCCGGTGACGCCGCTGTCAATGCCCGTGCGGCCAAGGAAATGGGATCCGAGGATTTTTCCTACATGCTGCAATCGCGCCCCGGTGCCTATCTGTTCCTTGGCACAGGTCCGGGGGCAGGGCTGCACCACCCCGCCTTTGATTTCAACGATGACGCCGCAGCCGTAGGGGCCAGTTTCTTCGCCCGACTGGTCGAGACGGCGCAACCCTTGGCTTAGAGCTTGTCCGACAATAGTGGATACCGGATTTGTCGAAAGACAGGCGTAAAATCAAAGGCTGGAGCCTGTCTGACAATACTGTGATCGTCCGACAGCCTCTAGCGGCGCAGGGCGGGGATCACGGCGAAACTGATCTGCCCGGCCAGACCCAGCGCACCGGGCAGCGTTGTCATTGCCATCAGGAAGACCTCTGCGGTCTGCCCGAACAGCAGCGTCGACAGTGATAGCTCCGCCAGCATCAACGTTGCAAAGGCCAGCGCCCCCATGGCAATTGTCTGCACCAATGCCATTGGCCAGTGGCGCAGTATCCACCCCGCAACGACCCAGGACAGCACCAGCAGAACCGGCACTTCCAAAGCAACCGCCGCCAGCGCCCCGATGTGCGGTACCACCACCAGGACGCGCATGACCCCCATGCCGAACGCCACCGCAAAGACAACCGCAAAGTACAGCATCGAGGCGCGCAAGACGTTCATCCCAAGATCCTTCAAACGGCTGGTCGTGACGGCATCCTGCCGCCGAACAGACCCTTGCATCAAGCCCCTGCACGCCTGTCTCATCAAAGGCTGTGCACCCCCAGACCAACCAGCTCGTTATGGTCTTGCCGCACCTGCCACCATGGCCCGGGTCGCGATCCGCGACCGCTACCAGTTTGCCGGGTCTGACCCGGTCACCAAGCAAACTTGACATTCCCCAAGCGGGGCGCTTTCTTCCCCCACACGGATAAACACGCGTCTCCGGCACCAGAAAGACGCAATCTGCAACCCCGGAGCCGATCATGGGACTGGAAGACGCCAAATCCGTCGTTGATACCGCATTCACCCGCAAGGGCCTGCGCGGCTATGCATTCGAGAACGCCTTTGGTGGTGCGACGTCGTTTCTGCGCCGCACCTACACCAAAGACCTGACCGGTGTTGATCTGGCGATCACCGGCGTGCCGTTCGATCAGGCCGTCACCCACCGCACCGGCACCCGCTTCGGCCCAAGGGCAATCCGCGAGGCATCTACCCTGCAACCCTATGATCCGCCCTATGGCTGGCCCACCAACCCACTGGAAGACATGGCCATCGTGGACTATGGCGATCTTGCTTTCGATTATGCGAAAATCGCAGATTTTCCTGACGCCCTGACCCGGCACATCCGCACCATCCTGACCGCCGGACCCGGCACGATCACGCTTGGCGGCGATCATTACATCACCTACCCGATCCTCAAGGCCTATGCAGAAAAGTTCGGCCCGCTTGGCGTGATCCATTTCGACGCCCATTCCGACCTGTGGCCGGATGATGACCTAACCCGGATCGACCATGGCACTTTTTTTTACAAGGCGGTCAAGACGGGCCTGATTGATCCGAAACGATCTGTGCAAATCGGCATCCGCACCACCACGGATGATTACCTTGGTGTTCACTTTATCGATGCGCGTGATGTGCATGAAAAAGGCACCGCCGCTGCGGTGGCACAGGCCAAAGAAATTGTCGGCAGCGGGTCTACCTACGTGACCTTCGACATCGACGCGCTTGATCCCTCTGTCGCCCCCGGCACCGGCACCCCGGTTTGGGGGGGCCTCCATTCGTGGCAGGCCGCCGCCATGCTGCGCGATCTGGCAGGTATCAACATGGTTGGCGGCGATGTGGTCGAGGTGTCGCCGCCCTATGACACCACCGGGGCCACGGCCATCGCAGGCGCGCATGTGGCCCATGAACTGATCTGCCTTTATCATTGGACACGTCAGCGGGCGTGAAGCATCAAAGTTGAAGAATGTTGCCCGTTACATGAACCTAATCGTCGCCGTTGCAGGCTTCGCCGCCTTCGGCCTGCTCGCCTATATCAGGCTTGTCCCTTCTGATCCGGCAGTCTGGCATATTTCGGTGGTGACAGCCGAAGCACCGGGGCAGGGTGACTGCGCAGCCGGCATCAAGAATGTCCGCGGTGGAGCCCGCGCTGCCTGCCTGTTCGCGGAAGGCCCCGATGCGCTGCTCGCCCGGCTTGACCGGATTGCGTTGGCCAGCCCTCGCACCACCCGCCTTGCCGGAACCCCGCAATCTGGCCGCATCACCTGGATCACCCGGTCCACACTGATCGGCTACCCCGACTACACCACCGTCGAGGCCACCCCAACCCCTGCTGGCACCCGCCTTGATATCCACGCCCGCCAACGCTTTGGCCGCACGGATTTCAACGTCAACGCGGCAAGGCTGAGGAATTGGCTGAAGGACTTTTGATCGGGTAGCAGCGCGCGCATCCGACTTACGTGGTGGCATTCGCGGCTATGCGGGACGGCGAGGACTTCGGATGAAATCAAACAAATGGCAGCACTTCAGGGGGATGCGCCTGCGGGCCTGCGTTTGGCACTCTGGACCCTGTCAGCCCTCGCCAAGACTGCGCTTGCGCGATAGCAGTTGCAAATGCATCGCAATATTTCCCTCTACCCCTGGTTCAAATTCGTCCAGCAGCTGGTATTCTTTCAGGCCACTTGGTTTCTCTATTTCGAAAGCCGTCTCTCTGCCGCGGAAGCAATTCTGCTCTATGTGATTGCCGACATCTGCACCACGGTATTGGAGGTTCCCTCTGGCTACATGTCGGATCGGTTGGGCCGTCGGGTGACCTTGCTTGCGGCTGCTCTGTGCGGCGTTGGTGCGGCCGTTCTGCTGGTCGTGGGTGAGGGGTTTGTCCAATTCGCGCTGGCCAATCTCATGCTGGGCGCCGCGGGTGCCTTTGCCTCGGGTACCGACAGTTCAATGCTGTTCGAAAGCCTGAAAGCCGAACACCGGGTGGCTGAGGTCGAGGCCGCCGCATTGAAAGCCTGGCGTTTCAGCTTCACCGCCCTCGCCGTGTCGGCGCTGACCGGCGGGGTGCTGGCGCAGTACGACGAGGCACTGCCTTACGTGGCAACCGCGATCTCGGCGGTTGCACTACTCGCCATCACCGCCCTTTTTCGCGAGCCGCCGCACACAAAATCTGCCAACCACCGCGAGAACCTTCGCACCATAGGCAGCAGCCTCACCCAACCAACGCTGTTATGGCTGCTGTGTCTGACGCTGGTGATGTATGTGTTCAGCCACATCCCCTTTGTGTTCGGCCAGCCATACATTCGCGAAGCGTTGACGGCTGCAGGTTATGCCGCCCAAACGCCCCTTGTCTCGGGCGGGGTGACGTTCTCGATGATGGTGATTTCGGTCGCCGTGTCGCTGGTGGCGCTGCCCTTGCGCAGAACGATGGGCCTGCCCGGGATCCTGCTTCTGGCCTTCGGGATGCAGGTCGCCTTGACGGCCGCACTGGCGATCTCGAACAGTCTGTTTGTCATCGCACTTTTGCTGTTCCGGATGGTGCCGGACTCACTGTCACAGCCCTTCATCCTTGCGCGTATCCAGCCGCTGTTGCCGGACGGCATCCGTGCTACCTATCTGTCGGTGCAAAGTCTCGCAGGGCGGCTTCTGTTCGCCGGCACGCTTAGTCTGGTTGCCGCACAATCGACCGATCGGGCAGCCATACCCTATGCCGACATGCGAGTAATTTTGGCGATTTATGCCGCTTTCGGCTTGGTCGCTCTCCTCGCATTGGTCCGCACGGCCCGCAGCGCAAAGGTTTAGCCGCCTGTCGGCGAAAATGCCGTCATCGGAAATCTGTCAGTCGCCGCAGTGTGGGAAATGATCGTTTCGGGGCCATTGCTGCTGTTTCCGGCAGCGCCCGACATTTGTCACCGCCGAAGACCCGGTTATTCCCCCCTGTCGGGAGCGCCTTCAAGTGCCGCTTGCGCGCCCCCCTTGACCACACCCTGACAAATCGCCAAACCCACGGCCATGGTTCCGTTGGATAAACTCGCCCAGATCACCCTGCGATTCGAGTTTCTCGAAGCCAAGCTGTCGGCCGGTGCACCGCCCGCCGAAATCGCCACCCTCAGCCGGGAGTATTCCGATCTCAAGCTGATCACTCAGGAAATCGCCGCCTACCGCCGCGCGCTGGATGATCTGGCGCAAGCGGAGGCGATGCTGTCCGACCCTGAAATGCGCAGCCTGGCCGAAGATGAAATCCCTGCCCTAAAAGCCCGCATCCCGGAAATGGAGCAGGCGTTGCGCCTGGCCTTGCTGCCGAAAGACGCCGCCGACGCCCGCCCCGCCATTCTGGAGATCAGGCCCGGCACGGGCGGAGACGAGGCAAGCCTGTTCGCCGCCGATCTGCTGCGCATGTACCAACGCTTTGCCGAAAGCAAAGGTTGGACGTTTGAAATCCTCGAACAACAGGACAACGATCTCGGCGGCATAAAAGACGTCTCGGTGCATGTGCACGGGGCAGGGGCGTTTGCCCAGTTGAAATACGAATCCGGTGTGCACCGCGTGCAACGCGTGCCGGAAACGGAAGCGCAGGGCCGCGTCCACACCTCTGCCGCCACTGTGGCCGTCCTGCCAGAGGCCGAGGAGGTTGATCTTGTCATTCCCGCCTCTGACCTGCGCATCGATACCATGCGCGCAAGCGGAGCAGGTGGTCAGCACGTCAACACCACAGACTCCGCAGTGCGCATCACCCATCTGCCGACCGGCATGATCGTGACCTCGGCGCAGAAATCGCAACATCGCAACAAGGAGATTGCGATGCAGGTGCTGCGCGCGCGGCTTTACGATCTGGAACGGGCAAGGGTCGATGACGCCCGCGCAGCCGATCGCAAATCGCAGGTTGGCTCCGGTGATCGTTCCGAACGCATCCGCACCTATAATTTCCCACAGGGCCGGATGACAGACCACCGCATCAACCTGACGCTGTATTCCCTGGCGCAAATCATGGCTGGCGACATCGGCCAGATCATCGACGCGCTGACCGCCCACGACCAAGCCACCAAACTGGCGGAGATGGAAGGTTGAACGGCATTCTTGATGCACAGACCAGCCATCAGGCACTTGCGATAGCTTTGGCCGTGGGGTTCGACAGGCTCTGGGAAATTGAGGGCGGCAAGACCGACGCGCGCATTCTTCTTGCTTTCGCGGCAGGCCTGCAACGCGACCAGCTTCACAGGCTTGAGGTAGTCGATTTCACCGAACCGCTGATGTTGCGCTACCTCTCGCTTCTGGAGCGCCGCCAGAGGCGCGAGCCGATCGCCCAGATAATCGGCACACGCCTGTTCTGGGGGCACAGCTTCATAGTGACCCGCGACACGCTGGACCCACGCCCCGAAACCGAAACCCTTATCATCGAAGCACTGAAATCTCCCGCCAGATCGATCCTAGATCTTGGCACCGGCACCGGGGCAATTCTGTTGAGCCTGCTCGCGGAATGGCCCAAAGCTCAAGGCACTGGCACTGATATTTCTGCCGCTGCCTTGGCCGTGGCGCAGGCCAATACGCAGGCCCTTGGCCTTGCCTCTCGCACAACGCTTGTTGCCTCCGACTGGTTTGCCTCCCTCACCGATCAATACGACCTGATCACCTCTAACCCGCCCTACATCGCTGCCGATGAAATGCCTCACCTCGCACCCGAGGTCCATGATTGGGAACCCCACATCGCCCTGACACCCGGCGGCGACGGACTTGACGCCTACCGCGCCATCGCCGCCGGGGCCGCAGCACATCTGAACCCACATGGCCGCATACTGGTCGAGATCGGTCCAACCCAGGGTGCCGCTGTCTGCGCCTTGTTCGCGGCCGCCGGTTTCCAGCACAGCACCATCCAAAAAGACATGGACGGCCGAGACCGCATCGTGGCGGCCCGGCACACCTAGAGACCAGAACCACAACAAACCTGCGGTAATTGCATCTCAATTTCGATCATTCCCTGCTTAAGCCGCCAGATTCTTCTTGTCAGCATCGTCGGTCCGTGTTTATTCAATCCCACATGGGTGCGGACGGTGATCGTCTGCCTGATGTTTACACCAAAAGCCCGCCACGCCCGCCATTGGGCAACCGCTTGAAGAAGCATGCAGCGTGGGGCCAAAGCCAGATCATCTGGATCAAAGGACAAGATGAGATCTTCCAAGTCACGCTCGCGTTCGAAATCGAACCGCCCGCGCACCCTCGGCAACATCATCAACCGCGTCTTCGACAGCTCCGGCCCCGAAGGCAAGGTGCGTGGAACGCCGCAGCAAATCATCGAAAAATACGTGTTTTTGGCCCGCGATGCACAATTGTCGAATGACCGTGTCGCAGCGGAAAACTTCCTTCAGCACGCCGAACATTACACCCGGCTGCTGGCCGAAGCCAACCGCGAGCTTGCCGCCGAGCAAGAGGCCCGCGGGCCGCAAGGCGGTACCCAAAGTGGCCAGCCGTCGGGTCAATATGGCAATCAGCCAAGCGGCCAGTATGACAACCAGAATGGCAACCAGCAAAACTACACTCAGCAAAATGGCAACCAGCGCGATCGTCAGGGGGATCGCCAAAATGATCGCTCCAGCGATCGTCAGGGCGACAACCGCGATTACCGCAACGAGCCGCGCAATGAACAGCGTGGCGAGTATCGCGATCAACGCACGCAGCCCCGCGCCGACAACCGCAACGATGCCCGCCCCGAAAGCCGATCAGACAGCCGGCAAGAAAACCGACCAGACAGTCGCCCGGAAAACCGCGCCGACACTCGTAACGAAAACCGGCAGGACAATCGCCCGGAACGGACCGAAAACCGGCCTGATCCGCGCAGCGATTACCGGCCTGATCCGCGCCACGATGATCCGGCACCCAGCCTGATGGCTGGCCTGAACGATCTCGATGATGCGGATACAGGTCTGGTGGCAACGCCCGAGGCCCGTCAGCGCCCCGAACGCGCCCAACCTCGTGTGCGCACTGTTGTAGTACCAGAAGCGGCACCAGAGCTGCCAGTTGCAGCCGGGCCGCAAAGCCCCGACACTGCCGAAGCAGCCCCACGCAAGACCCGCGCGCCACGCAAACCACGCGCTGATAAAGCGGCTGCTGGCGGTGGCGATACCGGTGATGACGGCAAGGCGGCGGCGGAATAGCTGGGGTTTAAGCCCAGTTTCGACCGTAACAATTCGTCGGGAGTTCAGGCGATATTGTTGCCGCCTGAGCTTTTTTACCTTTGCGCGACTGCCCGTGCCAATGCGCAAAAGCGTTCCAGAGATATTTCCTCCGCCCGCGCGGTCGGCTCGATGCCTGCATCCCGCAACACGGTTTCGATATCCGGCATCAACGCCTTCAAACTGGATCGCAGCATCTTGCGCCGCTGATTGAAGGCCATCGCCGTTATCCGCGCCAGAATTGCCCCGTCGGCAGGAAAGCGCGGGCCGGGCAGGCGGGTCAGGTGCACCACCGCCGAATGCACTTTTGGGGCAGGGGTAAAGGCCTCGGGCGGCAGCGTCATCACGATCTTCGGTTCCGCCCGCCACTGCGCCAGCAGCGCCAGCCGCCCATAGGCTTTGGAGCCCGGCTTGGCCACGATCCGTTCCGCCACTTCCTTTTGAAACATCAAGGTCAGGCTGTCCCAGAACGGTGGCCAATGGGGGGGAGACAACCAGCGCACCAGCAGTTCCGTGCCGATATTGTAGGGTAGATTGGCAATCACCCGGATCGGTGCCGTCAGATGCGCGGTCGGGTCCAACTCCAGCGCATCGGCGTTGATCACCTGCAACCGCCCCGGATAAACTGCCGAAATTTCCGCCAGCGCGGGCAGGCACCGCGCGTCTTTCTCAACCGCCAGAACGCGGCGTGCGCCCTCGGCAAGCAGCCCACGGGTCAAACCGCCCGGGCCGGGGCCAATCTCAAGCACATCGCAATCCGACAGATCGCCCGAAAGCCGCGCGATCTTTGCGGTCAGGTTCAGATCCAGCAAAAAGTTCTGTCCCAGCTGCCGCTTGGCCACCAGATCATGCATTTTGATCACTTCGCGCAGCGGCGGCAGCCCATCAATCGTGCCCAAGACTCTGTCCTGCTTTCATTTTGGAAAAAGTATCCCGGGGGTGCGGGGGCTGGCCCCCGCTTTGCTTTCAGCCACGCGCTGCAGCCATTTTGGCAGCCATCCGCAGTGCTGCGATCAGACTGGTCGGGTCGGCCACGCCTTTGCCCGCAATATCAAACGCCGTGCCATGATCGGGCGAGGTGCGGATGAACGGCAGTCCCAAAGTCACATTCACCCCACCGGCAAAATCAATCGTCTTGATTGGGATCAGCGCCTGATCGTGGTACATGCAGATCGCGGCATCATACCGCGCCCGCGCTGCGGCATGGAACATCGTGTCACCCGGCATCGGCCCCATCAGATCAAAGCCCTCCCCTCGCAGCCGCTCCAGCAGCGGCACGATCATATCGCGCTCTTCGGTTCCAATTGCCCCGCCTTCACCTGCATGAGGGTTCAGCCCGGCAACTGCAATTCGCGGTGCCGTGATGCCGAAATCCCGCATCAGCCCCGCATGGGTCAGCCGGATCACGGCTTCCAGCTTTGCCGCTGTCAGCGCCGCCGGCACCTGCGCCAGCGGAATATGGATGGTCGCCGGCACCACCCTCAGACCCGGGCAGGCAAGCATCATCACCACATCTTCGACCCCGGCCAGTGCCGCCAGAAATTCCGTATGCCCAGGGTACGCGAAACCGGCGCCGTCCTTCAGGGCTTTTTTGTTGATCGGCCCTGTGCAAACCGCCGAGGCGTCGCTCGCAAGCACAAGCCCTACCGCCCGTTCAATCACTTCGATCACGCCCTTGGCATTGGCCGGATCAGCCGTCCCCGGGCGACCAACGGCAGCAAACGCATGCGGCAGAACGGCCAACGTATCGTGCGGGATGTGCTGCACCTCTGACGGCGAGGCGATGAGGGCAACCTTTGCGCCCTTCGGCAGATGTCTTGGATCGCCGATCCAAAAGAATGGCACCTCTGCCTGCAAGACCTGCTTTGCGGCCATGGCAATTTCTGGCCCGATCCCTGCGGGTTCGCCGCAGGTCAGCGCAACCGGGCGCATCAAGGCTCGCGGATGATCGCGTCGGCACGCAGTTCGGACAGGTAGCGTTCTGACAGCCCGCCAAGCCGGCCATTGATCAGTTGGGCGCGAATGTCATCGCGCTGCGGGGCCAGTTCCTGCACCGCGGTGCGGCTGCACAGCATCAAGAACACCTGCCAGGGCCCCCGCGTGATGGCGGTCGAACTTTCGCCCGGATCCAGTTGCGCCAGTTCGGCTCCGATCGCACCCGGCACCTGCCCAAGTGGCAAGGTCTCGACAGTCAGGCGATCTTCGGGCTGGCCTTTTGCCACCGCATAAAGATCGTCGCACACGTCAACCTTTGCGCGCACCGTCGCTGCCGACACGCCGTCATTCGGAACCAGATATTGCGCAAATTTCACCTCTAGCGGCGCCAGTTCTTCGGTCGGATCCTGGGCAACATCGCGCAACAGGAACACCGCCAGCCCGCCCGGCACGCGTACCGGCGCGGAGATTTCACCTTTTTCAAGCCCTACCACGGCCTCACGCACTTCGGTGGGCAGATTGGCCAGTGGCAACCACTCCAGCCGGCCGCCTGCCTCGGCCGATGGCGCCTTGGAATACCGCAGGGCCGCCGCGAAGAACGCCGTTTCCGTAACCTTTTCCCGTTTCAGTTTTTCGGCAATCGCCAGACCATCGGGGCCGGGGATGACGATCTCTGACAGCAGCATCCGCGCCTTTGTTGCCTGCTTCTGGCGCGCAATTGCCCGGTCAACCTCGGCGTCTGAAATCGTGATCGATCCGGCATATTTTCCCCGCACGACGTCGCGCCAGATCAACCCTGCGCTGACGAAATCGCGGAAGGTTTCCGGTGCGACGCCAGCCTGGCCTAAAGCCTCGACAAACTGTTCGGCGGTCAGGTTTGCGCGGCCGGCGAATTCGGTCATCCCCCCCATCACCGCTTCGGCAGTCAGCGTCAGGCCCAGTTGCTCGGCTACGGAAAGCCGTAAACGGTCTTCGATCAAACCTTTCAGGGCCTCGGCCTCGATGTCGCCGGGCGCGCGCAGCAACCGCAGGAACAGCGTCCGCTGCGCCAATTCAAAATTCGAAACCGCCCGTTCATTGACGTAAAGCCTTGGTGCGAAGGACGCATCTTGCGCCTCCGCCACCGTGGTGGCCAGCATCGCCCCGCTGATCATTGCCAGCCCCGCAACCGCTGCCCGGACCACAGTTCTCAATGTATTTGTCGTCGTCACGTCGTCACCCTTGCGCAATACCAGCACCGAAAAGCCCTCGATCATCGGCTGCACCGGCGGGCTGGCCCGGCTTTTGTTCCAGCGCCAAAGCCGGTCAATTCAACCGTAACGCCGAAATCCGTTGTCGGTTGCACACTAGTAGATGATGTGAACCGACGCGAGAGGGAAAGATCGACCAGCACGCATTCGCTTTTGTACGCCAGGCCAAGCCCTGCGCGTGTCGCCCGGCTGGCCTCGAAATCATAGCGACCCGAGGCTTTGCCGGTCCAGCCATCGGACAGCTTGTAATAGGCGTCAAACGCCAGTTCGGAAGTCGGATCGGGGCGGTTTTCCGACAGATCGGCGACGGTCCAGACATACCCTGAACTGATGCCATACCGCTCTTTCGCGACCTCCAGCCGCATTTCGCCCTTGGTCATGTCGAAGCCATCATCAAAGACCAGCCGGTTGGTCACTTGCACACCCGATGCGGTGGTGAACTGCAATGCTGCCAGCCAATCTGACGACACGCCGCCCAGCCCAGAGGCAACGCCGAATTGGTCAAGGTCCTTGGCCCGCACCACCCGGCCCAGCGTGGCCCCCATGGACCAGCCATCGGGGTCGTACCGGGTCCAGCTGACCCCAAGATTTGCGCGCACGCCGCGCTCTGTCGCGTCCGACCCCGGAAACCGGTTCAGCGAGAACAGGTTGCCTTCGTCGAACTCGACAAGGGCTGAGTCTTCATTTGGCAGGGTCTCTGCGCTGCTCGGGCTCCATACCACCTGAAGAACCGGTTCGATCACTTGGCTCGCGCCAGCCATGCTGCGCAGCCAGGGCCAGCGCAATTCGACCGCCGCCGCCCCATGCAGCCGCGAGGTGTTGCCGCCGAAAACCGTATCTTGCGAGATCGTGTAGAAATCCGCCGTCACCTCGCCCAGACCGGTCACCTCGATGCCGTTGGAAAGCAAGAATCCGCGCCGCCAGTCGAACCGCAACGATGCCCGCGACATATCGCGCCCGTTGCTGATGCCGTCGCCGTCACTGTCGAAGGCGTCGGACGACGCTCTTCTGTGTGAATGGGTCTGAAACCGCAAGCCCGCCTCGCCACCCAAAGGCCCGCCGCCAAACCGCCGTTGAAAGGTGAAATCGCCAATCGCCGATGGCAAGGTAGAATTTACCTCGGCGTCCCGGATAGACGTGAAATAGACGAATTGCGCCGATATGTGTTCGTTGCGCCGTGTCCTGTCGACCGCGATCCGGCTGTCCAGACGGTCACTTTCAGACACCCCATAATCCAGCAGATAGGCCGGATCACTGACCGTTTCCAGCCGGAACGACAGTTTGAAATCCCGTGGCAGGACAAAATTTCCTGTGGCCAGCAGATAGCGGCGATCCTCGCCGGGCAACAGCGCATCGCGCGCAAAGGCGCCGTTCACCTCGATGCGTCCGGTGCGGAAGGCTTGCCGGTAGCGCAGTTCGACCGCGCGCCCTTTGTTGGCTGTAACATAGGGCGTGATGGTCAGGTCCGAATGGTCCCCGATCGTAACAAAATACGGCAGCTTTATTCCCGTTCCAAGGCCCGAAGTCGTACGAATGCTTGGCTTCAGAAAACCGTTTGACCGCTTCAGCGACGGATCTGGCATACGCAGCCGTGGCAGATAGAACACCGGCACTCCCGCAATGCGAAACTGCGCGTTGTCAAAGTACAACTGGCGCTCTTGTTGGTCGTGGACCACCTGGCTGGCGCGAATTTCCCATAGCGGGGTCGGGTTTGCCGCACAGACCTGACAGGACGAGGCAACCGTTCGCCCAAGCCGCGTATACCGCCCGCCGACCCGCTGTATTTCACTTGATGCAAGCTGCAATTGTTGGTTCAACACCAGCCGCGCGCTGCGCAATACGCCGTCCGCAAGGTCGGCCGAAAGGTCCGCCTGGCTCGCCAGAACAAGTGTGCCAGCGCCATCAGCCAGCACGATCGGCCCGGTGATCTGCAACCGATCGGTCGCCTTGTCATAGACAATGCGCTGTGCCTTCAGGCGACGGCCCTTGAAGAAAATCTCGACATCTCCTTCGGCGATCAGGATCGACGTGCCGGTTATCTCAACCCGCTCGGCCACCAGGGTGGCCAGATCCTGCGCCTGGGCAACCGGCAACGGGATGAACACCGTCAGCGCACAAAGAAGAAATATCTTTCCGGCGCGCCGGATGCGCGCCAGCATCAGCCATCCTCCAGATGTAACAGCAGCCCAAGTGACGCCAGAGCCGCAGCCACTGGCGGACTCCATGCGGCCAGCATGATCGGTATTTGACCAGTATTGCCAAGCACTTGCACGAAGTTTCGCAGAAAGAAGATCAAAAATCCGGCCAACAAGGCGAACAGCACCATGCTGCCGGTCTTGCCAA
The DNA here is from genome assembly GCA_031406155.1 of Pseudorhodobacter sp. Taxonomy (GTDB): domain Bacteria; phylum Pseudomonadota; class Alphaproteobacteria; order Rhodobacterales; family Rhodobacteraceae; genus JACMNW01. Next base: position 20,835 of record JANOGW010000018.1, read on the forward strand.
AGCGCGCATGCCGCATGGTAAACCCCGCTGCGATAAGGACCATTGCTGCCAGCAATACAGGTTGTGCAAATTCCATCTGCAACCAGACCCGATAGCTGCGCGCCGAGAAACCTGCCCGTTCAAGACTGGCGATGTAGCCCGGCAATTCCCAGACCGGAATGGCGGATGGTGTGCCAAAGCTGTCGCGGATGCTGTCGCGCGTCAGCTCCGATGGGACGCGCAGGTTCTGCTCGATCTGAACGGCAGTGCTTTCCGGATTGGTGTCCGACAAAGCCCAGCGTTTTGCATCACTCAAGACCCAGGCCCCCGGCTCCAGCACTGCCTTATCAGCCTCGATCCGCGTGGTAGCCAACCCATCGGCGCCAAAAGTCAGAAAGGTGACGCCGATCAGTTCGGTTCCGTCCGAATTCGCGCGGGCGGCCTGAATGACCACCTGCCCGTCAGCACCGCCCTGTCGCAACCAAAGACCGGTATCTGATACCGACAGGATGCTACCCCGGCCCTGACTTTGGCTGGCGAACAGGACGTCATATTTCTTGGACGTCGCTGCCACCAAGGGGTTGAAGACCGATACCGCAAATGCCCCGATCAGCAAGGCAGTCACGATTGGCGCAGCCAGAAAGCTTAATCCGGACCGACCTGCCGCCCTTACCACCACCAACTCGCTTGACCGTGCCAGACCCAGAAACATGGTGATTGCGGCAATGATCATGATCAGCGGCAAGATCCGGTACAGGCTTTCAGGAACATTCATTAGCGCCATGTAAGCCGCAGTGGTCATCGAGATGTCGGAACTGGAAAACCTTCGCAGCTGCTCGATGGTGTCGATCAACATCATGATCCCGAAAAAGATCATGAAGACGCCCGCCACCGTTAGAAAAAACTTCCTCGCCACATAAAAACTCAGGGTCATGTCGCAGCCCTGACCGTGCGTCTGACACGGCGTGGCTTTTGTGCCAGCCACAACAACCCCGCCGCGATCCCGATCCCGAAAAGCGGTGGCACATAGGCCAGTATCCAACCCCGGTCATCGCGCGCGCCGGCCCCGGTGATCACGGTATTGACGGTCTGCACCACAATCAGCAGCAAAATCGCAAACAGGATCTGGCGCCACAGCCCAAAGCGGCTGAACGCCCCCAGAAGCAGGGCTGCAAACCCGATCAACGCGGCGGCGGTTGCGAGGAAGGGTTGCCCGAACCGGCTGTGCCCCTCGAACAGGAACGCCGACCGCGTTTTTCCGGTTTCCGCCAGTGTGGCCTCGGTAGGGAACAGCAATTCAAGGGTCGACAACTCGTCTACGCCGCGCCCCTCGCGCCCGGATGCCGCCATCAAAGACGCCAGATCATAGGCGAAATCGGCAAATCGAGTGACAGACAGCCGCGCATCCTCACGCGCGACAGACTGTGCCATGCCGTCGAACATAACCAGCTTCGGGCCGTCGGTCCCCCGCACCAGAAACGCCCGTCGCGCGGTATAGGTGGTGCGGGTATTTTCCGACCGGTCATCGGCCAGAAAGATGTCCAGCAATTCGCCGTTCTCGGTGATCTCGCGGATATACAGCGTTATCCCGAGTGCGGGGTGGGTGAACTGCCCCTCAGTCAAGAACCGTGCGGTCACGTTTTCAGAGATTTCAGCGCTCCGTTCTGCCATTGTGGACCGGCTGGCAGGGACCAGAACATGCATCAGGGCCATCATCATCACCGCCACGATCAGGCCGAAATACAGGACCGGGCGCGCCAGCCGGAAGGCCGAGAACCCGGTCGCCTGCATCACCACCAGTTCGCTTTCAGAGGTAAGCCTGTTGGTTACATAAACCGTCGCCGCAAAGGCCGATATCGGCAGTACCAGCCGGATGACAAAAGGCAGCGCCAGAAGCGAGAATTCCAAAAACACCAGCGACGATTGGCCATCCCCGATCAGCTTGTCAAACAGGCCGACCGCCCGGTTGATCCAGTAGACCGCCACAAGCACAAGCGAAAAGAAGCCAAACAGCGCTAGCAGTTGCGACAGCATATATCTGTCAAATCGTGACACGCCCCACCGACCCCTGTTTTTGTAGTCTCGACGCTAGCTGAATTCTGGGCCGGGGAAAACTGCTATCTGGTCAATTCGCCCCCCAACGACTAGCCTTTGGCAAATCATCGCCAGACTTTGCAAAGGTTCCCCATGTCGCATCCCGTGCCGATCGAATTCCAGCCTGTCGATCTTGAAAAACTCGTGTCGGCCACCGGCCGGATCGTGATTCTGGCCGAACCCGGTGCCGCCCTCAGCCCGGCCACCCGCAGGCTCGACCGGGCGCTGCGCGGCGCAGTGTCGCGCTATCTTGCATCAGAGGCATTTACCGCCCTGAAGCCCGGCGAGGCGCAAGACCTTGCTTGGCCGTCCGGCCTTGCCGCCGATGCGGTGCAACTGGTTCGTCTGCCGCGGCGTGCCGACCAGGCCACCGCCCGCAAGGCCGGTGCCGCTATCGGCCGCGCGCTTGCCACGGCCCCGACGCTGGTAATGTGCGAAAGCCACCCCCGCGCCGCCGACATTGCCTTTGGTCTTGCGATGCGCGCGTATGATTTCACCCCCCACAAAACCGCCGAAGCAAAGCGGCCCGGACTTGTGACATTCATGTCCGCCACACCCGAGGCCGTTGCCGCCGATGCCGCCCCGATGGCCGCCATCGCGGAAGGCGTGTTCTTCACCCGCGATCTGGTCAACGAACCCGCCAACGTGCTGACCACGAACGATTTCGCTGCCCGCCTGGCCGCCATGCACGATCTGGGCCTGGAGGTTGAAATTCTGGAAGAGGATGACCTCGCCAAACTTGGTATGGGTGCTTTGCTGGGCGTCGGGCAGGGCTCGCGCAGCCCGACCAAGATGGTGGTCATGCAGTGGAACGGCGGCACCAAAGGCGATGCGCCTTTCGCGCTGGTCGGCAAGGGCGTGGTGTTCGATACCGGTGGCATTTCGATCAAGCCCGCCGCGGGCATGGAAGAGATGACCATGGATATGGGCGGTGCCGCCGTCGTCGCCGGCGTCATGCGCACGCTTGCGATGCGGCGGGCAAAAGCCAACGTCGTGGGCTTGGTCGGCATCGTGGAAAACATGCCCGACGGCAATGCAACCCGCCCCGGCGACGTGCTGAAATCGATGAAGGGCGATACGATCGAGGTGATCAACACCGATGCCGAAGGCCGTCTCGTGCTGGCCGATGTCATGTGGTACGCGCAGACCCGCTTCAAGCCTACCGGCATGATCGATCTGGCCACCCTGACGGGCGCCATCATTGTGGCACTTGGGCATGAAAACACCGGCGTTTTTTCCAACAACGACGCGCTGTGCAACGCCTTCCTGAAGGCCGCCACAGCCGAAGGCGAAGCTGCGTGGCGCATGCCGATGGGGCAGGCCTATGATGACAAACTGAAATCGCGCATCGCCGACATGATGAACGTCGGCGGCCGGGATGGCGGGGCGATCACCGCCGCACAATTCCTTGCCCGCTTCGTGAAGCCCGAAACGCCGTGGATCCACCTTGATATCGCGGGCACCGCGCTGGTAAAATCCGACACGACCCTGGCCCCCAAAGGTGCCACCGGCTGGGGTGTGATGGCGCTGAACCGTCTGATAAAGGATATGCTTGAACCCAAATAGCAGATCAGGAGGCCCCAATGCTGATCCCCGCCACCCGCTATTATGATTGCAACGCCGCGCATGCCTTTCTGACCAATATTCTGGGTCTGAACGAACTCGCCTGCTACCGTGACGGCACGGGTGCCATCCAGCACTGCGAACTGTCGCTCGGATCCGGCGTGATGATGTTCGGCCCGATGGAACGCAGCACCGGTGCCTCCGAATTCAATGCCTACATGACCCACCCGTCGCAAACCGGCGGTCGCGAAACCGTGTCGATCTATGCCGTAGCAAGCGACGTCGTTGCCCGCTACGACCACGTTGTTGCCTCCAAAGCCGATGTGCTTATTGCACTGCGCGCCGAAACCCATGGCGGCACCAGCTTCACCATCCGCGATCCCGAGGGGCACATCTGGACCGTTGGCAGCTATGATCCCCATCTCCCGGCGGCAGGGGCCTGAGCCGCGATGAAGGCTGATCGGGCATATCTGGTTCTTGTGCTTTTTCTTCGAAAAAATACTCATGCAACATCGCCGAACGGTGCCACCTGATGGGCACGGCGATGTTTTACCACCTGACCAGATCAAGCCCGGAGGACACTGTCACCGCGTTGCTCGGCCGTGCTGTTGGCATGGGCTGGCGGATCATGATCCGGGGCAGCGATGCCGCGCGTCTTGACCGCCTTGATGCGCGACTTTGGTTGCACCCCGAAAACAGCTTCTTGCCGCATGGCCGGGCAGGGGGCGCGCATGACGCCACCCAACCGGTGCTTCTTGGTGATGGCCCGATCACCAACGACGCCACCGCGATGATGCTGCTGGACGGGGCTGAAGTCTCCCTGCCTGAAGCCCGGTCGTTAACCCGTATTTGGCTGATTTTTGATGGCCAGGATGAGGCCGCACTTGCCGCAGCCCGTGTGCAGTGGAAATCCCTGACCGACGCCGGCGTCGCCGCGCAGTATTGGTCCGAAGAAACGGGAAAGTGGCAGATGAAGGCGGACAAACCTGCCGGCCCCGACGCGGCTGCGTGAAGGGTTCGTCGTTCCCGGCAAAGTGCTGACGTCGGCATCAAACGCCACCCGCACTGCCGCCATGCGGTGAAACTGCGGGCTACCGGCTCAGAATCATTTTGTCTCGATCAATTTCAATGCGGTAGCGGCCCAAATAATCCATCCCCAACAACGACCCCGCCATTTCGCCTTTGGTCACCGACGCTGCGATTTTCGCGTCGCGGTATTGCCCCAGTTCGATGTTGCTAATCGTTACACGTGCCGTCTGAACCACCCCGTTCGCGGTCTCCGCCTCGCCCAGATAAGCCAGCGCGCCCGGATCGATCCCCAACCGGCGGGCATCGCTGTTAGACAGTACCACAGTGCTGGCCCCGGTATCGGCCAGAAACTCCACTTCGACCCCGTCGATCGTCAAGGTCAGGTAGTAATGTCCGTCCTGCGCCCGGGGCACCTCGATCCGGCCGCCCTCGGTCACGGCCTGAACCGGCGTGATAGACCCGCGGATATCGCCCCACAGCCCGTATCCGGCCACTGCGGCGACAAAGATCATCCCCCACGCCAGAGCAGAACGCGCAGCAAATCCCAGCCGCCCGCGATATTCGGCAATCACCCACCCTCCGAGGGCCGCCAGAAGAATTGCCAGATATGCAACCCGCGCGATCTGATCGCCGTCCATGACCCCGCTCTCCCTATCCGATCAATCCGGTGCCCCGGATGCCGTCGATCACGAACTGCACCGATAGGGCCGCAAGCAACATCCCCAGCAGGCGGGTGATCACGATCGTGCCGGTGCGCCCCAGCATCCGCTCGAACGTGGGCGAGGCCAGAAATATAAGATAGGTCAGGCCAAGCAGCACGTAAAGCAGGCCGTGCACCGCAAACGCCCCGACCCAACCCGGCCCCGATTGCCCGACCAGCAGGATCATCGATGCAATCGCCCCCGGCCCGGCAATCAGCGGCGTTGCCAGCGGAAACACCGACGGATCATGATCCGGCTCGGCATGCTGTCCCTCGCGCCGTTGCGTTCGCCGCTCAAACAGCATGTCGAGTGCTGTCAGAAACAGCAGTATCCCGCCCGCGATCCGGAAGGCCGGCATCGAGATGCCGATGAAGCCCAGCAACGCCTCTCCGGCAAAGCCGAACATCGTCAGTAAAATTGCCGCGATGATGCAGGCGCGCAATCCGATGGCCCGCCGATGCTCCGGCGTCATGCCCCGCGTCAGGGCGATGAACAGCGGGATCAGTCCCGGCGGGTCGATCACTACGAACAGTGTCGCAAAAGCAGTGATCAGGAACGCGGTGTCCAACATCAGGCAGCAATACCCTCCAGCTTTTCCTGCGCGCGCAGCCAAAGTGCTTCGGCCTTGTCCAACGCCTCCATCACCTCGGCGTATTTCTTCTGCCAGGTTTCCGCCTCAGATCCCCGCCCCGGTTCGTACAAAGCCGGATCGGCCAGTTTCTTGGCCAGTCTATCGCGCATCTCGTTCAGCTTATCGAGCCGCTCTTCGCATTTGCGCACGTCTGCCCGCAGTGCCAGTACGTCGTCACGGCTGACTTTCTTTGGCTTTTCGACCGGCTTCGGTTTTGGTTCCTCATCCCCCGCCAGCAACTGGCGGCGATAGGTTTCAAGGTCTTCCTCATACGGCACCACGGCACCGCCCTTGACCAGCCAAAGCCGGTCGGCGACCAGCCCCAGCAGATGCATATCGTGGCTGACCAATATCACCGCCCCGGTATATTCGATAAGTGCCTCAACCAACGCCTCGCGGCTTTCCATATCAAGGTGGTTGGTCGGTTCATCCAAGATCAGCAGATGCGGCGCGTCGATCGTCGCCAGCAGCAGCGACAGCCGCGCCTTTTGCCCACCCGAAAGCCGCCCAACGGCGGTTTCCGCCTGATCCGCCAGCAACCCGAAGCCCGCCAGACGCGCCCTGAGCCGTGGCTGGCTTTCGGCAGGGCGCAGCCGCTGGATGTGCTGCAAGGGCGTCTCGTCGATGTGCAACTCGTCCACCTGATGCTGCGCAAAGTAACCGATGCGCAGCTTGGACGACTGCGTCATGCGGCCTTCCATCGTGATCAGCTTGCCCGCCAGCAGTTTCGACAGTGTCGATTTGCCCTCGCCATTGCGGCCAAGCAAGGCGATCCGGTCGTCCTGATCAATGCGCAGTGACAGCTTGCGCAGCACGGCAGGCCCGCCATAGCCGACCGCCGCGTTGTCCATGTTGATGATCGGCGGCGATAATTCCTCCGGGGCCGGGAAGCTGAAGACCTGCTTTCGCGCCTCTTCCGGTGCTGTAATAGGCGTCATCTTTTCCAGCATCTTCACGCGGCTTTGCGCCTGCACGGCTTTCGAGGCTTTTGCCTTGAACCGATCAACAAAGCTTTGCAGATGCGCGCGCCGCAGATCCTGCTTTTTGGCCTCGGCGGCCTGCACGGCGCGGCGTTCGGCGACTTGACGTGCGAATTGGTCATAAGGCCCGGACCAATAGGTCAGCTTTTTGTCATCCAGATGCAAAATGCCCTGCACGGCGCGGTTCAGAAGGCCGCGGTCGTGGCTGATGATGATCACCGTATGGGGGTACTTTTGCAGATAGGCCTCAAGCCAAAGTGCGCCTTCCAGATCAAGATAGTTGGTCGGTTCGTCCAGCAACAGCAGATCAGGCTGCGCGAACAACACGCCTGCAAGCGCCACGCGCATCCGCCAGCCGCCAGAGAAGTCCGAACAGGGCCGCAACTGCGCCTCGGCATCAAAGCCGAGGTACTTCGGCACGCTGGGCGCGAAGGTCTACGCGCTGCACGCCGGCGGCGAGAAGAAGTTCATCTACGACGCGGTGGGGCCGGTCACCGCGCCGGTCACGCTCGGGCCCGATGGCACGCTCTACGTCGGCTCGAACTCGTCGTCGTTCATCAGGCTCGAGAACGCCGGCATGCACGCGATCACGCACGACGGCCAGCGCCGCTGGTTCCAGGAGACGATCGGCAGCGTGAAGAACGCGGCGACGATTGGCACCGACGGCACGATCTACTTCGGCACGTTCGAGGGGCAGGCCGCCGAGAACAAGGTCTACGCGATGGACCTCGACGGCAACCTGGTCTGGCTCGGCGAGCCCAGCGAGCTGGTCAACTCGGGCGTGACGCTGG
>JANOGW010000028.1:0-17821 GCA_031406155.1 Pseudorhodobacter sp.
TTGCACAATTCAGCCTGAGGTAGAGTTTTCCCTTCCGCTGGACAGAGCCATCCCACGCGTTGAGTTTGCGGCGTTCCAAGTGCCGTGAATCGGTTCTGGATCGCCGCCCTGATCTGCAACTCCGCCACCTGCCGGTCGAAGTCGCGCGCCATAACGCGTTCCCCGAGCAGCGTGAAGCATCGCATTTTGGTCTCGACCAGACTTCGTCGGTGGTAGCCGCTCCATCGCCGCCAGATCGTGCGGCCAAGGCGACAAGTGGCGCGGAGGATTTCTTCCGGGCCTGTGCGCCAGGCGTGGTTTCCAGCCATGGCCGGGCGTTTTTGCGCGCAGGGATGACGGCGCGGGCGCTGTGCGCCGCGATGGCGGCGTGGCAGGCGCGGGTGCACGAGCATCTTTCCAAGGTCGGGTTTGGCGTAGGTTGCCAGCGTGTTTTCCCATTGCTGGCGGTGTTTGGCGTTCTTGAAGGCGTCCAGCTTTGCGGCAAGGTATTTTTCCATTGCAGCGGCAAAGGTCAGGCCATGGCGCTAAGCGGCAATCAGTGCAGCCTTGGCGGCTTCGCGTTCCGCTATCGGGTCGATGCCCTTTTCGATTTTGGCGCGCGCGTCACGCGCCTTGTCGCGCGCCTCTGACAGCGTGACGCCGGGAAAACCACCCAAGCCAATATCGCGCCGCACCGCACCAACCTTTGCGCGCAGTACCCAAGAGCGGCCATCATTGGGGGAAAGCTGCAAGTGAAGGCCAGGAACACCACCGACCGAAAATAGCACATTATGCTTGCCACCGGGATGCGCCGACCGCTTCACATCAATGGCAGTTAACTCGCTTGCGACTATCGGCACCTTGCTATCCCACATGTCACCCAACATAGACAGTGCAATCGGATGCACTTGATTGCGCAAGATTGCATATCGGATTTTGTGGGGTAGCGGGAAATAAGCTAGGCGATGCAGCGACTTAAGTTATTGAATACATTTGATTGTTTAGCCTAAATAGCGGGCTGTCTTTCCGCCACAGGTCGTTGACTACTCTACACTTTATGCAACGTCGTGGTGCAGTCCTTGACCTGCGCCCGATGTGGCCGAATTTCCCTGCAAGCCGTATCTGGCCAAGCGACTTGGCCGGATGCTGCTTCGCCTCTGCCAGGCAGTGTGGCGGGGGTTGCGAGACGCTGTGTTCAGTCGCGGGCAACGGCGGGGCCGAGAGCGGGTGCTGCCCCTTCGGACTGTGTGGTCAGCAGGACGGGGCGCGCGGGCTCGGTTTTTTCGGTGCTGACCATTGGTTCGGAAAAAAACAGGGGCTCGTCATTCAGAGCGCGGCGGAAAACCAGCATATTCAGGAAGATGGACTTTGACCCGGTAAAGCCAACCCGTTCTTCGCATGGCAAGGTATCGGAGCGGACGTAGTCCCAGCCATCGGCGCCGAGATCGTTCATCAGGTTTGTCAGGGCCACGCCGAAACGATCGGCGGTGGTTTTTGCGGCTCGGGTTTTCTCGCCCTTGGTGGGGGCTGGAATGACCTTGTATTCGAAACGCTGCATGGGGACCCCTTTGATTTCGCCGTTGTTTAGCGATTTAGGGGGCTCGGGAAAAGCGGCGAGTTTCCGACACGACGATTTTTGGGCAATATGTGGCCCGATTTCCTGTTCTGACTGTGATACGAGGCGGGGTAACACGCGTTTTACGCCATCTATGCCATTGTATCTAAACGATTATAGCTTTTTCATTCACTAATTGTTTACTCTTTGCCATCCATCAACGGGGTCGGCGGACAGACCAATGACAATTTGGCGAACTGGCGTTACCCTGACGAGACGCAAAGGTTAAGCGCGAGCCTTAACCCTTTGGAAGATATGAAATTGTCCCGGCAACGTCGGTATCATCAATCATGGTAAAACTGCTGACACTGCCCGCTTGGCGGGATCTCACATATGGGGCATATTCGGGATCGGCGGCGAAGCTTTGCAGCGCGTCTTGCGACGGAAACTGCAACAGAGCAATCAAAGTGCTGTCGGATTTTGCCCCTTCCAGCGTCGTGATGTTGCCGCTGCGCGACAGGTATTTGCCGCCATGTTTTGCAACAAGATGATGCACATTGGCGGCATATTCGGGAACCCATCCGCCCTCGGTGACTTTAACATCGGCAATCAGATAGACGGACATTTGAGCTGCTCCTTTGGGTTGGCTGCGCAGTGACGGCGTGTCTGCTGCGATCATGCTTGGAATTGTGGGGTCGAGGGGCACCAAGGGTCTAGTCTGCCGTATGGACCGGTGGGTCCAGTTTCTGGACTATGCGGTTGCCGGGTAAGTGCTAAGCTTGACACACAAGAGCATGGCGGAGGTTTTGATGACGCAGGCCGGATACAAACAGTTTTGCCCTTTGGCGATGGCCGCAGAAGTTTTATGCACCCGCTGGACCATGGTTCTGATGCGGGAATTGATCGCCGGAACCACGCGGTTCAACGATTTGCGGCGCGGGGTGCCAAAAATGTCGCCGACGCTATTGTCGCTTAGACTGAAGGAGTTGGAAAGCATCGGAATAATCGAGCGGCGACCGATGCCGTCTGAGAAGGGCGTTTTCGAGTATCATCTAACGCCTGCCGGGCACGATATCCGGCCTGTGGTCGAGGCGATGGGGTTTTGGGGCCAGAAATGGGTGGAAAGCAGCCTGTCGCTGAAGAACCTCGATCCGTCTTTGCTGATGTGGGACATGCGGCGCAATCTGAACCCGGAACCGCTGCCAAAACGGCGCACGGTGATCCAGTTTCTTTACGCGGAACTGCCGGCATCCAAAAGCCAATGGTGGCTGGTGGTGGAGCCGGACGGCGAGGTCGATTTGTGCTGGTCCGACCCGGGGTTTGAGATCGATTTGTTCGTGTCTACCGATCTGCGGACAATGACCGCGATCTGGATGGACGTGACGACGGTGGCCCGCGAGACGGCAAAGCTCGAGTTTTCGGGATCGAAGGCGATTGCCGCGTCGATGCAGGTTTGGCTTGGGCTTAGCCCGTTTGCCGTGCAGGAAAAGCTGGTTTCTTGAACATCGGGGGGAGGCCCCAGATCAGGTCCGGGGCTGCGCTGGCTGCAAAGAGCGAGTCACAGGCCCAGCTTTTTCGCCACCAATGCGTTCACCGTTGCAGGATTGGCTTTGCCGCCAGAAGCTTTGATGACTTGGCCCACGAACCAGCCTGCGAGTTTGGGGTTGGCTTTGGCTTTTTCGACTTGGTCCGGGTTGGCCGCGATGATGGCGTCAACGGCGGCCTCGATGGCACCGGTGTCGGTGACCTGTTTCATGCCGCGAGAGGCTGCTTGTTCGGCGGGGTTGCCGCCTTCGGTCCAGAGAATTTCGAACAGGTCTTTCGCCATTTTGCCGGAGATTTCGCCTGATGCGATCAGGTCGATCAGGCCGCCGAGTTGGGCCACGGACATCGGGCTATCGGCAATGGTGAGGCCTTCTTTGTTGAGGCGACCGAAAAGCTCATTGATGACCCAGTTGGCGGCTTGCTTGCCGTCGCGACCTTGGGCGACGGCTTCGAAATACGCGGCCGAGTCCAGATCAGCGGTCAGAACGTTTGCATCGTAATCGGTCAGGCCGAAATCGCCCATGAAGCGGGCTTTTTTGGCATCGGGCAGTTCCGGCATGGTGGCGGCGATGTGATCGACCCAGGCCTGCTCTATTTCCAGTGGCAGAAGGTCTGGATCGGGGAAATAGCGGTAGTCATGCGCTTCTTCTTTTGACCGCATCGACCGGGTCTCATTGCGGTCAGGATCGTAGAGACGGGTTTCCTGCATGATGGAACCGCCGTCTTCCAGAATGGCAATCTGGCGGCGCGCCTCGTGGTCGATGGCCAATTGGATGAACCGCATAGAGTTCATGTTCTTGATTTCGCACCGCGTGCCGAGGTGGCTAAAGTCTTGGCTGGTTTGGTATTTTTCGTATTGGCCGGGACGGCAGACAGAAACGTTTACATCAGCGCGCATGTTGCCGTTCTGCATGTTGCCGTCACAGGTGCCAAGGTAGCGCAGGATCTGGCGCAGTTTGGTGACGAAGGCAGCGGCTTCTTCCGGCCCGCGGATGTCGGGGCGGGAGACGATTTCCATCAGGGCAACGCCGGTGCGGTTGAAATCGACGAAGCTCATCGCCGGGTCCATGTCGTGGATCGATTTTCCGGCATCCTGTTCAAGATGGATGCGCTCGATCCGCACCATGCGAGCAATACCGGGGGATAGCTCGACCAGCACCTGCCCTTCACCCACGATGGGATGATACAACTGGCTGATCTGATAGCCCTGCGGCAGGTCGGGATAGAAATAATTCTTGCGGTCAAACGCCGAACGAAGATTGATCTGCGCCTTCAGGCCAAGCCCCGTGCGCACCGCCTGTTCGATACAGAATTCATTGATCACAGGCAGCATGCCGGGCATGGCGGCATCAACGAATGCAACGTTGGAATTGGGTTCATTGCCAACCTGGGTTGAAGCCCCCGAAAACAACTTGGCGTTAGAGGCGACCTGCGCGTGGATCTCCATCCCGATGACCAATTCCCAATCATGTTTGGCCCCTGAGATCAGCTTGGGTTTGGGCAGGGATGTGGCGAGATCAAGCATGGCGGTTCCTATCGGCTTTGCCGTCTTTCTAGGCAGGCGCGCGGGCGGGGGCAAGGGCGTGATACGGCGGAAACCGGCCTAGCGGACGACCCGGGGGTTGTCACGCGCAAAGCCGGGCCGCATCAGCATGCGTCGCCATTCTGGAGCGGCGGTGTGGTGATGCGCCTCATGCTGGTTCGCAACTTCGGGTTTGGGCTATTGGTGGCGCTAATGCTTGGCTGCACGGCGGGCCCGGACATCAAGGATGGCGCGTCGACGGGTGCATTGCCGGCGATGGGGTGGGATGCGCGCCCAGAATCTGCGCAATGGACCACGGCAACCCTTGCCGCGGTCGCGCGCCACGACAGCGTTCTGGCGGGCGCAATCCCAGCTGACATTGCCACATGGTGCCCCGGCTATCCAACCGCCGGTTTGGTGGACAGGCGCGCGTTCTGGGTGGCCGTGCTGTCCGCACTGGCCAAACCCGAAAGCAGCTGGAACCCGGCGGCCTCGGGCGATGGCGGGCGTTACATCGGCTTGACACAGATCTCGCCCCGAACTGCAAGTGCGAATGGCTGCGAGGCGACGTCAGTAACGGCACTGAAGGATGGTGCAGCGAATTTGCGGTGCGCGGTGAAGATCATGGCGCGGCAGGTCGGGCAGGACGGCGTGGTGGCAGGCACCGGGCGCCAAGGGCTGGGGCGCGATTGGGGGCCGTTCAACAAGGCGGAACAGCGTGCGCAGATGGCGGGCTGGACGTCGCGGCAAAGCTATTGCCAAGCGACCTAGGTGATGCGGTACAGGCGGGTCAGGTCGGCTAGCGCATCTTTTTGCTGTTCCGTCAGGACGGTGCGGCCAGATTTGGCGATATCGTGCAGAACCGCCAGTAGGGGCTCGAACGAGCCCGCCCCTTTCAGTTTGTAAAGCCGCTTTGCCATCCTTGCGAAGGCGGGCACCGGCCCTTGGCATTCAACAATCAGCCAGCGGCCAAGGATCAGCGCCTCCTGAGCCTTGTCATGCGACATGGTCAGATGCGATTGCAGGCTGACGATCATCGCGTTTTGCTGCTCGGTCGTGGGCAGGCCAGACATCTCCAGAAACGCCAATGCCGCAGAGGCGACGGCGATGTCGGGGTCATCCAACGAGTCTACCGGGTGGGTGTTCAGGCGGCGGCGAAAGCCGAAGCGGCGTGCGGCGGCCATGACGTCGCTGGCCACGCCAGAGATTTCATGGGTGATCTCGGCCGCGTTTCGGGCACGGATGACCCAGATATAGGCAGCCCCTGCAAGGGCAATCAGACCTAAAATGAAAGGCATCGGATATCCCGCCGATTACACGTGTTTCGCGGTGCCAGACTGCCGCGAAAAATAACGCAACTTTATGACACTGCGGCGGCTTTACTGTGATCCGGCCCCCAGCATGCGGGTGATCATCTCACCCAGGTTGCGGCTGAGGCCGGGGGTTGCCTGAATGCGCGTCAGTTCGCTGCGTATCATGGCCTGGCGGTCGGCATCATAGCGCTGCCATGCCTCAAAAGCGGTCGACATGCGGGCGGCGGTTTGCGGGTTGACCGGATCAAGCCGGATCAGCCAGTCGGCAAGCAGGCGGTAGGACGCCCCCGAGGCGTGATGAAAGCCTGCATGGTTGCCCGACAGCGCGCCGATGACGGACCGAAAGCGGTTCGGGTTTTTCCAATCGAACGCCTTATGTTTGGTCAGTCGGTCGGCGGTACCGAACGTGGCGTCGGGTGCGGCGTGGGCAACTTGCAGGGCGAACCATTTGTCCATCACGAGGCGGTCATCCGACCAACGGGCGGCGAAACTGTCTAGTTCGGGCTGGCCGTGGCCTGTGTCTAACAGGGCGGAAAGCGCGCCCTGTTGGTCTGACATGTTATCCGCACTGGCGAAGGCGGCGGATGCGGCTTTGCCACTGTCAAGCAGCGTCAGGTAGGACAGCGCGGCCAGTTTCAGGGCGCGGCGGCCACTGGATTTGGCGTCCGAGATGAAGGGGCCTGTGTCTTGCAGGGCGGCGACCATCGGGGCCAGCAAAGGCGACAGGCGGTTGGCGAGGGCGGCGGCCATGTGGCGGCGGGCGGTGTAAAGGGCTTGTGGGTCCGGCACATGGCCCGCGGCATACAGAGTTTGGGCCATGTCGTCATCGCCCGGAAGCCGCAGGGCAAGCGCGCGGAAGGCCGGATCAAGGCTGTCGTCCTGTGCTACCCGCGCCAGCGCATCCAGCCAGTCAGCCGCAACTTCGGCGCCGTCGGTGACCATGCGCGCCATGACGTCCTTGGCCAGCGCGCGGCCCGCTTCCCACTTGTTGAACGGATCGGTGTCGTGTGCCAGCAGGAACGCGCGTTCGGTGGCGGTTTGGTTCCGCTCGACGATCACCGGGGCGGAAAAGTCGCGCAGGATTGAGGGGATCGGGCGGGTCGCGAGGTTTTCAAAGGCGAAGCTTTGCCGGGTTCGGTTCAGTTCCAACACAGTCGTTGGCAGAACTTCGTCCCCGTTGGGATTAAGCAGGCCAACGGCCACAGGGATGACTTTTGGCGCTTTGACGGGTTGGCCGGGGGTGGGCGGGTTTTCCTGTTCGATATGCAGAGTGTAGGTGCCACCGTTGCTTTCGGGGACCCAGTCATCGGTGATCTTCAGGCGCGGCGTGCCGGCCTCGGTATACCAGCGTTTGAATTGCGAAAGGTCACGCCCGGTGGTGTCTTCGAACACCTTCAGCCAATCCTCGATGGTCGCGGCTTCGCCATCATGGCGGTCAAAGTAGAGGTCTAGCGCGCGGGCATAATCGGCGTCGCCGACAAGGCGTTTCAGCATGCCGATCACCTCTGCACCCTTTTCATAGACGGTTGCAGTGTAGAAATTGTTGATCTCGACAAAGCTGTCGGGGCGTACGGCATGCGCAAGCGGCCCGCCATCTTCGCGAAACTGGCGCGCGCGCAGGGTGAGCACATCTTCGATGCGCTTCACCGCATGGCTGCGCATGTCGCCAGAAAACTGCTGGTCGCGAAAGACAGTTAAGCCTTCCTTCAGGCACAACTGGAACCAATCGCGGCAGGTGATGCGATTTCCAGTCCAGTTGTGAAAATACTCATGCGCGATGACCGCCTCGATGCGAGCAAAATCATCGTCGCTGGCGGTTTCCGGCAGGGCCAAAACGAGTTTGGAGTTGAAAATGTTCAAACCCTTATTCTCCATCGCGCCCATATTGAAGTCATCGACGGCAACAATGTTGAAAATGTCCAAGTCGTATTCGCGGCCATAAACCCGCTCATCCCACTGCATCGACCGTATAAGCGCGCCCATTGCATAATCGCAGCGCGTCTCGTCGCCCGGGCGGACCCAGATGTTCAGGGCAACTGATTTGCCCGACATTGTGGTGAAACTGGCGGCATGCGTGCGCAGGTCGCCCGCGACGAGCGCGAACAGATAGGCCGGCTTGGGCCAGGGATCATCCCATTCGGCAAAGCCTGCGCCCACTGCTGCCGCATCTTGGCCCACCGGATTGCCGTTCGACAACAGAACCGGCAGGTCTGAAATAATACGCACATGGAAGCGCGCCATCACATCAGGACGGTCGGGGTAGAAGGTGATCTTGCGAAAGCCCTGCGCCTCGCACTGCGTGCAATACATGCCGTTCGACATGTAAAGACCATCAAGCGACGTGTTAGAGGCGGGGTCGATCTGCACCTCGGTTTCCAGCACGAAAGCGCTGGCGGGGACGTCCGCGGATGCAATCGTCAGACCGGTGGCATCAGGCTTGGCGACGATGGGCACGCTGTCAATCCGGGCCGAGATCAGCATCATCTGTTCGCCGTCAAGGCGCAGGTCATGGCGACCGGGACGCGCGGGGTTAGGGGCGAAGTGCAGCTTTGCAACAACTCGCGTGGCCGATGGTGCCAGGTGAAATGTCAGTTCGACCCTGTCCAGCAGATATGGATAGGGCTGGTAGTCGGACAGAATCACGGTGGCCGGGGCTTGCTGGGTCATTGGATTTCCTTGGAAAGGGAACTGCGGCGATGCGGCGACGTTGATGCCATGCGGCTTTCGCTTCAACCTTGCCTCCGCAGACCCGCCGAGACAACCCCACCGCGTAAATTGAAAGGCCATCCCATGTCAGCCCCCCAAACCAATCTGGAAAAACAAAAGCGGTGGCATCGCGGGCCGCTGGTCGGCATCGCGCTTGGCCTGATCTTTGTGGGGCTGATGTTCCTGTGGGTGACCGGCACGTTCGGGCGGGAGGAACAGGTCCAACCCGCCAGCACAAGCGGCGCAGCGCCGGACGCAGGGAGCATCGCTTCCCCGGTGGCGCCTGCACCCGCGCCGGGTGCTGCCGGGAACTGAGGCAGGGCCGGCCGCCAGTTGGAAAAATCCTCCCGAATGTGCCTGACGAGACGGCGACAATGCGCGGCGGGGGTTTACGAATCGCTCGCTTTGCCTAGATGTATGTTCGATGAATGTTCTAGTCTGGTTCAAACGGGATTTGCGGATGCACGACCATCCGGCGCTGCACAAAGCGGCTGCCATGGGGGCGGTTTTGCCGCTGTATATTGTCGAACCTGACTATTGGGCCCTGCCTGACACCTCTGCCCGGCAATGGGACTTCACCGCCGATTGTCTGCATGACCTGCGCGACGCGCTTGGTGCTGCGGACGCGCCTCTGGTGGTGCGGGTCGGCAATGCGGCGGCGGTTCTGGCGCAACTTTGTCGTCAGCACCGCATCGAACGTATTGTCAGCCACGAGGAAACCGGCAATCTGTGGACCTATGGTCGCGATCTGCGGGTGAAGTCTTGGGCGCACGAGGCCGGTATTCAATGGGACGAGGTTCCGCAATCGGCTGTCGTGCGCAGGCTTGCCAGCCGCAATGGCTGGGTGCGTGCCCGTGATGGATTCATGTCGGCGGCGGTGCTGGATAGGCCTTCCCTTCAGGGCATCGCGGGCGTCGAGCCGGGGATCATTCCAACAGCGCGGGCGCTGCGGCTGGCCGACGAACCCTGCCCGCACCGGCAGGCCGGGGGGCGCGCTGGCGGGTTGGCGGTGCTGGACAGTTTCCTGACCGCGCGCGGGCAGACGTACCGTAGCGCGATGTCGTCACCAGTGACGGGCGAGCGTGCCTGTTCGCGGCTGTCGGCCCATCTGGCGCTGGGGGCGTTGTCTGCGCGCGAGGTGGCGCAGGCGACGTCCACGCGACAGGCGGAAAAGCCGGGTGCGGGCTGGTCCGGATCGTTGCGCAGTTTTCAGTCGCGGCTGGCCTGGCGCGATCATTTCATGCAAAAGCTGGAGGATGAGCCGGCAATCGAGATGCGCGCCCTGCATCGGGCGGCGGATGGCTTGCGCCCGCGCGTTGCCGACGCTGTGCTGCTGACGGCGTGGAGTGCCGGCGAGACGGGCCTGCCATTTCTGGATGCCTGCATGCGCTATCTGGCCGCGACGGGCTGGCTGAACTTTCGCATGCGGTCCATGGTGATGTCGGTGGCGTCATATCATCTTTGGCTGGATTGGCGGATCACCGGGGCGGTGCTGGCGCGCAGGTTCACCGATTACGAGCCCGGCATTCACTGGCCGCAGGTGCAGATGCAATCGGGCGTGACCGGGATCAACACCATCCGGATGTATAATCCGGTGAAGCAGGGCTATGATCAGGACCCGACCGGCACGTTCACGCGCCGCTGGGTGCCGGAACTGGCGCGCGTGCCCGCTGGGTTTCTGCAAGAGCCGTGGAAATGGCCGGGTTCGTGCGGATTGCACTATCCCGAGCCTGTGGTTGATCTGGTCACCGCCGCCCGCGCGGCGCGCGATGCGGTCTGGGGGCTGCGCAAGGACGCAGGGTTCGGCGCAGAGGCCGCGCAGATCGTGAAAAAGCACGCCAGCCGGGCGGACGGGCGATTTGTGAATGATCGCGAGCCTCGCCCGCGACGCGCGATGGCCGGTCAGATGAGCCTTGATCTGTAATGCCAAAGATGCGCAAGAAATCGGACCTGCCGGTCAAGGTCTGTGCAAGTTGCGGAAGGCCATTCGTGTGGCGCAAGGCCTGGGCGAAGGTGTGGGACGAGGTGAAGTATTGTTCGGACAAGTGCCGGGGGACGGGCGCAAAAAAGTAGGGGGCTGTCCGCCCCCGTCGTCGATTTCATCCACGCCTCCCCCGAGGATACTTGTGCCAAAATGAAATCAACCGTTCAGGTTTCGACCAGGTCTGCGAGTTTGGCGAGGGTTGTCTGACCAAGCTCAACGGCACCGAAGTTTTTCGCCCCCTGACAGGCGGCTGCGGAGGGGAAGATCACCGTTTGGGTCAGCAGGGTGCAGGAACCTTGCGGGGTCAGGGTGACAGTAACCTGCATCGGGCCGGCGCCATCAGTGTCATCATCCAGCAGGAAGTTTATCCGGTCATGCGGATGATAGGTGAGGGCGTGGTGCCGGTTGGGCCAAACGGTGCCATCGGGGCCGATCATGTCGAACCGCCAGAGGCCGCCGGTGCGCAAGTCGATTTCCTTAGTGCGGCAAGTGTAGCCTGCGGGACCAAACCATTTTGGCAGCATTTCGGGGTCGGTCCATGCGCGCCAGACCAGTTCTGGAGTCGCATGGATCAGGCGTTCGAGTGTCATCGTGCGATCTTGCATCATAGCGTTTGCGCATAGGCTTCGAGTTGATCTGCGACCATTCCCCAGCCGGTGGTGAAGCCCATCGTTTGGTGCTTCTGGCTGTCTTCTGCAGTGCGGTGGCGGGCAGTGACGTGGTACAGCGTACCACCTTCTTGATCGGAAAGGTCGATGGTGGCGGTAAAGCCGAGCCCGGGGTTCGCCACGGGCTGGAAATTTTCGGTCATCAGATCGGTGAAGGCAAATCGGCGGTCTTTGATGGCATCCAGCACGCTGCCTTTGCTGGGCATGGCCACGCCGTCGACATGCATGGTGCTGTCAAACCGGCCACCGGGGCGCAGGTCGATGGTGATGTCGGTAATTAAATGCGGTTTTGGCATGAACCAGTGCACCATATGTTCAGGCGTGGTCCAACAGGTGTAGATCAGGGTACGCGGGGCTTTGAGCACACGGGAAAGGATCAGTTCTGTTGTCATTGCTTTGGGTCTTTCTGCAAGGATTTCAGGTAGTCTTCGAGGCGGTCGGTGCGTGCCTCCCACAAAGCGCGCTGGTCTGCCAGCCAGCCTTCGGTGGCGGCAAGGGTTTCCGGGCGGGCGTGGCACATGCGGGTGCGTCCAGTTTTTTCGGTGCTGATCAGGGCGGCAGTTTCCAGCACGGCCAAGTGGCGCATTATCGTTGGCAGAGCCATGCCGGTGGGGCGGGCGAGTTCGGACACCGGGACGGCGCCCTGCCCTAGCCGTGCCAGCATCGCGCGGCGGGTCGGATCGGACAGTGCTTGAAAGATCAGCGAAAGGTCAGGATCATGCTTAGCCATGTGGCTTAGTATCCTGTTGTGGTGGATCGGGCAAGGCATAGTTAGTGGTTTAGCTAAGTCTTTGGCAAAGGGATCGCCTTGTGCGCAGTGGCAGCTTTGATAGATGTATGCGCCTGCATACCAACAGGCGAGGCCAAGGCAATGACACGGACCGAACGGCACGGGCTTCAGGTGGATACGCGGCTGGCGGTGTTTCTGGAAAACCGGGCGCTGCCGGGAAGTGGTGTCGAGGCGGAGCAGTTCTGGGCAGGGTTTGCAGCGATTGTTCGCGATCTGACGCCGAAAAACCGCGCCTTGCTGGCGGAGCGCGATGATTTGCAGGCGCGGATTGATGCGTGGCATGTGGCGCATCGTGGTAAGGCGCATGATCATCCGGCGTACCGCGCGTTTCTGGAAGAAATTGGCTATCTTTTGCCGGAAGGCTCGGCGTTTGAGATTGAAACGGCGAATGTTGATCCAGAGATTGCAACGGTGCCGGGGCCGCAGTTGGTGGTGCCGATTACCAATGCCCGGTTTGCGCTGAACGCTGCAAATGCGCGGTGGGGCAGTTTGTACGATGCGTTTTATGGCACGGACGCGATGGGATCGCTGCCACCCCCCAGTGGCTATGAACGCGGGCGCGGCGCGCGGGTTGTGGCGCGGGCACGGGTGTTTCTGGATGAGGCGTTTCCGATTGCGGGGGCCAGCCACGCCGATGTGCGCCGCTATCAGGTAGTGGCGGGCGCGCTGTTGGTCGACGATCTGCCGCTGGTAACGCCGTCGAAGTTTGCGGGCTATCGCGGCAATCCGAAAGCACCCGATGCGATCCTGTTGCGCAACAACGGGCTGCATGTGGAATTGATCTTTGACCGCGCGCATTTCATTGGCAGTCGGGATCAGGCAGCGTTGGCGGATGTATGCCTCGAAAGTGCTGTGACTGCGATCATGGACTGCGAGGATTCGGTGGCCTGCGTGGACGCCGCTGACAAGGTGGTGGCGTATGGAAACTGGCTGGGGCTGATGCAGGGCGATCTGACGGCCGATCTGCAAAAGGGCGGCAAGACGATGACGCGGCGGTTGAACGGCGACCGCGACTATCTGGCCCCGGATGGATCGGCTTTGAAGATCAAGGGCCGGGCGTTATTGTGGATCCGCAATGTTGGGCATTTGATGACCAATCCGGCGATACTGGATGCGGACGGGGCGGAGATATTTGAGGGCTTGATGGACGCGGTGATCACGACGTTGATCGCGGTGCATGATCTGAAGAAAGCCGCCGGGCCGCGCAATTCGGAAATGGGGTCGGTCTATGTGGTGAAGCCGAAGATGCATGGGCCAGCGGAAGTAGCGTTTGCGGATGAGCTTTTCGGGCGGGTCGAGGCGGTGTTGGGGCTGCTTGCGAACACTGTGAAACTGGGTGTGATGGATGAGGAACGCCGCACGTCGGTGAACCTGAAAGAATGTATCCGGGCAGCGCGCCACCGGATCGCCTTCATCAACACCGGCTTTCTGGACCGGACGGGCGACGAAATACACACTTCGATGGAAGCCGGGCCGTTCAGCCGCAAGGATTTCATCAAACGCAAGGCGTGGATCATCGGGTACGAGAACCAGAACGTCGATATCGGGCTGGAATGCGGATTTTCGAGACGGGCACAGATTGGCAAGGGCATGTGGGCGATGCCCGATCTGATGGCGGCGATGGTGGAGCAAAAGATCGAGCATCCGAAGGCCGGGGCGAATTGTGCGTGGGTGCCATCGCCCACGGCGGCGATTTTACATGCGCTGCATTACCACAAGATTGATGTGTTCGCGGTGCAGGCACGGCTGAAAGCTGGCGGGCGGCGGGCCTATGTCGATACGTTGCTGGATATTCCGCTGGCGACGTATCGGAAGTGGACGGAAAGCCAGCTCACGCGCGAAATCGAGAATAATGCGCAAGGGATACTGGGCTATGTCGTGCGCTGGGTTGATCAAGGGGTTGGATGTTCAAAAGTGCCGGATATCAATGACGTGGCCTTGATGGAGGATCGTGCGACGTGCCGGATATCCAGTCAGGCGCTGGCGAATTGGCTGCATCACGGCGTGGTCAGCGTGGCGCAGGTGAAGGAGGCACTGGAAAAGATGGCGGTTGTGGTCGATCGGCAAAATGCGGGTGATCCGGCCTATACGCCAATGGCACCGGCGTTCGATGGCGAGGCGTATCGGGCCGCGTATGATCTGGTGTTCAAGGGCCGCACACAGCCATCGGGATACACCGAGCCGCTGCTACACGCAGCGCGGTTGCGGGTGAAGGCGGGCTAACCGATATCCAGCGCCAGTGCGTGGATGCGGGAAACCAAATCGCCACCGAGGGCTTTGTGAATGGCGCGGTGGCGGTCGATGCGCGACATCGGCGCGAAGGCAGCGGCACGGATGAGGACGTTGAAATGCGTCTCGCCCCCCTCGCGCCAGCCGCCGTGGCCGCGATGGGATTCGCTGTCATCGACGATTTCCAGCCTATCCGGGGCAAATGCAGTGGTCAGGCGATCTTTTATTTCATCGGTGATCGGCATATTGGCGCACCCCTGCATATCGGCCCTTCAACTTGGCGCAATAACCCCTATTCTCTTGCCTCCGAGTCGGAAAGGCCAAGCTGATGACCAAACCCCCGTTTGAATTTGACATGCGCGTGTCTGCGGACAAGAAACGCCGCAAAACCGGGCGGCGGGGGTTTTCGGGCGCATTCGATACCTCGACCCAAGGCTGTGATTTTCCGGGTTGCAACGAAGGTGGCGTGTACCGTGCGCCGAAATCGCCCGATCTGCTCGACGAATTTTTCTGGTTCTGCAAAGACCATGTGCGCGAGTACAATCTGAAATGGAACTTCTTTCAGGGCACGTCGGACGAGGATTTTCAGAAGTTTCTGGAGAAGGATCGCGTCTGGGGCCGGGAAACCGAGCCGTTTACCAAGCGGCCTGATGAGGGGCGCGTCTGGTCGCGTCTTGGGGTGAATGACCCGGTGGAAATTCTGGGATCGAACGCCACGCAAAACCCGGGGCGGGCGACCGGCACATCTCCGACCCGGAAATTGCCTGCGCCTGAACGCAAAGCACTGGAGATTCTGGATGCGCGCGATAGCTGGACGCGACCCGAAATTCGCAAGCAATACAAATCATTGGTGAAGGATCTTCACCCGGATATGAATGGCGGCAACCGCGATGACGAGGACCGGCTGCAAGAGGTGGTCTGGGCTTGGGATCAGATCAAGGACAGCCGGTTTTTCAGGGACTAAGCCATCAATCTTGCGTCAGGCCACGCCTTGGCGGCCCGCCAAGAGCAACGGGTGCGACGCATCGCCCACTCCGGGCCTTCCCCTTGCGCGTGGCGGCGGAATGTTACATCAAACGATCAAGGGCACTGCGCGCCTACATATGACATTGAACATGGCGGATGGAATGTTGGACCAGATAGCAAGACCCACCGAAGAAATCTCTGTCCGCGACATGTTCGGCATTGATACCGATATGAAGGTGAAGGCCTTTGCCGACCGTGCCGACCGGGTGCCTGACATCGATCCGACCTACAAGTTTGATCCAGATACTACCTTGGCCATTCTTGCGGGCTTTGCCTATAACCGGCGCGTGATGATCCAGGGCTATCATGGCACCGGCAAATCGACCCATATTGAACAGGTGGCAGCGCATCTGAACTGGCCCTGCGTACGGGTCAACCTGGACAGCCACATCAGCCGGATCGACCTGATCGGCAAAGACGCGATCAAGCTGCGCGATGGCAAGCAGGTGACCGAATTCCACGAGGGGATTTTGCCTTGGGCGCTGCGCAATCCGGTGGCGATTGTGTTTGACGAATACGATGCGGGCCGCCCGGATGTGATGTTCGTGATCCAGCGGATTCTGGAGCATGACGGCAAGCTTACGTTGCTGGACCAGAACGAAATTATCACGCCGCACCCGTTTTTCCGGCTGTTCGCCACTTCGAACACGGTGGGTCTGGGCGACACTACCGGGTTATACCACGGCGTGCAGCAGATCAACCAGGCGCAGATGGACCGCTGGTCGCTGGTGGCGACGTTGAACTATTTGTCGCATGACGCAGAGGCCGCCATCGTGTTGGCGAAAAACCCGCATTACAACACGGCAGAGGGGCGCAAGAAGATCAGCCAGATGGTCACGGTCGCCGACCTGACGCGCACCGCGTTCATGAACGGCGATCTGTCCACCGTGATGTCGCCCCGCACGGTGATCACCTGGGCGCAAAACGCCGAGATCTTCCGTAACTTGGGCTATGCGTTTAGGCTGACGTTTTTGAATAAATGTGACGAGTTGGAACGGCAGACGGTGGCGGAGTTTTATCAGCGGTGTTTCGCGGAGGAATTGCCGGAGTCTGCGGCGAGTATGGCGATGAAGTGATGACCGCAGATGAATTGCGAACGGCCGTTTCAGTATTAGCCGCCATTATTTCATTGGTTGCGCTTTTCGTGTCTTTTCGTTTCTCGAAAGCATCACTTGATCGAGCCCGCGCAGCGGCGGCAGTTGCCGAATTCAATGCTAAGGTTGCATTCAGAAAGAATCTCTTGGACTGGGGCTCTTCAGCGCAAGAGGCGTTGGCCGACGGATATGTAACTGTGCTGTATCTGAAGCCAAATGATCCCGATTTCGAAAGTCGTTTGCTAACATCTATCTCCAAACTGACTGCTACTATAGATCGCGGTAGATGGTTGCTGCCAAACACAGATCACACAGACTATGGGGCTAACAAGCACGCGGCGTACACTGGGCTACGACAGGTAGCTCTTGATGCCCTCGTTGGGGCCCACGATGTTCTTGCAGGGCAGTTAAAGAAGGATGGAATTTCCCATGACCTAGCATGCAACAGTCTTACAAAATATCGTCGAGAATTTACGTCGGCAATTCAACAAAAAATTGAACCAAGAGTATTGGAGCAACAGCTGAATGAGTTGCAGGGGCGTGTCTTAGGGAAATCGTAGTCTATCCAAGTTTTTGCGCACAGTTAATGCCCGCCCCTAATCTCGTTCAACGCGGCCATCGTCAAAAACCCCGACCGCGTTAGTCCCAGCCCCTCTGCGGCGCTATCAATTGCCCCCAAGGTTCCCGCATCCAGGCTGATGTTCACCCGTTTTTGCCGGGAGGACGGTTGCACCAGTGGCACGGCGATCAGAAAGGCGCCCTGCGCCAGATCGGTGGCGACTTCGGCGGCTATGGCTTCGGCGCCGCGCGGGGTGACGGCTTCGGCATCCTCAAACCATAGCTCCAATGCCTCTACCCCGTTGCGCAGAATGTCGGCTGCGGTATCGGCGGCGGCAAAGCAGCCCGGAAGATCGGGAAATGTCAAACCATAGGCGCTGCCTGCGTCTTTATGAACCAAGGCCAGATAGGTTTTCATGACGTTTCCTTTAACCAGCCGGCAACCCGCGCGATGCTGCGCGCCGTACCCAAGGGCAAGTCCTTCTTTGGGTGCGGCACGATCAGGCTTTGCCCATCTTTGCGGTATTTATGATGTGATCCTTTGGATGACACAAGCACCCACCCTTCTGCTTCCAGCTTGCGAATGATGACTTTGCTGGATTTCAGGATCACCATTCGCCCTCATTTTGTGTGTATATAAATAGCGACAAATGTCATCATGTCAAGAACCACAAATGAAAATGGCCCAGCAGGTTGCCGGGCCAATCATTTAAGCCCGCATTCCCCAAGTAATCCGCTGATTTCGCTGTGATTACCGTGGTATTATCGTTATAAATCATGGTGTTGATGGCTACCAAGGGCATGTTTCATGGATCACCCAGAGGATGCGGGTTTGCAGCGAGCAGATCGGGT
>JANOGW010000037.1:0-19727 GCA_031406155.1 Pseudorhodobacter sp.
GCTGCGTGTCCCCGCTGTTGAAATATGGCGCCGAAACACGTCTGATCTCGCCGCGCGCCGTATACTCGGTTCCGGTCAGGATATTATGGGTGGCGTCTGTGCCCTGGGCCATCGTCTGCCATGAGCGGCCAAAACCATCCAGGTAATCGCGCGACCAGATATCGCTCGCGCCATCCGTCGGCCCGCGCCGTTTTGTTTCGACATATTGCGAAGAGGGAGTGCCGATATTCAGATAGGCGGTCGTGGTATAGTCGCCGCCCGGCCTGTCCTCACGAGTCTGGCGGCAGAGCGCATCATAGGTATTGGAGATCACTTCGCCATTGAGGCCAGTGACCGTCGCCGGCTGGCCGCATGTTGTGTTCCAAACGGTAAGCGTGCGGAAACGCGGATCGGCGGGGTTTGCAAAATATTTCGGCAGGCGGGTTTCCGCCACATACAGATTGGTTGCCGTGTCATAAATCTGATCCGTGCGATTGCCTGCGCCCCCGCACCCCCCGGGATACTTTTACCAAAATGAAAGGGGCAGCCCGATGTCGGCGCTCAACATAAAAAAAGGTGCAACCAGCCATTCGGCTTATGATCTGCGCGATCCGAATGCGGAGATGATTGAAACGCATACGCTGGCGGTTCTGGTTGATAACGAAAGCGGGGTTCTGGCGCGGGTGATCGGGCTGTTTTCCGGGCGGGGGTACAATATCGACAGCCTGACGGTAGCGGAGGTGGATCATACCGGGCATCGCAGCCGGATTACGGTTGTGACCACCGGCACGCCGCGGGTGATCGAGCAGATCAAGGCGCAACTGACCCGGATGGTGCCAGTGCATGAAGTGCATGATCTGACGGTTGAGGGGCCTGCGGTGCAGCGCGAACTGGCACTGTTCAAGGTAGCGGGATCAGGTGACGCGCGGATCGAGGCGTTGCGGCTGGCCGAGATTTTCCGGGCCAATGTGGTGGACTCGACCCTGTCGAGCTTCGTGTTCGAGATGACGGGCACGCCGGAAAAGATTGATGCTTTTGCGGATCTGATGCGGCCCTTGGGGCTGCGGGAGATTGCGCGGACCGGGGTCGCGGCGCTGTCGCGCGGGGCTTGAGTTGGGGGGGGGGACGATACGTGCGAGCACGCACCCTACGGGGTGTAGGGGTGCGTGATTTCACGCACCGCTGCCTTGGGATACCGGGTCAGCGCCCGGTAAAGTAAGGCCGGCGCTTTTCGAGGAATGCCGTGACACCTTCGCGGAAGTCGCTGGTCTGGCCGCACTCACCTTGCAGGCGCGCCTCCAGGGCCAGTTGGGTGTTCAGGTCATTCGCCGGGCTGGCGCGCAGGGCCAGTTTGACGCGGGTATAGGCTGCGGTCGGGCCGGTGGCGAGGTGGACGGCGCGGGCGTGCCAGTGCGCGGCGAAGTCGGTGTCAGGGACTGCCTCATAGATCATGCCCCAGTTTGCGGCTTCGCTGGCGGTGATCTTGTCGGCGAACAAGGCGGCCCCCATGGCGCGGGGCATGCCGACCTGACGCGGAAGCCAGTAGGTGCCGCCCGCGTCGGGGATCAGGCCGATGCGGGTGAAGGATTGCGCGAAGCTGGCACTGTGGGCCGCGATCACCACATCTGCGGCAAGGGCGAGGTTCACCCCTGCCCCGACCGCAGCCCCATTGACGGCGGCGATGGTGGGGACCGTGCAATCGTAGATGGCGTTCAGCAGCGGCTCGTATTCATCGCGCAACAGGCGTTCCATATCGACGGCACCAAGACTGGTGGCGTCATCGAGGTCCTGACCGGAACAGAACCCGCGACCGGCACCGGTCATAACGATCGCGCGAGCGGTCTGGTTGGCGGTCTGGATGGCGGCAAGGAGTTCCCGGCGCATGGGGCTGGTCAGGGCATTCATCACCTCTGGCCGGTTGAGGGTGATGATGGCGATGTCTTCCCTCAATGCATATGTAATGGTCTGGTAGGTCATGACAGCACCTTTCGCGGTTCGGCCCAGCATATCCGTGGATTGGCCGGGAGGACACGAAAAACCTGGCGTCAGTCTTTCAGAATTTCGTCAAGCCGTCGGGCTTCGGCGGTGCTGAGGGGCGCATCGGGGGCGGCCTCAAGGCGGCGGCGGCGCAGGTACAAGGCGGCGACAACAGCGCCGGTTGCCAGCATTCCGGGGCCGGCGAACCACAGGATCAGGGTTGAGCCGGTTGCCGTAGGGTTCAGCAGCACGTATTCGCCGTAGCGGTCAACGATGAAGGCCACCGCCTCGGCATCGCTGTCGCCTGCGCTGAGCCGTTCGCGCAACAAAAGCCGCAGGTCGCGCGCAAGGCTGGCGTCGCTGTCATCGATGTTTTCGTTGCGGCACACCAGACAGCGCAAACCGCGTGACAGATCACGTGCGCGCTGTTCCAGCGCCGGATCGGCCAGCACTTCGTCGGGCTGCACCGCAAAGGCCGGGCTGGCGGCAAGCAGACCCGCGATCAGAACAGCGCGCAGGGTCATTCGGCGGGCAGTCCTTGGGCGGGGCTGCGCCGGGCACCGGCAGCGGCGCGGTAGCGGCGGTCCGACAGGCTGAGCAAGCCACCAAGCGCCATCATCAGGGCACCGCCCCAGATCCAGTTGGCGAAAGGCTTGATGTAGGATCGCACAGCCCAGCCGCCGTCTTTCTGCGGATCGCCGATGACGAGGTAGAGATCGCGCAGGAACGACTGATCGATGGCCGCCTCGGTTGTGGGCATGGCCTGTACCGGATAAAGGCGTTTCTCGGGGTACAGGGTGGCTATTTCGGCACCTGCGCGAGTGACGCGCATTTCGGCGACAGTGGCGGTGTAGTTGGGGCCTTGAACGCCTTTGACATCAACAAGCTGCACATCATATCGGCCCAACGCGAAACTGTCACCGACATCGATAACCCGGATGTCTTCAGTCAGCCAGGCATTCATCGCGGCAACCGCGAACAGGGTCACACCAAATCCGGCATGGGCGGTCGCCTTGCCCCATTCCGCGCGCGGCAGGCGGCCAAGGCGGGCCAGACGCGCGGCGATGCTGTCACGTCCGGTGCGCGACCATAGATCGGCCAGTGCACCGAAGACGACCCAGACGCCAAGGCCTGCACCGACAGGGCCAAGTGCCGAACGTCCGGTCTGCATGGCGAACACCAGTGCCGTGCAGGCGACGGCCAGGATCAACCCCGTGCGCAGCGGCACCAACAACCGCGTGCCCGTGATACGTTTCCACGGCAGTTGCGATCCGATCGGCAACAGGATTGCCAGCGCCACCATGAAGGGCGTGAAGGCCGCGTTGAAAAACGGCTCGCCTACCGACAGTTTGCGGTCAAAGAACAACTCTGCCACCAGCGGCCAGATGGTGCCGATGAAGACAACGAAGCACGAAACCGCCAGCAGCAGGTTGTTGGCGACAAGCGCGCTTTCGCGGCTGAGGGTGGAAAACACGCCCTTCGCCTCCATTTTTCCGGCGCGGAGGGTGAACAGCATCAGCGCGCCACCCATGAAGACGCCAAGGATCATCAGGATGAACACGCCACGCTCGGGATCATTGGCGAAGGAATGCACCGAGGTCAGCACGCCCGAGCGCACGATGAAGGTGCCGATCAGCGAAAAGCCGAAGGCGAGGATGGCCAGCAGGATGGTCCAGCTTTTCAGCGCCTCGCGCTTTTCCACCACGATGGCGGAATGCAGCAGCGCCGAGGCGATCAGCCATGGCATGAAAGATGCGTTCTCGACCGGGTCCCAGAACCAGAAACCACCCCAGCCCAATTCGTAGTATGCCCACCACGACCCCATGGCGATGCCGATGGTCAGGAAGACCCATGCGGCAAGCGTCCATGGCCGCACCCAGCGACCCCATGCAGCATCAACGCGGCCCTCGATCAGGGCGGCCACGGCGAAAGAAAACGATACCGACAGGCCGACATAGCCCAGATAAAGGAAGGGTGGATGGAACGCGAGACCGGGGTCTTGCAGAAGCGGGTTAAGGTCATTGCCGTTCAGCGGTGGGATGGCAAGCCGCAGGAACGGGTTCGAGGTGAACAGGGTAAAGGCAAGGAACGCCACGCCGATCAGGCCCTGCACCGCCAACACGCGGGCGCGCAATGTCGGGGGCAGATTGCCGCCAAACCACGCCGCGCAGGCGCCAAACAGCGACAGGATCAGCACCCACAACAACAGCGAGCCTTCATGGTTGCCCCAGACGCCCGCGATTTTGTAGAGCATCGGTTTGAGGGTGTGCGAGTTGTCGACGACAATGGCCAGCGAAAAGTCGGAGGTGACAAAGCCGTAGGTCAGCGCGGCAAAGCTGAACCCGATCAGCAAGAATTGCGTGGTGGCGGCGGGTTCGGCCACAGCCATGAAGGCAGCGCGGTTTCGGGCGGCCCCGATCATCGGCAGCGTCGATTGGATAATGGCCACCGCGAAGGCGAGGATCAGGGCGAAATGGCCGAGTTCAATGATCATGTGCAGCCCTTTTGCGTTTGAAGTCGACACTAGGACGAAACGCGGCCCGGTCCAATGGGGGAGCGATGCTTGGTCGCAGCATTGTGTTTGCGCCCCCAGTTACCGGCGGCCAGCCTTGCGGGTGGTCAGCAGCAAGTTGGTCTCTGACGTCATGACGCCTTCGATATTGCGGATGCGGAACATCACCTCATCCAGTTCGGACAAGGTGGCGGCGCCGAGTTCGGCTATCAAGTCCCATTTGCCGTTCGTCGAATGCACCGCCTGCACCTGCGGCAGACCGCTAAGGCGGGCCATGATGCGTTCGGCACCGCGCCCCTCGATGCCGATCAGCATCAGCGCGCGGATTGGCGCGGCAGAAACATCCCCGCGCGTGACCACCGAAAAGCCAGCGATTTCACCGCGATCGGTCAGCCTTTCCATGCGAGCGCGCACGGTCGCGCGCGACAGTCCAAGCGTTGCGGCAAGATCGGACAGCGACGCGCGGCCGTCCCGGCGCAGTTCGGCGAGCAAGAGGTGGTCAGTATCATCCATAACGCGCAATCTTCCCGCCGTTTTGAACAAACGTCTATGCATAACGACAATAGCGGCGCTATCAATCGCCGCAAGACGGAAAGATGATACTGCAAAAGGAGCCACCTATGCCAAAGACTGTTCTGATAGGCGCGCCAATCGACACCGGCCAGAAACGACCGGGGTGCCTGATGGGGCCAGCCGCCTACCGCGTCGCAGGGTTGGCGCTGGCGTTGCGTGATCTGGGGCACGGAGTGGAAGACCGGGGTGATCTGGCACTTGGCGATCTGCCAGACGTGTCTTGCCCGAACCCGGCGGTGCATTCGCTGGCTGAAACGGTGGCCTGGGCCCAACTGCTTGCCGATGCAACGGATGACGCGCTGTCGGACGGCGGCTTTCCGATTCTGCTGGGCGGCGATCATTCGCTTGCCTTGGGATCGGTCGCGGGTGCCGCATCTTATGCCAAGCGCGCTGGCCGCCCGCTTTACTTGCTGTGGCTGGATGCGCACTCCGATTTTCATACGCCATTGACCACGACATCAGGCAATCTGCATGGCACGCCTGTCGCCTATATCACCGGACGGCACGGCTTTGATGCGTTCGGCCCGTTTCCCGAGCCCATACATGCGGACCGCGTCTGCCTTTACGGCATAAGGTCGGTCGACCCCGCCGAACATGCCGCCCTTTTGCAGCATGATCTGGCGATCAACGATATGCGGGTACTGGATGAACATGGCGTCGTCGCACCGTTGCGGGCGTTTCTGGCCCGTGTGAAGGACGCAGGCGGGATGCTGCATGTGTCTTTGGATGTGGATTTCCTGGACCCGTCGATTGCCCCCGCCGTCGGCACCACCGTTCCGGGCGGCACAACCTTCCGCGAGGCGCATCTGGTAATGGAACTGCTGCACGAATCCGGTCTGGTGACATCGCTTGATCTGGTGGAATTGAACCCGTTCCTTGATGAACGCGGTCGCACAGCGCGATTGATGGTTGATCTGGTTGGCAGTCTTATGGGCAAAAAGGTGTTTGACCGCCCCACGCGGAGTTCCTGACATGGCGCTGAACCTTGTTCCTTTTGTCAGCGTTGACAATATGATGAAGCTTGTTCTTCACGTCGGCATCGAGCGTGTCCTGACCGATCTTGCAGCCGAGATCGAGGCCGATTTCCGCCGCTGGCCGCTGTTTGACAAGACCCCGCGCGTTGCCAGCCATTCCGATGTGGGCGTGATCGAATTGATGCCGACGTCCGACGGCGAAACGTATGGGTTTAAGTATGTCAACGGACACCCGTCCAACACGCGGGCTGGGTTGCAGACGGTGACGGCGTTCGGGCTGCTCGCCGATGTGGCGACGGGCTATCCGGTGCTGTTGTCGGAAATGACCATCCTGACAGCGCTGCGCACGGCGGCGACAAGCGCAATGGCGGCGAAATGGCTAGCGCCAAAGGGCGCGCGGGTGATGGCGATGATCGGCAACGGGGCGCAGGCCGAATTTCAGGCGCTGGGGTTCAAGGCAATCTGCGGGATCACGGAAGTGCGGCTTTACGACATCGATGCCGAGGCAACGCAGAAATGTCTAAAGAACCTCGCGGGATACGGGCTAAAGCTGGTGTCTTGTGCGACGCCGGAAGACGCTATTCTGGGTGCTGATATCATCACCACCTGCACAGCGGACAAGCTGTACGCCACGATTCTGACCGATAACATGGTGGGCGCTGGCGTGCATATCAACGCGGTCGGAGGCGATTGCCCGGGCAAGACCGAACTGCACAAGGATATCTTGCTGCGGTCAGGGATTTTCGTTGAGTATCCGCCTCAAACGAGGGTCGAGGGTGAAATACAGCAGCTTGCCCCCGATCATCCGGTCACCGAATTGTGGCAGGTCATCACAGGCGAAGTGCCCGGGCGGCTGGACGCGCGCCAGATCACGCTGTTTGATTCCGTGGGCTTTGCCGTGGAAGACTTTAGCGCCCTGCGCTATGTCCTTGCGAAGGTTAAAGAAACGGGACTCTATGACAATCTGGACATGATCGCCGACCCCGATGATCCGCGTGATCTTTTCGGGATGGTGCAGCGGGCCGCAAAATAGCGCGGGCACAGGGGTGGCAAACGTTGCTCTGCCATTGCACCCAATATGCAGGTTACGCTATACTTGGATCAGCTAAATCTAGCGGTATCCCAGAAAAGAGCGCGTGACTTGTCCGACGAGCCAGAAGATATTGAGAACGAAGACGAAATTCCGATGCGGTCCCACCATGACGGGCCACAGGTTTCCATCGTTGACGAGATGAAAACCGCCTATCTCGATTACGCGATGAGCGTGATCGTCAGCCGGGCGATCCCCGATCTGCGCGATGGCCTGAAACCGGTGCACCGACGCGTGCTGTTTGCCATGCACGAAACCGGCAACACGCATGACAAGTCTTACCGCAAGTCGGCGCGACCTGTCGGCGATACGATGGGCAAGTACCACCCGCATGGCGATGCCTCGATCTATGACGCTTTGGTGCGGATGGCGCAGCCTTTCAGTATGTCTCTTAAGTTGCTGGATGGACAAGGTAATTTCGGATCTATGGATGGTGATAACGCCGCCGCCATGCGGTACACCGAAGTGCGCATGGATAAGCCCGCAGCGTTCCTTCTGGCCGATATCGACAAGGAAACCGTCGATTTCCAGGACAATTACGACGGCAAAGACCGCGAGCCAACGGTTCTGCCGTCGCGCTTTCCCAATATGCTGGTCAACGGCGCATCAGGCATCGCAGTGGGCATGGCCACCAACATTCCGCCGCATAACCTTGGCGAAGTGATCGACGGCGCGCTGGCACTGATCGAAAATCCGGATCTGTCGACCGAAGGGCTGATGGAGATCATTCCGGCTCCGGATTTTCCGACCGGCGGGCTGATCCTGGGCCGGTCAGGTGCGCGCAAGGCCTATCTTGAAGGTCGGGGCTCGGTGATCATCCGTGCGAAGACGCGGGTTGAGGAAATCCGCAAGGATCGCTTCGCCATCATCATCGACGAAATCCCCTATCAGGTGAACAAGTCCCGGATGATCGAAATCATCGCGGAACAGGTGCGAGAGAAAAAGATCGAAGGCATCGCCCATGTGCAGGACGAATCCGATCGGATCGGCGTGCGCGTTGTGATCGAATTGAAACGCGATGCGACGGCGGACGTTGTGTTAAACCAGCTTTACCGTTTCACGCCGATGCAGACCAGTTTCGGCTGCAACATGCTTGCCTTGAACGGCGGGCGGCCCGAACAATTGACACTACGCGATTTTCTAAGCTATTTCATTACCTTCCGCGAGGAAGTTGTCGCTCGCCGCACGGCGTTTGAATTGCGCAAAGCCCGTGAACGCAGCCATATCCTGTGTGGCCTGGCGGTCGCGGTTTCGAATGTGGACGAGGTGGTGGCCACCATCCGGACCTCGGCAGACCCGGCAGAGGCGCGTGAAAGGTTGATGACGCGGCGCTGGCCTGCGGGGGAAATCATTCCGTTTATCAAGCTGATAGACGACCCAAGTCATCCGGTGAATGATGACGGCACCTATAACCTTTCGGAAATTCAAGCCCGCGCCATTCTTGATTTGCGGTTGCAGCGGCTGACGGCGTTGGGGGTAAAGGAGATCACCGACGAATTGCTGGAATTGGCCGGGAAAATTCAGGATTATCTGGATATTCTGGGCTCTCGCGACCGGATCATGGCGATTATTTCCGACGAGTTGCGTGAAGTGCGGGCCCTGTTTGCCGTGCCGCGGCGGACAGAAATTGTCGACTGGTCCGGCGACATGGAAGACGAAGATCTGATCGAACGCGAAGATATGGTGGTTACGATCACCTCTGGTGGCTATATCAAGCGTACGCCATTGGCGGAGTTCCGAAGCCAGCGGCGTGGCGGCAAGGGCTTGGCATCTATGGCAACCAAGGAAGATGACGTGGTGACCACGTTGTTTGTGGCCAACACGCACACGCAACTGCTGTTCTTTACGACCGACGGCATGGTTTACAAGCTGAAGACCTGGCGGCTGCCACTGGCAGGGCGTCAGGCCAAGGGCAAAGCGATGATCAACATCCTGCCGATTGATCAGGGCGTTTCGATTGCTGCCCTGATGCCGGTGGACGTGCCCGAGGAAGAATGGGATAGCCTGCAGATTGTGTTTGCCACATCGGACGGTGATGTGCGCCAGAACGATCTGTCGGATTTCACCAATGTGATGCGCAACGGCAAGATCGCGATGAAATTGCCCGAAGGCGTGACGCTGGTGAATGCGGCAATTGCTGATGAAAATGATGATGTTATGTTGGTTACCTCAGGTGGTCGCGCAATCCGTTTCCCGACAACCGAGATCCGGGTGTTCAAAAGCCGCGGGTCAACCGGCGTGCGCGGGATCAGGCTGCAAGGCGCCGATACCGTGGTTTCCATGGCGATCATCCGACATTTCGAGGCGGACCCTGCCGAGCGGGTTGCTTATCTGAAGATGCGGCGCGCACAAGAAGGTGTTCTGGATGATGCCGCCGAGGCCGACGATGACGATGACGCGGTTGAAGCGGGGCAGTTGCCGCTGGAACGCTTTGCCGAAATGTCGGCGTCAGAAGACCTGATCCTGACGATCACGACCTCCGGGTCGGGCAAGCTGTCATCCAGCCACGACTACCCGGTTCGGGGACGTGGTGGCATGGGCGTCAAGGCAATGGACGGTGCGATGCGCGGCGGGCCACTGGTGGCGTCATTCCCGGTGGAATTGTCAGACCAGATCATGCTGGCCACATCAACCGGCCAGTCGATCCGGGTGCCGGTGGCGCAGATATCGTTCCGTTCACGGTCGGCCGGCGGGGTTAAGGTGTTCAATACCGGCGGCGATGAGGAAGTGGTTTCTGTGGCGCGCGTCGCGGATCAAGGGGACGAGGAGGCATAGGCCGCGATGACAGCCGACCCTGATGATCTGGCGCTTAAATCGCGCGTCAGACGGGCCTTGCAGGGTGCTGTTAAACCTATATCTTACGGCAACTTGGCACGCGATCTTGAGGTAGGGGGCCCCGGATCGATCGTGCGCGTGACATCGGCGCTGGAGGCGCTGATGCGCGAGGATGTGGCGGCTGGGCGTCCGTTTCTGGCGGCAATGTGCGGAGGCAGGTTGACGGGTGGGTTGCCTGCACTTGGTTTTTTTGAGATGGCCACGGCATTGGGGCGATATGGCGGGCCGGTCACCGGGCCAGAGGCATCGGCATTTGTGATGCAGCAACGCGCCATGCTGAGGCGCGCGCAGGCATAGAGAATGCCGTTTACCAATTAACCAATTGTTATGTTTGTACTTTATTTACCTTTGGCACTTTGCAATACCGGCAAAGACGGTGCGTCTGTGCGGTTTGGCGACTGGCGCAAGTGGGCACCGCTATTTTTTTGATCATGTATAGGTGCGTCATGTTTTCCCAACCCCGCGTTCTCGTTTTTTCTGCCATTCTTGCGCTGCTTGGCAGCCCCGCCGCCGCCGACAGTCTTGGATTTCGTTTTGCCGATGTCACTGCCGGCGCGGTGACAGACAGTGACGCGGTGCTTGGGCAAGCAGATGTTACTGCCGATTTCGCCATCACCGATGCCCATGGATTGCAGCTTGATTTGGGCGTGGTGCGCTATGCGAACGAGTATCTCGGCCATATCGACGCGCATCTTTACATGATGCCGACGGAAGCCGCAAAATACGGGCTGTTTTTCAGCCTGGCCGATATGAATGGGCGCGAAGCAACCATTGCAACCATCGGGATCGAAGGCATGTTTGCCATTTCGGACAACACCGAAATTCATGGTCGCGCAGGCCTTGGCATGGCATGGCCCGGGAACATGGATTTCATAACGCTGACATTGGGTGCCAACCATGCCATTGGCGATCAGGTGGCCGTGTTTGGCGATGTGACGGTCACGGAGGTTGACGAAGCGGCTTTGCGCGCGGTGGCCACCACGGCGCGGCTCGGGATCAGCTATCAGCCGGAGGGGCGGCCATGGGCGTTTTCTGCTGCCGTTCTGCGTGATGGCCTGACCGGGCGCGATGCAGCACAGTTCGAGACGCGGGCGGAGTTGGGCTTTACATGGCATCTTGGGGCTGGTGGCGGGGCAAAGCGCAGCCTTGCCACACGGGCCTTTGCTAGCCCACAGCCATTTGACCCCCTGTTGCGGCGGGGTAGGTTCTGACAAGCTTATGCCTTTTCATCCGCCTGCTCTGCGACCTGACCAAAGGCATGACAGAGGGCTTGCATATCGGCGGCGGCGGCATCGGGCAAAGGCGAAGGATGGCGCGACGAGGGGCGGGCCGTTGGCGGCGTCGCTGCCGGTAGAATTGTCCGGTCAGATCAGACCGGCCACATCGACAGGTAAGCCAATCCGGGGTCTGGTCGCGCAGATGTCATTACGCACACGCTCGGCCGGCGGCGTTAAGGTGTTTAAGTCCGGCCGCGACAAGGACGTGGTATCAGTGGCGCGCGTCGCTTTCGCCGCCGCATTCCCTGCGCAACACCGCGCCGCCCCGGTCACCCAACCCTACCCCCTGTGCGCCAGTGCAGAGCCACTTTGCGACCCTGTCCATTTTCATCGGCGGGCATTTCTGACAATTGACGGGTATCCCGGATGAAACGGGCAACATGGTTCAAGGGAACGAAAACATGGATCAACTTTCCAAATACGCGCCACCGATTGCGCGTATCTTCATCGGCGGCTTCTTTTTGATGTCGGGTCTGGGCAAGCTCGGCGACGTCGCGGGCTTTGCTGGCTACATGCAATCGGGCGGTCTGCCGGGCTTTTTGGCCTGGCCCGCCATTTTGTTCGAGATCGCGGTAGGTCTGTCGGTACTTTTGGGCTTCAAAATACGCATTGCGGCCCTCGCCGGGGCCGCCTTCTGCATCGTCTCGGCTGTCTTGTACCACAGCAACTTCGCAGATCAGATTCAGATGATCATGTTCCTGAAGAATTTCAGCATCGCCGGTGGCTTCCTGATGTTCTTCGCCCATGGCGCAGGCGCCGTGGCACTCGACAAGTAAAGCGGCATGGGGGCAGGCTTGGCTTGCCCCTTTTCAACAACAGCGCTACATGCGGCATATGACACAGACCTTGCATATCGTCGGCGGCGGCATGGCCGGATCAGAAGCCGCATGGCAGGCCGCCCAAATGGGCGTGCCGGTCATGCTGCATGAAATGCGGCCCAAGATCGGTACGTTCGCGCACCAGACAGGGCATTTCGCGGAAATGGTCTGTTCCAACTCGTTCCGGTCAGATGATGATGAACGCAACGCCGTGGGTCTGCTACATTGGGAAATGCGCAGTGCGGGCGGTCTGATCATGGAAATGGCCGAGGCGCACAAACTGCCCGCAGGCGGCGCGCTGGCAGTGGACCGCGATGCCTTTGCCGCGGCGGTGACCGCACGGCTCCTGGCGCACCCGTTGATTTCCGTTTTATATGAAGAAGTTAGCCACCTACCTTCAGATGGCACATGGATTATCGCAACCGGCCCGTTGACCACTGGCACCTTGGCCGAGGCGATCAAGGCCGAAACCGGGGCAGACGCTCTGGCATTTTTCGATGCGATTGCGCCGATTGTTTATGCCGATAGCGTAGATATGTCCGTGGCCTGGATGCAGTCACGTTATGACAAGGGCGAGACGGTCGAGGATCAGACCGCCTACATGAATTGCCCGATGACCAAGACCGACTATGACGCGTTCATCGACGCGCTGCTGGCGGCGGAGAAGACCGAGTTTCATGAAGGCGAAACGGCAGGGTACTTTGATGGTTGCCTGCCGATCGAGGTGATGGCGGAACGCGGGCGCGAAACGCTGCGGTTTGGGCCGATGAAGCCGGTGGGGTTGACGAACCCGCATAACCCGATGAAGCCCTATGCCGTCGTGCAGTTACGGCGCGATAACAAATTAGGCACGCTTTACAACATCGTGGGCTTTCAGACGAAGATGAAGTACGGTGCGCAAAGCACTGTTTTAAAGATGATACCTGGTCTGCAGGACGCGAATTTTGCGCGATTGGGCGGGATACATCGGAACACCTTCCTGAACTCGCCCACCTTGCTTGACGATCAGATGCGGCTGCGGTTGCGGCCCAACATCCGGTTTGCTGGCCAGATTACCGGGGTCGAAGGCTACGTCGAAAGTGCCGCCATGGGGTTACTAGCGGGCCGGATGGCGGCTGTTGAACTGCTGGGTGGGACGCTTGCCGCACCGCCACCGGACACCGCGATGGGTGCGTTGATCACGCATATCACGGGCGGGGCTGAGGCGAAGACGTTTCAGCCGATGAATGTGAATTTCGGGCTGTTCCCGCCGATTGAGGCCAAGGGCGGACGCAAGGGGCGCAAGGACCGTTACAAGGCCTATACCGACCGGGCGAAAGACGCGTTTTCGGGCTGGTTGTCGCAGCAGGCCGCGCAGGATGCTGCCTGAGTACCGCACCAGATTTGCGCCCTCGCCCACTGGGCAATTGCATCTGGGGCATGCCTATTCGGCGATTCTGGCGGCCGACAGGGCGCGCAGTGAGGGCGGGAAGTTCCTGCTGCGGATCGAGAATACTGATCAGACCAGGTGCCGCCTCGAGCATGAGGCTGCGATATTCGAGATTCTAAACTGGTTGTGTCTGCGTTGGCCAGAACCTGTATTGCGGCAATCCGAGAATCTGGATATGTACAAAGCGGCGCTTAACCGATTGATATATATGGGCCTTTGTTATCCCTGCCAGTGCAGTCGGGCGGACATTCGCAGCGCGTTGTCGGCGCCGCAGGAAGGCGTTTCATATTCGGGGCCGGACGGCGTGATTTACCCTGGCACGTGTCGCGGGCGGCGGATGGATACCATTGGCGGCGGCGAGGCAGTGCGGCTGAATATGGCCCGGGCGATTGACGTTGTCGGCGATGTTGGACGGTTGGGATTTATCGAGAACGGGCCGCTTGCACCGGGACTGCATCGGTTGAACGCGGCTCGTTTGGTGGATGAAGTTGGCGATATTGTATTGGCACGGCGCGATATTGGCACGGCGGCCTATCATCTGGCAGTGGTGGTCGATGATGCGGCGCAAGGCATAACGGAAGTGGTGCGCGGGGCGGATCTGGCCGAGGCAACGATGATCCACCGGTTGTTGCAGGCGTTACTTCATCTACCGACGCCAACCTATTATCATCACAAGCTTATTCGGGATGATGCAGGAAAACGTCTGGCCAAGCGGGATGATGCGCAGGCGGTGGCGAAGTATCGGGCCGGGGGAGCAACGCCGCAGGACATCCGGCGGTTGGTTGGGTTGTAGGAAAATCCTTGAGAAGGATTTTGGCAAGAGTTTTGTGAAAAACTCTTGGTGTTACGCCATCGGCGATAGCAGTTCTACTTCTGCACCGTCCCGCAAAGCGAAGTAGAAACAGGACCTTCGGTTTGTGTGGCAGGCGGGGCCCAGTTGTTTGACCAGTATCAGCAGACAATCGCGATCGCAGTCGATGCGCAGGTCGATAAGCGCTTGGGTGTGGCCGGACGTTTCGCCTTTGACCCAGAACGCGGCGCGCGAGCGTGACCAGTAGGTGACCCGGCCGGTGGCGATGGTCTGCGCGACCGCATCCCCGTTCATCCATGCGAACATCAACACCTCGCGCGTGATATGATCCTGGGCGATGACCGGGATCAGGCCATTTGCATCGAATGTCAGCGAGGATGGATCAAAAGCCATGACGGGCGTCCTTTTCAAATGCACGTTCTCGGCCTATCTAGTAGTGTGAATGGGCCGAGGGAAGCAATGAGCGACGGTGATCTGATCAAGTTGTACTCCGGCCGGATTTTGGAACTGGCCGCTAACATCCCGCGTTTGGGGCGGCTGGAGGGGCCAGATGGCAGCGCGAAACGGCGCTCGCCTTTGTGCGGGTCGACCGTGACGGTCGATTTGAATGTCCGGGATGGCCGGGTTTCGGAGTTTGCGCAGGATGTGAAAGCCTGTGCCTTGGGCCAAGCGGCGGCATCGGTTCTGGGGGCTGCCGTGATCGGCCGTAGCAGGGCCGAGATTGAAGGCGCGCGCGATGCAGTGTCGGCGATGTTGAAATCGGATGGTCCTGCCCCGACGGCGCCGTTTGATGGCTTCGAAGTGCTGATGCCTGCGCGGGAATATAAGAACCGGCATGCGTCGATCTTGTTGTCCTTGGAGGCTGCGGCGGAAGCGATGGTTTTGGCCGAGCAGGTCGCCAGAGCAAAATAAAAAAAACCGCCGCGCATCCTGTTAGGATGGCGGCGGCAAGTCGCGTATCACGGGGCAGGTGCGGTGAAGCGGGGCAGCCTCACAGTAGCATTCTGGGGAAGGAATGCGGAACTTTGCCCTGAACGCAGGCAGAACCGGAAAGGGAGCGTAGGGTGATAATCCTTAGGCGGAGCCAGAGAGGTAGAGCCCTGCGATGAGCAATGAAAACAGCGAGACGACACCGATTGAATCCTCGATCACCGTATCGCGAGAGCGGGACAGGATGGCTTTGATTTCTGTCAGCATGGCAACCTCCACTGGTATGTTGCTATATTGTTCTCATAAAATTAACCATTCGTAAAGAACTTTGTAAGAACATTTGTGAACAAAAGGGCCTATTGGCGGAGATTGTCGCGATGGATTGCGCCAGTGGCTTACTAACCTACTGAAATCAAACGAATTGCACGATCCTGATCCAGAAGCCACAAAAGCATGCGGGCGGCGCGGCCCCGCGCGGTGGTCAGGTCAGGGTCATCGGCCAGCAGTTTGCGGGCATCGGTTTGCGCCACAGCCATCAGCGCGCCTTGACGTTCCAGATCGGCCACCCGGAATCGCGGCAGGCCGGATTGGGCGGTGCCGATAAGATCGCCCGCGCCACGCATGGCAAGATCTTCCTCGGCGATGCGAAAGCCATCTTCGGTGTCGCGCAGAACAGTCAGGCGGCGGGTGCCCGCCTCGGACAGTGGGGCCTGATACAGCATCAGGCAGGTCGATTGCGCTGCACCGCGCCCGACCCTGCCGCGCAATTGGTGCAGTTGCGACAGGCCAAAGATTTCGGCGCGCTCGATAACCATGATCGACGCGTTGGGGACGTTAACGCCAACCTCGATCACCGTGGTGGCGACCAGAACTTTGGTATCACCAGCAACGAACCGCGCCATGGCAGCGTCTTTTTCGTTGGGTGGCATCTGGCCATGGACAAGGCCGACCACGTCGTCCCCCAAGGCCGCGCGCAGGTGTTGGAAACGGGCTTCAGCAGAGGCGTAATCCAGCACTTCGCTGTCTTCGACGAGCGGGCACACCCAGTAGGATTGCCGACCCTCGGCAACGGCTTGCGCGAGATGGGCAACCACTTCGTCGATCCGGGCGTTCGAAACAAGCGCGGTTTTGACAGGTTTGCGACCGGCAGGCTTTTCATCAAGCACCGACACATCCATATCGCCGTGGGTGGCAAGGGCAAGGCTGCGTGGAATCGGGGTTGCGGTCATCACCAGCACGTCGGCGGCAGCACCTTTGGCGCCAAGCTCCATCCGCTGGGCGACACCAAAGCGGTGCTGTTCATCGACGACGGCAAGGCGCAGGTCGTGGAAAGTGACGTCTTTTTGGAAAACGGCATGAGTGCCGACGAGAATATGGGTTTGGCCCGATGCCAGCGCCCCGAGTTTGGCATCGCGTTCGTTGCCCTTGTCACGGCCGGTTAGCAGAACGAGATTGATGCCGGCGGCGGTCGCCATCGGGCTAAGACTTTCGTTGTGCTGACGGGCGAGAATTTCGGTGGGGGCCATCATGACGCCCTGCCCGCCCGCCTCGACCGCGATCAGCAGGGCTAGGAACGCGACGATGGTTTTGCCGGAACCGACATCGCCTTGCAGCAACCTGTTCATCCGCAAGGGTGATGCCATGTCAGCGGCAATTTCTGCAATTGCGCGGGTTTGGGCGGCTGTAGGGGCGTAAGGCAGGCTTTGCAGCACGCGGTCTTGCAAGATGCCGGTGCCATGGCTGGCGATGCCTTTGCCACGGCGCAGCGTTGCGCGGGCAAGCGACAGCGTAAGTTGGTGGGCGAAGAGTTCGTCATACGCAAGGCGTTGGCGGGCGGGGGCGGTATCGGCGATATCGGCGTTGCTGGTGGGGGCATGGGCGGTTTGCACGGCGTTTAACCAATCGGGCCAACCTTCGCGGGACTTCAGCGGGCCATCGATCCATTCGGCAAGGGCTGGTGCGCGGGTAATGGCGGAAGCAACGGCGCGCTGAATTGTCTTTTGCGTGATGCCAGCAGTCGCCGGGTATACGGGTTCGAACAGCGGAAGATCGGACGCTTCTTCAGGGCGCAGAACATGGTCCGGGTGCACCATTTGTGCGATGCCATCGAAGATTTCCACCCGGCCGGAGATCAGACGTTTTTGCCCCGTTGGCAACAACTTGGTCAGGTAATCGGTGCGGGCGTGAAAGAACACCAGCTGAAATTCGAATGATGCGTCACGCACCATGACGCGGTAAGGCTTGCCTTTGCTGCGGGGCGGGAAGTGGCCGCCGACGGTCACCTCTACCGTGATGGTGGTGGGGGGAACGACGTCGCGGACGGAATTTTTGCGGGAACGGTCGATGCCGGAATGCGGCAGCAGGAACAGCAGGTCTTTCGGTCGCTCAACCGTAAGCGCGGCGAAGGCGGTCGCGGTTTTTGGGCCGACGCCGTCAAGCGTCTCCAGGCCCGCGAACAGCGGGAACAAGG
Organism: Pseudorhodobacter sp.; assembly: GCA_031406155.1. GTDB lineage: Bacteria > Pseudomonadota > Alphaproteobacteria > Rhodobacterales > Rhodobacteraceae > JACMNW01. Next base: position 17,676 of record JANOGW010000037.1, read on the forward strand.
GTTCGGGGCGGCTCATGAAGTGCCGATCAAGGCAAGCCATGCGTCTTCGTCGATGATGGCAACGCCCATGGCTTCGGCAGCTTTGGCTTTGGAACCCGCCCCGGGGCCTGCGATGACGAGGTCTGTCTTGGCGGAAACCGAGCCGGCCACTTTTGCACCCAAGGCTTCGGCGCGGGCTTTGGCTTCGGCGCGGCTCATTTTCTCCAGGGTGCCGGTGAAGACGAGGGTTTTGCCGGCAACGGGGCTGTCTTGCGGGGCGCGCTGGATCGTGTCTTGCACATTGAGGTGCGCCACTAGCGCATCTATCGCGGCGCGCTCAGCCGGGTGGTGAAAGGCGGTGACGAGGGACGCGGCCAGCACTCCACCAACGCCATCGATCGCAGTGAGATCATCCCACGCGGGGCCTTGACCGACATCGGCAGACGCCATTGCCGCCTCGAACGCGTGCCAACTGGAATAATGGTTGGCCAGAAGTGAGGCGGAACTGTCGCCGACATGCCGGATGCCAAGGGCGAAGATCAGGCGGTTCAGCGGGATGGCGCGTTTTTCTTCGATGGCGGCGAACAGGTTGGTCACGGACTTATCGCCCCAGCCATCGCGGTTTTTCAACTTGCGCAGCGGCTGCGCAACATCGCGGGCGGCAAGCGTGAAGATATCGGCGGGGGTTTTGATGGGCAGGTCGGGGTCGTTGAAGAACGCCTCGATCTGTTTTGCTCCCAGACCTTCGATGTCAAACGCGCCCCGGCTGACGAAATGTTTCAGGCGTTCCACGGCTTGCGCGGGGCAGATCAGACCGCCGGTGCAGCGGCGGACGGCGTCGCCGTCTTCGCGAATTGCGGGGGATGCGCAGTCGGGGCAGATGTCGGGGAATTGGTAGGGGGTGGCGTTGGCGGGGCGTTCGCCCAGATCAACGTCAGCGATTTTGGGGATCACGTCACCAGCGCGGTAGACATGGACCAGATCGCCAATGCGAATATCGCGCCCCTGCCGGATCGGATTGCCTTTGGAATCGCGGCCCGCAATGTAATCTTCGTTATGCAATGTGGCATTCGAGACGACGACGCCGCCGACGGTGACCGGTTTCAGGCGGGCAACGGGGGAAAGCGCGCCGGTGCGGCCAACCTGAATGTCGATGGCAAGAATGCGCGTCCACGCTAGTTCTGCCGGGAATTTGTGGGCAATCGCCCAGCGGGGGGTGCTGGAGCGAAAGCCAAGGCGAGCTTGCAGCGCCAGATCATCAACTTTGTACACCACCCCGTCGATATCATAGCCGAGGCTGGCGCGCTGCACCTCGATCTGGTGGTGGTGCGCCAGCATCGCGTCCGGGCCATCGCAGGTTATGGTCAGCGGGTTGGTCTGAAAGCCAAGCGCAGCCAGCCGCGCGACGGCACCGGATTGGGTCTTGGCAAGCGGTTCGGAAAGTGCGCCCCAGGCGTAGGCGAAGAACCGCAAGGGGCGAGAGGCGGTGATGCTGGCATCCAGTTGGCGCAAAGATCCGGCGGCGGCGTTGCGCGGGTTGGCGAAGGTCTTGTCACCACTGGCCAACCCGCGCGCATTCAAGGCGGCGAAATCAGCGTGGCTCATGTAAACCTCGCCTCGGATGTCCATCAGCGAAGGAATGTCGTCGCCCTGCAGGCGGTTTGGAATATCGGCGATGGTACGGGCGTTTTCGGTGACGTTTTCGCCGACCTCGCCGTCGCCCCGCGTGGCCGCTTGCGTCAACACGCCGTTGACATAGCGCAGGCTCAGCGACAGCCCGTCGATCTTGGGTTCGGCAGTGTAGGACAATGTGCCGGTGAAGCCGAGGAATTTGCGGACGCGGTCGTCAAAATCTGCAATGTCGGCATCGTCGAACGCGTTCTCGAGGCTCAGCATCCGCACATCATGTCTGATTTTGCCAAAACCCTCTGACGGCGCGGCGCCGATTTTATCAGACGGGCTGTCAGTGCGTTTGAGGGCCGGAAAGCGTGCTTCGATTTCTGCGTTTCGCCGTTTCAGCGCATCATAGTCAGCGTCAGAGATGTCAGGCGCATCCTCGACATGATACGCGCG
>JANOGW010000048.1:0-90529 GCA_031406155.1 Pseudorhodobacter sp.
TTTTTTTTTGCCCCCCCACTTCGGCCTGCCCTTTTTTTTTTTTAAATTTTCGCGGGGGGGGTGGGGGGGCCCCCCCCCCCGCTTTATCAAACAAGCACCGCGCCCTTGGCGCCAATCGCCCCGGCGGTATCGGCGTCACCCAGCATCATCTCGTTATGCGCCTTGCCCGACGGGATCATCGGGAAGCAATTCTCATGCTTCTCCACCAGACAGTCGAAAATCACCGGCCCTTCATAGCGGATCATGTCCATGATCGCGTCATCCAGATCGGCGGGGTCGGAACAGCGCAGGCCTTTGCAGCCGAACGCCTCGGCCAGTTTCACAAAATCGGGCAGGCTTTCCGACCAACTTTGCGAATACCGTTCACCATGCAGCAATTCCTGCCACTGGCGCACCATGCCGAGGCGTTCGTTGTTCAGGATAAACTGCTTGACCGGCGCGCGAAACTGCATTGCGGTGCCCATCTCCTGCATGTTCATCAGCCACGACGCCTCGCCCGCCACGTTGATCACCAAGGATTTGGGATGGGCAATCTGCACCCCGATAGAGGCCGGCAGGCCGTAACCCATGGTGCCCAATCCGCCGCTTGTCATCCAGCGGTTCGGGTCTTCAAAGCCCAGATACTGTGCAGCCCACATCTGGTGCTGGCCGACCTCTGTGGTGATATAGCGGTCCATCCCCTTGGTCAGCGCCTCCAGCCGTTGCAAGGCATACTGCGGCTTGATGATGGTGTCCGAGTTCTTGTAGGTCAGGCACTGCTTGGCCCGCCATTCGGCAATCTGCGCCCACCATTTGGCAAGCCCCGCCTTGTTCACCTTCGATCCACGCGACCTCCATTGCCGCAGCACTTCGGTCAGCACCGATGCCACATCGCCGATGATCGGCACATCGGTGCGGATCACCTTGTTCAGCGACGAGGGATCGATATCGATATGCACCTTCTTTGAATGCGGGCTGAAATCCTTGATCCGTCCGGTGATCCGGTCATCAAACCGCGCCCCGATATTGATCATCAGATCGCAGCCGTGCATCGCAAGGTTTGCCTCATACAGCCCGTGCATCCCCAGCATGCCAAGCCACGCCTCACCGCTTGCGGGATAGGCACCAAGCCCCATCAGGGTCGAGGTGATCGGAAATCCGGTCGCCGCCACCAGTTCGCGCAACTGACGGCTGGCCTCCGGCCCCGAATTGATCACCCCGCCGCCGGTATAGAAGATCGGCCGCTCCGCCGTCTCCATCAAGTCGACCAGTTTGGTGATCTGCGCCTCGTCGCCGATGGTTTTCGGCTGATAATGCGACACGCGCGACTTCTCCTTGGGCGTATAAGTTGCCGTGGCGAACTGGACGTCCTTCGGGATATCGATCAGCACAGGTCCGGGCCGCCCGTGGGTTGCCACATGAAACGCCTGATGGATCACCTCCGACAATTTAGCCGTGTCCTTCACCAGCCAGTTATGCTTGGTGCAGGGGCGGGTGATGCCGACCGTGTCAGCCTCCTGAAAGCCGTCCGTTCCGATCATGAAGGTTGGCACCTGACCGGTCAGAACCACAAGCGGGATGCTGTCCATCAGCGCATCGACCAGACCGGTCACCGCGTTCGTGGCCCCCGGCCCCGAGGTCACCAGCACCACGCCGGGTTTGCCGGTGGAGCGGGCATAGCCTTCGGCGGCGTGCACAGCCCCTTGTTCGTGGCGCACCAGAATGTGGCGGATCTCGTTTTGCTGAAAGATCGCATCATAGATCGGCAGCACAGCACCGCCCGGATAGCCAAAGACCACCTCAACCCCCTGATCTTTCAGGGCCTGCACCACCATATCCGCGCCGGTCATTGATTTGGTCATCGTGTCTCTCCTTCGCCGCCCGTGCGGCCCATCACGCAACAAAAAGCCCCCGGAGTTCATTCGGGGGCGCATGGGAATGTCTTGGGGCGTCCGTTACCGGCCCATGCGCCAAAGCTTCCCTAGAATGACTACGTTGTGCACCACGCACCCCTTTGTTCACCGTTTGCGGACCGTAGGATCAATGCCTGGGGGCGTCAACGGTAAAAACACAAATAATCTGTCGTCTGAGTGACAATTGTTGTACCTTTCTTGCGTCAAGTTGTCACTGTGCGCAATTTATGGAAAAATGGAGGGTCTCGCGGCGCGATCTGCGCACCCGACTCGCGGTTTTCCGCTGCCGCAGTGCGGGCAACTCCGTTTTCGTGATCGCCGCGTCGCCTGCGCGTTACAATGCCTCTTTACATTTAAGTACCTGTGGCCGTGACATGCCGCCGTCTTTCTCAAAACCCTGATCCCCCGAACCCTTGGAGCACGTCCATGAAAGATATCGACACGAAACCGCTGTCCTTTGACGCCTATGATGAATTGCGCAACCCACGCCCGGTTGAACAGGATTTTGACCGTGTTGTTACGTCCGCCCTGTCACGGCGCGGCTTTCTGGGCCGCGTGCTGGCCTTCGGTTCCGGCGCCGCCGTGATGGGCATGGGCAGCATGCTGTCGTCCACCTCGGCGCTGGCACAGGCCGCCACCCGTTTTGCCTTCAAACCCATTGCCATCGCCACCGATTTCGCCGTCCACGTCCCCGAAGGTTATTCGGCACAGGTTCTGGTCAAATGGGGCCAGCCGCTGTTTTCGGATGCTGAGGCGTTCAACCCCGAAACCGGCATGACCGCGGCGGGCCAGTTGCGCGCCTTTGGTGAAAACACCGACGGGATGGAACTGTTCAATATCGCCGGGCGCGAGGTGATCGTGGTCAACCACGAATATGCCAATCTTAAGGTGAACCTGCCCAAGACACCGGAAAACATGCCCGCCAGCGCCGATGACGTGTTGATGCTGCAGCACGCGCAGGGGGTCACCGTGATGGAAGTGGCCGAAGGGGCCGATGGCTGGCAGATCGTCGTTGACAGCCCCTACAACCGCCGCATTACCCAAGTTACGCCAATGACCATTTCCGGCCCCGCAGCCGGCCATGACCTGCTGAAAACAGAAGCCGATCCGACCGGTACGTCAGTTCTGGGCACGATGAACAACTGCGGATCAGGGCGCACTCCCTGGGGGACCTATCTGACCTGCGAGGAAAATTTCAACGGCTATTTCGGGTCCACCGATGCCGCACTCGTGGTATCACCCGGCTTTGATCGCTACGGCGTCGGGGTCGAGGGGCGCTATGCTTATGAAAAGTTCGATGCCCGCTTTGATCTTGTGAAAACCCCAAACGAGCCTAACCGGTTTGGCTTTGTGGTCGAGATTGATCCGTCGGATGCAACTTCTGTCCCGGTAAAACGCACGGCGCTGGGGCGGTTCAAGCACGAAAACGCCGCCCTTGTGATCGCGCGCGATGGCCGGGTCGTCGTCTATCTGGGCGATGACGAACGCGGCGAGTTCTTGTACAAATACGTCTCGACGAATGCCTATGTGCCGGGCGGCGACACATCGAAGCTGCTGGATGAGGGTCAGTTGTATGCGGCCAAATTCGCCGATGACATGACCGGACAATGGCTGGCGCTGACGCCCGAGGCCACCGCCATGACGCTTGCCGAAACGCTGATCCATACCCGGCAGGCCGCATCAAAGGTCGGGGCCACCACGATGGACCGGCCGGAATGGGTGGCGGTCAATCCGACCGCGATCGAGGCATATTGCGCATTGACCAACAATTCCAACCGCGGTGTGAAACCGAACACGGGCGGTGACGAAACTCCGGTCGGCGGCCCCAACCCGCGCGCGGAAAACGAGTTTGGCCAGGTGGTGCGCTGGTATCCGGCGAACGAGGATCACGCCGATCTGGCCTTCACGTGGGATCTTTACGTGATGGCGGGAAATCCCGATGTGCACAAGGATGCCTATGCGGGTTCGCCCAACGTCACTGCGGGCAACATGTTCAATTCGCCCGATGGCATGATCTTTGATAGCGTTGGTTTGCTGTGGATCCAGACAGACGGTGACGACAGCAACGAAGGCGATTTCGCGGGTCAGGGCAACAACCAGATGCTGATCGGCGATCCGGCGACTGGCCAGATCGAGCGTTTCCTGACCGGCCCGACCGGATGCGAAGTAACGGGTCTGTGCTGGTCATCGGACAAGCGCACGGTTTTCGTTGGCATCCAGCATCCGGGCGGGTCATTCCCTGACAGCGCTGGTCTGCCCCGGTCCAGCATCATGGCGGTACGGCGTGACGACAAGGCCCTGATCGGCTGATCGCGGTGTTCGACGAAAGAAGGCGCGGCCTTTGCCGCGCCTCTAAAAGAAAAATTTCAGAAGAAAATTTCTCGGCACGGGCTGCCGGAAAGGCCGGTTTGTCTAACCGATAGCACCGCTGCAATCCGACGTTTGATTTCGTAGACACGATCGCCTGCCAACAGGTCAAAGATTGCAGCCCGCATTTCACTTGGCCCTGTTCGGCCCAATCAGATCCCACCGGTTTCCCCAAGGATCGCGCCAGACTGCGACGGTGCCATAAGGCTCGACACGGGGTTCCTCCTCGAAAACAACCCCGCCTTTCTTCATCCTTGCATGATCGCGCCAGAAATCATCGGTCTGCAAGAACAGCCAGACCCGCCCGCCGCCCTGATTTCCGATTGCCGCGATCTGCCGCTGTCCCTCGGCCCGGGCGATGACGATGTTGACACCCCCACCGGGCGGCACCATCGTCACCCATCTTTTGCGGCCCTGATCGATATCCTCGATCAGGCGAAACCCCATTACATCACGGTAAAAGGTGATGGCTTCGTCATAGTCCGGAACGATCAGCGCGAGGCCCGAAATCCGCGCGCCGGTCATTCCTTTGGGGCACGGGTGTCGGGCAGGCTGATCCGCGCCACCTGTTCGGCAATCGGATCAACCGAAAGTGGGTGCAGTTCTGCGCTGTGGTCGGCCTGATCACCGATCGGCTGCCACTGCCCGCCCTTATAGATTTCCAGCGCCGAAAACCCGGCCTTGTAGCCCATCTTCTTACTGCCGGGCACCCAGTAGCCCAGATAGACATACGACAGCCCCGCTTCGCGCGCGAGACTGATGTGGTCCAGAATGACATGGGTTCCAAGGCTGAGGTCCGCGAGATCGGGGTCATAAAAGGAATAAACCATGCTCAACCCGTCATCGAACACATCGGTCAGACACACGGCAGCCAGTGTGCGGCCCCGCTCGCCCGGACTGGCGGGCCGGGTATATTCGACGACCCGGCTGCGGATCGGCGTCTCTTCGATCATCGCGGCGAATTCGAAGATGTCCATGTCCGCCATCCCCCCCTCGGCATGGCGGTCATCGAGATAACGGCGAAACAGTGTGAACTGATCTTCGGTCGCCCATGGGCTGGTTGCGTTCCGCTTCAGCATGGCATTTCGGTTCATCACCTTGCGCTGGCTGCGCGAGGGTGTGAAATCCGCCACCCTGATGCGCGCTGAAAGGCAAGCCGAACATTCCGCGCAGGACGGGCGGTACAGCACATTCTGACTGCGCCGGAAACCTTGCTTTGACAGGGTGTCGTTCAGCCGCTGGGCATGCTCGCCCTGAAGTGCGGTGAACAATTTCCGCTCCATCCGGCCCTCAAGATAGGGACAGGGCTGAGGCGCCGTCACGTAAAACTGGGGTGCAAGGGGAAGGGTATGCCGCATGATGCGGAAAGTTAGTGCCAGTCGAGCATGTTGGCAAGCTTTGTGACACCCGCCAAATGAGCAATTGCAAACGAATTTCACACAATGGAATGCGGATTCCGGGGCAGGTACCGGCCAAATGAAAAAAGGCCCCCGATCGGGGGGCCTTCACAGCATCAGTAACTGCCGGCTCTTGGGCCTTCGGGCGCATCGGGGGCGCTGGCTCTTGCGCGCTCGTCCATGAAGGTGTCAAACTCGGACTTGTCCTTGGCATCGCGCAGACGCTGCAAGAAAGCCTCGAACGCGACCTGTTCTGTTTCAAGGCGTTGCAGCATTTCCGCCTTGTAGCTGTCGAACGCAGAGTTTCCGGATGTCGAATAGGCGCGCGAATAGTCCGTGTGGTGGGCGCGGCGATCGCGGCGGTGGGCACAGCCTGAACGGGTGAACATGCGTTTGCTCCATATCATATATGCAAGAAGGGCCAGGCCAACGGGCCAGAAGACGATCAACGATACAACCACCGCGGCGATCCAGGCCCATTTGCCACGTTCGTCAAGCCAAGCCTCGCCGCGCGAGAACCAAGAGGTCAGGCCGCGCGGGGCGACCGAGGTAGAGGCAGTGTTCATGAACGGACTCCCGAGTTGAAGTTTCATGTGAATGGTTTTCACATGGCTGAGATGTGCTATCCCGGGGGCCGCTTCAAGTCCTGATGTTAAAGATTTTTACATACCACCCATTTCGGCCAAAATCTGCTCAAAGCAGCGTTGACCGGGCGGCGGCGGCACCCCATGCTGCCGCCATGGATTTCGCCAGCCGCCTCACCCGCCATCCGATCGCCCATGATGCCGCAGCCGGGACCGAAGTTGCCTCTGTGTTCGTCGGGCTCGACAGCAATCTGCGCGCACTGCTGCACGGAGCGGCGGGTTGCAGCCCGTATCTGCACGGCCTGATGCTGAAAGAGGCGAATTGGCTGCAATGCGCACTTCTTGAAGCGCCAGAGGCCGGGATCGCCGAAGCGATGGCAGGGCTGGAGGGGTTGGGCAGTGACCAGCTGGGGTTTGCCCTTCGTTGTGCCAAAAGGCGGGTCGCCCTGATCGTGGCCCTCGCAGATCTGGGCGGTATCTGGCCGCTGGAAACGGTCACGACAGTGCTGACCGATCTGGCCGACCGCGCGGTTGATCTGACCGTCAAGGCGCTGATTGGCGATGAGATCAGGCGTGGAAAGCTGCCGCGCTCGACAACCGAAGATGCCGCAACGGGCGCGGGTATGGTCGTTCTGGCGATGGGCAAGATGGGGGCGGGCGAGTTGAATTATTCGTCCGACATCGACCTGATCTGCCTGTTTGACGAGACGCGTTTCACAGGCTGCGAACACGAGGCGCGCGCGGCTTTCATTCGCGTGACCCGCCGCATGACGGCGCTTTTGTCCGACCCTACCGGCGACGGATACGTGTTTCGCGTCGATCTGCGGCTGCGGCCGGATGCGGCGGTAACACCAGTGTGCCTGTCGATGGCGGCGGCGGAAAGCTACTACGAAGGCGTCGGGCGAACGTGGGAACGCGCCGCCTATATCAAGGCGCGGCCCTGCGCGGGCGATCTGGCGGCCGGTTGGCGGTTCTTGCGCACGCTGACACCATTTGTCTGGCGCCGGCATCTGGATTTCGCGGCAATTCAGGATGCACATGACATGCGCCTGCGGATCCGCGACCATCGGCGGCTGCACGGCCCGGTGGTGGTGGAAGGCCATAACCTGAAACTGGGGGTTGGTGGTATCCGCGAGATCGAGTTTTTCACCCAGACGCGGCAGTTGATCGCCGGCGGGCGTGACCCCGATCTGCGTGATCGCACCACGGTTGGCGGACTTGTTGCACTGGCCGCGAAAGGCTGGATCGAGCCTGCGGTGGCTGACGAATTGACCGAGCATTACCGTGCGCACCGCGAACTGGAGCATCGCTTGCAGATGGTCAATGACGCACAAACACACGCAATGCCGGTGTCGGCCGACGGTGTCGCGCGGATCGCGCATTTCATGGGGCAGGCCGATGTTGCCGCTTTTCGGGATGCGCTGAAGGCGCGTCTGACACGCGTTGATGATCTGACCGAGGGCTTCTTTGCGCCGGGTTCTGCCGAGGCGGGTCCGCAACTGTCCGACGCGGCACGCACCATCGTGGCGGGGTGGGCCAGTTATCCTGCCCTGCGGTCGGAACGCGCAATCGCGATTTTCCAGCGTCTGCGCCCGATGCTGCTGAAGCGATTGATGCAAGCCACCAACCCGGACGAGGCTTTGGTGGCACTGGACGGCTTCCTGTCCGGGCTACCCACGGGCGTGCAGATATTTTCGCTGTTTGAGGCAAATCCGCCGCTGGTCGATCTGATCATCGACATCGCCGCCACCGCACCGGCCCTGTCGCGCTACCTCGCGCGCAACGCGAGCGTTCTGGACGCTGTGATCGGCGGCAGCTTTTTTGCCGATTGGCCCGGGGTCACGGATCTTGCAGACAGGCTTGCCGCCCAGATGGCGGATGAACCGGATTATGAACGCAAGCTGGATGGCGCGCGGCGGTTCCTGAAGGAATGGCATTTCCGGATCGGTGTGCACCATTTGCGCGGGCTGGTCGATGCTATTGAGGCGGGCCGCCACTATGCCGAATTGGCCGAGGCGGTGGTGGTGGCGATCTGGCCCGTGGTTTGCGACGAATTCGCGCGCAAGCATGGGCCGGTGCCGGGGCGGGGGGCCGTCGTTCTGGGGATGGGCAGCCTTGGGGCGGGGCGGTTGAATGCCGGATCTGATCTTGATCTGATCGTGATCTATGATCCTGACGGGGCCGAGGCCAGCCTCGGGCCGCGCCCATTGGCACCGCGGCCCTACGCGGCCCGGCTGACGCAGGCTTTGGTAACCGCGCTCAGCGCGCCTACCGCCGAAGGGCGGCTCTATGAGGTCGATATGCGGCTGCGCCCCTCGGGGCGGCAAGGGCCGGTGGCCACGTCGTTCTCGTCGTTCCGGACCTACCAGGAAACCGATGCCTGGACGTGGGAGCATCTGGCACTGACCCGCGCGCGGGTGGTGGCGGGCGATGCCGGATTGGCGCGGGATGTCGAAGCCCTGCGTCGCACGGTGATTGCCCACAAAGGCAAAGCCAGTGGCGTTCGGGCCGATGTTGCCGCCATGCGCGACAAACTGGCGCAGGCAAAGCCCGGGGCAGGGCATTTGGAGGCAAAGTTTGGGCCGGGCCGGTTGATGGATATCGAACTTTTGGCGCAGACCTGTGCCCTGCTGTCCGGTTCGCCTGCGCGCGCGGTCGAGGCACAGCTGCAGGCCGGCGTTGAGGGTGGAATTCTGTCGGTTTCGGATCAGACGGCCGCGATGAGTGCCTACACGTTGTGTTGGCAGCTTCAAGCGGCAGCGAGGTTGCTGTCGGAACACCTGCTTGACTTTGACCGGCTGGGCAAAGGCGGGCAGGCCTTCGTGCTGCGGGAGGCGAGTGCGCCAGAAGGCGCGGCACTGCAATCGCAGCTTGACGCCGCAGCGACGCAAGCAGCAAGTGTCGTGACGGCTATTCTGGGGCATGCCCCGCATGCATGATCAGAAAGGACCCGCGCCATGCACTTGACCAAGGCAGACCCGAAAGGCCTGATCCGCGAAAGCTATGCTATAGACGGGATCACAATCGGTGAATGCCGGTCGATCTTTCTGGATTGGGCGTTAAGCCTGCCGGTCGCGGCCGACGTGCCTGTGGCCGCAGCCGCCTTGATTGCGCATTATGCAAGTGACGCGCCGGATCATCCGATGTCGGGTGTCCTGACCGAAGGTCTGATTACCCCGGATATCCCCCGCCGTCGTGGTGGACGCGCGGGGCGTGTGCCACAGGATTGATTTCGGCCGGCACTCAGCCGCGCAGGTTACGCGCTTGTGTGGCAAGGGCGGTGATCGCCGCCCAGTCGCCACGCGCCATCGCGTCTTTCGGGGCCACCCAGCTGCCACCGACACACAAGATGTTGGGCAGGGCCAAATAGTCGCCCGCGTTCTTCAGGCTGATGCCGCCTGTCGGGCAAAACCGAACCTGCGGGATGGGCGAGCCGATCGATTTGAGAAACGGTGCTCCGCCCGATTGTTCGGCAGGGAAGAACTTCTGCACCGTGTAACCCATTTCCAGCAGATGCATCACCTCGCTGGCCGTGGCCGCCCCGGGCAGCAACGGCAGGTCCTGCTCGGCACAGGCATCCAGCAAACGCTGCGTCACCCCGGGTGAGACACCGAACTGCGCGCCCGCCGCCTTGGCCGCCTTGACATCCGCCGGTGTCAGCAACGTGCCGGCACCGACCACGCCGCCCGGCACCTCTGCCATGGCCCTGATCGCGTCGAGCGCGACGGGGGTGCGCAGGGTAATCTCCAGCGCAGGCAACCCCCCCGCCACCAAGGCACGCGCTAGGTTACAGGCATGCGACAGATCATCGATGACCAGCACCGGAACGACAGGGGCCAGTTGACAGATTTCGGCGGCAAGACGGCTTTGCTCGGCAGGGGTCATGGTCATGTCCTTCAGGGGCAATGGGGTGCGCGGGGGCAGAGTGCGAATGCCTCCGGCGGGGATATTTAGACCAAAATGAAATTTCAAGGGAAGGATGAGTCGCAAAAGAGCAAATCACGCCCCGCCTTGATCAGCAGGGGGGCTGGCAAGGCAGGGCGCTTTCACTTCGGGCGGTCATCGGCGTCCCCGCCTGTACCGCTTGACCACTCTGCCGCTTAGACCTTTCATTTTGGTTAAAATATCCTCGCCGAAGGCAAGAAAGTTGTTTTCTGTACGGGCACGGGCATCAGAATATCGCGGCGGCTCCTTCGGTTGCGGCCCCGACATTGCGACGAAAGGCGGCAAACAAATCCCGTCCGATGCCGGTTTCATTGGCCGAAAGGTCGGCGATTACCGGCTCGCGGGTCGCAAAATCCGGCGCGAGAACGGACAACGTGCCGTTTGCCGCATCCAGCCGCACCACATCGCCGTCACGCAATCGCGCCAGCGGGCCACCCTGCGCTGCCTCGGGCGACACATGGATGGCGGCGGGCACCTTGCCGGATGCGCCCGACATCCGCCCGTCGGTGACCAACGCCACCTTCAGCCCCCGGTCCTGCAGCACCGACAGGGTCGGCGTCAGCGAATGCAACTCTGGCATGCCGTTCGCGCGCGGGCCCTGAAACCGCACGACAACGATTGTGTCGGCAGTGAACTCACCCGCCTTGAACGCCTGTTTCACGGCATCCTGAGTGTGGAAAACCCGCACCGGTGCCTCGATCACATGGCGTTCGGGCGCTACGGCTGAGATCTTGATCACGCCGGTTCCCAGATTTCCGGTCAACTGCCGCAATCCGCCGGTCGGTGCAAAAGGTGTGCTGGCCGGGCGCAGGATCCTGTCGTTCAGGCTGGCGGGCGTGCCGCTTTCCCAGATCACCTTGCCGTCGCACAGTTTCGGCTCCTGCCGGTAAAGATCAAGCCCGTCGCCGAGAATGGTCTTGGCATCGGCATGCAGCAGGCCTGCGTCCAGCAACTCGCCGATCATGAAGCCCAGACCGCCCGCCGCATGGAAATGGTTCACATCGGCCAGACCGTTGGGATAGACCTTTGCCATCAGCGGTACCACTTCAGAGATATCGGCGAAATCCTGCAGCGTCAGAATGATCCCCGCCGCCCGAGCCATGGCCGGCAAGTGCAGCACAAGATTGGTCGATCCGCCCGTCGCCATCAGCCCGACGATGCCATTCACAAAAGCGCGTTCATCCAGAATTTCCCCGACCGGGCGGAAGGAATTGCCCAAGGCTGTGATGGCCGCTGCCTGTTCCACCGCAGCGACCGTCAGGGCCTCGCGCAGCGGGGTGCCGGGGTTGACGAAACTGGCACCCGGAAGATGCAGGCCCATGAATTCCATCAGCATCTGGTTGGTGTTGGCGGTGCCATAGAACGTGCAGGTGCCCGGCCCGTGGTAGCTGGCCATTTCGGCAGCCATCAGCGCGTCGCGCCCGATCTCGCCATTGGCAAAGGCATTGCGCACCCGGGATTTTTCTTCGTTCGGCAGGCCCGACGGCATCGGCCCTGCCGGCACGAAGATCGATGGCAGATGTCCAAAGGACGCTGCCGCCATGATCAGACCTGGCACGATCTTGTCGCAGACCCCCAGATACAGGGCCGCATCAAAGGTGTTGTGGCTAAGGGCTATGCCCGCCGCCAACGCAATGACATCGCGCGAAAATAAGGACAGCTCCATCCCCGGCTGGCCTTGTGTGACGCCGTCGCACATCGCAGGCACGCCGCCCGCCACCTGTGCCGTAGCCCCGGCACGGCGGGCCGCGTCGCGGATTTTTTCAGGGTATGCCTCGAACGGCTGGTGGGCCGACAGCATGTCATTGTAGGCGGTGACGATACCAATATTGGGTTGGCGCGTTTCGGCCAGCGTCGCTTTGTCCGGCCCCATCGCCGCATAGGCATGCGCCTGATTGCCACAAGACAGATGGCTGCGCGCCGGGCCCGCGGCGGCGGCAAGTGCCATGCGCGCAAGATAAGGGCCCCGACTGGGCTGGGACCGTTCGCGAATACGGTCGGTGACGCGCGCGAGTGCGGGATTTAGGGCCATTGTGGCGTTCCTCGGTGATTTCAGCCAAGGGTATCACAAGTTGTTAGCGCTAACAACGCCAGCGCGGCATCGTTCGACGTATTCTTTGCTTGCGGCAAACCCGTCCGGGAAAAATTACAATCGGGGGTTAGCTGACAAGAGACGTTCAGTTTACCACATAGCTGTTTCCATTTAGCGAAGAATGATGACGGTACATGGAAATTCTTTCATGTTTCGGCCACATTCAGGCGACACAACGGACACTGGCCAGTTTGAACGGTTCTTTGGGGGGTCACAATATGACGATAAACTCTTTGCTCGTCGCCTTTATCCTGTGCGCTGGCCTGGCAGGTTGCAACGCGCGCCAGGCCACCCTTGAGGACGGGCTGGCTCTTTCGCTGGTGAAGCTTGACGGGCGTGCGCCAATCGCCCGGTCCGAATTGGCCGAGGCGCGGTTTTCGATAACGTCGTTCACCGTAATCATACCCGAAACCCTTCAGGTTTCCGAGGCAAATCAGTATTTCCCCAAGGCCGATATCGTCTGGCGGGGAGAGTTGCCGGGGAACAGGCCGGCTCAGGTCAAGGCGATCCTTGAGGACGGGCTTACCGTCGGTTCGGCAGACCTGAAGCAAGGACCGATGGCTGGCCTGACCCTGCAACTGGAACGCTTTCATGCGCTGACCGAGAAAGCCCGCTTTTCGGTGGGCGGTATCCACAATCTGGTTTTCGTGCTGACGGTCAAGGATGCGAAAACCGGGGCTGTTCTGGAAGGGCCGCGCCGGGTCGAGCTGGACATTATCGCATCGGGTGGCGAAGATGCGATCGCCCAAGACGTGGCCGGCCGCACCCAGCGGGTGATCATAGTTGAAGGTCTGGCCGAGGCGATCCGACGCGAATTCTCGGGGCCGCTGTCACTGGCACCGCCTCCAAAGCGCGGCCTGTTTGCGGGCTTTAACTAGGGATCGGAACCGGGTACTGGGGGACATGACAGACCCCATTCCCACCACCCGACCAGAAGACGAAACTGCGGCGCTCTATCCGGGTCGCCCCGTCGTCCGCCTGAAACCAAAGGCCGAAGCCCGCGCCATCCGGCATGGCTTCCCGTGGGTCTATGCCGACGAGTTGGTGACAGACCGGCGAACCCAGGGTCTGGCCCCCGGCACGCTGGCCGTGCTTGAAGATGCAGACCGGCGCGCCCTTGGGTTGGTCACGATCAATTCAAATTCCAAGATCATCGCCCGGATGCTGGACCGCGATGCGCACGCACAGATTACACAGGGCTGGTTCGAGGCCCGCTTGAAGCGAGCCCTTGATCTACGCACGCGGCTTTACGACCAACCATACTACCGGCTGGTACATGCCGAAGCCGACGCGCTGCCCGGCGTGGTGATCGACCGGTTCGGCGATACGGCGGTGATCCAGCCCAATGCGCAATGGGCCGAGACGCATCTTGATATGCTGGCGGAGGCGCTGGTGCAGGTGACGGGGGTCAAGGCCATTGTCAAGAACGGCACCGGCCGGTCGCGCGTCCTGGAAGGGGTGGCCGAAGAAACGGTGCTGTTGCGCGGCACGCTCGATGGCCCGATTGCCGTTCCGATGAACGGTGCTATCTACATGGCCGATCTTCTGGGTGGCCAGAAAACCGGGCTGTTCTTTGATCAACGGCCAAATCACGCTTTCGTGCGGCAATTGGCAAAGGATGCCCGTGTTCTGGACATCTTCGCCCATGTCGGCGGTTTTGCGCTGGCGGCTTTGGCGGGCGGGGCACGACATGCGGTGGCAGTTGACGCATCTGCTCCGGCGCTGGCTTTGGCCAACGAAGGGGCTGCGGCATCGGGATTTGACGGGCGGTTTGAAACACGGCAGGGCGAAGCCTTTGCCGTGCTGGAAGAGATGGGCGCCAATCCCGGTCATTTCGACATTGTGATCTGTGATCCGCCTGCCTTTGCCCCGAACAAGCCAGCACTTGAAGCTGGGCTGCGCGCCTATGAACGGCTGGCGCGGCTGGCGGCGCCGCTGGTTGCCCCGGGCGGGTATCTGGTCTTATGTTCGTGTTCGCATGCCGCCGATCTTGCGGCATTTCGCAACGCGTGCGGTCGCGGCATCGGTCGCGGCGGGCGGCGGGCGCAATTGCTGCACACCGGCTTTGCCGGGCCTGATCACCCGATGCTGCCACAACTGGCGGAATCCGCGTACCTCAAGGCGCTTTTCTTCCGGCTTGACGGGTGAAAGCGGTTCTTGATGCCTGCGTGCTATACCCCACCGTGCTACGCGAGACCTTGCTGGGCGTCGCACAAACCGGGCTTTACACGCCGGTCTGGTCCGCCCGGATCATCGAGGAATGGGTGCGCGCCACCCGCAAGATCGGGCCGGGTGCAGAAACCATTGCGCGCGGCGAGGCCGTGCTTGTGGCGGACGCCTTTCCAAAGGCCGCTATAGCGCCGCAACCCGGACTGGAAGCGCGCCTGCATCTGCCCGATGAAAACGATATTCATGTCCTCGCAACCGCAATTGCCTGCAGTGCCGACGCGATCATCACCTTCAACGCGCAGGATTTTCCGCGCCATGTGTTGGCCGCCGAAGGCGTTGTGCGGCGCGATCCGGATGGGTTTTTGTGGGAATTGTGGTCGCATAATCCGGAAGCTGTGGGGGCTGTGATCGCCCGGGTGCATGCCAAGGCACAGACACTGTCGGGGCAGCCACAGCCATTGCGGGCGTTTCTGAAACGTGCCGGATTGCCGCGACTGGCAAAGGCGTGTCAGGGCAGTTGATCCGCCCAACGCGCCTCGCGCGCTTCGATTGCGGCTATTCTTTCTTCAATCTTCGGGTGGCTCATCAGCCAGGCCGGCATTCCCGAACCCGGCATGCCGGTCAGCGCACCCAGTTTGCGAAACAGCGACTTTTGCGGTTCGGTGCCGATGCCGGACTTGACCAGCAGCGCCGAGGCATAGGCGTCAGCCTCGTGTTCGTCGCGCCGCGACAGGCGCGCGGCAAGGGCCGAGGAAATGAAATTGGCAATCCAGATGCCGATGAAAGGCAAGAACCGATTCAGCACGGCCGACAGCATGACGAACACCGCGTTCTTGCCGGTAAAATCGATCATCCGGCGGCGCGAATGGCCCAGTGCCACATGCCCCAGCTCATGCGCAATGACGCTTGCGAGTTCCGGGCCGGTCACCTGTCCCGCCCGGTACTTCGCTATAAAGCCGCGCGTCAGGAAGATACGCCCGTCCGGGGCGGCCAGACCGTTCACCGGCTCGATGTCAAAGACGTTGACCTTGATCGCGGGTAAGTCAAGCGCCCGCGCCATCTGGGCGGTCAGGGCAAGCAGATCAGGATCGGTCAGCGGTTTGCTTTGCGCGTCAAGCATCTTGGTCGTCCGCCAGACGGAAAACCAATACATGATCAGCGCATAAGAAATGGCCAGAAGCACAGGAGCGAGTTTCAGCATGACAGTGATATGGCGTGGCGGGCGGGGTCTGACAAGTGGTGCGGCTTTATCGCCCCAGCAGCCGGACGCCGCTGCTGATCCCTTCCAGCGTCATCGGCACCATCCGGTCGGAGAAAATGCTGCGGATCAACTGCGTTGACTGGGTCTGCTGCCAATAGGCCTGCGGGGTGGGGTTGATCCACAAATGGGCGGGCCAGTGCGCGCAGGCACGGTGCAGCCAGACCTGCCCGGTTTCGGCGTTCCAGTGTTCATTGGCCCCGCCGGGATGCAGGATTTCGTACGGGCTCATCGCGGCGTCGCCGACAAAGATGCATTTGTAACCCGGCCCATAGGTGCGCATCACCTCTGTCGTCGGGGTCTGTGCATCCCAGCGCCGCGCATTGTCACGCCAGACGCCTTCATAAAGGCAGTTGTGGAAGTAGAACGGCACCAGATGTTTGAATTCGGCGCGGGCGGCACTGAACAATTCCTCCAGCACCTTCACATGCGCATCCATCGACCCGCCGATATCCAGAAACAGCAGCACCTTGACCGCATTGCGCCGTTCGGGCCGGGTCTGCACATCCAGATAGCCATGATCCGCCGTGGCGCGAATGGTGCCGTCCAGATCCAGTTCTTCCGCCGCCCCGTCGCGCGCCCATTTGCGCAGGCGGCGCAAGGCGATCTTGATGTTGCGGGTACCAAGATCAACGCGGTCATCGAGATTGCGAAATTCGCGCTTGTCCCAGACCTTGACGGCACGCTGGTGGCGGCTTTCATCTTGCCCGATGCGGATGCCTTCGGGGTTGTAGCCATAAGCCCCGAACGGTGATGTGCCCGCCGTGCCGATCCATTTATTGCCCCCCTGATGGCGGCCCTGCTGTTCGGCCAGCCTTTGGCGTAGCCTGTCCATCAGCGCGTCAAAGCCACCCGCCGCCGCAATTGCCGCCTTGTCTTCCGCTGACAGATGTTTTTCGGCAAGTTTTGTCAGCCAGCCCGCAGGCAGGTGGGCCCGTTCAAGCACCTGATCGGCACTTAAGCCTTCAAGCCCCTTGAAACTTTCTGCGAAGGCGCGGTCGAACCGGTCTAGATGGCGTTCGTCTTTGACCATGGCGGTGCGGGCAAGGTAGTAGAACCCCTGCACATCATAGGTGCAAAGCCCGGCGGCCAGACCTTCAAGAAACGCAAGATATTCCCGAACGGACACCGGCACCCCGGTCTGGCGCAGTGTATCGTAGAACCGCGCAAACATCCGGGGTCAAAGGCTGCGTTCAAGCACAATGGTGACAAACACACCAACAAGGCAGAATGCGATGCCATACACGGCACCGTACTGCAGAACATCCAGCATTTTGCCGCCCCTGCGTTTGGCGGTGAAAGTGCCGGTCAAGACGCCCAGAACCAGCCCTGCAATAACAATCATTCGTTCGCGCCCCTGATCGCATCGCCTGCTCAGGCTGACCCGCGCCTTAGCCCCCGATGCGTAATGGTGAAAGTGCCGCGATGTCGGTGATACGACCGCGCACTTGTTTGTCTGTGCCAAAGCCATATCGCGCCCAGCCCAGACTGTCGAGCCGCACCGCCCGCGCTTCGTCAGCGCGTCCCAACTGGTCCAGTGCCTGCGCCTTCAGCAGCATCAGAGTTGCCAGAAGTGCAGCGTTCTGCGCCCTCAGTGCCACCGGGATAGAGGTATTGGCCAGCGTGATTGCCGCCTCCGGCTGGCCCGACGACAGCGCAAATGCGGCCATCTGCATGTCGACATGGGCAGAATGAAGTGGGCCGTCTGGCAGCATCTGATACAAACGCGACGCTTCGGAAAACGAGGCAATCGCGCGGGGGATGTCTCTGCCAAGGTTCAGCCGGCCAACGGCGAAGAAGGTGAATGCCAAACGGTTGTCGGCCCAGCCTTGCGCACGTGCGATTGCCAGCGCCTGCTCGGCTGACCGTAGCCGCGCACCATCGGCACTTTTTGGCCCCAGTGCGGTTTCGATCAGATCGACCCATTGGCGCGACGGCGAACTCACGCCGGGCGCGCCGGCAAATTCGCCTTGCGGGTTCAGTCTGGCCAACAGGCCGGGAAGGCGTGCTGCAATCTCTGGCGCGGTCATGCCATTTTGCAACTCTGCACTGTAATGCAGGCGCAAGATCAGCATGTCGAACCCGGTCAGCACTGCATGAAAGTTGTCGTCGTTGAACACGGAATCGGGCAACCGATACAGGTCGTTCAGCGGCCCCAGCGCCTGTGCGAGCTCTTCGTGCAGGCAGTCGCGTACCTCTTGCGGGCTGGTATCCGAGGGGATGAAGATCGCCAGATGGTCGCGGCGGGTCAGAGTGGTCCAGTCCGTCGCCTCGCGGTTGCGCCTGCTGCGATACTCGGCCCAACTGGCCACCCGGGGGGCCACAAAGCAGGCCGCAGTCGGGACCAGCGCCTGCATCCGGTCACGCGGCAGAAATTCGATGACGATGGCAGCATCTGCCACAGTGGTGGAAGCAATGTCGATCCCCGCTTCGGAGCGCAGGCGCGTCATCAGATGGCCAAGATCGGCAATGGCTGTCGGGGGAACATCGCCCCGAAGTGCGACGGTTATCGGGCCGTCGAACCGGGTCAGATATGGCAATGCCCGCCCGCTTTCCAGATTGAACTCCAGATCCATGAAATCGGCGGCAATCTGTGCGTTGCTGCGGGTCGGCGCGGCCCCGGTCTGGGGCGCGAACGACTTCATCGCAGGCAGCGATACGATGCCCGTTGTATCAAACGGGCCGGTCATTGTGACATCAGCGCGTTTTGCCGGGGCGCAGGCGGCGAGGATCAACAGCAGGGCTGCGGCATGAAGGCGCATCTAGGCGGCCCGTTCGTAGACGATGAAGGGCGTCTTGACGCCAACTTGGTCATACAGCATCCGCCCGGCATGGTTCGTCTCGGCCGTCAGCCAGTAGACACCACAAAGGTCCGCCGCGTCGGACGCGGCAAACACCGCCTGCATCAGGGCACGTGCGACACCCTGCCCACGCGCGGCAGGCGTCGTGAAAAGATCCTGCAGATAGCAGGTCGGCGCGGTATTCCAGAAATTGCTATGGGCCAGATAATGCGCCAAACCCAACGCCGTGCCGCCCGATAGCGCCAGCAGCCCGAACATGCCCGCATCCCCTGCGATCAGCCGGCGGAATGTTTCGCGGTAGGTGTCGTCCGGCAGCTCGGTTTCGTAAAAGGCCAGATAGGCCCGCCATAAATCGCGCCACTGGGGTTCGTCCGCCGCAACGACAGCCCTGACGACGACAGAAAGCCTTGGCTGCATGACCTGACCTTTCCCGGGGCAAGATCGCCTTGCGCCAATTTTTCAGCCCCGAGTGTCGGGACAGTGGCGTCTTTCTGTCAAGGATTTGAAAATGCGAAGAGTTTTGGTGCCTACCCATTGCGGCAAAGGCCCCCCCGAACCACGACATCTTCGTTGGCAGTTCACGGGCCGCGTCAGATTGTTGCGGATTTGGGCAAATATGTGATCGCCACCCGATCGGGATCTGTCGATTCGCACCGCAACGGCTGCCTACCGCTGGCCGCGTGTCATGAAGGCCAGCCGTTCGAACAGATGCACGTCCTGTTCGTTTTTCAGCAGTGCACCATGCAACTGGGGCAGAGCCTTTGCGCCGTCCCGGCGCAGGTCTTCCGCCGTCAGATCATCGGCCAGCAGCAGCTTCAGCCAATCCAGCATCTCTGACGTCGATGGCTTTTTCCGCAGGCCGGGCGTTTCGCGCAATTCAAAGAATTGTGTCAGGGCTGCGGAAAGAAGATCCTTCTTGATGCCCGGAAAGTGCACATCGACTATTCTGCGCAAAATGTCGGCATCGGGAAACCTGATGAAATGGAAGAAACAGCGCCGCAGGAACGCGTCCGGCAGTTCCTTTTCGTTGTTCGAGGTGATGATCACCACCGGCCGGTGCAGGGCCTTGATGGTTTGCCCGGTCTCATAGACGTGAAACTCCATCCGGTCGAGTTCCTGCAACAGGTCGTTTGGAAACTCGATATCGGCCTTGTCGATCTCATCGATCAACAGGACAACGCGGGCAGGTGCGGCGAAAGCCTGCCACAGCTTGCCCTTGCGGATGTAATTGGCCACGTCGTTGACACGCGCGTCACCCAACTGGCTGTCACGCAAACGGCTGACGGCATCGTAATCATACAGCCCCTGCTGCGCCTTGGTGGTCGATTTCACGTGCCATTCGATGATCGGCATTTGCAGAGCAGTTGCCACCTGCCGGGCGAGTTCGGTCTTGCCGGTTCCGGGCTCGCCCTTGACCAGCAACGGCCGCTCCAGCGTGACGGCGGCATTCACCGCCATGATCAGATCGTCGGTGGCGACATAGGCTGCCGTGGAGCCGAATTTCATCGTTAAGCCAAACCTCTGTGGTAGGACGTTCGCGTAAGCCTATCTGGCACCTGATTTTCGCGCAACCGCTAGTGACAATCGAACACGCTTCGGCTACATGACGCGAGAACAGGAGTTTGCAATGACAGACGGTCAACTGTCGGAGCAATCCGGCCATTTGGAGAGTGTAGTGATGAAGGCAGAAGTGTTTCTTCCCGACGATTACCGTCCTGCCGAAAACGAACCCTTCATGAATGATCGGCAGCTGGAATATTTCCGCCGCAAGCTGATTGTCTGGAAGCAGGAATTGATGACCCAAAGCGCCGAGACCATTGAAGGGCTCCAGGATTCAGGTCGCAATGTTCCCGATATCGCCGACCGCGCGTCGGAAGAAACCGACCGCGCCTTGGAACTGCGCACGCGCGATCGTCAACGCAAATTGGTGTCCAAGATCGACGCTGCGTTGCGCCGGATCGAAAATGGCGAGTTTGGCTATTGCGAAGTGTCGGGCGAGCAGATTTCGCTGAAGCGTCTTGATGCACGGCCGATTGCCGTGATGACGCTGGAAGCGCAGGAAAAGCACGAACGCCGCGAGCGTGTGCACCGCGAAGACTGATCTTCGCGGACGGGATGGCAGCGCCGGGGCAATGCCCCGGCGTTTTGCATTTGGGGGGTGGGATGGCGCTGAACGGCCAGCCGATCATCGTAATCGGGGCAGGCATTGCGGGTCTGGCGGTGGCGCGGGCACTGGCCTTGCGCGGTGCTATGGTGACGGTGCTCGAACAAGCGGTGACGCAAGAAGACGTTGGTGCCGGCATTCAGATCAGCCCGAACGGCGCCGTGGTATTGCGCGCGCTGGGCCTTGGCGGCGCGCTTGACAGGGTTGGTCTGGCCAATCAGGCAGTGGTGCTGCGCACGGCTGCGGGGCAATCCGTGCTGCGCATGGATCTGGCGGGGCAGGATTTCCGGTTGCTGCACCGCGCCGATCTGATTGGGCTGCTGGCGGATGGTGCGTGCGACGCCGGGGTGAATGTTCGGTTTGGCGCGCATGTCACGCATGTCGGACCGGGGATCGTCCATCTGGCGGGCGGCGAGGTTCTGACAGCCGCCCTCGTGCTGGGTGCGGATGGAGTAAAATCGTACTTGCGCGGCGTCTTGAACGGGCACTCGGAGCCGTTCTTTACCAGCCAGGTAGCCTGGCGCGCGATCATCCCCGGCGATGGCGGCCCACCCGAGGCCGAGGTGTTCATGGGACACGGTCGCCATCTGGTCAGTTATCCCTTGCGCGGCGGGACAATGCGCAACATCGTCGCTGTCGAGGAACGCGGCGGCTGGGCCGCCGAGGGCTGGTCGCATGCCGATCATCCCGACCACTTGCGCGCCGCCTTCGCGGGCTTTGGGCCCCGGGTCCGGGGTTGGCTTGATCAGGCCCATGAGGTCGGCCTTTGGGGCCTGTTCCGGCATCCAGTGGCAAAATGCTGGCACGGCGGTGGCATGGCACTTTTGGGTGATGCGGCACATCCGACGCTGCCATTTCTGGCGCAAGGTGCCAATATGGCTTTGGAGGATGCTTTCGTGCTGGCCGACGCACTGGCGCGGCACGACAGCCACAAGGCAGGTCTTGCCACCTATCAGGTCGCCCGCATGGCCCGCACACAGCGGATCGTACGGGCCGCAAACAGCAATGCCCGGGTTTACCATGCAGGTGGGGTCGCGCGGCTTGCGCTGCATGGGGCACTGCGGGCGGCGGCACTGTTTGCGCCGTCGCAACCCCTGAAGCGGTTTGACTGGCTTTACCGGTACGACGCAACGCTGGCGCGGCGAACCGATGGGCAGACGGACACGTAGTTGTGTTCCCTGTCCGCGCAATTGTGCACTGACGAAGAAATTCGGTGCTGGTAGCCTCAAGTTGTCTTACCGGGATATGGAGAGAATGATGATCCGCTCACTGATCGCCCGTTTTCGTCATCTGGCATTGGGCATGGTTCTGGCGATAAGCGCCACGATGGTTTTTGCCGAAGCTTCGGCGCCGCTCAATAAGACATCCGATGGAATTGCGATGGATGGCTTCGATGTGGTGTCCTATTTCACCGACGCCGCACCCGCCAAGGGCGATGCGTCTTTCGCAGTTGAACACGAGGGTGCGCAGTGGCTGTTCTCAAGCCAGGAACACGCCGATGCCTTCAGCGCCGATCCAGCGCGATATGCGCCGAAGAACAACGGCTGGTGTTCCTATGCCGTGTCCGAGGGCTACGGCGCAGAAGTTGATTTCGTGAATGGCTGGTCGGTCGTCGATGACGCGCTTTACCTGAACTGGGACAAGTCCACACGTGAATTGTTCCTGTCTGAACAAGACAAGCGCAACCCCGCATCGCAAGCGAACTGGCCAGCCGTTTCGGCAGGGCTGATCGATGGGTCGGTAGAATTGTACCGGCATGTGGATGATGCCACTGTCGGGATCGTGCATCCGCAACAGTTGCAGTAAGGCAGCGCCGCGTCAGGCGGCAAGCTGGATCCAGACCGGCACGTGGTCGGATGGCTTGTCGCTGGCCCGCACGTCGCGGTCGATCCGGGCATCCAGCAACAAGTCGGCGGCCTGCGGCGACAGCAGCAGATGGTCAATCCTGATGCCGTTGTTGCGTTCCCACGCGCCGGCCTGATAATCCCAGAAGCTGTAGTGACCGGGGTCGGGATTGCGGGTGCGGAACGCTTCGGTAAAGCCGAGGTTCAGGATGCGGCGATAGGCGTCGCGGGTTTGCGGCAAAAACAGCGCGTCCTCGGCCCAGGCTTGCGGCTTTGCTGCATCCTCGGGCTGCGGGATGACGTTGTAGTCGCCCGCCATCACGAACGGCTCCTCCAGCGCCAGAAGATCGCGTGCGCGCGCTTCCATCCGGGCCATCCAGGCCAGTTTGTAGTCGTATTTCGGCCCCGGCGCGGGGTTGCCATTGGGCAGGTACAATCCGCACAGCCGCACGGCGCGGGTGCCGATCACTGTGGCCTCGATCCATCGCGCCTGTTCGTCTGACGCATCACCCGGCAGGCCACGCGTTACGTCTTCAAGCGGCAGTTTAGACAGGATAGCAACGCCGTTGAACCCCTTTTGCCCATGTGTTTCAACGCGGTACCCCAAGTCTTCAAATACCTCGCGCGGGAAGCCTTCGTCCACGGTTTTGATTTCCTGCAGGCAGACCGCGTCGGGCTGCGCTGCGGCCAGCCAAGCGGGCAAGGCATCGATGCGCGCTTTGATGCCGTTGATGTTGAAGGTGGCAAGTTTCATCGGGCGCCCTCCGTTTCCTTCCCCGTTCTATGGCAAACTGGCGGCAAGTGTGTAGCGTTTTTGCTGACTGACCTGATCCAAGGCGCAAATGGGGGCCGCACAACAACCGACACGAGGTCAGGCGCTTTGGCGCAAAGGTTGCATCGCGGCTGCCGACCAAAGCGCGTCCAGTTTCGCCAGTTCCTGCGGATCGAATTGATCCGCACAGTCCCAGTACCGCCCGGATACCACGAAATAACCAAGCTCGGCTTCACGCGCCAGCGCCTCTGCCGCCAGATCGGGGCAATAAGTCTGCGGTCTGGCGCGGTGCTGCGATGCGGGTGTCGCGCGTGGAAACACCAAACGGCTCGGCCCGGTGGAAAGGTTGACCATGGCGCATTCGTGCATGGCGGCCATCACCATAAGGCGCGCGGATTTCGCCTCCAGCGACCGCAAAGTGAAATCATCGCGCAACGGGTCCGGGGTACCGGTGCCATAGAAATGCGTATTGCCAACTTTAGGGTAATGCATGTCGCACCCCAGCATCGCAATGACGCGCGGGTGATGGGTGTGCAGTGCATAGTAACCCGCCGTGAAGGCCATCGTGCCCCCGGCATAGACAAAGCCGCCAAGCGCGTTCTGGGCAGGCACGAAATCTTCTTGCGTGACCAACGACTGGTCGGGGCCGGGCAGCGGGCGGCGATCAGGCGGAAAGTCCCAGGCATGGATGGTTGCATCCCAGTCTGGCCGCACGCGCCAGGCGTTGTTGATGGCAAGGATGTGATCAAAGCCCGCGCGCGGCCAGGAATGGGCCTGCATCACCGATGGGGCAGAGCCGAGGATCAGGATCGAGTGCACGTGCCAGTTACCTCCGCGTCATGCCGACAGGGGGGACATAGGGTATCGCACGTCTCTGGCCAGTGCGAAGGTTCAACAATCCGCTGCGGGCAAAGCCCATCCGCGTATCACGCGGCCCGGATCGAAGCCGAAACTCTCAGATTGAAAACGACGTCCCACACCCACAAGAGCTCGACGCATTGGGATTTTCGATCACGAATCGCGCGCCGATCAGTTCATCGGAATAATCGATCACCGCATTGGCGAGAAACGGCAGCGACACCGCATCGACCAACACGCGCTGGCCGCCCTGTTCCAGCACCAGATCGTCCCCGCCCGCATCGTCAAGTCGGATGTCATACTGAAAACCCGAACAGCCGCCGCCTTCGACTGCGACGCGCAAGGCGCGGGTATCGCCGGTGGTCGCGGCAATCTCTGCCAGCCGGGCAAAGGCACGGTCGGTCACGCGGGGGGGCAGGGTAAGCGTCAGCATGCGGAAACCCGTATCAATTTGTGCATCATCTGCATATAGGATGACGCAAACCGATCGACAAGAACAGGCACATTCATGTTAGCCCCTTACGCCTGCCAACCCGAGGCGTCGCGCGGACGTCTGCACACCGAAGGCATGTCGTCGTTCCGCTCGCCCTTCCAACGGGATCGCGACCGCATCATTCATTCCTCGGCGTTCCGGCGGTTGAAGCACAAGACGCAGGTCTTTGTCGAACATGAGGGCGATTATTATCGCACCCGCCTGACCCATTCCATTGAGGTGGCACAAGTGGCCCGGACAATTGCGGGCGTACTTGGTCTGAACACTGATCTGGCCGAAGCGATAGCACTGGCGCATGATCTGGGTCACACGCCCTTTGGCCATACCGGCGAAGATGCTTTGGGTGCGCTGATGCAGCCCTACGGCGGCTTTGATCATAACGCGCAGGCCATCCGCATCGTGACCCAACTGGAACGCCACTACGCCGATTTTGACGGGCTGAACCTGACGTGGGAAGCGCTGGAAGGCATTGCCAAGCACAATGGCCCGCTGACCGGCCCGTTCGCGCGCAACCACGACCCGCTGCCCTATGCGCTGGTTCAGGCAAACGCCGAGTGGGATCTGGAACTGAACACCTTCGCCTCGGCCGAGGCGCAGGTTGCAGCGATTGCCGATGATGTCGCCTATTCGCATCATGACCTGCACGATGGCTTGCGTTCCGGCCTGTTCACAGAGGCCGACCTGATGGATCTGCCGGTCACCAGCCCCGCCTTTGCCGAGGTTGACGCGATCTATCCCGGCCTTGACAAGATGCGCCGCCGGCACGAAGCGCTGCGCCGGGTCTTTGGGCGCATGGTTGAAGACGTGATCGCGGTTGCGAAGAACCGGCTGGAGGCCGCGCAACCCAAATCGGTTGCCGATATCCGCGCGATGGAGGGCACCGTGATCCGGTTCTCGAAACCGCTTTATCAAGACCTGAAGGCGATCCGCAGTTTCCTGTTCACCCGCATGTACCGCGCTCCATCTGTCATGCAGGAACGCGCGCGGGTGACAGAGGTGATAAACGGCCTTTTCCCGCTGTTCATGTCCAAGCCCGAACACCTGCCGCAAGACTGGCGCGCCGATGTCGATGCCGCCAACGATGAAACAGCACTGGCGCGCATTGTGGCCGATTATGTGTCAGGCATGACCGACCGTTTCGCGCTGCAAGAACACCACCGCTTGCTGGGATAGACCCGGTCAGGCAGACCGGCGTGCGGCCATGATCCATAGCGCCACCAGACCCAGTGAGGCCAGCATGTTCCACGACGCCATAGACAGCCCGAGCATCGCCCATGCAACTTCGTCACAGCGCACGATCGGGGCGGCAAGGATCTGGTCCAGCAAAGCCTTGGGATCAATGCCGTCGATGGGCCCGGATGTGCAGGTCGTCGGGCCCAGCCACCATCCGCGCTCGACGCCGGTGTGATAAAGCCCAAGTGCTGATGCGGTCAAAGCCGTCAACGCGCCCAGCATCGGCAATACGCGACCGGCGATGATCAGCGCCAGCGCACCAATCACGACCGCCGCTGCATGCGGCCAGCGCTGCCACAGACACAGCTTGCACGGCGCATAGCCGATGGCCTGAAACATGAATGCCCCGGCCAGCAGGGACGCAGACCCAAGAGCCGCAAGCAAGACAAATTGTGCGCGCGTCATGCGATGCCTCACGTAAGTTTCAATGCCAACCAGATCAGACCAAGCACCGCGACGCCGCCGATTGCAACCATGGCAAAGCGCCGCTCGATCACATCGACGACAGCGGCCCCGTATTTACGCACCGCCCATGCCAGCACGAAGAATTTGCCGCCACGCGCCACGATGGCCGACAAGATGAACAGCTTCAGATCAAACGCGATCACCCCGGACAGGATCGTCACCACCTTCATCGGCGGCAGATGGGCAATCCCGGATGTCACCAGCATTGCCAGAATGGCGCCGTCGCCGGTTTTTGCCTTCAGGGCGTCGAAGGCGTCCATCTTGCCGTAAAACTCTAGGATGGGTTTCGCAATGATATCAAAGCCGTAAAATCCGATCATCCAGCCTGCGATACCCCCCAGCACAGATGTCACCGACGCGATCAACGCATAGTGCATCGCGCGCTCTGGCCGGGACAGGACCATGGGCACGAACAGAACCTCTGCCGGCACGGGAAAAACGCTGCTTTCCACGAATGACAAGGCCCCCAAGGCAGTATCCGCATGCCGCGAGGCCGCCCAACGCAGCGTCCAATCGTAAAGCTTGCGAAACATGGAAAACACCCTTGCGTTGCCGTGTCGCCCAATGGCCATGACACGGCGTCGAGGTCAAGATAGGCGCGTGCGAAAAGGGATCCGTACAAAAAGGAGCCTGTGCGAAAAGGGCTTTCGATGGCTGCCACCACCGGCTAGGGTTAATTGGTAATTGTGATGGGGGTTGAAGATGGAATGGAAGGGCAGACGCGGCAGCCGCAATATCGAGGACCGCCGGGCTGCGGGCGGTGGCCGGACAGCGGGTGTCGGCGGCGTCGGGGCCGTCTTGCTGCTGCTGGCGGGCTGGTACTTCGGCATTGACGTCTCTGGCTTCATCGGCGGCGGTGTGCCTGCCGGGCAAAGCAGTGGCGGCGAAATGACCGCCGCCGACAAGGCCGCGGGCGAATTCGTGTCTGTCACCCTTGCCGACACCGAAGAGATCTGGGCGAAGGTATTTCGAGAGCAGCTCGGCCGCGAATACACGCCGGCAATAATGGTTCTGTTTAAGGGTGCGACACAATCGCCCTGTGGCAGTGCCAGCGGCGCATCCGGGCCGTTCTACTGCCCGGGCGACAACAAGGCCTATCTGGATACCGAGTTTTTTACCACATTGGAGCAGCGTCTTGGCGCCAAGGGCGATTTTGCGGCGGCCTATGTCGTTGCGCATGAAATCGGCCATCACGTGCAAGATGAACTTGGCATTCTAAACAAGGCCAATCAGGTCCGCCAGAGCGTCAGCGAAGAGGAAAGCAACGCCATCTCGGTGCGGGTTGAATTGCAGGCCGATTGCTTTTCCGGCATCTGGGCGCGCGAAGTGGCTCAGACCTTCGGCACCATTGACCGCGCCGATCTGGAAGAGGCGATCAACGCGGCACGTCAGATCGGCGATGACACCCTGCAGGCCAATGCAGGCCAACGCCCGATGCCGCATACCTTCACGCATGGCACCTCTGAACAACGCTCGGCATGGTTCCTGCGCGGGCTGCAATCGGGCCAGATTGCGCAATGTGACACCTTTTCGACGAATGATCTTTGAGGATGCGCGACAGCAATTGACGTGCCTTCGCGCGGCAGATAAACGGCGCGAAGTGGCCCGAGTGGCGGAACGGTAGACGCAGGGGATTCAAAATCCTCCGCCCTTGCGGGTGTGCGAGTTCGAATCTCGCCTCGGGCACCACACCAGACTTTCGAAATGCGGATATGAACGGCTTTGGGCCATCGGAGTACGCAGTTTCGTTGATCATGTTAGCGGCGATCTTGCCTGGCATCGGCATGGCACCGCCACGTTTCCCGCGTTGCATTCCGGGACGCGATCGCGACATCATGCCGTCCACTGCGTTCACGTTGCGCTGGCATGGTCCCCGTCATTGATTGAGTTGATGATCCAGACAAAAATCGAGCACCCCGGGGCGGAAGACGCGTCGTGATCCTTGAAGATGCGCCGCACTACTTCGTGCCCGGTTTGCCATCGAATTTCTTCTCGAGGTCGCTCCAGCAATCAATGTAATCGTCTTGCAGCGGGGCCTCGCGCGCGGCAAAAGCGGTCAGGTGTTGGGGAAACCGGGTCTCGAACATGAACGACATCGTGTTGTCCAGTTTTTCGGCCTTGAGGTCTGCGTTTGATGCTTTTTCAAAGGCATTCCGGTCCGGCCCGTGCGGCAGCATCATATTGTGCAACGACATGCCACCGGGCACAAAGCCCTTTGGCTTGGCGTCATACACGCCGTAAATATTGCCCATCAATTCTGACATGACGTTCTTGTGGTACCATGGGGGGCGGAAGGTGTTTTCGGCGACCATCCAACGTTCGCGGAACAACACGAAGTCGATATTTGCTGTGCCCTCTGTACCCGATGGGGCGGTCAGCACGGTAAAGATCGATGGATCAGGGTGATCGAACAGGATCGCACCCACAGGGCAGTAGGTGGTCAGATCGTATTTCACCGGCGCATAGTTGCCGTGCCAAGCCACCACATCAAGCGGGCTGTGGCCGATCTTGGTTTCATGGAACTGGCCACACCACTTGATTGTAACGGTGCTTGGCGCAGTGCGGTCCTCGAAAGCCGCGACCGGTGTCTTGAAGTCGCGCCGGTTCGCCATGCAATTTGCTCCGATCGGCCCGCGGCCCGGCAGATCAAACTTCTGCCCGTAATTTTCGCAGACAAAGCCGCGCGCGGGGCCGTCGATGACTTCGACCCGGTAGACCAACCCGCGCGGCAGGATTGAGATCTCTTGCGGGGCGAGGTCAATCACGCCAAGCTCGGTGCAAAAGCGCAGCCGTCCCTGTTGCGGGACAACCAGCAATTCCGAATCCGCCGAATAAAAATAGCTGTCAACCATGCTGGCGGTCACCAGATAGACATGGCTCGCCATGCCGGTGTGCGTATTCACATCGCCTGCCGTTGTCATCGTGCGCATGCCCGTAAGCCAGGTGGTCTGAGCGTCAGAATGCGGGACGGGATCCCAGCGGTATTGGCCCAGGCTGATCACGTCGGGGTCGATATGGGGCGCGGATTTCCAATAGGGCAGGGTGATCTTGTTAAAGCGGTGCGTATGCTTGACCGACGGGCGGATCCGGTAGCACCAGGTCCGCTCGTTCTGGTGCGACGGCGCAGTGAAAGCCGTCCCGGACAGTTGTTCACCATAAAGCCCATAATTGCACTTCTGCGGCGAGTTCATACCCTGCGGCAGCGCGCCGGGCAGCGCCTCTGTCTCGAAGTCATTGCCAAAGCCGGGCATATAGCCTGCCGTTGTCCCGACCGGGCTGTGCGCGGACCGCATCGGGGCAGGTTCTGGCACTTTGTTCATGCTGCAAGCTCCAAAAAAATTGCCCTTCCGGAATATTGGTTGATTATGCAACTAACAAGGGGCTGACTTTGTGGTCATAGGCAAGGGCCCGGCGTCGACTACACCAGTTTCCGACGTTTTCCGGCATTCAAGACTACCGGCAGCGCCTTGCCATGATGCTTACCCGATGTTGACGATGGACCTCGCCGTTAGGCCACATCTGCCAATTGGGCAGCGAATCGATGTAGTCAGCAGCAGTACTTTACCGGCCCGGTTATCGCCGATAAAGAGCCAACAGTTCGATTAAGAGGCATTGTTGCCAAACCGAAGCGCGCAAGGCTCAAGAAATATGTCGGCTGACCCGTAAATTGACATATCTGTGATTGAACGCGGCTTGGAAACAGTTCCTCTTATTGATTAACGCAAAATTAAAAAACCAAACGATTTCCCGGGGGTTGCACTTAGAGGCTGTGGATAAGTCAGGTAAAGCGGAAGTACCGTTCTCCCTATGCGTGTAAGGCTGACATCCACTTCGCCTTTGCCAGAGTTTTCATCCTTGCCAAACGCCACATTCTTGCCTCTTTTCATTCTACCGGCATCGTTGTTGGTATGTGAAAAGTAGCATTCAGACAGGGTTTTCGACGGTGCGGTTGGGAGTAGGGTGTTGTTGGTAACGTGTTTTGCAGGCGCGGTTTAAGGTTAAGTGGCGCAGAGGGACTATCGTTAAGCATATCTTCAGGTTGATCGCTCAATTACGGGCACGACCATGTGCGGTGATAGGTTCCTCTGTGTTGCTAACACATCTGGGCTGAAATCGGCAATTGTTCCGCCGAGATTGGCTGTCGTTGCGCGGTAAACGGTGATTTGAAGGATTGAAGAGTTTGAACAACGTGCACCACTTCTTGCGAAAATACCAGAACGAACGCCAGCGGGGCGCCACGCGGGCGGTTGATTTTGTTGTCCGCCTCATCAGTCGAACGCCGCACTTGGTTGCGGCAATGGCGGGCCTGCTTAATCTGCTTCATTTCGCGCCGGTTTTGGTGCCGGTGCCGGTCCGTCTGACAGTCTGTGTCAAGCCGCGACTAATGCGGCGATAGACCATGGCACATTCATTCGTCGCTAAGGAAAAACCTGTCATCGCTTGTTTTACGCCGGGCACCAGGATTGCCACGTTAAGGGGTGAAATACCGGTGGAGGATCTGGTGGCAGGTGACCGGGTCGTGACTCGCGACAACGGCATCCAGAACATCCGCTGGATCGGCAAGAAGAAGGTCGATTGGCGCGCAATGTTGTCCTATCCACATCTGAAACCGGTGCTGATACGCCGGGGCACGCTTGGCAACGATCTGCCGGAACGTGATATGATGATCAGCCCGAACCACCGGGTGCTGGTGGCCAACGAACGCACAGCGCTGCAGTTTGACGAGGGGGAGGTGCTGGTTGCGGCCAAGCACCTGATCGGGGGCCTTTCGGTCCGATCCATCGACAGTGTCGGCACGACCTATATCCATTTTCTGTTCGAGAGCCACGAAGTCGTGCTGTCAGACGGCATCTGGACGGAAAGCTTTCAGCCAACCGACAAGACGCTGAAAGGGTTCGGCAATTCGCAACGTACCGAGATATTCGAGATTTTCCCGGATTTGAAAGCCGCAGGCGGAAAGGCCGCCTTTGGTGCTGCACGCAAGGTATTGACCAAAGACGAAGCCTCGGTTCTGTCCGAGTAGCCGCCGCGTACTTGGCCCTGGACAGCCTGGTTATGGAACACCGTACAACGCGTCACTCGGGATGCTGTGCCCGCCACCGGGCCCAGTCTTCGCGCGTGTCCAGATCGGTTATCGCGTTGGCACCCGGCAAGGCAATCATGCGCACTCGGCCGGAATATCGCACAAGAACCGGGCGCGCGCCCTGATCACCGCGCAACTCCAGCAGCGCGGGCCACAGATCGCGCGGAAACAGCACCGGGTGGCCTGGCGTGCCATCCGCGCCCATGCCGCGAAGAATGGCCGTTGGTGCGGCGGCATGCGCATCAATCATCCGGCGCATGTCGGCGGTCGTCAGGTCTGGCATATCGGCGGGCACCACCATGATTGCCGTCGCCGTATGGTCACCTCCATATGTGGGCGCGCTGCGAGCCGCATGTCGCAGGGATGCCGCCATGCCTTCGGGCGCATCCGCAAGCACGCTGGCCCCGACGTCCAGCCCGATGATCGCGGACAGGCGGTCAGGGTGTGTTGCTGACAACGTGACCCCGACCAGCGGCGACGCGGCAAGTGCCCGCACGGCCTGACGGCGGATCAGGGGCTGACCTTCCACCATCTGCAACAGTTTGTCGGTGCCACGCATGCGGCTGGAGGAACCTGCCGCCGCAACCAGGATGTAGACCGCCAACGCCGCCCCCGCAACTCACCCCCGCATTCGCGCGCCGTCGGCGTCAAACAGCGGTGCCAGATGCACGCGCGCGGCACGGCGCTCGCCCAAAATCTCGATCTCCACTGCCAGCCCGTCCCTGATGCGGTCGGCAGGCAGGAAGCCCTGCGCTACCGAAAGCCCGGTGAAATGCGAATAGCCCCCCGACGTACAGAACCCCGCAACCGCGCCGTCAAGCCAGATCGGCTCCCACGCCACCACATCGGCATCGCCCGCGTCCACGATGAAAGACGCAAGCCGGCGCTTTGGCCCGGCGGCTTTTTCGGCCATGGCTGGGGCTTTGCCGATCCAGTCGGCATCCTTGTTCCAACGGATGAACCGATCAAGTCCGGTCTCACAGGGCGTGTAATCGGGGCTGAATTCGCGCCCCCATGAGCCGAACCACTTGTCCAGCCGCAGCGACATCATGGCGCGCATGCCAAACGGGCGGATCCCCAGATCGGCACCGGCCGCAGTCAGCGTATCCCACAAATGGCGCACCGACATGTGATCGGTGTAAATCTCATACCCCAGATCAGCGGTGTAACTGACACGCTGCACGATGCAGTCGGCCATGCCAACCGTCATGCGCCGCACGTCCATGAACTTGAACGACTGCGCCGACACATCCGCCCGTGTGACGCGTGCCAGCAATTCGCGCGCTTTTGGCCCTGCGATCTGAAACCCCGACCGCGCGTCAGAGATGTTCTCGATACTGACGCCGTCCTCGGCATGGCTCTCAAACCAACGCTGATGCCAGCCTTGGCCACCATAGCTGGCGGTCAGCTGAAATTCGGTGTCGGACAGGCACGATACGGTGAAATCGCCAAAGATCTTGCCGCTTGCCGACAGCATCGGCGTCAGGCTAAGCCGCCCCGGCTTCGGGATCAGCCCGGCCATGATCCGGTCCAGCCAGACACGCGCGTGCGGACCTGTGATCCGGTATTTGCCAAAATTCTGCACCTCGTTGATGCCCACGCCACTGCGCACCGCCATCACCTCGGCCTTCGTCGCCTCCCATGCGTTGGATCGCCGGAAGGTCGGGGTTTCATACAATGGCTCCCCCGGCAGCGCATAATAGTTGGGCACTTCCAGCCCGTATTGCTGGCCAAACACTGCGCGCAGGCCGACGTTGACCTCATGCATCGGTGTGGTGCGGAAGGGCCGCGCCGCAGGACGTTCCTCGTTGGGATACGAGACGGAGAACCGCATCTGATAGTTCTCGATCACCTTGGGCACGGTGTAGCCCGGTGTCGTCCAGGTGCCAAAGCGGGATACGTCAAAGCCGCGCGGATCGCGTTCCACCTCGCCGTGGATCATCCATTGTGCCAGCGAAAGGCCCATGCCGCCGCCCTGGCTGAAGCCCGCCATCACGGCACAGGCCGACCAATAGTTGCGCAGGCCCTGCACCGGGCCGATCAGCGGGTTGCCATCGGGGGCAAAGGTGAACGGGCCATGGATCACCCGCTTCACGCCAACGCGCTGCAAGGCCGGGAACCGCTGATAGGCAAATTCGACCGAATCCGCGATCTTTTCGAACTGCTCGGTCATCAGCTCCTGTCCAAAGTCCCAAGGCGTGCCGTCGATCGACCACGGCTCGCAGGGCTTTTCGTAGAACCCGATGCAGAAGCCCCGGCCTTCCTGCCGCAGATAGGACTCACCGCCGGGATCCATCACATGGGGAAACTCGCGTCCCCCCCGTGCCACGATTTCCGGGATGTCATCCGTCACCAGATACTGGTGCGCCATTGGCAGCAGTGGCAGGTACACCCCCGCCATTGCCCCCACTTCGCGGGCCCAAAGACCGCCCGCATTGACCAGATGTTCGGTGATGATGGTGCCCTTTTCGGTTACCACTTCCCACGACCCATCGGCGCGCGGGTTGGTTTCCAGCACCCGGTTGTGTAGCACGATCTCGGCACCGCCCATCTTGGCGGCCTTCGCATAGGCATGTGTCGTACCGTAGGGGTCAAGATGCCCGTCCAGCGGATCATACAATGCGCCGATGATGCCCTTGGTGTTGACCATGCCATCGGTCATCGCCTCAACCTCGGCGGGGGTCAGGATCGCGGTATCCAGCCCCATGTAGCGATGCTTGGCGCGTTCCGCCTTCAGCATATCGAACCGTTCGGCGTTGTCGGCCAGCGTAATGCCACCGACATGGTGCAGTCCACAAGACATGCCGGTCAGCGCCTCCAGTTCCTTGTAAAGCCGGATGGTATAGCCTTGCAGGGCAGCCATGTTGGTATCGCCGTTCAGCGTGTGAAAACCGCCCGCCGCATGCCATGTCGACCCCGAGGTCAGCTCGGCCCGTTCCACCAGCATGACGTCAGACCAGCCCAGCTTGGTCAGGTGATACAGCACCGAACAGCCAACAACGCCGCCGCCGATCACCAACGCTTTCGTATGGGTTTTCATGGGGGCAAGCTCCTTTTCGCCATCTTGGGCCAATCTGGCGCTTGCCGCCGCGGCGGTCATGCAAAACCGCGACAAAACATGTCGCGTAAAGCACTGCTCCTGCCGGCTTTTTCGTCGCAAAAATACTCAAACGCCCGATCAGTGCAACGCAGCGTCGGGCATCCGGTCACTTTTCAGGGATCAATCCGCGCGGGCTGAACCGCAGCACCAACAGCAGGATCACCCCCAGCGTCAGCAGCCGCAGATGGGCGGCACTTTCCACCAGATGCGACCGGACCGGCCCGGCTTCCATGTTCGATGTGACAAGTGACATGAAGGTCGGCCCGGCATTTTCCACAATCAGCCACAGCCAGCCGATCAGCAGCCCGCCCAGCACCGACCCCCAGTTGTTGCCCGACCCGCCCACGATCACCATCACCCAGACCAGGAAGGTAAACCGCAGGGGCGTGTAGGCCCCGGGCGTCAACTGTCCCTCCATCGAGGTCAGCATGGCGCCGGCAATCCCCACGACGGCCGATCCGATGATGAACACATGCAGATGCCGGCGCGTGACATCCTTGCCCATCGCGGATGCCGCCACTTCGTTGTCACGGATCGCCCGCATCATCCGGCCCCAAGGCGAATTCAGGGCGCGTTCGGACAACCAGACCACGAACAGCAGTACGCCACCAAACATCGCCATGTACAAAAGCTTCACCAGGATGGTTGATGCGCCCACCGGATCGAGCCCCCAATTCTGTACAAGCGTCAGGAACCCAGGGTCTTTTTGCAGATCGACCTCATAGGGCACCGGCCAGGGCCGGGGCAGGTCGATGATGTTCTTCACCCCGCGCGCCAGCCAGTCTTCGTTTTTCATGATGGCCAGCACAATCTCTGCAATCCCGAGCGTCGCGATGGCCAGATAATCGGACCGCAAGCCAAGGGCCGTCTTGCCGATGGCCCAAGCCGCCGCCGCCGCCAGCAGACCGCCCACGGGCCAAGCCCACAGCGAGGGCAGGCCCAGCCCGCCAAGGTTGCCGGCGGTGGCCGGATTGAACGCCTCAACCGCCACCGACGCGGTGTCAAACAGCCAGCGGAACACTACGAAGCCTGCCAGCAGAACAGCCGCGACAGTCAGGTTGCGGCGCATGCCGCGCGCCATCTTGCCGTACA
Source organism: Pseudorhodobacter sp. (assembly GCA_031406155.1). Classification (GTDB taxonomy): domain Bacteria; phylum Pseudomonadota; class Alphaproteobacteria; order Rhodobacterales; family Rhodobacteraceae; genus JACMNW01. The sequence goes on from JANOGW010000048.1 coordinate 35,610, forward strand.
AAACCGCCGCAATCGCGATTGTGCCGGCCCCAAGTGCCAGGCTGAACAGCAGCGTCGGCCCGCCTGCGGTCCAGCCTTCGGGCACCGGCCTGGCCGAAACCAGCACCACGGCCAGCCCGCCAAGTGCCACCGACCCCATGATGCCGGTCGAAAACAGGCCTGCGTATCCCCATTGCATATTCACGCCAAGCGCCATGATCGCGGATAGTATCCCGATATTCAGGATCGACAGCGACAGGTTCCAGCTTTGGAACACCCCTGTCAGAACGAACAACATGCCAACTGCCGCGAACAGCAAAAGGTTGCGCGTGGTCGGGCTTTTCGCGTCCGGATGATGCTGCGCCATAGCTATTTCCCCTTGAACAGCCCGGTGGGCATGAACAGCAACACAATGATCAGGATCGAGAAACTGACGGCGACCTTGTAATCGGTCGACAGCAACTGCGTCAGCCCGTCCGGCGCCCATTCGGTGGGCAACAGATAGCCCAGCACCTTTTTCCAGGCGTAGGTTACCACCACCTCGGAAAACGCCACGACGAACGCCCCTGCAATCGCCCCGATCGGCGAGCCAAGCCCGCCAACGATGGCCGCAGCAAAGATCGGCAGCAACAACTGGAAATACGTGAAGGGGCGGAAGGATTTATCTAGCCCGTAAAGCGTGCCGGCAATCACCGCGAGTGCTGCCGCAATGATCCATGTCACCTGCACCACGCGGTCGGGGTTGATGCCCGACAGCAGCGCCAGATCCTCGTTGTCGGAAAACGCCCGCATGGATTTGCCGGTGCGGGTCTTTTGCAGGAACCAGAACAGGGCCGCCACCGTCAGCACCGCCGTCACCAGCGTAACGGCGGTTGTCGTCTTGATCGCCAGCCCTTCGTTCAGGCCAGACCAGGTCTTGAAATCCGCCGCAGCCACCACGAACCGCGCGCCATCGGCAAAGCTCTGCTCTTCCACCCCGATGATCAGGCGGACGAGGCCGTTCATGATGAACATGACGCCGGCAGATACGATCACCATGATGATCGGCGCCACTTTCTGTTTGCGGTAAAAGCTGTAGACCACCTTGTCGGTGCCCAACAGCAGCCCCGCCGTGATGGCAATCGCAATAGGTATCGCCAGCAGTGCTGTTGGCAACGGGCCAAAGCTGATGCCCATCGATTGGAACCACCATGTGATCAGGATCGAGCACATCGTCCCGAACGCCATGGTATCGCCATGCGCAAAGTTTGAAAACCGCAGGACCGAAAAGATCAGCGTCACCCCAAGCGCGCCAATGGCAAGCTGCGCGCCATAGGCCAGACCGGGGATGAACACAAAGTTGAGGAACGTCACAAGGGCGTTGAGGAAGTCCATGGCTTATCCCCCCAAGAAAGAACGGCGAACCTCGGGGTTCGCGAGAAGGGCTTGCCCGGTGTCGGTGAATCGATTAGCCCCCTGCACCAGAACATAACCTTTGTCTGCAATACCAAGTGCTTGACGGGCGTTCTGTTCTACCATCAGGATCGAGATCCCGGTGCGCGCCACTTCGATGATGCGGTCAAACAACTCGTCCATCACAATGGGGGAAACCCCTGCCGTTGGCTCATCCAGCATCAGGACCTTGGGTTGCGTCATCAAGGCCCGACCCACTGCCACCTGTTGGCGCTGCCCACCGGAAAGTTCGCCCGCCGCCTGATACCGCTTGGCCTTCAGGATCGGAAACAGGGCGTAGATCTGGTCCATCGTCGCCTTGATGTCATCGCGGCGCAGGAACGCGCCCATCTCCAGGTTTTCCTCCACCGTCATTGAGGTGAAAATGTTCGAGGTTTGTGGCACGAAGGCCATGCCCTTGGCCACGCGGGCCTGCGGGGTCAGCTTGGTGATATCTTCGCCTTCCAGCAGCACGCGGCCACTGCGCAGGTTCAGCATGCCGAACACCGCCTTCATCGCGGTAGATTTGCCAGCGCCATTGGGCCCGACGATCACGGCAATCTCGCCCTTGTTCACCGCGATGGTGCATGAATGCAGAATATCGACCGGGCCGTATCCGCCGGTCATCGCCTCGCCGATCAGAAAGGGGTCAGCCATGCGCGACCACCTTATTCTTCAACCCGGTCCCCAGATAGGCCTCGATGACCCGCTCGTCGTTCTTCACCTCGTCCACCGTGCCTTGCGCCAGCACGCGACCTTCGGCCATGCAGATCACCGGGTTGCACAGGCGGGCGATGAAATCCATGTCATGCTCGATGACGCAGAACGTGTAGCCGCGTTCCTTGTTCAGCCGGATGATCGCATCACCGATGGTGTTCAGCAGCGTGCGGTTCACGCCAGCGCCGACCTCGTCAAGGAAAACGACCTTGGCATCCACCATCATGGTGCGGCCCAGTTCCAGCAGCTTTTTCTGGCCGCCGGAAATGTTGCCCGCCCGCTGATTGGCCAGATGGCTGATGGTCAGAAACTCCAGCACTTCATCGGCCTTGTCGCGGATGCGGCGTTCTTCCAATGCCACGGACTTGCGCCAGAAAAACGCATTCAGCAGGCTTTCACCCGACTGGTTTTCCGGCACCATCATCAGGTTTTCGCGCACGGTCATCGATGAAAACTCATGCGCAATCTGGAAGGTGCGCAGCAAGCCCTTCGCAAACAGCTGATGCGGCGGCAGACCGGTGATGTCGAGCCCGTCCATCGTCACGCCGCCGGATGTTGGCGGCAGACGCCCGGCGATCACGTTGAACAAAGTGGTTTTCCCAGCCCCATTCGGCCCGATCAATCCGGTGATCGACCCGGTGTCGATTTGCAGCGACGCACCATCAACGGCCCGGAAACCACCGAAATGCTTGTGCAGGTCTTCGACCTTTATCATTCTTTCCCCCTGCCAGCCCTGCCTCGTTTCGCGGCCGTGACGGGCCAGCGCGTGCAGGGTCTATCTGTGGCAACGGCCCGGGGGTATTGCCCGGGCCGTGCCGCGTGTTCTAGACCGGCCCGGTCAACGGAAAGTTACGGTTTCGTACTTGCCGCCCTTGACTTCAAACTGGCGGTAGCGACCGGCGCTTTCGCCCGGCCCGATCAGCTCGACCCCCGATGCACCGTCATAGTCGATGTCAGTGCCAGCCGCGATCAGCTCCAGCGCCTTGGCCAATTCGCCGGGCAGGATCTTTTCGCCCGGTGCATTCGCCACGTCCATGATCTTTTCCTTGTAGACCTTCGGATCGGACGATCCTGCGGCCTGCATGGCAAGCATCATCAGAGCCGCCGCATCATAGCTTTCCATCGTGTAGGGCGATGTTGCGTCAAACGGCGTTGCTGCCGCTTTGCCCATCTCGACCATGATTGCGGCACCGGCGGAATCCGATTGCGCAACCTGACCGTAGGATCCGTCAAGTGCCGGACCGATAGCTGCGGGCAGGTTGTCACCCACCATGCCGCCCGGCAGACCAAAGGTGGTGAAAGCGCCGGTATCCAGCGAATTCTGGATGATGCCCTTGCCGCCCTGATCCAGATAGCCCGCAATGACCAGCAGATCACCACCGGCTGCGGCCAATGCGGCCACTTCGGCGGAATAGTCTGCCTTGCCGTCTTCATGGCTTGCATTGATCGTGACAACGCCGCCCTTGGCGGTGAAGGATGTCGCAATCGCGTCTGCCAGACCCTTGCCGTAGTCATTGTTGGTGTAGGTCAGCGCGATGGATTTGATGCCTTTTTCGACAAGGATGTCGGCCATGACTTCGCCTTCGCGCGCATCGGAAGGTGCGGTGCGGAAGAACAGGTTATCATCTTCAGCGGTGGACAGTGCAGGCGAGGTTGCCGATGGCGAAACCATCACGATGCCATTCGGGCGCGCTACGTTCTGCAAAATCGCGCCGGTCACACCGGAACAGTCGCCGCCCACGATGCCTTTGACGCCGTCAGCCGTGACAACGCGTTCAGCGGCAGCGGTGCCGGCGGCGGAATCGCCACAGGTGCTGTCGCCGCGAACGGCCGTGACGGTTGACCCGTCAAGCAGCTTGCCCGACGCGGTCGCTTCGGCCATCGCCATTTCAGCCGCCGCAGCCATTGATCCGGTCAAGGATTCAATCGGGCCAGTGAAGCCGATCACAATCCCCAGTTTGATATCTTCCGCGTGTGCGGCACCCGCCATCAGCGCGGTGACGGCCGAAGCCATAAGTAGTTTTTTCATTGGTCTCTCCCATGTTGGATCGAAATCCTGTTCGCGAACCTAAAGCGAGTGGAAACAAAAGAAAAGCGTCATGAATCACCCGATCTTGGCCGCGTCGCGTTGATTGACCGTTCCCGGTTTGTATGACGTTGGGTCAACTTTGCGCGACCAGGATCAAAGGCCGCGTGCAACTGCAACCGCGGATGCTAAAGTCCCCGCAACACATGCAACCGACGGAGGAAAGATGTCTGTCATTCTGAAGAATTGCCTTCCGTTTGGCCTGATTGTCTCGCTTTTGGCGATAATCACCACAAGTGATGCGCGCGCCGACAGCATCGCCGAAACATCGGTTGGCAGCGTAGCGATAACCACAATGGCCGCTGGGCTGGATGAACCCTGGGGCCTTGCATTTCTGCCTGACGGCCGGTTTCTTGTCACAGAGCGCGCAGGCCGGTTGCAGGTCTTTCCCGCTGCGGGTGGTGCAGGCCAGACCATCGCGGGCGTGCCACCGGTCTTTGCGCGCGGGCAGGGCGGTTTGCTTGACGTGATGGTTCCGCGCGATTTCGACCAAAGCCGCGAGGTGTTCCTTAGCTTTTCGGAACGCCAAAGCGGCGGTGCAGGCACGGCGTTGGGGCGCGGCATCCTGACAGACGACGCATTGCAAGGCTTCACCACGGTGTTTTCAGCCCCGGTTGGTGGCAGGGGGGGGCGGCACTTCGGATCGCGCATCGTCGAAGCGCCGGATGGCACGATCTTTCTGACCGTGGGCGAACGCGGCACGCCCGATCTGGCGCAGGACCCGAGGCGCGCCGAAGGCAAGGTCATGCATTTTCAGCGCGACGGCACGCCGATAGTGACAACGGTTCTGGATGGGCTTGCGGGCCTGCATTCGCTTGGCCACCGCAACCCGCAAGGGGCGGCACTGGATGGGACCGGGCAATTGTGGGTGGTGGAACATGGTGCGCAGGGGGGTGACGAGTTGAACCGGGTCGGGGCGGGGCTGAATTATGGCTGGCCGATCATCGCATATGGCAAGGACTATGACGACAGCAAGCTGGGCATCGGCACCTCCGCTCCGGGGTTGGAGCAGCCGGATCACTACTGGGACCCGTCTATCGCGCCATCGGGCCTGATGTTTTATTCGGGGTCAATGTTTCCCGAATGGCAGGGCGATGTCTTCACCGGCAGCCTGAAATTCAACTCCATCGTGCGGCTGGACCCTGACAGCGGCTATGCCGAAGAAGCAATCAACGCAGATGAAACCGGCCGCGTCCGCGACATCCGTCAGGCGCCTGACGGATCGATCTGGTTTTTGTCGGTGGTCGATGGCGCCGTGTACCGGATGGCGAAACGCGGCAGTTAGAGTGTCATAAGGATAAAGTGGGTACCGGTTTTCCTCAACAATGTCGCGACCACTGAGAAATATGAGCAGCATGATGTTTCCCTCAAACATCATCCGGCGCTAGATCGACAGCCGGCCGCCCAAGCCAACGCCGCCTTGCGTGCCGCGTTCGCGGTAGGGCGTGGTGTTGTAATGCGCGCGGTAGCATTTCGAAAAATGCGACGGGCTGGCAAAACCACAGGCCAGCGCGACGTTGATCACGCTCATTTCCGTCTGCATCAGCAGGTTGCGCGCCTTTTGCAGCCGCAGTTCCATGTAGTACCGTTTCGGGCTGCGGTTCAGATAGCGGCGGAACAGCCGTTCCAGTTGCCGCGTCGACATGCCAACTTCTTCGGCCAGATCGGCCGGGCTCATCGGTTCCTCGATGTTGCTTTCCATCATCTGGATCACCTGGCTTAGCTTGGGATGCCTGACCCCGATGCGCGTCGGGATCGACAGGCGCTGGGTGTCCTGATCGGTGCGGATGGTCGAATAGATCAGCAGATCGGCCACATTGTTGGCTGTGTCCTCGCCCAGATCATTGGCAATGATCTTCAGCATCAGATCGATTGACGAGGTGCCCCCCGCAGTCGTCATCCGGTTGCCATCCACCACGAACACCGATTTGGTCAGGCGGACGCGCTCGAATTCTTCCAGAAAGCCATCCTGGTTCTCCCAATGGATCGTGGCTTTCTTGCCGTCCAGCAGGCCCGCCTTGGCAAGCGCATAGGCCCCGGTGCACATGCCCCCGATCACCACCCCACGCCGCGCTTCACGGCGCAGCCAACCAACCACTGCCCGCGTCGTTGATCGCTGAATTTCGATGCCGCCGCAGACAAACACCGTGTCCTCGCGGTCCACGTCCTCCAACCCCATGTCGAGGCGAAAGGATGCACCGTTCGAACATACTGCCTCGACGCCGCCTTCACCCGCCAGCGACCAGCGATAGACCGGATAGCCCATCACCATGTTCGCCAGTCGCAATGGTTCGATAGCGCACGCAAACGACAGCATCGTGAACTGATCAAGCAGCAGAAAGACAAACCGCTTTGGCGTCTCGATCTTGCGGATCTGGGTGGCCTTGCGCTGCAGCGTAAGCATCTTGCGACCTTTTTTGTCGTATAAGGCGCACCGAAACAGGAATCCGGGTAACCCGCAAGATCAATTGCAGCGAAATCCCGCCTTTCGCCCTATGCAACGGTGCAGGGGTTCCTTATACCCGCCGCCAAACTCGTAAAACGCGGAGAAGACCCATGACCAAGGGCTGGAGCAAATCGGACTGGCGCAGCAAACCACGGGTTCAGATGCCTGATTACCCCGATGCTGCAGCGTTGCGCGCGGCTGAGGCGCAGCTTGCCAAATATCCGCCGCTGGTCTTTGCCGGTGAAGCACGCAAACTGAAAAAACAACTCGCTCTGGCTGGCGAGGGCAAAGCGTTCCTGCTTCAGGGCGGCGATTGCGCCGAAAGCTTCGCCGAATTTTCCGCCGACAACATCCGCGACACCTTCCGCGTCATGCTGCAAATGGCGGTCGTGCTGACCTATGGCGCCAAGGTGCCGGTGATCAAGGTGGGCCGTATGGCTGGCCAATTCGCCAAGCCGCGTTCGGCACCCACCGAGGTGATCGATGGCGTGGAACTGCCGTCCTATCGCGGCGACATCATCCACCGCTTCGAAGCCACAATCGAGGCCCGCAAGCCCGATCCGCAGCGCATGCTGGAAGCCTACACGCAGGCGGCGGCATCGCTGAACCTGCTGCGCGCGTTTTCCACGGGCGGCTTTGCCGATATCCACCGCGTGCATTCCTGGACACTTGGTTTTGCCGAACACGACAAGGCGGAACGCTACCGCGAACTGTCGAACCACATCTCAGATGCGCTGGATTTCATGAATGCGGCAGGGGTGAATGCCGATACGGCCCCGTCACTTAGCACGGTCGATTTCTATACCAGCCACGAATCGCTGCTGCTGGAATATGAAGAGGCGTTGTGCCGGGTCGACAGTCTGACCGGCCAGAATGTTGCCGGGTCCGGCCACATGATCTGGATCGGCGATCGCACCCGGCAGCCGGACGGCGCGCATGTCGAATTCGCGCGCGGGGTGCTGAACCCGATCGGCCTGAAATGCGGGCCGACCACGACAACGGATGATCTCAAGGTGCTGATGTCCAAGCTGAACCCGGCCAATGAGCCCGGTCGCCTGACGCTGATCGCGCGTTTCGGGGCGGGCAAGGTTGGCGAAAACCTGCCCCGCCTGATCAAGGCCGTGCGCGAAGAAGGTGCCAGTGTCGTCTGGTCGTGCGATCCGATGCACGGCAACACGATCAAATCCTCCACCGGGTATAAAACCCGTCAGTTTGATAGCGTCCTGCGCGAGGTGCGCGAGTTTTTCGCCGTTCACAAGGCCGAAGGCACGGTTCCCGGCGGGGTGCATTTCGAGATGACCGGCAAGGACGTGACCGAGTGCACCGGCGGCCTTCGCGCGGTCACCGACGAAGATCTGTCGGATCGCTACCATACTGCGTGTGATCCGCGATTGAACGCGTCGCAGTCGCTGGAACTGGCGTTTCTGGTGGCGGAAGAGCTGTCATCCCTGCGCGATGCGGGCCGCCGTATCGCGTTGTAATTGCAAGCAAGAAAAAAAGGCAGCACCGTATGCTGCCTTTTTTGGGTCAATGATCCTGCGTGACCAACCGAAGATGTACAGGCCGGCTGGGCGGGCGGACGCCTTCGATGCGCGGTGCCTTCGGCAAGGCGATGTCTGCCACCAGTTGTGGCATCGGGCGCGCCATGAAAGCGGTTTTGCTGCCGATATCCGGTAGGTTGTGATGCAGGCGTGCGCGCCGGTCATTCTGCGTCTGCACGACCTGCTGCAATGCGCGCGCTATCACGAAACGGCGCGGCGCGCGGCCGATCTGGCCATCGCAGGCCAGACAGCCAAGGATCAGGTCCGCCTCACCGCCAGCACCCTTCAACGGCAACAGCAAAAGCCGTGCCCGAAGCGCCGGGCGGCCGATGCCGCGATCAGCCTCAAGGTCCAGCTCCACAATCGTGCGTTCGGCGGTGACCTTTTCCAACAACTCTGCAAGACGTGACCGTGCGGCAGGGTCGAACAAGGCCGACAGCGGCATGCCGCGCACTTCCATCCCCATCAGATCGTTGATCTCCATCCCGGCCAGCCGAAATCGCGCCAATCCCGGGGCGATGCGTTCCGCCATAAACACCTGATGCAGCGCACCCGCCATGCCGCGCGGATTGATCTGGTCGCGGCGCGGCAGATCCTGATCGTCGCGCAGCGCCTCCCAATAGGCGCGCAGTTCGCGCACAGCGGCAAACCGCGTGCTGTTGCCGTCTTTATCGGAACCGTTCTGTTCCATGCCAACAGGCCCCCGCCTGAACGAATACACCATCTACAAAACCCTTCACCAATTACCCCGGGGCAAACCACTGCTTCCCGAGTTGTCGTTACACACACTGCCTGCTATCCGGGTCAGCGGCTCTTGCGCGCAACACACGCAGGCTTTGCAGATCGGATGACAAGACGCTTTGCACACCTGTGAACATACACCCGACACGGCAGATTCGGGCGGCCAATCTGTACACTTGGTAAACGGCGCCGCTTGAGGGAGAGATGATGACGGTATCGATGACAGGCTTTGCTGCACGCAAGGGGCAGGGGCTGGGCTATTCCTGGGCTTGGGATATCCGGTCGGTCAATGGCAAGGGGCTTGATCTGCGGCTGCGGGTGCCCGACTGGATCGACGGGCTTGAGGTCGCATTGCGGGCCGATCTGGGGCGCGCTTTGCAGCGCGGCAATGTCTCGCTGACCCTGAAGGTCAGCAATGATGCTGCCGAAACGACAGCCCGTGTGCGGGTTAATCATGCAACTCTTGCCCAGATGCTGGTGGCGATCGGCGAGATTAACCAGGCCGCGAGGACTGCGGGGGTCGCGCTCGCTCAAGCCAGCCACGCCGATCTGCTGGTGATGCGCGGCGTGCTGGATCAATCGGGGACCGAGGATGACACTGCCCCCCTGCGGGCCGCGCTGATGGCCGATCTGGCGCTGCTGCTCGCCGATTTTCAAGCGATGCGCGCCGCCGAAGGGGCCGCCCTTGGCAGGGTGATCGAGGCGCAACTGGCGCTGATCGGCGATCTTGCGGCAGCCGCCGCGGTCGAGGCGGCGAACCGCAACGCTACGGCAAACAACACCCTGCGCGAGGCGCTGGCCCGTATTCTCGCCAATTCCGATGGGGTTGATGAAACCCGCATTGCGCAAGAACTTGCCCTGCTGGCGGTGAAAACCGATGTGACCGAAGAACTTGACCGGCTGGCGGCACATGTGTCCGCAGCAAAGGCGCTTATCGCGCAGCCCGGCCAGATCGGCCGCAAGTTCGATTTCCTGATGCAGGAATTCATGCGCGAGGCGAATACGCTGTGTTCCAAGGCACAGTCACTGGCGCTGACCCGCATCGGGCTTGACCTGAAGACGGTGATCGATCAGATGCGCGAACAGGTTCAGAACGTGGAATAGACCTTTGGCGAGACGCGGCCTTCTGCTTATCCTGTCTTCGCCCTCGGGTGCGGGTAAAACCACGCTTGCACGACTGCTGATGGATTGGGATCGCACGATCCGTTTTTCGGTATCGGCCACCACGCGCGCTGCCAGACCGGGCGAGGTGCAGGGGCGCGAGTACGATTTTCGCACGCGGTCCGACTTTGACGCCATGGTTGCCGCATGCGAGATGCTGGAACATGCAGAGGTGTTCGGCAACCTTTATGGCTCGCCCCGCGCGCCAGTTGAGACGGCGCTGCATGACGGCCACGACACGCTGTTTGATATCGACTGGCAAGGCGGCCAGCAGATCCGCAATTCTGCCCTTGGCCGCGATGTCGTGTCGGTGTTTGTGCTGCCCCCGTCGCTTGCCGTGTTGGAACAGCGGCTGCGGGATCGCGGTCAGGACAGCGCCAGTGTCATCGCCGACCGCATGGCCAAAAGCCGCGCTGAAATCAGCCATTGGGCCGAATATGACTATGTTCTGGTGAACCGCGATCTGGACGCCACCTTTGCCGACCTGATCACCATCCTGCGGGCTGAACGCCTTCGCCGCGACCGCCAGCCCGGCTTAAGCGATTTCGTTCGCGCCCTGAACGCGGAGTTTGAGGCCCGATGATCTATGCGCTGGACGGTATCGCCCCCGAACTGCACGCCGACAGCTGGGTTGCACCGGATGCCAATCTGATCGGCAAGGTTACATTGGGGCAGGGGGCGTCGGTCTGGTTTGGCGCGACCCTGCGCGGCGACAACGAGCGTATTGTGATTGGCACGGGCTCGAATGTGCAGGAAAACTGCGTGCTGCATACCGATATGGGCTATCCGCTGACCATTGGTGCGCAGTGCACCATTGGCCACAAGGCGATGCTGCATGGCTGCATCATTGGCGACGGCACCCTGATCGGCATGGGGGCCACCGTTCTGAACGGGGCAAGGATCGGGGCGGGTTGTCTGATCGGGGCGGGTGCGCTGATTGCCGAAGGCAAGGATATCCCCGACGGCAGTCTTGTGATCGGCGCACCGGGTCGCGTGATGCGCGTGCTGGATGCTGACGCCAGCGCTCGCCTTTTGCAGTCAGCTCAGGGCTACCAGACCAACATGCGCCGCTTCAGGGCAGGCCTGTCTGTGGTTGCCTAGCCGCGGTGGTGCGTTATCCCGCAGAGTTTCAGTTTGGCCGTTGCATCTGCAGAACTGGTGCCGCTTCAATCGCGTCAACCTCGTCCAGTTCGATCACTTCGACCTGAATGCCGCGCACCATGGACCGCAATTCGCGTTCTACCATCCGGCGGTTGGGCAGTTTGGGCGACAGCACCCAGACAGCACCCTGGTAGCCGCATGCCTCCAGCCGCTCGATCACTTCGGTCGCATCAAAACCACGGGCCATCAACGGCATGACAACCTTGCTTGGCGCAATGCTGGAGACAAGTTTTTGCTCCAACGCCGAGAATTGAACCGAGACCGGGGTTACATGCACGGGCAGCGCATGGACGAAACCAACCGTTCGTGGCACCTCGATAACAAGGTAAACTTCGGATACCAGCGTCGCCGCAGCTTGATTCGACCCGCTATATGTTCTCATTGAACCGTCTTGTGCCATATTCCCCAACTTTCCTCAGCGCCCTCTCCCCTTAAGGAAAAAGTCTTAAACATCAATTAAGGCGAGGAAATGGCAGGACAGGCGAATAGTCATCAACCAGTAGACGTGTGTTATTTTTGGATACAACCTAGAGTAGTATATTGTTTTCATGGTTGGCAAGCGCGGATCATGGGCGCTATGTGAAACTGGCCGCAGCGAAGGATTGTGAATGGAAAGTCAGCTTGTCCGATCCGTGCTGGAAGGCCTGCCGATGCCCGCATTGCTGATTGATCGCGCCGACCACATCTTTGCAGCCAACGCGCTGGCGAAAGCCCTGTTCGGGATCGGGATCGAAGGCCGGCACTACATCCTTACCCTGCGCCAGCCGGGGCTGCTTGACGCAATCGAAGGCACATTGCGGCACAGGCAGCCGGGGCAGGCGCGCCATGTGATTTCCGGAACCTCGCGCGAAATCACCTACCGGGTGCAGGTCAGTCCGGTTACGGGCGAAGGTCAGATGGGCGCGCTATGCGTGTTCGAGGACATCACGGATGCGGAACAGATGGGTCAGATCCGGCGTGATTTTGTGGCCAACGTCAGCCACGAACTGCGCACGCCCCTGACCGCACTGCTGGGATTTATCGAAACACTGCGCGGTGCCGCGCGTGATGATCCTGCCGCGCGTGAGCGTTTCCTTGGCATCATGGAGCGTGAAGCAGGTCGCATGAACCGCCTCGTGCGCGACCTTTTGCACCTAAGCCGTGTCGAGGCCGAGGAACGCGTGCGGCCCACAGACCTTGTCGATGTGGCAGCGTTGGTCAACATGGCTGTGGCGACACTACTGCCCGTGGCCGAAGCCGCCGGGGTTACCTTGCAGGTCACCGGCGAGCGCGGGCCGACCAAAGTGTCCGCCGATGCCGATCAGTTGACCCAAGTGTTCCACAACCTTATCGAGAACGCGATCAAGTACGGTGCTACCGGAAAGAAAGTTACCGTCCACATGACCCGAGATGACCGGGACCCCAGTCTGCGCGCGCCAGCCATCAGGATCGATGTGATCGACAAAGGCGACGGCATCGATGCGCTGCATCTGCCCCGCCTGACAGAGCGATTCTATCGTGTGGATAGCCACCGAAGCCGTGAAAAGGGTGGCACAGGGCTGGGTCTGGCGATCGTGAAACACATCGTCAATCGCCACAGGGGACGTTTTCGTATCGAAAGTGAACTGGGAAAAGGCAGCGTTTTCACGGTGATACTTCCCGATGCCTGAGGGTGATCCGCAGCGTTAATCTATGTCATAAAAGAGTTACGCAACTGTCACAAAACAGTGCAACCGGGTCCCTAGACGGGACGGAGGAACGCGTACTTGCGTCCATGTTTTTTTCAGGAGATGTCTATGTCCTACGTGAAGCTTTCCGTGTCGGCGCTTGCCTTGACGGCTATGTCTGTCGGCGTTGCTGCTGCCCGTGACCAGGTCCAGGTGACAGGGTCCTCAACTGTGCTTCCTTATGCCACCATCGTGGCAGAAGCGTTCGGCGAAAACACAGATTTCGCGACTCCCGTTGTTGAAGGTGGCGGTTCAGGCGCTGGTCGCAAGAAGCTGTGCGAAGGCGTTGGTGAAAACACCGTCGATATCGCGAACTCGTCCTCGCGCATTTCGCAGTCCGATCTTGATCTTTGCGCTGCCAACGGCGTTGGCGAATTGCTTGAAGTTCGCATCGGCTATGATGGCATCGTGTTCGCCTCTGCCATCGACGGCCCGGAGTTTGCCTATACCCCAGCAGACATTTACAGCGCACTGGCTGCCAAGGTCGTCAAGGACGGCGCGCTCGTCGATAACGCCAGCGCCACCTGGGCTGACGTGAACCCGGCGCTGCCCGCACAAGACATCATCGCATTCGTCCCCGGCACCAAGCACGGCACGCGCGAAGTGTTCGACGTCAAGGTGATCGAGGCTGGCTGCAAGGAAACCGGTGCGCTTGACCTGTACCTCGCCGTTGCCGAAGGCAAGGACGACAAGGAAAAGGGCGACAACGCCAAGAAGGCATGCCACGAGCTGCGCACTGACGGCAAGTCGGTCGACATCGATGGCGACTACACTGAAACCCTTGCCCGCATCGACGCTGACAAGAACGCCATCGGCGTGTTTGGTCTGTCGTTCTATCAGAACAACACCGACAAGCTGCGCGTAGCAACCATGGGCGGCGTGGTGCCTTCGGTTGAAACCATCTCGTCGGGTGACTATCCAGTGTCGCGTCCGCTGTACTTCTACGTCAAGAAAGCACATATCGGCGTGATCCCCGGCCTGAAAGAGTATGTCGAATTCTTCATGTCCGATGAAATCGCCGGCCCGGACGGCCCGCTTGCTGCCTACGGTCTGGTTTCCGACCCGGAACTGGCCGCAACACAGGCAGCCGTTGCCGCCGAAACACCAATGGGCCCGCTGGAATAAGCGATCCTTCTGGGGCGGCGTCTTCGGGTGCCGCCCCGCCACTTCCATTTTTGAAATACTTCTTTGCGGACAGGATAGCGGATGTCGGTTCTTTTGCTGCTCGTATCGATCGTGGTGCTGTCGGCCGCCGCCTTTGTGATCTGCAAAGGCCGTGCACTTGCGTCGGTTCAGGGTAACCCGCGCGATCTGCATTCGCTTCCAAATTATTATGGCTGGCACGGCGCGATCATGGTCGCGCTTCCGGCGTTTATCGGGCTGCTGTTGTGGCTGATCGTCCAACCGATGGTGGTCGAGATGCAGATCAGCCAGTATTTTCCGGCTGAAGCGCTTGCCGAGGGCAGTTCGCAGGAATTGCTTATGGAAGACGTTCGCCGGGTCGCGGGGGGCTTGGATGTAGCCGTTGCGACCGGCGCCCTGAGTGGCAAAGAGGCGACCGACCTTAGCACCGTATCGTCAGACGTCCGCGCAATTCTGGCCGACGTAGGGGTGCCGCTGGGCGCCGATGTCTCGCCCGAGGTGTTGACCGCCGCGCAGGCCTACCGGGGCTTGACGGCAACGGGTGGCACGTTGCGGATGGTCTTGATCTTTGCCCTAGCCCTTGTCGGCTTTGCCCTGGCGGTCAAATCGATCACCAAGGAGTTCCGCGCCCGCAACCGGGTTGAGACGGTGGTGCAGGGCCTGCTGATTGCTGCCTCGTCAATCGCGATCCTGACCACGGTGGGTATCGTCTATTCGATGCTGTCCGAGACGATAGATTTCTTCAGCAAATATCCGATCCAGGATTTCTTTTTCAGCCTGACATGGTCACCCAACTTTCGCGGCGGGTCTGATCTTGGCATCATCCCGCTGGTCTGGGGGACAATGTACATCAGCCTGATCTCGATGATCGTCTCGGTCCCGGTCGGGTTGTTTGCGGCAATCTACCTTGCCGAATATGCCACCAAACGCACCCGCAGCATCGTCAAGCCGCTGATCGAGGTTATTGCCGGCATTCCAACGGTGGTGTTCGGGCTGTTCGCGCTGGTGACAGTTGGTCCAATGTTGCGCGATTACTTCGCGGCCCCCCTAGGGTTGGGCGACAGCGGCTCATCGGTGATGACCGCCGGTCTGGTGATCGGCATCATGAACATTCCGTTCATCTCGTCCTTGTCGGACGACATCATAAACGCCGTCCCGCAATCGATGCGCGATGGCTCGCTTGGCATCGGGGCGACCAAATCCGAAACCATCCGTGAGGTGGTCCTGCCCGCCGCTTTGCCCGGCATCGTCGGGGCCGTCCTGATGGCGGCCAGCCGTGCAATCGGCGAAACGATGATCGTGGTGATGGGGGCGGGAGCAGCTGCCAAATTGTCGCTGAATCCGTTCGAAGCGATGACAACGATGACCGTCAAGATTGTCGGGCAGCTGACCGGTGATACTGATTTCGCGGCACCCGAGACCCTCGTGGCCTTTGCCCTTGGCATGACGCTGTTTGTCATCACCCTTGGATTGAACATCGTCGCATTGATGATCGTGCGCAAATACCGGGAACAATACGAATGACCGACGCAACTGCAGGCGGCGTCGCCCGCCCAGCCGCCAAGCACGGCTCGTCCCTGCTGACCCAGACCGCGCTGATGCGCAAGCGCAACGCCGCCGAGGCGCGCTTCAAAGCCTATGGCATTGCAGCAATCGCGATCAGCTTGGCCACACTTGGCATCATGTTGTGGACCATTCTTTCCGATGGTGTTTCATCGTTTTTTCAGGCGAAGCTGTCCTTCCCGACCGAACTTTCCGCCGATGTGCTGGATCCAAAGGGCAACCGCAGCCGCGAAGAGATGACCAAGGTTACCACGCTGGGTTACACCAAGGTGCTGACCGCCGCTTTCGTGGCAGAATTGGCCAAGCGGGGGATAGACGTTGAAAGCGTCTCGGACAAGGACGTCGCAGCCCTGATTTCCAAGGATGCGGCGGGTGCGCTGCGGGCCCAGATATTGGCGGATCCGCAACTGGTCGGAACCACGATCGACACGACCGTCCTGGCAGCCGGCCGGATCGACGGGTTCCTCAAGGGGCGCGTCACACTGGAAACCGCCGAACGCGACAGCAACATAACGCCAGAGCAACTGCAACTTGCCCAAAAGCTGAAAGACAGCGGCATGCTTGCCTCCAGTTTCAATTGGGACTTTCTGACCAATCCGGATGCGTCCGACCAGCGCCCCGAAGCGGCTGGCCTTGGCGTCGCCATCATCGGCTCTGCCTATATGATGCTGATCGTGCTGATCACCTGTGTTCCCGTCGGCGTCGCAGCCTCCATCTATCTGGAAGAATTCGCGCCCAAGAATATCTGGACCGACATGATCGAGGTGAACATCTCCAACCTCGCCGCCGTCCCCTCGATCGTATTCGGCATTCTTGGTCTGGCGCTGTTCATCAACTTTGCAGGATTTCCGCAATCGTCATCGCTTGTCGGCGCGCTGGTGCTTAGTTTGATGACCTTGCCTACCATCATCATCGCGACCCGCGCCAGCATTCGTGCTGTTCCGCCGTCGATCCGTGATGCCGCACTCGGGGTAGGGGCGTCGAAGATGCAGACCGTGTTCCACCATGTTTTGCCATTGGCCATGCCGGGGATCCTGACAGGTACGATCCTCGGCCTTGCCTCAGCCCTTGGCGAGACGGCTCCGCTGCTGCTGATCGGCATGGTGGCGTTTGTCGACAACTACCCATCGGCCCCGGCCGAAGGGTTTCTTGATCCCGCCACGGCGCTGCCGGTTCAAGTTTACGGTTGGGCACAGCGTGCCGATCCGGCCTTCATCGAACGTTCCAGCGGTGCCATAATTGTGCTGTTGCTGTTTCTTGTTGTAATGAACGTTGCCGCAATCATGCTGCGCCGCCGGTTTGAGCGGCGCTGGTAAATTGACCTCAAAAGGTGTTGAGATGAACGATATGAGACTTGCGGACAGGGTCGTGGAAACACAGAAAAACAAAATCACCGCGCGCAATGTGCAGGTGCATTATGGCTCATCGCATGCCATCAAGGATGTCAATGTCGATATCCTTGACAAGACGGTGACTGCGTTCATCGGACCATCGGGCTGCGGAAAGTCCACCTTTCTGCGTTGCCTGAACCGGATGAACGACACCATTTCCGTGTGCAAGGTTTCGGGCGAGATCCTGATCGATGGCGAAGATATCTACGACAAACGCGTCGATCCGGTGCAATTGCGCGCCAAAGTCGGCATGGTATTTCAAAAGCCGAACCCGTTTCCAAAATCGATTTATGACAACGTGTCCTATGGCGCGAAAATTCACGGACTAACCCGCAACAAGGCGGAACTGGACGAGATTGTCGAATCCTGTCTGCGCAAGGCCGCCCTCTGGAACGAGGTTAAAGACCGCCTCGATGCACCGGGAACCGGTCTTTCCGGCGGGCAGCAGCAGCGCC
Source organism: Pseudorhodobacter sp. (assembly GCA_031406155.1). Lineage (GTDB taxonomy): Bacteria > Pseudomonadota > Alphaproteobacteria > Rhodobacterales > Rhodobacteraceae > JACMNW01. Next base: position 53,131 of record JANOGW010000048.1, read on the forward strand.
TTTGCATTGCACGCGCCATTGCGACCTCGCCCGAGGTGCTTTTGATGGATGAACCCTGCTCGGCGCTTGACCCGATTGCCACCGCGCAGGTCGAAGAACTTATCTCGGATCTGCGCAGCCAGTTTTCCGTGGTCATCGTCACCCATTCGATGCAACAGGCGGCCCGAGTTAGTCAGAAGACAGCCTTCTTCCATCTCGGCAACCTGGTGGAATACGGCGAGACAGGGCAGATTTTCACCACACCAAAAGACCCGCGCACGGAAAGCTACATCACCGGTCGGATCGGATAACAGAGGCAATCATGATTAATGAACCCCACATTGCCACGGTCTTTGACCGCGACCTCGAAGCCATTCAAGCCATGATCATGAAGATGGGCGGCCTGGTCGAGGCCGCCATTCTGGACGCCGCGTCTGCGCTTGAAATGCGTGACGAAGAACTCGCCGAGCGTGTCCGCAAAGGTGACGCTGCCATTGATGCGCTTGAAGAACAGATCAACACCGAATGCGCCCGGGTGATCGCCCTTCGCGCGCCTACGGCCAGCGACCTGCGCACCGTTCTGACCGTGATGAAAATCGCCGCCTCACTGGAGCGGTGCGGCGATTACGCCAAGAACCTTGCCAAGCGATCGACCCTTCTGGCGCAAATGTCGGCAATCGAAGGCGCGGCAGGGGCCATCAAGCGGATGGCGAAGGCGGTCGAATTGCTTTTGCGCGACGCGCTGGATGCCTATATCCACCGTGATGTCGATCTTGCCGCCGAGGTGCGCAGCCGCGACCGCGAGGTTGACCAGATGTATAACGCGCTGTTCCGCGAATTCCTGACCCATATGATGGAAGACCCGCGCAACATTACGGCCTGCATGCATCTGCATTTTATCGCCAAGAACATCGAACGCGTGGGCGACCATGCCACCGGTGTCGCCGAGCAGGTCATCTACCTTGTTTCGGGCCAGATGCCCGAGGAAGAGCGTATCAAGGGCGATCTTACATCGACCGGCCATCTGGCCTCTGGCAAATAAGGGACTGCGCAATGGCTGGCACCGCACAACCGTCTGTCCTTGTGGTCGAGGATGAACCCGCCCAGCGTGAGGTTCTGAGCTATAATTTTGAGGCGGAAGGCTTTGATGTCACCACCGCCGAGAACGGCGAAGAAGCGCTTTTGCTGGTGGATGAACTGTCACCTGACATCATCGTGCTCGATTGGATGCTGCCCAATGTATCGGGTATCGAAGTTTGCCGCCGCCTGAAATCCAAAGCCGAAACACGGGCCATCCCGGTGATCATGCTGTCGGCCAGGTCGGAAGAAGTGGACCGGGTCCGCGGTCTGGAAACCGGTGCGGATGACTATGTGATCAAACCCTATTCGCTGGTTGAACTGATGGCGCGTGTGCGCACGCAGTTGCGCCGTACCCGTCCGGCGACAGTCGGGCAGTTGCTGGAATATGGCGACATCCGGCTCGACCCGGAAAGCCACCGGGTGCACCGCGCCGAAAATACGCTGAAGCTTGGCCCGACAGAGTTTCGCCTGCTGACCACCTTCATGGAAAAGCCCGGCCGGGTCTGGAGCCGCGAGCAATTGCTGGACCGGGTCTGGGGCCGTGACATCTACGTCGATACCCGCACGGTCGATGTTCATATCGGGCGGTTGCGCAAGGCATTGTGTTCGTTCGGGGGCGAAGATCCGTTGCGCACCGTGCGTGGCGCTGGCTACGCGCTTGGCTGAATAGCAGTCACTGTTCTGCAACGCAGGGCACGGAGTGCGCATCCGAACAGGTGGTGCCTGCTGAACGGCCCCGCAAACCCGGGCCTTTGGTGTGCCTGACGCGGACCTGTGGTTTCAGGTCACCTTCGCGCGGGTTTTGTACGCGGGATCATCCCACAGGGCTTTGGCCATAACATCGGCCAGGATCGCGACAGCGCGGTCGACATCCGTAGTCGAGATATAAAGCGGGGTGAAACCGAAGCGCAGAATATCGGGGCTGCGAAAATCACCGATCACGCCGCGCGCGATCAGCGCCTGCATAATGGCGTAACCTTCGGGGTGCCGGAATGAAACCTGACTGCCGCGTAGGGCATGCGGGCGGGGGGTTGCCAGCGACAGGGTAGGGCAGGCGGCCTCTACCCCGGCGATGAAACGATCGGTCAGCACCAGCGATTGCGCGCGGACATCCTCGATATCGGCGATATCCCAGATATCAAGGGCGGCCTCCAATGCGGCCAGTTGCAGCACTGGGGGTGTGCCGACGCGCATCCGGTCAATCCCCGCGCCGGGGCGGTAGGATTGATCAAAGGCAAACGGGGCTTCGTGGCCAAGCCACCCGGAAAGCGCGGGGCGGGCTATGTCGGCGTGGCGCGGGGCCACATAGATGAAGGCAGGGCCGCCGGGGCCGGAATTCAGGTATTTGTAGGTGCAGCCGACTGCAAAATCAGCGCCCGTTTTGGCCAGATGCACGGGCAGGGCACCCGCCGAATGAGCCAGATCCCAGACCGTCAGCGCGCCCTTGGCATGCGCTTTCGCGGTCAGGTTCGCCATGTCATGCTTGGCTCCGGTGCGATAATCGACCTCGGTAATCAGGGTGACGGCGACCGTTTCATCTATCGTTGCGGCCAGATCATCCGGTGCGACAACGCGCAGGTTGAAGCCTTGCCCCAGCGTCCGACACAAGCCTTCGGCCATGTAAAGATCGGACGGAAAATTGCCAGTGTCAGACAAGATGACGCGGCGAGTGGGGTTCATTTCCAACGCCGAGGCGAGGGCTTGGTAGACCTTGATCGACAAGGTGTCGCCCATCACCACCGTGCCCGGTTCCGCCCCGATCAACCCCGCGATCCTGTCCCCAATGCGGCCCGGCTGATCCATCCAGCCCGCCTTGTTCCAGCCGGTGATCAGCATCTGCCCCCATTCGGCGGTCACTGTCTGTGCGACACGGGCCGCGGCAGTCTTTGGCAATGGGCCAAGCGAATTGCCGTCCAGATAGACCACGCCTTCGGGCAGATCGAACATGGCGCGGGTTGCATCGAAATCGGTGGACATGTGGGCTCCCATACTGCACCAAGCCTGGCTGCCTTGGATGCCCGGAGCAATAAAGGCGTGCACCGGAATTTCAAGCTTAAAATGAATCAAGATGACCGCCGGGCCTTGTCTTTGTAGGTCTGCGCTGAAAAACTGCCCAAGAAGAAGGAGATGCCGATGGCTGATACGCCAATGACACCCATGCAGCGCGTTCTGCGCCAGTGGGAAAGCCCGCCGACATGGCTGGCTCTTTTTGTGGCACTGGCTTGGGTTCAGTCACGGCTGCTGCCGGTCTGGGATGCAGGCACGTTGGGCAATTGGCTGGGCACCGGATTTATCGTGGGAGGGGCGGTTCTGATGTTGGCGGCGGTGGGTCAGTTCTGGCGAGCCCGTACCACGGTGATGCCCCGCGAAACCGCCCGTGTGCTGATCACGGGCGGCGTCTACCAGTTGTCGCGCAATCCGATCTATGTGGCGGATGCCTTAATCCTGACGGGGCTGGCACTGCACTGGGATCTGGGCGCGCTGATCTGGGTAGTTGCCTTCGTGGCAGTGATCGAGCGGCGCTTTATTGAGGGCGAGGAGGCTGGTTTGCGCGCCAGTTTTGGGGCTCAGTATGACGAGTGGGCAGAAAACGTCCGCCGTTGGATATGAAGGTGCGGCGAAAAGCACCAAAACAATGGTTGTGCTATTGCATGCCCTCAGGTTTCCTTTGAAATATTGTTGCGCGTCTCTATGACAGAGGGTGCAGGCGGAACCGCCGCGTGAAAGCGGCGTCTTACGGGAGAAGACAGTGAAAATCGGTGCACCCAAAGAGATTTTCGAAGGCGAAGCGCGGGTCGCGATGACGCCGGACTCGGCACTTCAGTTGGTGAAACTTGGCCATTCCTGTGTCATCGAAAGTGGCGCGGGGATGCGCGCCGGGTTTTCGGACGCGGCCTATGTCGCCAGCGGTGTCGAGGTGGTGAAAACCGCATCTGCCCTGTTCAAGGCAGCCGATGTGGTGGTGAAGGTGCGCGGCCCCGAGGATAAAGAGGTAAAGCTGCTGCGTGACGGGCAGACGTTGATCTCGTTCTTCTGGCCGGCGCAGAATCCCGACCTGCTGGAGGCGTGCAAGGCGCGTGGGGCCACGGTTGTGGCGATGGATATGGTGCCGCGCATCAGCCGCGCTCAGAAGATGGATGCGCTGTCGTCGATGGCCAATATCGCAGGCTACCGTGCGGTGATCGAGGCCGGCAGCAACTTTGGCCGCTTTTTCACGGGGCAGGTTACGGCGGCGGGCAAGGTGCCGCCTGCGAAGGTTCTGGTGATCGGGGCAGGGGTTGCGGGCCTTGCTGCGATTGGTACGGCCACCTCGCTGGGTGCAATCACTTACGCCTTTGATGTGCGCCCGGAAGTGGCAGAACAGATCGAATCGATGGGCGCGCAGTTTGTCTATCTGGACTTCGAGGCAGCACAGGATGGTGCGGCAACGGGCGGCTATGCGGCCCCTTCCAGCCCGGAATTCCGCGAGAAGCAATTGGCCAAGTTTCGCGAACTGGCGCCCGATATGGATATCGTGATCACCACGGCGCTGATCCCGGGGCGGCCCGCACCAAAGCTGTGGCTGGCCGATATGGTTGCCGCGATGAAGCCCGGATCGGTGGTGGTCGACCTTGCAGCGGAACGAGGCGGCAACTGTGATCTGACCGTGCCGGACCAGAAGATCGTCAGCGACAATGGTGTGACGGTGGTCGGATATACCGATTTTCCAAGCCGCATGGCCGCACAGGCATCAACGCTTTATTCCAATAATATCCGTCACATGCTGACCGATCTTACGCCAAAGAAAGATGGCGTGATCGCGCACAACATGGAAGATGACGTGATCCGGGGGGCAACGGTTGCCCATGCGGGGGCTGTGACCTTCCCGCCGCCACCCCCCAAGATCGCGGCAATCGCTGCGGCCAAGCCAAAACCCAAGGCAATGGAACTGACCCCGGTTGAAAAGCGCGCGCGGGAAGTCGCGGTGTTCAAGGCCGAGACCCGCAATCAGGTGATGCTGCTGGTCGCCGGCGGGTCGGTGCTGTGGTTTATCGGGGGCTTTGCACCGGCCAGTTTTATGGCGCATTTCATCGTGTTCGTGCTGGCCTGCTTCATCGGGTTCTCTGTCATATGGAACGTCAGCCATTCCCTGCACACGCCGCTGATGTCCGTGACCAACGCCATTTCCGGCATCATCGTACTGGGCGCACTGCTTCAGATCGGGTCCGGCAACTGGCTGGTGGTGACCCTTGCCGCCCTGTCTGTGCTGATTGCGTCGATCAATATCGTGGGTGGTTTTCTGGTAACGCGCCGGATGCTTGCCATGTTCCAGAAATCCTGAGGGGCGAAAGATGTTGAGCATTGGAATTGTAGGGGCCGCTTATGTTACAGCCGCCATTCTGTTCATCTTGTCGCTGGGCGGGCTATCCGGGCAGGAAAGCGCCAAACGTGCGGTCTGGTATGGCATCGCGGGCATGGCTTTGGCGGTGTTTGCGACGATCTTTGGCCCTGATGTTGCGAACCTCTGGGTGATTTTGGCGATGGTCGCCATCGGTGCAGTTGTGGGCACGGTCGTGGCCAACCGCGTGCAGATGACCGAAATGCCGCAACTGGTGGCGGCGCTGCATTCATTTGTCGGTCTGGCGGCGGTGTTCATCGGGTTCAATGCCGATATCGAACTGGCGCGCGTCACGGCGATGGATGCGGCAGCGCGCGAGGCGTTGGCGGGGTTCGCGGGGGTTCTTTCGCACAAAACGGGCGTGGAAATCACGATCCTGAAGGCCGAGGTGTTTCTTGGCGTCTTCATCGGGGCGGTCACCTTTACCGGGTCTGTCGTCGCCTTTGGCAAGCTGGCGGGCCGCGTCGATGGCAAGGCCACCAAACTGCCGGGAGGTCACATGCTGAACGCCGGTGCGGCACTGGCGTCGCTGGTCCTGCTGATACTGTACATGAATGGTGCGGGCATCTGGGCATTGATCGCGATGACGTTGCTGGCGTTTTTCATCGGCTACCATTTGATCATGGGCATCGGCGGGGCGGATATGCCGGTGGTCGTGTCGATGCTGAACAGTTATTCCGGCTGGGCAGCGGCGGCGATTGGTTTCACGCTGGGCAATGATCTGCTGATCGTGACCGGGGCGCTGGTGGGGTCTTCCGGCGCGATCCTGAGCTATATCATGTGCAAGGCGATGAACCGGTCGTTCATTTCGGTGATCCTTGGCGGCTTTGGCAATACCACCGGGCCCGCGATGGAGATATCGGGCGAACAGATCGCCATTGATGCCGAAGGCGTGGCCGCAGCCCTGAACGATGCCGACAGCATCATCATTATTCCGGGTTACGGCATGGCCGTCGCGCAGGCGCAGCAATCGGTCAGCGAACTGACGCGCAAGCTGCGCAGTGCGGGCAAGACGGTGCGCTTTGCCATCCATCCGGTGGCAGGGCGACTGCCCGGCCATATGAACGTGCTGCTGGCCGAGGCGCGCGTGCCCTATGACATCGTAATGGAGATGGACGAGATCAACGAAGATTTTCCCACCACCGACGTCGCCATCGTGATCGGGTCCAATGACATCGTGAACCCGGCCGCACAGGAAGACCCGAATTCCCCCATCGCCGGCATGCCGGTGCTGGAATGCTGGAAGGCAAAGCAGGTATTCGTCAGCAAGCGTGGGCAGGGCACAGGCTATTCCGGCATCGAGAACCCGCTGTTTTACAAGGAAAATACCCGGATGTTCTACGGCGATGCAAAAAAGTCGCTGGATGCACTGTTGCCGATGATCGACTGAAATCATGCAAGACCTGCGCGAAACCATGCTGCAAGGGCAGTGATTTTTTTTGTTGATTCGTGACGAGCTTCAAAATAGTGACGCAACTGTGTAGGATACTTGCGATATCTGAAAGTGTCATGGGCTGGAGACAGGTTTGCACGATAAGGTTATGTGGCAGTTGCTGATCTTCACAGTTGCAATCCAGTTGCTGTTTTCGATCTGGCCAACCGTCGACATCATGGTCTCGGGGACCTTTTTTCAATCCGACGGCACGTTCTGGCTGGCGGAAAGCGCGCTTGCCGAAAGTCTGCGCATACCGATCTGGTTGGCCAGCGTCGCCGTTGCAATCATGGCTTCGGTGATGCTGTGTATCAGCCTCTCACGGGGGCCGCTGGCAAAAACGCCGTGGCGCTTATGGGCGTTTGTCACGGCCCTTTATGTGATTGGCCCCGGACTGCTGGTCAACGGATTGTTGAAACAGAACTGGGGTCGCGCCCGCCCGGACGCGGTCGAGGCGTTCGGCGGCGTAAAGTTGTTCACTCCTCCGTTTGAAATGGCGGGCCAATGCCAATTCAACTGCTCGTTCGTGTCGGGCGAGGCGGCGTCTGCTGCGGTGATGGCAATTGTTCTTGCGACCATCATCGGCAGCAAAGTCGCAAAGCCTTGGCGCGGCCTGATGTTCGTGGGTCTGGCGGGCCTGTTCATCTTCGCGTCGGGGATGCGGGTTGCAAGTGGCCGGCATTTCTTGTCCGATGCCGTCTTTGCCGGCCTTTTCATGGCGATGATTGCGCGCCTCTTGTACCGCGTGTTTGGCATTGCCACCGTTCGAAACGACAATCTTCTGTCTGCGGCGTGGGGCGATATCCTCGACGTTACTCTGGCCGTTCGGCAGGCGGTCGGCCGAGCATTTGCATCGATAGGGGCAGACCGAAACATCATGACCGATCTACCCGATACACTTGTCGAGCCGGTCCGCACCAAGGCCTGATCAGCGACACTGTAGCGCGGCTTGCTGGTCGGCCTTGTTTGGGTAATCCGGTTTACAATCTGCCCCGCTTCAATAAACTGCAGATATGCGATCAGCCACCCCCGCCCTAGACGACCATCCCCTGCGCTATGCGTTGGTTAACGAGCTGCATGCGCGCCCCTTTCCGGCACTCGATGCGCCATGCCATGCGGTCTATGTCGCCATCAAGGAACCGCTGGAGGCCGCCAATCGTGACCGTTCGGCAGATACCGTGCATCTTCTGGAACTGCTGGATCGGCATGGCTCGGCGCACCCGCAGCCGGACGCCACGCATTTCTCTGGCTGTATCGGGCGGGACGACCTGAAATGGGAAAGCCACACTGAATTCGTGACCTATTCGGCCTTTGGCAAGGGCCTGTCAGAGCGTGCTTTTGATCCGGTCGAGGCTGAGGTGTTTCCCGACGACTGGCTGGCCAAAGCCCCAGGCAAGCGGATCGCATCGGTGCTGGTCCGGGTCGAGATCCTGCCAGACGACGAGGCAGAGGTGCTGGACAAGCTGGAGGCGTGGTTTGTTCCCGAAAGCTTGGCCTGCGCGCTTGTGGTGGACGGAGCCGCCATCGTTGCCGGTGATTTTCGCATCGATCCGGCAGGTCACATGCGGTTTGCGGTGTTCGTGCGCAAAGGCACTGGCGCGCGCCGCATCGGGCGCATCGTGCAGCGCCTGTGCGAGATCGAGACTTACCGCGCCATGTCCATGCTTGGCCTTATGCGGGCACGGCAGTTGACGGCCCGGCTGAACGCGCTGGACCCCCGGCTGTCATCGCTGGTGTCGGGCCTTGATGCGGTCGGCGCGTCGCCCGAAGCGGCGTTGCACGATCTGCTGACCATCTCTGCCGAACTGGAAAGTCTGGCGGTGCAGTTCTCGTTCCGTTTCGGTGCGACGGCCGCATACGAGGCGATCGTCAACCAGCGCATCGAAGTGCTGCGCGAAGTGCGCGTTATGGGGCGGCAGACCTTTGGCGAATTCATGATGCGCCGCTATGATCCGGCCATGCGCACGGTGAAATCCGCCGAAGGGCGGCTGCGGTCGATGGCGGAACGGGCCGAACGGGCGGCGGAACTGTTGCGCACGCGGGTCGATGTCGAACGGTCGGCACAAAACCAGAAGCTGCTGGAAAGCATGGATCAACGGGCCGATCAGCAACTGAAGCTGCAACGCACCGTCGAGGGGCTGTCGACCGTCGCGATCAGCTATTACGGCGTCAACCTTGCATCCTATCTGGCCTATCCGCTTACCGAACCGATGGGCCTGTCGAAATCACTCACGCTGGCCGCACTGACGCCGTTCGTGGTGCTGCTTGTCTGGTTGATGGTCCGGCGTATCCGGACATCCACACCTTGATGCTACGCGTGCAGCCAGGACTTGACTGCCCGCCTTTTCTCGCGCGCCCGCCTTACCGGGCCCGCATTCGCGGATCAAGCGCGTCGCGCAGCCCGTCGCCGATGTAATTCACGCTCAGCACGGTCAGCGAAATGGCAAGGCCCGGCCAGATCACCCGTTCGGGATAGACCTGCATGTACTGCAGCCCGTCGAACAGCAGCCGCCCCCAGGTCGGGAAATCCGGCGGAAAGCCAAGGCCAAGGAACGACAGAACGGATTCAGTTATGATCGCCCCGGCAATTTCCAGCGTCGCGGCAACCATGACGGCTGACACGACATTGGGCAGGATATGGCGCAGGATGATCCGCCGCGGCACCGCCCCGATCGACCGCGCGGCCAGCACATATTCACGTTCCTTCAGCGCCAGAACCTCGCCCCGCACGATGCGCGCGGTCTGCATCCACGAGGTGATGCCGATGGCAAAGACAATCATTGCGAAGGCGCCAAGCTCGGGCCCGATCAGGCTTGCAACGCGGTCGCGAAACAGCATGACCAGAACCAGCAGCAGCGGGATCAGCGGCAGCGCCAGAAACATGTCGGTCAGCCGCATCAGGGGGCCGTCAAGGCGTTTGTAGTAGCCCGACAATACACCGATCAGCGTGCCAAGCGTGATCGCGATGCCCATGGCGACAAAGCCCACCGCCAGCGAAATCCGCCCCGCGAGCATCATCCGTGACAGCATGTCACGCCCCAGCTGATCGGTGCCAAAGGGAAACCGCAGGCTTGGCCCCTGGTTTTTCAGCTTGATCGCCTCGGCGACCGTCAGCTTGTCGGGGACCCACAGGAACGGCCCGACCAGCACGGCAATCGTCAGGATCGACAGCACGATCAACCCGAACAACGCACCCTTGTGCGAGCGGAACTGCTGCCAGATCGCCGCGCGCTGGCTGACCGGTGCAGAGGTGGCGGAGGTGGAGGTGCTGGCATCAGTCATAGCGGATCCTCGGGTCCAGAAGGCCGTAAAGCACATCTGCAATCAGGTTGAAAACCACGATCAGCACGGCAAAGATGAAGGCGAGCGTCTGCACCATCGGGATGTCGTTGGCATTGATAGCCCCGATCAGGGCAGCCCCGATGCCGTTCACCCCGAACAGGTTTTCGGTGATGATGGCACCGCCGAAGATCGCAGGAATGCCAAGTGCGATCACCGTGACCACCGGGATCATCGAATTGCGCAGCACGTGTTTGAGGATTACCGTCCGTTCGCTCATGCCCTTGGCGCGCGCGGTGCGCACATAATCCTGCGCCATGTTGTCAAGCATGGAGGACCGCATGAAGCGGCTGATCGCCGCTGCATTGGCAAGGCCAAGCGTCATGACCGGCAAAGCCATCTGCCGGATCTGCTTCACGAACGAGTCCCAGTCCGTAACCGAAAGCGTCGTGTCATACTTTGTGGGAAACCAGCCCAGCCAGACCGCGAAAATGATGATGAACAGCGTGCCCGAAAAGAACGTCGGCACCGAAAAGCCGATCATCGCGAACAGGGTTCCGGCCTGATCGAACCAGGAATACTGCCGGTAAGCCGAATAGATGCCGATCGGCAGGGCGATCGCGATACCGACCAGATAAGCGGTGCCGATCACGGTCAGGGTCTGCGGAATGCGCTGGCCGATGATGGTGAACACCGGGCTGCGCGATTGCCAGGACAAGATGCGTTGTTCCGCCCCGGCAAAATGGGTGCCGAAATAGCTGTCGAACAGGGTTGCCGGTTCCACCCAGAAAAACTGCCTCAGCCACAAAAGATAGCGCACGAAGACCGGCTGATCGGCCCCCAGCGCCTCGATCATCCTCTGGCGGACATCCGGTGGCACAGTCAGCGGAATTTGCGACATCGGCGATCCGGGCGCCAGATCGACCAACAGAAAGATCACCAGACTGATGATCAGCAGGGTCGGGATGGCCAGCAATAACCTGCGGAGCGTGAAGGTAAGCATACGCGGCGACGCCTTTGGTCAAAGGAATGCGGGAAAGGAAAACTGGCGGGGCCAAAAGCGCGGCCCCGCCAGTGTCATTTCACTTGACGCGGAACCAGTCTGCGGTGTTCCAGGTCTCCATGTCCCAGGCGTTTATCAGCACGCCGCCGAGGGCGTTCGAATGCGCCGAGAGCGTGCCACGGTGCACCAGCGGGATCACGGTCATGCTGTCCTTGGTCACCATGTCGTTGAGCTTCTTCGCGATCTCCTGACGCTTGGCGAGGTCCGTCGTGGCGCTGAGTTCGGCATGAAGCGCATCATAGGCCGGGTCGCAGAACCGGTTGATGTTTTCGCCCTGCCATTGGGTTTCAGGGCTCGGCGCGTTCTTGCACTGGTACTGGCCCAGATAGGTTTCCGGATCAGGGTTATCCGAGTTGTTCGCGTACATCTCGACATCTGCATAGAATTTCTGGAACGTGTCGGGCGAACCGGCATCGCCGCCGAAGAAGACGCCCGGATCGATGGCCTTAAGCTCGACCTCGACGCCCAGTTCAGTCCACCAATCCTTGATCAGTGCCTGGAAGTCCTGGCGGATCGGGTTGACGGTGGTCTGGTAGAGGATTGACAGTTTCTTGCCGTCCTTGTCGCGGATGCCGTCACCGTCGCTGTCTTTCCAACCAGCCTCATCGAGAAGCGCCATCGCACCGGGCATGTCTTGTGCGATGCAGCCTTCGTTGTCCGAGGCCCAGTCTGCCGGTCCCGGGATCACGTTACAGGTCGGCTTGCCACCCGCGCCGTAGCCGACGTCGACCAAGATCGACCGGTCGATGGCTTTCGAAAGCGCAGTCCGGACTTTGATGTCCGACAAGATCGGGTGCGGGTGCTTGGCGGTCGCACGCTCGCCTTCCGGCAGATCGGACGATGGGTCGGTGGTGTTCATCTCGATCCGCTCGACCAGCGTTCCGAAAGCTACCACGAACTGGCCCTTGCCAGCCGCAGCCATTGCAGCCTGGCTGTCCGGCGGGATCTGAGTGTTCCAGGCATAATCGAATTCGCCGGTTTCCATGACCGCGCGGGCCGACCCTTCGGCATCGCCGCCGCCCTTGATCACGGCGGTCGCGAAGGCAGGCTTCGCCGGGTCGCGGTAGTTCGGGTTAGCTTCCATGCTGACCGTGTCGTTCACGGTAAAGGCGGTCACCTTGAACGGGCCGGTGCCGATCGGCATGTTGTTTGCATCGGTGCAAGTCGGAGCTGCCGCGCCGACGCAGGCCTCGAACTGCGCTTTTTGCAGGATCGGGGACAACCCGCTGACAAAGGCAGTGTAGGGGTTCGGCTTCGGCCCGGAGAAGGTCACCTTGATGGTGCTCGGGTCCACCGCCTCGACCGAGGCCACGCCTTCGTATTTGGTCGCCTGGCTGCAGCCGCCTTCGGGGTGAGTGCAGTACTGCCAGGTGAAGACGGCATCATCGGCAGTAACTGGCGTTCCGTCAGACCACAGCACGCCGGGAATGAGCTTCCAGGTGATTGACGTCAAGTCAGCCGAAATGCCACCGTTTTCGAGGGTCGGGATTTCCACGGCCAATGTCGGCACCAGCTTGCCATCGGGGTCAACCACGGCAAGCGGTTCGACCACCATTGCAGCGGCCAGGATGTCTTTGGTGCCGCCCGACAGATAGGGGTTCACGATCGACACGGCTTGCGGGAAGGTCAGTTTGACCTCGCCATCCGCGCCGCGTTCGGCAAAGGCGGCCGGTGCAAACACGAATGCTGCGGCGGCCCCCAATAGGGCTGTTTTGAATTTCATAAGTCCACTCCTTGTTGTTTGTGCTCTTTGGCCTCGGTTTCGCCGGTTCGTCCGGCTGTCGTTGTTATGGCAGGAACCAGATGGCAGGCGACCTGTCGGCCCGGTGCCACTTCGACCAATGCGGGTTGTTCGATCCGGCAGCGGTCGAACACCTTTGGGCAGCGGGTCGAAAAGTTGCAGCCCTGCGGCGGGTGGGCCGGCGACGGCAGGTCGCCCTTCAGGATGATGCGGTTGCGGCCGCGCGCGCGCACCGGGTCGGGTTCGTTGACCGCCGACAGCAGGGCTTGCGCGTAGGGATGCAAGGGGTCCGAATAAAGCGCGTCCCGCGGGCTGAGTTCGGCGATCTGACCCAGATACATCACCGCCACCCGGTCCGCGATATGGCGCACCATCGACAGATCATGGCTGATGAACAGATACGTCAGGCCAAGTCTGGTTTGCAGGTCTTCCAGCAAATTGACCACCTGCGCCTGGATCGACACATCCAGCGCCGCGATGGGTTCATCGCAGACGATGAACTTGGGGTTCAGGGCAAGCGCGCGGGCGATGCCGATGCGTTGCCGCTGGCCGCCCGAGAATTCATGCGGATAGCGGTTGGCAAAGCGGCGGTTCAGCCCGACCGCATCCATCAGCTCGTAAATGCGCTCCAGTTTCTGGTCGGCGGTCGAGGCGGTGTGTTCGTCCAGAGGCTCGCCAATGATTGCGGCCAGCGTCATGCGCGGGTTCAGGCTGGCCTGCGGATCCTGAAACACCATCTGCATCTTGGGCCGGGCTGCGCGCAGCGCTTCCTGGCCGAGGCTTGCCACATCGACGCCGTCGATGACGACGGACCCTGCCGTCACTTCATAAAGCCTGAGCAGCGTGCGTCCGACAGTGGATTTACCGCAGCCGCTTTCGCCGACAAGACCAAGTGTTTCGCCTTCGTAGATATCAAAGCTGATATCATCGACAGCCTTTACATCGCCGGTATGGCGGCGAAAAATGCCGGTGTAGATCGGAAAATATTTCTTCAGGTTGCGCACGGAGACCAGCTTTTTCGGGCCGCTTTGCTGGGAACCTGCGTCAAGCATGCTTGGCCTCCGGGTCCCAGTGGCAGGCCACATCATGGCCGTATCCGACCCGGCCCTTGCCAATGGCGCGTCGCTGCGGGTTTTCGGCATGGCAGCGATCAAAGGCATGCGTGCAGCGGCCCCGGAACGGGCAGGCGACGGGGGCTGCCGTCATGATCGGCGGTTGGCCTTCGATCACCTCAAGGCGGGCCTGCCGGGCGCCGCTGATCGCGGGAATGGTGCGCAGCAGCGCGCGGGTATAGGGATGGCGCGGGTTGGCGAACAATTCGTCCACCGGGGCCTGTTCGACCACCTGGCCACCATACATCACCATCACCCGGTCTGCGATGCCGGCGATCACGCCCAGATCATGGGTGATCCAGACAATCGCCATGCCCAGTTTGGAGCGTAGATCCTTGATCAATTCCAGTATCTGCGCCTGAATGGTCACATCAAGTGCAGTGGTAGGTTCATCCGCAATCAGCACATCGGGGTTGCACGACAGTGCGATGGCGATCATCACCCGCTGCCGCATGCCACCTGAAAACTGGTGCGGATAATCCCGCAGCCGTTTGCGCGCATCGGGAATGCCCACGGTATCCAGCAGTTCCGCCGCCCGCGTCTCGGCTTGTGCCCTTGTCATCCCCAGATGTCGGATCAAGGGCTCGCAGATCTGGTTGCCGACGGTGAAAACCGGGTTCAGGCTGGTCATCGGATCCTGAAAGATGAAGCCGACCTTCGCGCCACGCACATCGCGCAGGTCATTCTCGCTGATTTTCAACAGATCGCGCCCGGCCAGCAGAACCTCGCCGCCACGCACATCGGCAGGGGGCGAGGGCAGCAATCCCAGCAGCGACATCATTGTGACAGACTTGCCCGACCCGCTTTCGCCGACAACGCCCAGCAACTCGCCCGGTTGGAGATGAAAGCTGACAGAATTTACCGCGTGAATCTCGCCGCCCCGAGTCAGGAACACGGTCTTGAGGCCCTTGACATCAAGGACAGGCGCGGCCCCGTCGGGCATATGACACTCCCCAGGTCATTGGTATTCTTTGTTTTCCCGAAATCAGGTCGTGCCCGTTCCGGTTGTTAGTCAGACTGTTGATCATTTTTCGCTATCAGGCAAGGCGGATTGTTCGGGTGACGTTACGGTAGGTCGGCGGGGCGTGCGGGGCGGTGCTGATCCCGACATGAACGCCCGGCTATGCCGCACGCTTGATCTTCGGTGTGTGCCGTCGCAGGATGGGGTTTCGTGTTGAGGTCGCGCCGTGTGCAACAGGCGTCGATCATGGGGGTGGGCATGCAAAAGCTACAGACGCAAGGGGTCCACCACATCACGTTGGTTGGCGCGGACCGGCAGACCAGCATCGATTTCTGGGAAGGCGTGCTGGGCATGCCGTTCATCTTCGATCAGCCCAATCTTGACCGCCCCGAAGAGGGGCACTTGTATTTTGATCCCGGCGACGGGCGCCTGATCACCGTGTTCACCAACGAGACCCGCAAACCAACCGGGCAGCGCACATCGACCGGGGCCGGTGCGGTGCATCATGTGGCCTTCGCGGTGTCGCTTGCGACGTTTCGACAGGCGCATGCCCGGTTGACGGCACGCGGGATTGCGGTGAATGGCCCGAAAGACCGCGGGTTCATGTACTCGATCTACTTTCAGGATCCGCTTGGATTGCTGATCGAGCTTGCCTGCTACAAGTTCGAGCCGCCGTTTGGGTGCAGCCACGCCGATGTGATGATCGCAGCACATCGCCTTCGCGTGGCACGCGGTGACCATCATATCGAAGAGGTGCATCTGGCCGATGCCATCGAAGGGCTGGTGCGGGACCGCCAGCAGTCGTTATCCGCAGACCGGGGTGCCAAAAACCCCTATCCGGGCTAAGTCGATTGGCAATGGCATCTGTTCAGACCCTTTCCCCACGGGCGATCCTTGATCGGCTGGTAAGCTTTCCGACGGTCAGCCGGGACAGCAATCTTGATCTGGTTGATTGGGTCGAAAGCTATCTGGCCCACCACGGCATCGCGCCGCATCGCGACTGGAACGAAGATCACAGCAAGGCCGCCCTGTTCGCGCATGTGGGGCCGGTGGTCACCGGTGGCGTGGTGCTGTCGGGTCATACCGATGTGGTGCCGGTTGACGGGCAGGCATGGACCCGCGATCCGTGGACGGTTGTCGAACAGGGCGGGCGGCTTTACGGGCGCGGCACCTGCGACATGAAGGGGTTCGATGCGCTGGCGATCTGGGCAATGGTCGCGGCACATCAACAGGGCGTCGCAAGGCCCTTGCAACTGGCGCTCAGCTATGACGAGGAAGTGGGGTGCACCGGCGCGCCGCCGATGATTGCCGCGATGGGGCGGGTGTTGCCAAAGGCTGCTTGCGTGATCGTGGGCGAGCCGTCGATGATGAAGGTTGTCAATGGCCACAAGGGCGGGACCGGATTTCAGGTGCATGTGCGCGGCCACGAGGTGCATTCGTCGATCATGCACACCGGCGTCAATGCGATCATGGCCGGGGCGCGGCTGATTGACTGGGCAAACCGCATGAACACGCATAACGCCCTCGCCGTGCCATCGGTTTTGGCCGCACAGTTTGTGCCACCCTGGACGACCGTGCACGTCGGTACCATCTCAGGGGGGACAGCCGAAAATATCACCGCCAAGGATTGCTGGTTCGGCTTGGGGTTCCGCGTCGTGCCCGGCGAAGACCCCGAGGCTTGGGTAGCGCGCCTTCAGGCAGAGGTGGCGCTGCTGGACGGCGAAATCAATGCCATTCACCCCGATGCCGGCATCGATATCGAGCGGTCGTTTGACGTGCCCCCCCTGCGCCCCGAAGGTGCGGGGGACACCGAGGCAATGCTGCGCCGTCTGACCGGCGAGAATACCACATCGGTTGTCAGTTATGGCACCGAGGCCGGGCAATTTCAGGACGCCGGCTATTCGGTTGCGGTGTGCGGTCCCGGCGATATTGCACAGGCGCATCAGCCCGATGAGTATCTGGACGTCTCGCAGTTCGAGGCAGGTCATGCCTTCATGCAGCGTCTAATCAGGGATTTGCAGGCGTAATGGCGCATCCGATATCCGAGGCGTCACCGATCCGGTTCCCCGGTCCAGCCCCTGCGGCTTGCGATGTGGTGGTTATCGGCGGCGGGGTCATCGGCGTGATGACAGCGTGGTTTCTGGCGGAACGCGGCCTGCGGGTGACGTTGTGCGAAAAGGGCCGCGTCGCGGGTGAACAAAGCAGCCGCAACTGGGGGTGGGTCCGGCAGCAGGGCCGCGATCCCGCCGAACTGCCGATCATGATCGAGGCGATGCGGATCTGGCAAAGCCTGTCGCAGGAGTTTGGCGAAGAATTGGGCTTCCGGCAGGAAGGTGCGCTGTATCTGGCCAAGACCGAGGCCGAGATGGCAGGTTTTGCAGCTTGGCTGCCCTATGCGCAGGCGCATGGGCTGGATACCGTGATGCTGACGAAAGGGCAGGTCGCAGCGCGTCTTAAAGGTGCCGCCGATCTGTGGCAAGGCGGGCTGATCACCCCTTCCGATGCCCGGGCAGAGCCCTCGGTTGCTGTGCCGTTGCTCGCCACCGGGGCCGTGGCGCGCGGGGCTGTCATCGTGGAAAACTGTGCTGTGCGGGCGCTGGACCTGGCGGCGGGCCGGGTTGCGGGTGTGGTGACCGAAGCAGGCCGTATCGGCTGCACCCATGTCGTGCTGGCGGGCGGGGCTTGGTCGCGGCTATTCGCGCAGGCGCACGGCGTCACTTTTCCGCAACTCTCGGTGCGGGCAACGGTTGCGGCAACCGAACCGATGCCGGATGTCTTTGCCGGCAACGCCACCGATGATGACTTCGCCTTCCGGAGGCGGGCGGATGGCGGCTATACCATCGCACCGGGGGCGGAGCATGATTTCCACATCGGCCCCAATGCGTTCGGGTCGGCGCGCGCCTACCTTCCGACCCTGCGAAAGGATTTCAAATCCACCCATTTTCACGCGTCGGCCCCCGCGGATTTCCCCGATGGCTGGGGCACCGCGCGGCGCTGGGCGGCGGATGAGGTATCCCCGTTCGAGGCAATGCGGGTGCTGAACCCCGCGCCAAACATGAAAACCATCGACCGCGTGCAGGCCAGTTTTGCTCGCGCCTTCCCTACCCTCGGGCGACCAAAACTGCGCAGCATATGGGCGGGAATGATCGACACCATGCCCGATATCGTGCCGGTGATTGACCATGCGGCGGCCATACCCGGCCTGATCATCGCCACAGGGATGAGCGCGCACGGCTTTGGCATTGGCCCCGGCGTGGGGCATGTGGCCGCCGATCTGGTGACGGGGCGCGATCCGTGCCATGACCTTTCGCGGTTCCGGCTGTCGCGGTTCACGGATGGCTCGAAAATCGTAGCAGGGCCAAGCCTGTAGCTGCGTCCGGGGCGGGGGGCGATCATCCCGTCGTTGCAGTAGGTCTTCGCGGGGTGCGCGGCGACTGCCCGTCCCGCGCACGTTGCGCGGTTCGTGCGGGCCGAACACGCATCTGGAGCATGAGGAGGAAAAGTGGGTATCGGTTTTTCTCATCACGCACGCAACCGTTCAGGAACCAGAGCAGGAGAGTGTTTCCTTCAGACATCATCCTGCTCCAAGGGTTTTGCCGGGTTTACTCGGGCAGCTTGCCGGGCTAGCAAACGCGCTTTGCAATCAGGGGGTTTGGCGCATGCTGGCACGGTCTTGTGGCATTGATTTCGGCACCTCCAATTCCACGGTTGCCGTCGCCGCTGCGCATGGCGCGCGGTTGTTGCCGCTAGAGGGCGATCACCTGACGCTGCCATCGGCTGTATTCTGGGAAAGCGATGGTGCCGCCCCCGAATTTGGCCGCGCTGCGATTGCCGCCTATATGCGCGGCGATGACGGGCGGCTGATGCGGGGCCTGAAAAGCACGCTCGGATCATCGCTGATCAATGACAAGACTCGTGTCGGCACCCGTGCGGTCAGCTTCAAGGATGTGCTGGCGCGGTTCTTTGGCCACATGAAGGCGCAACTCGATGCGCAAACCGGGGGTGGGATCACCTCGGTCATGCTGGGCCGCCCGGTGCATTTCGTCGATGATGATGCCATTGGCGACGCAAACGCACAGGCGGTTCTGGCAGACATCGCCCGCGCTACCGGATTTCGTGACATCGCGTTTCAATACGAACCGATTGCTGCCGCCTTGCAGTATGAAGCAGGAATTTCGCGTGAAGAGCTGGTGCTGATCGTCGACATCGGCGGCGGCACGTCGGACTTTTCCATCGTACGGGTATCGCCTACCCTTGCGCGGCAAGCCGACCGATCCGCCGATATTCTGGCGAATGATGGCATCAGGGTAGGGGGCACCGATTTCGACCGCCTTCTAAGCCTGTCGGATGTCATGCCGCATCTGGGCTATCTGTCCCCTACGGGTGGTGGCAAGGGTCTGATGCCCCGGCATTACTTCCTTGATCTTGCGACGTGGCACCGCATTAATTTGCTGTACACTGGCCGCACGATGACCGATCTGAAGGCGCTGCGCCATGTGGCTGACCGACCGGCACTGATCGATCGACTGCTTCGCGTCATTTCGAACCATACCGGACACTCGCTGGCGATGGCGACGGAAGAGGCCAAGATCACGTTGTCGCAGGCAGACGTGGCCCGCATTGCCCTGTCCCAGTTTACTGATGGCCCGAACCCGCTGGCCACCCGCGCCCGGTTTGACGAAGCCGTTGCCGCCCCTGTCGCGCGGGTTGCGGCCACGCTGACGAGCCTGCTGACGCAGGCGGGTCTAAATTCCAGCGACATCGGCACCGTGTTCATGACCGGCGGCTCCAGCGGTCTGCCGATCTTGCGCGCCTGCGTGTCTAGGGTTTTGCCCGGCGTGCCGATTGCGACGGGCGATATGCTGGGGTCTGTCGGCACCGGGCTGGCGCTGGAGGCGATGCGCCGCTTCGGGTAGGTGGCCACGAAGACGGCAGCCTTCGCCACAAAGGACCGCTGCCGTGCCGCGCAGCACCCGAATTCCGCGCGGAATTCGACTCGTTTTCTGCGCAGAAAACGTCTGTAACCCTGCGAGGGTCTGCTCGTGAAACCTGCCCGGCGCGCCGCAACCGGGCCAGTTTGCCAACAAAGCCCCGATGTACGGCTTTGAAATCTGCGATATGCTTGGCGGATGATTGTGCCCGCTCTGTTCCTCCTGTTGTCCGTTGCCGGCATTGCGGCGGCGCTGATGCTGCCGGGTCTGTCAGACCTGATGCTGCTGGCGGCACCTTCGGCCATAGCCTGCCTGATCCTGCTTGCTTCCGCATATCTGCGGCGCGCAAAAACCACCCGAACTGCCAAGCAAACCTACATCATTCTGGATGGCTCCAACATCATGTATTGGAATGGTGGCACGCCGCAGGCAGCAACCCTGCGCGAGGTCGTCACCCATCTGCAAGGCAGGGGCTTCACCCCCGGTGCGGTGTTTGATGCCAATGCGGGCCATATCCTGTTCGGCAAGTATTTCCATCATTCCGCCATGGGCAGGGCGATCGGCCTGCCCGAAGACAAGGTGATGGTGGTGCAAAAAGGTACCCCGGCGGACCCCACCATTCTGGCCGCAGCCCGCGATCTTGGCGCGCGGATCGTGACCAATGACCGCTACACGAACTGGTCTGCCACCCATCCCGAGGTCCGCGAACCCGGGCGGCTGATCCGGGGCGGCTACCGCGACGGCCAGTTATGGCTTGATCTGGAGCCGGTTAACCACCGCGCATCGTGATCCGCGTCGTTTGGCTGGCTGGTCAGCAACGGCCACGCAGCAGCAGTTGGGGTCGGGGCGCAAACCCTTCTCATTCGCCAAGACGAACGACAAATCTTGGCGGATAGCTGGGGCGGCGCTCGAACCCTTGCGCCAAATAGAAGGCCTGCGCGTCCAGATTGTCCGGATGCGTTCCCACCGACAGATATTGGCAGTCAAGCGCGCGCGCTTTCATCGTAGCCCCCTTGATCAGGGCGACCCCAAGGCCCCGCCCGCGCAGGTCCGCCTCGACAAAGAGATGGTGCATGTCCAGACCGCGCGCCCCGAATTGCAGCTGGATCAACCCGCAAAGCGCGGCATAGCCGCAAATACGCCCCGCAAGCTCGGCCACAAGGACGTAGATCCATGGTCTTTCACCGAATGCGTCCCGGACCAGCTGTTCGGCCGAGGCACTGGCCGTGTCGCCATGGTGGGATGCCAGTTCGGCGATCATCGCCGATATCCGGGGCGCGTCGGGCAACACCGCATCGCGGATCACGATATTCGCGCAGCGCGGGGGTAAGTCGTCTTGTTCCGTTCAGACCTCCATCCGCCGCCGGAGGTCCGTTCATGGTACCGCCAGACGGCGGTTTCATGTTGACGTGCATGCACCGCGCTCAGATGAGGCGGTCGTAATAGTGTACGGTGGTAGTGGTGACGGTGATGCACATACCACTACCGCTAAAGTCCGCACCGCATCCCTGTCAGCCGCCTGTGCCACCCGACCCTTGAAGTCTGCCCCCCAAAGGTTCAGGCTTGTCCCAACCAAAGGAGCCCGACCCCATGCCCGTCAAGAACCGCTTTGCCGACCTGCTGCCGGAAATCACCGCATGGCGGCACGATTTCCACGAACATCCCGAACTATTGTTCGACGTGCAGCGCACGGCTGGCAAGGTGGCGGATTTGCTGCGGTCTTTTGGCTGTGACGAGGTGGTGGCCGGCATCGGCAGGACCGGTGTGGTCGGCGTGATCCACGGCAAGACCGATACCGCCGCCCGTGTGGTGGGGCTGCGGGCCGACATGGACGCGCTGCCGATCCATGAGGCGACGGGGGTGGACTATGCCTCCAAAACCCCGGGCAAGATGCATGCCTGCGGGCATGACGGGCATACCGCGATGTTGCTGGGGGCGGCGAAATACCTGTCCGAGACGCGGAATTTTGATGGCAAGGTGGTGTTGATTTTCCAACCCGCCGAAGAAGGTGGCGGTGGCGGGCGCGAAATGGTGCAAGACGGCATGCTGGACCGTTGGGGCGTGCAAGAGGTCTACGGCATGCACAACATGCCCGGCATTCCCGTCGGCCATTTCGCCATCCGCCCTGGTGCGATGATGGCAGCGGCGGATCAATTCGAGATTGTGGTGACGGGCAAGGGTGGCCATGCCGCCAAACCGCATGACTGCATTGATACCACCGTTGTGGCCGCGCATATCATCGTTGCTTTGCAGACCATCGCCTCACGCGGGGTTGATCCGCTGAAACAGGTGGTGGTGTCGGTTTGCACAGTTGCCACCGACAGCACCGCGCATAACGTCATCCCGCAGGTGGTGAAAATGCGCGGCACGGCGCGCACGATGGACCCCGGCGTGCAGGATTTTGTCGAACGCCGGATCGTGGAAATTGCCAGTGGCACGGCGGCGGCGCTTGGGGCGGTGGCCGAGGTTGCGTATCAGCGCGGCTATCCGGTGACGGTGAATGCGACCGAGAATACCGCCTATGCCGCCGATGTGGCGCTTGCCATATCCGGTCATGTCGATACCAACACGCCGCCCCTGATGGGGGCCGAAGATTTCAGCTACATGCTGAACGAACGCCCCGGTGCCTATATCTTCCTCGGCAATGGCGATACGGCGATGGTGCATCATCCGGCCTATAACTTTGACGACAACGCCATACCCTTCGGGTCCAGCTGGTATGCTGGCATGGCCGAGGCGCGGATGCCGGCGGCCTAACTTTACCGGTTACAGAACGGCGTTTGACTGATAGCCTTTTCCCAAAACCTTGGGAGGGGTGTCGCCATGACCATATACCACAGCCCGTTCGCGGATGTTGCCGTGCGTTATATGTCCATCACTGAGCGCATGTTCGAAGGACTGGCACCGGATCCTGACCGTGCCGCACTTATAGACGGTCCAACCGGTGTCGCCATGACGGGGGCCACATTGCGCGACCGGATCGAGCGGCTGGCCGGCGGCCTGACCGCGCGCAACTACGGGGCGGGGCAGGTGGTGGCGATCCTGGCCCCGAACATGCCCGATTTTGCCACCGCTTTCCACGGCGTGGCCTATGCCGGTGGGACCATCACCACCATCAATCCGACCTACACCGCCCCTGAAGTCATGCATCAGTTACAAGACGCGGGTGCGACATTGCTGATCACGATCCCTGCACTCCTGCCCGTCGCTCAGGCGGCCATCCTGGGTACAAAGGTGCGGGAGATCATCGTGATCGGTGCCGCCGATGGCTATCTGTCGCTGGATGATGTCATGGGTGCGCGAATGACATCGCAGATGCCCGTCGATCTGGATCGCCATATCCTTGTGCTGCCCTATTCGTCGGGCACCACGGGCCTGCCCAAGGGTGTCATGCTCAGCCATCGCAATCTGGTGGTGAATGTCGATCAGCTGATCCCGGTGCTGGACGTGCGCCGGGCAGAGACCTCAATTGCCTTTTTGCCGTTCTTCCACATCTACGGCATGAATGTGCTGATGAATGCCTTCCTTAGCGCCGGGTCCACGCTTGTTACTCTGCCACGCTTTGATCTGGAAGCGGTGCTGAGCCATATCCAGACGCATAAGGTGCGCCTCTTGCTGGTGGCACCCCCGGTGGCGATTGCACTGGCCAAGCATCCGTTGGTGGATCAGTTTGATCTGTCATCGCTGCAAATTGTGTTGTCGGCGGCGGCGCCCTTGGGGGCCGAGGTCTCGGCGGCCTGTGCTGCGCGTTTGAACTGCACGGTTATCCAGGGCTATGGCATGACAGAGATGAGCCCGCTGTCACATGGCGTGCCACCCGGCAAACCGAAAGCCGGATCGGTCGGCATCACCGCGCCCAATTCCCAGACCCGCATCGTCGATCCGGTCACCGGGGCTGATCGGGGGCCGGGGCAGGAGGGCGAGGTTTGGGTGCGCGGCCCGCAGGTCATGCTGGGGTATCTCAACAACCCGGATGCGACGGCCAAGACCATGCAGGGCGACTGGCTGAAAACCGGCGATCTGGGCATGGTGGACGGCGATGGCTATCTGTTCATCCGCGACCGGCTGAAAGAATTGATCA
Source organism: Pseudorhodobacter sp. (assembly GCA_031406155.1). Taxonomy (GTDB): domain Bacteria; phylum Pseudomonadota; class Alphaproteobacteria; order Rhodobacterales; family Rhodobacteraceae; genus JACMNW01. The sequence continues at coordinate 77,168 of JANOGW010000048.1, forward strand.
AGGTGAAAGGCTTTCAGGTCGCCCCAGCCGAGGTCGAGGCCGAACTGCTGGGCCTGCCCGGCATCGCCGACGCCGCCGTGATCGGCGTGCCCGATGACGAGGCGGGGGAATTGCCGATGGCCTTCGTAGTTGCATCCGCCGGTGCCGCGCAAGATGTTGCGGCCATTCAGGCAGCGTTGCGGACGCGGCTTGCCAGTTACAAGGTGCCAGCGCGGATCGAGTTCATCGACGCCATCCCGAAATCCGCAGCCGGCAAGATCCTGCGCCGGGTGCTGCGCGACAGGCTGAAGGAGCAGCCGTCGCGCGTGGGATAATGCGCCCGCGAAAATGGACAGGCCAGCGATCAGCGGACTATCCGCCGGTATGGCTCATGTGGCGGGTCACCTGGCCTGCCACGGTCTGGCGTGAATAATCGAAATCATGGCCCTTCGGCTTGCGGGCAATGGCCGCGCGGATGGCAGCGTCAAGGCCTGCGTCATCGGGCGATGCACGCAGGGTGCTGCGCAGATCGGCCATATCCTCTTGCCCCAGGCACATGTACAACTCACCCGTGCAGGTCAGCCGCACGCGATTACAGCTTTCGCAGAAATTATGGCTGAGGGGCGTGATGAAGCCGATCTTCTGGCCGGTATCCTCCAGCCGGACATAACGCGCAGGGCCGCCTGATCGCACGGTGAGGTCGGTCAGATTGTGACGGCTTGCAAGGCGCGCCCGCAGGTCTTTCAGTGACCAATACTGATCCAGCCGGTCCTCGTTGCCCAGATCGCCCATTGGCATGACCTCGATGAAGGTCAGATCATGGCCTTGGGCGGCACACCAGTCGGTCAGCGTGAACAACTCGTCCTCGTTGAAACCCTTCAGCGCCACTGCATTGATCTTCACCAGCAAACCGGCGTCTCTGGCCGCCTGAATGCCGTCCAGCACCTGATCAAGCCGCCCCCAGCGGGTAATCCGGGCAAATTTCGCAGCGTCCAGTGTGTCGAGCGAGACGTTGATCCGCTTCACCCCAACTGCTGCCAGTTCAGTCGCATATTTGCGCAGTTGTGATCCGTTGGTGGTCAATGTCAGTTCGCGCAACGCGCCCGACGCCAGATGCCGCGACATCGCCTGAAAGAACGTCATGATGCCCTTGCGCACCAACGGCTCGCCGCCCGTGATGCGCAGCTTCTGCACGCCCATCCGCACAAAGGCCGAACACAGGCGATCCAGTTCTTCCAAGGTCAGAAGATCAGCCTTTGGCAGGAACGTCATGTTTTCCGACATGCAGTAAACACAGCGGAAGTCGCAGCGGTCTGTCACCGAAACCCGCAGGTAATCGATCGCGCGGGCGAAAGGGTCGATCAGGGGGGGAGAGATCTTTATCATGAGCCGATGGTATGAAACCGCCGCCAGAACAGCAAGCACCGATGCAACGGTTGCGACGCCCCCGCGCTTCAGACTATCGTTGCGACATGAAACACATCGCGCCACGCCCCGTCCTGATCTTGATCCTTGGCCTTTGGTCGCTGTCCGCCTGCGGGCTGGTCGACCGGGTGATGGGCGGCGATGCAGCAGCCGCCGAGGCACCCGGCGATGTATCAGAGGGGCCGCTGACAGCCGCGACGCCCTTGGGCCAAGCTCAATCAGCCGCAGCACTGGACCAGACGACAGAGGCGGAAAAAGCCGCCGCCGCAACCCCTGCCACCGGGGCAGGGCGTGATCTTGGCCCTGTGGTCGTGGCGCTGGGCAGTCCAGCCGAACAGGGGTTCTGGTTGCGGTCTGCACTGGTCACCGCTCCGGGCAAGGGCCGTGTGGTGACAACGGGCGGTCAGTCGGTGAACGTTGATTTGCTGCCGGGGACGGGGGCCGCATCGCTGTCACTCGCGGCATTCCGCGAGCTTGGACTGGGACTGACGGATTTGCCCGAGGTTCGGGTCTACGCAAACTGAGGCTGGCGCGCTTGGTCACAGCGGATTTTGAGTATTTTTGCGAAGAAAAACGCTGGCGCGGTCAATCCGCCAGATATTTCGCCGCCTCTTTGCGCGCGAACGGTTTCAGCAGATGGCCATGTTCGGCAAGGAAGGCTTTGGCGCGCGGCGCATCGTGTTTCGACAGATCGCGCACCCACCAGGCCACCGCCTTCTGGATGAACCAGTCGCGGTCTTGCGTGTAGGCGGCGGCCCAATCCAGAATACGATCCCGCGCGGAAATTTCCTGCGGCTTGGGGTGGTTCAGCTTGGCAAAGGGCAGGGTGGCGACCAGAGCCGCGCGCCGCGTCCACATGTTTTCCGATTGCGTCCAGTCCTCGACGTCATCAAGTCGCGACGGATCGGCGGTGATGCGTTTTTGGGCAGCGATGCAGGCGTGATCGGCAATTGCCCAGGCATCGAATGCGGGCACCCATGTGCGGATCAGGGCCCAGGCCGCCTCGTCTGAGGGGCGGATGCGGGCCTGCGTCAGTAACTTGGCCGCTGCAATACGGGCTTCATGGATATCGGTATCCCACAGGGCGGCGGCGAGGGCGATGCGTGCGTCAAGGCTGGCTTCCGCCCGCCATTTGGCCACCAAGGCGTCTATTTGCGGCACCTTTGCGCCCAGATACCGCCGGGGCGCTTTGTGATAGGCCGCAGCGGCGGCGGCGCCCGCCGGATCAGACAGCGCCTCCAGTTCCGCCAGCGCCGAGGCGATCATTCCACCGTCACCGATTTGGCCAGATTGCGCGGCTGATCGACATCTGTGCCCTTGGCGACAGCGGTGTGATAGGCCAGAAGTTGCGCCGGAATGGCATATAGGATCGGCGCGAGGAAATCCGGCACTGACGGCATCGCAAGGGTTTTCCAGCAGCCCTTGCCCGCCTCGGCAATGCCCGCTGCATCCGATATCAGCAGCACCTTGCCATTGCGCGCCATCACCTCTTGCATGTTCGACACCGTCTTTTCAAACAAATGATCGCGCGGCGCCATCACGATCACCGGCACATGCGCGTCGATCAGGGCAATAGGGCCGTGCTTCAATTCACCCGACGCATAACCTTCGGCATGTATGTAGCTGATTTCCTTCAGTTTCAGTGCGCCCTCCAGTGCCAGCGGGAACATCGCCCCCCGGCCAAGGAACAGCACATCCTGCGCTTCGGCCAGATGTTCGGCGATCTCGGCAATCTCCGCCGCCGACCCGATGGCGTGGTTCAGAAGGCCGGGCAGAGTGGACAATGCATTCAGATGCGTGGTCAGATCGGTCGCACTCATCCGACCGCGATCCACCGCCGCCTTCAGCGCCAGCAACAAAAGCACGGTCAACTGGCAGGTGAACGCCTTGGTCGAGGCGACGCCGACTTCGACCCCCGCCAAAATTGGCAAGGCCAGATCGGCTTCGCGCGCGATCGATGATGTTGGCACGTTCACCACGGCGATCACTTTGGCGACACGCTCTTTGGCATAACGCAAGGCGGCAAGCGTATCTGCCGTCTCGCCCGACTGGCTGACGAACAGTGCCCAGGATTTGTCGGACAGGGGCGGCTCGCGGTAGCGGAATTCAGATGCGATGTCGATATCGGCAGGCAGGCCCGCAATCTGTTCGAACCAGTATTTTGCCACGTGGCAGGCGTAGGACGCTGTGCCGCAGGCCACCATGGTAATGCGGTCCACGGCTGCGAAGTCGAGACCCTCGGGCAGGTTCAATGGCGCGTTCGCATCGGCGGCATAGTGGCGCAGCGCATCAGCCAGCACGACGGGCTGCTCTGCAATCTCCTTCGCCATGAAGTGCTTGTAGCCGGCTTTTTCAATGCGGGTGCTGTCGATATGGATCTGCGTGATTTCGCGGTTCGCAAGACGGCCATTTGCATCATAAATCTCGGCCCCGGCGCGGGTTACCTGCACAACATCGCCTTCCTCCAGATAGGCAATCCGGTCGGTCAGAGGAGCCAGGGCGATGGCGTCTGAACCGACAAACATCTCGCCATCGCCGTAGCCAACAGCCAGTGGCGCACCTTTGCGCGCTCCGATCATCAGGTCTTGCTCGCCGTCGAACATGAAAAGCAGCGCGAACGCGCCGTGCAATTCGCGCACTGTAGCCTGAACCGCCTCAAGCGGGGTCAGCCCCGCCTGCAGATGCAGTTCCGCCAGCATCGCCGCCGTTTCGGAATCCGTATCCGTCTGATGCTGCAGACCTGCCGCAGCAAGCCGCTCGCGCAGTTGGCGGAAGTTTTCGATGATACCGTTATGAGTGACCATCACCCGGCCACAAGCATGCGGATGGGCATTGCCCTGCGTCACGGCACCATGCGTGGCCCAGCGGGTCTGGCCAATGCCCGATTTGCCCGCCAGCGCGTCATGCACCAGCAGATCCGACAGGTTTACCAGCTTGCCCACCGCGCGGCGGCGATCCAGTTTGCCATTGTTCACCGTGGCAATCCCGGCGCTGTCATAGCCGCGATATTCCAGCCGTTTCAGCGCCTCGACCAGCAGGGGGGCGACTTCATTGTTGCCCAAAACACCGACAATACCGCACATTCACCTTATCCCTTTTAGACGCGAGGCTTTCAACGCACGCAATCTTTCCATCAATCTTATGGCCAAACCTTGCTTATTTTCCTGCCGGGACCGGCTGATCGCCAGATCACCGGGTGGCACATCCATGGTGATCACCGACCCCGAACCCGTCATCGCGTCGGCCCCCACCGTCACCGGGGCGACCAGCATGGTGTCTGATCCGATGAAAACACGCGCCCCGATGGTGGTCTTGTGCTTCATCACGCCGTCGTAGTTGCAGGTGATCGTGCCGGCACCGATATTGGTATGCTCGCCAATGTCGGCATCCCCAAGATAGGTCAGGTGACCCACCTTGACCCCTTCGGCCAGTGTCGAATTCTTGATCTCGACAAAGTTGCCGACATGCACGTCCTCCGACAACTCGGTGCCGGGGCGCAGGCGGGCAAAGGGGCCAACGGTGGCACCGCGGCTGATATGGCAGCCTTCCAGATGGCAAAAGCCCTTGATCTCGGCCCCGGTTTCCACGGTGACGCCGGGTCCGAAAATCACATTCGGCCCGATTAGCGCGTCGCGACCGACAAACGTATCCAGCGCGAAAAAAACCGTTTCGGGTGCCGTCATCGACACACCATTCTCGAACGCTTCGGCCCGCGCACGGGTCTGAAACGCAGCCTCGGCCCCTGCGAGTTCAATCCGCGTGTTGATGCCCAGCGTTTCAGCCTCGTCGCAGATCACCACGCCAACCGACAGACCCTTGTCGCGGGCGATGCCGACGATATCGGTCAGATAATACTCCCCCGCGGCATTGTCATTGCCAACAGCGCCGACAAGGCTTGCCAGCTCTGCAACGTCGGCACAAATGACACCAGAGTTACAAAGGGTTATGGCGCGCTCCGCCGCGTTTGCGTCCTTGAATTCGACAATCCGCTCCAGCATATCGCCCCGGGTGATCAGGCGACCATAGCGGCCCGGATCGGCGGCCTCAAACCCTAGCACGACCACCGCGTGCCGGGTGCGCGCAGCCAGCATCGCCTCCAGCGTCTGCGGCCGAATGAATGGCGTGTCGCCATAAAGGATGACGGCGTCACCGGGCGTATCCGCCAGTGCTGGCAGGGCTTGCGCCACCGCATGTCCGGTTCCCAGACGGTCTTCTTGCACAACCACGATTGCGGTCTCATCAAAGGCCAGCGTCGCCTTCGTCACGGCTTCGGCGCCATGACCCGCCACCACGATGACCTGGCCCGGTGCCAGCGATTGCCCTGCGCGCAACGCATGGTGGAGCAGGGGGGCCGCACCAATGTGGTGCAGGACCTTTGGCAGATCGGAATTCATCCGCGTGCCCTGGCCCGCAGCGAGGACGATCAATGAAATCGGCATAAAATACTTTCCTTCACGCTGTGCACGTTCTAGCTGGTTGTAGAAATGCCGCAAGTGCCGGTCTATCACATGTTTTTTCGCAAAATTACAACATTGGAATGTCAATGCGCACAGTGGTTTTTGATCTTGACGGCACGCTTGCAGATACGTCGGCGGATCTGTTGGCTGCGGCCAACGCCTGTTTTCGCGCAATGGGTCATGGCGATATGCTGGATACCGGTGATACGCTGACCGCGTTTCACGGCGGGCGGGCGATGCTGCGTTTGGGGTTCTCGCGGCTGCAGGGCTATGGCGAGGCGGATGTCGCCGCGCAATATCCGGTGCTGCTTGCGGCTTATGCTGATGCCATCGACACCCACACCACGCTTTATCCGGGTGCCGTCACTGCCGTGACGACGCTTCGCGATGCGGGTTTTGCACTTGCCATCTGCACCAACAAACCCGCTGACCTTGCCGAAATCCTGACAACGCGCCTTGGCATTCGTGATCTGTTCGGCGCGCTGGTCGGGGCCGACACTCTGGCGGTGCGCAAACCCGACCCTGCGCCGTTGTATGAGGCGATTGCCCGTGTCGGCGGTGATCCCCGCCGGGCGCTGCTGATCGGTGATACCCAGACCGACCGCGATACCGGGCGCGCGGCTGGCGTGCCCGTCGCGCTGGTCACCTTTGGCCCGGAAGGTGCCGGCGTCGCCCGGATGCAGCCCGAGGCGCTGCTGGATCACTATGACGATCTGGCCGGTCTGGTCGCCCGCATTCTGGCAGAGTGACCAATATTGACGCGGCCCCCGCGCCACACCGTGACTCCCTTTAGCCGCGATTACCGTCGGCCGCCGCGCTGGCACCTTGGACCGCCCTCCAAGCCACCGCGTGGCCCGGTGCGCTGGTGGCACCGGATCGCAGACCCGCGGTTCTACTTGCGCGCCGTGATCGTGATCTGTGGCTTGGCGCTTGTCGCCATGCCGATGGTCGCGGATGGAACGCTTGCCGCGCTTCGACCGATTGCAATCGCGGATGGCACCTGCCGGGTTCTGCATGTGGTTGACGGTGATACCGCTGATATCTGGTGTCCTGCCACTGGTATGGAACGGGCGCGCCTCGCTGGTTTCGATGCACCGGAACTGTTTTCGCCAAACTGTTTTGCAGAGCTGGTCGCGGCGCAAAAGGCCAAATGGGCCCTGCGCGTGATGCTGTTCACCGAGGCGGATTTGCAGATGCAGCGCCGCGGACAGGATCAATACGGGCGCCGTCTGGTAACCCTTTGGGTGGGTCCGGACCTGCTGTCAAAGCGGATGATCGCTTCAGGCCATGGGCGGGAGTATGGTGGCGGCAAACGCGGGACATGGTGTTGATAGCATCCGTCGCTGCACACCGGGGCAGATGCCTTACACATCCTGAAATGCCCCCCCGACGAGACCACCTTGCAGGTCCGATGTCGTGCCGCCTTCCGTCACCCGACCCAACACGATCCTTTGGATCGAATGCCGGATTTCGCGCTGTGCTTGATGGTCAGGCGACCAGAACAGGCAACGCCTCGGCAAGGCCCCGCGATCATGACGCATTCTGTCACGGGGGGTGATTTTTGCGACACCTTCGGTTGACCCCGGCAGGGGCGCGGAGTACACGAAGCGCAACGCAAAATGTGTGCGGTACATTGCCGTTTCCAGCCTGCGCCAAGAGAAAGGATCGCCCTCATGGACAACCTTCTTCGTGAGTATCTGCCGATCATCATCTTTCTGGCCTTGGCGGTGGGTCTTGCGTTGGTCCTGTTACTGGCAGCCGTGGTGCTTGCGGTCCGTAACCCCGACCCTGAAAAGGTATCCGCCTACGAATGCGGCTTTAACGCCTTTGACGATGCGCGCATGAAGTTCGACGTCCGGTTTTACCTTGTGTCGATCCTGTTCATCATCTTCGATCTGGAAGTGGCGTTCCTGTTTCCCTGGGCGGTCGCGTTCGGTGAAATAAGCATGGCTGCCTTCTGGTCGATGATGCTGTTTCTGGTCGTGCTGACCGTCGGTTTTGCTTATGAATGGAAAAAGGGAGCCCTGGAATGGGAGTGAGCACATCCGCCAACACCGCCGGTCCCGACGCCGAGGTTGCAACCCGCGCTTTGAATGCTGAATTGCAGGACAAGGGTTTCCTGCTGACCTCGACCGAAGACATCATCAACTGGGCCCGCATCGGATCTTTGCACTGGATGACCTTCGGTTTGGCCTGCTGTGCGGTGGAAATGATCCACACCTCGATGCCGCGCTATGATCTGGAGCGTTTTGGCACCGCCCCTCGCGCCAGCCCGCGCCAGTCAGATCTGATGATCGTCGCCGGCACATTGACCAACAAGATGGCCCCCGCCCTGCGCAAGGTCTACGACCAGATGCCAGAGCCGCGCTATGTCATTTCGATGGGGTCCTGCGCCAATGGCGGGGGGTATTACCATTACAGCTATTCGGTGGTCCGCGGTTGCGACCGGATCGTGCCGGTTGACATCTATGTGCCCGGCTGCCCGCCGACCGCCGAGGCGTTGCTGTACGGGATCCTGCAATTGCAGCGAAAAATTCGCCGCACCGGCACCATCACACGGTAAGGAGCGGCCCGATGTCTGACGCATTGAAAGAACTCGCCGCCCATATCTCGGCAAAGCGCCCCGGTGCAGTGGCATCGGCAGACTTCGCGCATGGAGAGTTGACCCTGACGGTGCCGCTGCCGCATCTGGAAGGGTTGGTGGACTTTCTGAAGACGGATGTGGCTTGCCGGTTCACCACCCTTGTCGACATTACCGCGATCGATCGCCCGGATCGTGCCGCGCGGTTCGAGATGGTCTATCACTTCCTGTCGATGTACAAAAACCATCGCATCCGCCTGAAAATGGCGACCCGCGCTGACGATATGGTGCCCTCGATCCACGCCATTCATCCCAGTGCGAACTGGTTTGAACGCGAGGTGTTTGACATGTTCGGCATCCTGTTTTCCGGCCATCCTGACCTGCGCCGCATCCTGACCGATTACGGCTTTCGCGGGCACCCTTTGCGCAAGGATTTCCCGACCACCGGCTATACCGAAGTGCGCTATGATGATGTGCAAAAGCGCGTCGTCTACGAACCGGTTTCGCTGGTACAGGAATACCGGCAGTTTGATTTCATGAGTCCATGGGAAGGGGCCAATTACGTCCTTCCCGGAGATGACAAGGCGGGAACGAAATGATGTGGTGGAAGCCGATAAGCGAACTCGGCACGCTCTTTTTCGGCGTTGCAGCCATGCTGTCTGCAAGTGTTGCTTGTCTAAACAAACCTCTGAAAAGAAGTCAGTGGGTTGGGGTTAGAAATCAATATGTTGTGGGATATCATGCTGTGAAACAATGTAGTCTTGGGGCAAAATGATGGACGGTGACATCCGGCGCAACACCTATGATGACGGCTCGCAGGACATCCTGACGGGCGAGCAGCAGATCCGCAATTTCAACATCAACTTCGGCCCGCAACATCCTGCCGCACACGGTGTTTTGCGTCTGGTGCTGGAACTGGACGGCGAAATAGTCGAACGCTGCGATCCGCACATTGGTCTTCTGCACCGTGGCACCGAAAAGTTGATGGAAAGCCGCACTTACCTGCAAAATCTGCCGTATTTCGACCGGCTGGATTACGTCGCCCCGATGAACCAGGAACACGCCTGGTGTCTGGCCATTGAACGGCTGACCGGCACCGTCGTGCCCCGCCGAGCCAGCCTGATACGCGTGCTGTTCTGCGAGATTGGCCGGGTTCTGAACCATATCCTGAACGTCACCACGCAGGCGCTGGATGTGGGCGCCCTTACCCCGCCGTTGTGGGGGTTCGAGGAACGCGAAAAGCTGATGGTGTTTTACGAACGCGCCAGTGGCGCACGCCTGCACGCCGCCTATTTCCGCCCCGGCGGCGTGCATCAGGATCTGACGTCGCAGTTGATCGAAGACATCGATCAATGGGCGGTGGAATTTCCGCGTGTGCTGGATGATATCGACGGTCTGCTGACCGAGAATCGCATCTTCAAACAGCGCAATGCCGATATCGGAGTCGTGACGGAAGAGGATATCCAGAAATGGGGGTTTTCCGGTGTCATGGTGCGCGGATCGGGTCTGGCATGGGATTTGCGCCGTGCGCAACCCTATGAGTGCTATGACGAGTTCGATTTCAAGATTCCAGTTGGCATCAACGGCGATTGCTACGATCGCTATCTGTGCCGGATGGCCGAAATGCGCGAAAGCACCTCGATCATCCGCCAAGCCATCGCCAAACTGCGGGTGGAGCCCGGCGATATCCTGTCGCGCGGCAAAGTAACGCCACCGCCGCGGGCCGAGATGAAGACATCGATGGAAGCGCTGATCCACCACTTCAAGCTGTACACCGAAGGCTTCCACGTGCCCGCTGGCGAAATCTACGCCGCAGTCGAGGCCCCAAAAGGCGAGTTCGGCGTCTTTCTGGTGGCCGACGGCACCAATAAACCTTACCGTGCCAAGATCCGCGCGCCGGGTTTCCTGCACCTGCAAGCGATCGATTTCATCGCCAAGGGCCACCAACTCGCCGATGTCGCCGCGATTATTGGCACGATGGACGTGGTGTTCGGGGAGATTGATCGGTGAGTTCCCAACCTATTCTCAAAGAATTCTTGGAGCTTGGCTTTGAGATAAAGGCAGCGACCCATTATGCAGAATATAAGTATCTTTATCTGCAAAAGGGAAGCGAGGCTTTTGCATTCGAACTGCAGAACAACAGAATAAGTGACGGCAGCACTGCGCTCCACAAAATAATAGGATAGTCTATGCTCCGCCGGCTCCATCCCGTCCAACCCGTCTCCTTCGCCTTCACGCCCGCGAACCTCGCATGGGCCAATGGCCAAATGTCCAAATACCCCGCAGGCCGCCAAGCCAGCGCCATCATTCCGCTGCTCTGGCGCGCGCAGGAGCAGGAGGGCTGGCTTTCCCGCCCCGCCATCGAACATGTGGCGGGTATGTTGGACCTGGCCTATATCCGGGCGCTGGAAGTGGCGACGTTCTACTTCATGTTCCAGTTGCAACCGGTTGGTTCCATTGCGCATATCCAGATTTGTGGCACCACGTCATGCATGATCTGCGGCGCCGAAGATCTGGTCGCCGTTTGCAAGGAACTGGTCAACCCGAAGGCGCATGCGCTGTCGGCCGATGGCAAGTTCAGCTGGGAAGATGTGGAATGTCTAGGGGCCTGCGCCAATGCGCCGATGGCGCAGATCGGCAAGGATTACTACGAAGACCTGACGCCCGCCAAGTTGCGCGATCTGATCGCGCGGTTTTCCAACGGCGAGGTTCCTGTGCCGGGGTCCCAGACCGGGCGCTTTGCGGCAGAGCCCTTGTCGGGTCTGACCAGCCTGAAAACCGGTACACCGGTGCACAACGCGCACAATGCGTCGGTGCATGCGGCGGTTGATCTGGGGGACACTGTGCGCCGGATTGACGGCACGGAGGTGGCGCTGACAATGCCATGGCTCGGCAAAGCGGTGCCGCCGGTCAAACCAGCCAAGGGTGAGGCGACAGAACCAAAGCCCGGCAAGGGGCTTCCAGCAGACGCCTCCGGTGCCACGGTGCAAGAAGCCCCGGCGCGGTCCAAGGGTAAACCAAAGCCGGACGGCAACTCCGCCATCGCCACGCCTTTGGCAACGCCGGAGGCCAAGGCCCCGGCAATGTCTGTGCAATCAAAGCCCGCCGCGTTGCCCTCCGCCCGGGGTGGCAAGCCGGACGACCTGAAGGTCATCGTCGGCATCGGGCCAAAACTGGAAATCCTGTGCCACCGGCTGGGCTTTTTCCACTTTGATCAGCTCGCGGCATGGACCGAGGCGGAAATTGCCTGGGTTGACAACAACCTCGAAGGGTTCAGAGGCCGCGTGACCCGCGACAAATGGGTCGAACAGGCCCGTGTTCTTGCAGCGCGCGGCACGCCGTGACGCAGGTCAGGGCAGAAGATGATCTGAAACGCCCGCGTGCGTCAGGACTGAGTGCTTGAGACGGAGTGACTGAATTGGTGCAACAAGGGCCTTGCAAAATGGGCCGACAGGGAGATGGGATCGATGAAGCAATCTGAAATGAAAGCCGCCCCTTCGCTGGGCGGATGGCTGATCGCGGCGGCGGCAGGGCTTGTTGCGGCAGCGGTAGCGTACGTTGTTGGCGACTTCAACTATTCGCAAGCAGGCTTCGTGGGTCTGATCATCTTTGTGGTGGTCGGCTTCATTCTGGGCCTGCATTGGGGGTCGTCTGCTGCTGCGCGGCAGGCATCCGGCGATCTAACCGGCATTGCTGCACCGATGGCCGATACCACCGTTGCTGCGGCAGGTACTGCGATGGCTCCGGCAGCGGCTCCTTCAATGCCTGCACTAGCCGAAGAGCCTGCGGCGATGATGTCCATGGCCCCTGTTGGCGACGCCGCCCCGGCGAAAACTGGCCCGGCGGCACGAGCGAAAACAAACCATACCCCCGCGAAACCGGCTGCCGCCAAGGCGATTGCCGAACCTGCGGCCGCCAAACCACCCGCAGCCAAAGCGCCGCGCGCAAAAAAGGCCGATGGTCCGTTGCGCCTGTCTGCCCCGCGCAAGGGCAAGGCCGATAATCTGAAGGAAATCGAAGGCATCGGCCCGGCCCTTGAAAAGCTGTGCAACGGACTTGGGTTTTATCATTTCGATCAGATCGCCAACTGGTCGGATACGGATGTGGCCTGGGTTGATGCCAACATGCAAAGCTTCAAGGGCCGCATCGTGCGCGACAAATGGATTGCGCAATCAAAGATCATCGTCACCGAAGGGCTGGAGGCGTTCCGCGTTCGGGCCAAGACCAACGACTATTGACCTGACATGAAAATCCAGCGCCCCGATCCGGACAAAGACCGACAGTCCGCGCGTCAGGCCCGCCTTGTGGCGGTGGTTCTGGCGGCAACCATGGTTCTTTGGATCGGGGCACAATGGCTGGGCGGTATCATGGGCTGGCAAGCGCGATTCGCCTTTCTGGCCGATCTGCTGGCCTTGGCCGGTTTCACATGGGCGCTACTTGTGACCTATAGACTTTGGCGTAACCGCCAGAAAACTTGAGGACTTCGCGATGCTGAAAGACCAGGACCGGATATTCACCAACCTGTACGGGATGGAGGATCGATCGCTTGCGGGCGCGCGCAAGCGTGGCGCGTGGGATGGCACGGCGGGGTTTCTGGCCAATGGCCGCGACTGGCTGGTTGAACAGATCAAGGCCTCGGGCTTGCGCGGGCGTGGCGGGGCGGGGTTTCCGACCGGCCTCAAATGGTCGTTCATGCCGAAAGTATCTGATGGCAGGCCGTGCTATCTGGTGGTCAATGCCGACGAATCCGAGCCCGGCACCTGCAAAGACCGCGAGATTATGCGCCACGATCCGCACACATTGATCGAGGGATCCCTGATCGCCGCCTTCGCGATGGGTGCGCATGATTGCTACATCTACATTCGCGGTGAATACATCCGCGAACGCGAGGCCCTGCAAGCGGCGATCGACGAGGCTTAC
>JANOGW010000035.1:0-60932 GCA_031406155.1 Pseudorhodobacter sp.
GTAACCGCATTTGCATGGGTTTGCAGCGGCGACAAGCAGGAACCGGCAGGGGTAGCGCACATGCGCATTAGCGCGCGCCACCACAATCTCGCCGGTCTCGATCGGTTGGCGCAGGGTTTCCAGAACCGGCCTGGGAAATTCGGGAAACTCGTCCAGAAAGAGAACACCATTGTGGGCAAGGCTGATCTCGCCCGGTTTCGCGCCGCGACCACCGCCCACGATCGCTGCCATCGATGCGGTGTGATGCGGTTCGCGAAACGGCCTTGTGCGGCTGATGCCGCCATCCGTAAGCAAACCGGCAAGCGAGTGGATCATCGAGGTTTCCAACGCCTCGATTGCCGACAAAGGCGGCAAAATGCCGGGCATACGCGCAGCCAGCATGGACTTTCCTGATCCCGGGCTGCCGATCATCAGCACATGGTGCCGACCCGCCGCAGCAATCTCCAGCGCGCGTTTGGCGCGTTCCTGCCCCTTCACATCGCGCAGATCACGGCGGAATATCTCGGGCATCACCTCACCCGCCTCGGCAGGGGCCATTGGTGACTGGCCGGTGTAATGGCGCACCACTTCCGACAGGGATGCCGCCGCAAGCACTTGGGTCGCGCCGACCCATGCCGCCTCGGCCCCGCAGGCCTTGGGGCACAGCAAGGACCGGTCCGCCTCGGCCGCAGCCATCGCCGCGGGCAGCGCGCCGATCACCGCGATCAGGCGGCCGTCAAGCGACAATTTCCCGAGTGCCACCGTGCCCTCTATTTCATCCTTGGGAATGATTTCCAGCGCTGCCAGCAGCGCCAGCGCAATCGGCAGATCAAAGTGCGAGCCTTCCTTCGGCAGATCGGCGGGCGACAGGTTCACGGTAATGCGTTTTGACGGCAGCGCGATCGACATCGACGCCAGCGAGGCGCGTACGCGTTCTTTCGCCTCTGACACCGCCTTGTCGGGCAGGCCCACGATGGAAAACGATGGCAGGCCGGGGGCCACCGCGCATTGCACTTCGACTATGCGTGCCTCGACCCCTTCAAAAGCCACCGTATACGCCCGCGCCACCATCTGATTGCTCCGTTCGCCTTGGTTAACGGATAGTGCGGCAATGGTTTACGATTGGTAAAGGGCCATGAATTTTGGCCAGGCTTCCGGGTCTGCGACCGTTTTGTCACGGCAGAACGGGTTGCAGAACCCCCAGACCTTGCCGCCAAGTTCCATGTAGTCCGTCGCGGGCTTGCCCGAATAGGGGCAGTTGGCATTCATCGATGGGCCGTGCGTGACTACTTTCGCAGCCAGAACCTGAGGGCCCGGCCATGGGCGGCGCGGGTAATCGCGGCGGTAAAAGTCTTGATCGGCACCATCGACCAACCCCATCGCCCGCCAACGCCGGAATGACGGATGCGCCAGATGTGCGGCCACATAAGCTGCTGTTTCGGCCCCGACAGGCAGGTTGTAACCCGCAATCCGGCCCGCAACCGGTGCGAAAAACGCATCAGCCGCAGAATAGTCGCCGCACAGCCAAGGCCCCGAAGACCCGGTTTCACGCCGTGCCCACGACCAGATTACCTTAAGCCGGTCAAGATCGGCTAATACAGCGTCAGGTGGGGCGCAGTCCTGATAGCTGACACGCAGGTTCATCGGGCAATGGGTGCGCAGTGGAGAAAAGCCCGCGTGCATTTCAGCGGCCAGAACACGGGCCACGGCGCGGGCTTTCGGACCCGTCGGCCAGATGCCCGCACCCGGATGGCGCGAGGCCAGTTCTTCGGCGATGGCAATCGTTTCGGGCACGACTGTGCCATCGGGTGTCCGCATCGTGGGGGCGGTTCTGCCGGGAAAAAAATCCTTCAACAGTGTTGCCAATTCATCGGTGTAAAGCCGCGCCGAATGGGTTTTGACCGGAATGCCAAACGCATCAAACAGCAGCCAGCCGCGCAGGGACCAACTGGAATAGGCGCGGTCGCCAATGGCAAGATCATAAGTCATCAAAGCCTCCGTCAGAAGTTTTGGCAGGGGTAGTGGGTAAAGGATCATCGGGAAAGCGCGGATTTGTGGGCTTACACATCACGCGATGTGATTAATCCGGCCAAGGCGCCAGCCATCTGCGCTGTGCATCATTTCGGTAATCGAAAGCGGGTCGATCCGGTGTGAAAACGCTTGTTCCGGGGTCAGGTTGTCGGCGCGTTGCAACGCCGACAGGATCGCGCCGAAATGAGCGACGATGATGATGTTGCGGCCTGCGTAGGCACGCACCAACCGGTCCGTCGCGGCCCAGATGCGGGCATTGATGTCGTTCCAGCTTTCACCACGGGGTGGACGCACATCGCCAGGCTGATCCCAGAAAGCGCGGATAAGAATTGGGTTTTCCGCCTCGATCTGCGAATGACTGCGAAGTTCCCAGTCGCCAAAGTGCATCTCGCGCAGCTTCCGGTCATGAGGCAATCGGCTGCGCGCGCCCTGCACGGCGTCTGCGGTTGCGACCGCGCGGATCAGGTCTGATGACACGACAACCGCGTCTTGCGGCAAATATGCCGATAACCGCGCAATGGCGGCCTGATCCGACAGATCCGCTGGCAGATCAGACCAACCGACCATAGTTTTGGCATGTGTCGGCCCATGTCGCACCCACCAGAACCGGGTCATGCGTCGGCGTCCGGCATCTGGCCCTTCAGCACGATGGGCAAGCCCGCCATCACTGCGACCACCAGATCGGCCTGCCCTGCCATGCGTTGGTTCAGCCGCCCCTGCGCATCTTGAAAGCGGCGGGCAAGGGCGTTGTCGGGCACGATCGACCAACCAACCTCGTTTGAAACCACGATCACCGGCGCCGCGCAGGCCCGGATTGCCAGCAACAGATGACTTGCCTCGCCCTCAAGATCACCGTCCGCAAGAAGATGATTTGACAGCCAGAGCGTGGCGCAATCTACCAGCACCACCTCATCCGCGCCGGCACCGGCCAAAGCCCCGACAAGATCGAGCGGGGCCTCGATTGTGGTCCAGTCATCCCCCCGCTGATTGCGGTGCTGGTCGATACGGGCGCGCATTTCGTCATCCCACGCCTGGGCTGTGGCGATGTAGCGGCGTGGGCGTCCGGTTGCCGTCGCCATCGCCTCTGCCAGCAGCGATTTGCCGGATCGCGCGCCGCCGATCACCAGCGTGAACTGCGCACCCGGTTTTTTGCGGGAACTTTTTGATCCAGTCAAAGGTTGCCCTCGTAATGATTGGTGAATGGGGCGTTAAGCCGCCTATGATCTGTTTTTAGCGGGGGTTTATGATGGCACTCGAGCGATATAACGATCAAACCATGTCTCGCCAAGCGATGAAGGCGGAACTGCTTGATGCCGAGACGGAATTGCGCCTTGCCTACGCGTGGCGCGACCAACGTGACGAAGCGGCACTGCACCGCCTGATCACGGCCTATATGCGGCTTGCCATCTCGATGGCCTCGAAGTTTCGCCGGTATGGCGCGCCGATGAATGATCTAATCCAGGAAGCCTCGCTTGGCCTGATGAAAGCCGCAGACAAGTTTGACCCTGACAGGGGCGTGCGGTTTTCGACCTATGCCGTCTGGTGGATCAAGGCGTCGATCCAGGATTATGTCATGCGCAACTGGTCGATGGTGCGCACAGGGTCGACCAGCAGCCAGAAGTCGCTGTTTTTCAACCTGCGCCGGGTGCAGGCGAAATTGGAACGCGAGGCAACCGCAGCGGGCGAGGTGCTGGACGGCCATCAGTTGCGCGAACGCATAGCGCGCGAGGTTGGGGTACCACTTGCAGATGTCGAAATGATGGAAGGCAGACTGTCCGGGTCCGACTATTCGCTGAATGCCACGCAATCGTCGGAAGATGACGGCCGCGAATGGATCGACTTGCTGGAGGATGACCGGGCTCAGGCCGCTGACGTTGTGGAAGATAGCCATGACACTGCACATTTGCGCGGCTGGCTGGTGAATGCGATGCAGGCGTTGAATGCACGTGAACGCTATATCGTGGCCGAGCGGAAGTTGCGCGAAGAGGCGCGAACTTTGGAAAGCCTTGGAACCGAGCTTGGTCTTTCAAAGGAACGCGTGCGGCAGCTGGAGGCGGCTGCGTTCGGCAAAATGCGCCGGTCACTCGAAGCCCAATCAACCGAAGTGCAGTTCTTTCGCGTTTGATACCGGCCGTTGCGCGGGTGATTGAGTTCCTTAAGTAGGCCGCCTAAACCTATGGCAGCCCCCTTGGGCCGGAGCCCGACTTATGCTGCCAGGCAGACGCATTCTATTGATCATCGGCGGCGGCATCTCCGCGTATAAATCGCTTGACCTGATCCGCCGGCTGCGAGAGGCGGGCGCATCGGTGACGCCTGTGATGACGCGTGCGGCGGCGGAATTTGTGACTCCCCTGTCGGTGGCGGCTTTGGCGGGTGAAAAGGTTTATCAACATCTGTTCGATCTGACCGACGAGGCCGAGATGGGGCATATCCAGCTAAGCCGGGTGGCTGATCTGATCGTGGTGGCCCCGGCGACCGCCGACCTGCTGGCCAAGATGGCGCAGGGCAGGGCGGATGATCTGGCATCGACCCTGTTGTTGGCGACAGACACCAAAGTATTGGCGGCGCCTGCGATGAATGTGCGGATGTGGCAACATGCCGCCACCCAGCGCAATCTGGAGCAACTGCGCGCGGACGGCGTGATGTTTGTTGGCCCGAATGACGGCGAGATGGCGTGCGGCGAGTATGGCCCCGGCCGGATGGCGGAACCGTTGGAGATACTGGCAGCGGTCGAGGCGGAGCTGAGCCATGGCCCGCTGACGGGAAAGCACGCGCTGGTAACCTCGGGGCCGACGCATGAAGCCATTGATCCTGTTCGATATATTGCCAATCGATCATCGGGCGTGCAAGGGGCGGCGGTGGCCGCGGCGCTGCGTGATTTGGGCGCTGAGGTGACGTTTGTCACGGGGCCGGCACTGGTGCCGCCACCTGTTGGTGTGACGGTGGTGAAGGTGGAAACCGCCCAGCAGATGCTGGCCGCGGTGGAGGCAGCCTTACCCGCCGATGTGGCGGTTTTTGCGGCGGCGGTTGCCGATTGGCGGGTGGTCAATGCGGCAGATCACAAGATGAAAAAGACTGCGAGCGGTAAGGTGCCTGCTTTGAATTTTGCCGAAAATCCTGACATTCTGGCGCGTGTCAGCCAGATGAAAGCGGGCCGCCCGACGCTGGTAATCGGCTTTGCTGCCGAAACCGACGATGTGCTGGCCAACGCGACGGCAAAGCGGGTGCGCAAGGGGTGCGACTGGATCATCGCAAATGATGTATCGGCGGAAACGGGCATCATGGGGGGTGCCGAAAACGCAGTGACGCTGATTTCGGATGCGGGTGCGGAAGCTTGGCCGCGCATGGAAAAGGCAAGCGTTGCCAGAAGGTTGGCGCAGAAGATCGCCGAGGCTTTGGCATGAGAGATTTCGCAAAGGCGTTCCACATACGTTCCGTAGTACATTTAGCGCGCAGCGGCAAACAAGGGCGAGGCGGCAGGGACGCAGCCTCCGGCGGGGATGTTTTTGCAGAAACGAAGGAGGGCAGCGCGTGACGCCGATCTTGCGCCTTTTGTGGGAGGATTGGGCGGATCAAGGCCTGCCATTGCCGACTTATGAGACGGCCGGGGCGGCGGGGGCGGATGTTCGGGCAAATCTGCGGCCGGAACAGCGGGAAGCGGGCTTTGTTTTGCAGCCGATGCAGCGGACGTTGGTGCCGACCGGGTTTCGGGTGGAGGTCCCGCTCGGGTTTGAAATGCAGCTAAGGCCACGGTCGGGGCTGGCGTTGAAGCACGGCATTTCATTGCCGAATACGCCGGGCACCATCGACAGCGATTATCGCGGGCCTTTGGGGGTCGCGTTAATCAATCTTGGCGCCGAACCCTATGTGATCCGGCATGGTGACCGGATTGCGCAGATGATCGTGGCCCCGGTGGTGCAGGCACGGTTCATGGTGGTGAAGGCGCTGAGTGATACCGTTCGGGGCGAGGGGGGCTTTGGCTCTACCGGACGGGGATGATCCTTGTTTTGATCATCGCGGCGGGGCTTTGGGGGGCAGGCGTTTTGCTGCGCGCGCCCTTCGGATTGCGGTTGGGTATGATCGGAGCGCTATGGGTGGGGGTTGTGGGCCTGCACTCGACGCTGCCCGATGGGCATTCGTTGCGGCTGGCCACTGGCAATGATGCGCGGATCTGGCTGGTTTTGGCCGGTTTTGCGGTACTGGGGTGGGGGTACTTTGCGGGCCTGAGCAAGCTGAAAAACCGGGCTGCCGCGGTTTTGCCGACCGTCTTAGACGGCGGTTTTCGGGCGGCGGAACTGGACCGATATGCGCGGCATATCATGCTGCGCGAAATTGGCGGTCCGGGGCAGCGCAAGCTGAAGGATGCCAAGGTTCTTGTGATTGGGGCTGGGGGATTGGGGTCGCCCGCATTGCTGTACCTCGCCGCCGCAGGCGTTGGTACCATAGGAGTTGTTGATGATGATGTGGTTGAGGGATCGAATCTTCAGCGGCAGATCATTCATGCAGATCAACGCATTGGCATGGCAAAAGTGCAGTCTGCGATGGCTGCGATGACATCCCTTAACCCGTTCATCGAGGTGCGGCCCTATCACCGCCGACTTACCGACGAGATCGCGGCCAGCCTGATTGGCGATTACGATCTGGTGCTGGACGGATCGGACAATTTTGAGACGCGTTATCTGGTGAACCGGGTGTGCGTGGGGTTGGGCAAGCCGTTGATATCAGGGGCCATCACGCAATGGGAAGGGCAGTTGTCGCTGTTCGATCCGGCGCATGGAAGCCCATGTTACGAATGCGTTTTTCCGGTGCGGCCCGCACCTGGTCTGGTGCCGACCTGTGCCGAGGCGGGGGTTGCCGCACCGCTGCCGGGTGTGATCGGCGCGATGATGGCGATGGAGGCGTTGAAGCATATAACCGGGGCAGGGCAGACGCTGACGGGGCGTTTGATGATCCACGATGCGCTGTATGCTGAAACACGGTTGATTGCGGTGAAGCGGCGCGCGGATTGTGCCACGTGCGGCACCGTTGGTGGCTGAATACGGCGTCAATTTCGACGCAGCTGACCAGTAAAGGGGATGGCTCATGCAACTTGAGGGGTCGTGTCATTGCAAGGCGGTAACATTTCGGGTGCTTTCGGCGCATACCTACCCGTTCAACCTGTGCTATTGCGAAGTCTGCCGCAAAACCGCCGGGTCGGGTGGCTTTGCGATCAATCTGAGTGCGGAATTCGAGACGCTGGACGTGACTGGCGCTGAATGCATCACCGTCTACCGGGCGCGGATTGCTGACCCTGCGACGGCAGTGGCGGAGGTAAGCCAGGCGGAACGGAGTTTCTGTCGCCTCTGCGGATCGGCGCTTTGGTTGTGGGACCCGCGTTGGCCGCATTTGTTGCACCCGCATGCGTCCGCGATCGATACCGCCCTGCCGGTGCCGCCGGAACGGGTACATCTGATGCTGGGCAGCAAGGCCGGTTGGGTGGTGCCCGCAGTGGCCCCGGGAGATCAACAATTCGAGCTGTATCCGACGGAAAGCATTGCTGCCTGGCATGAACGGTTGGGGCTGGTGGGGTGAGGCAGACACGTGGGTCGTTTGGGTAAACCCTGCCAGACGTCGGAACGCGCGTCGGCTTGATTGATCACACTTCTTGGCATCTCCATGATACAGTTGCTTCCGCAGCCGTTGCCCGGGCTGCATTTGCCGGTATTTTGCGGCGTAATCGGCTGCGTTCAACGTGCTGGATCAGAGGGCAGAGTGCACGTTGGACCGGCCCCAATTCTTGGGGGACTATGTAGATGGCGTTTTACCTGTATCAGATGTCTTACACACGAGAGGCGTTCAAAGCACTGGTGGCCAAACCAAGCGACCGAGAGGCTGCGGCGCGGAAGTTGATCGAGGCGCTGGGCGGCAAGTTGCACAATCTGTTTTTCGCCTTTGGCGGCCATGATGTGATCTGCCTGATTGAAGGGCCGGATGACACGTTCATGGCGGCGGGGGCGATGGCGGTCGCGGCTTCGGGAACGGCGTCGTCGTCGTCCACGATCAAGCTAATGACGGCGAAGGATGCGATGAAGGCGATGAAGTTGGCCGGTGAGGCTACCGGTGCGTACGCTGCCCCCATGAGGTGATCTGCATCCTCTAAAACAGCGGCAACCGATGCAGGGTTGCACCGGTTGCCAGCGCTTGCGTAACCCCCGCAAGATCGGCCATAGTCATGCATCCGCTTCGTAACAGGGAGTTCACACCAATGAAATTTTCCGCCGCCCTTGCCGGGTTTGCCATGATGATGTCGACCGCAGCGATTGCCCAGGACCTACCGGATCTTGGGGCACGCGAAATTGTGGTGGTGACCGAAAATGCCTATCCGCCGCTGCAATTTCTGGATGGGTCGGGCGCCGCGATTGGCTGGGAATATGATGCGATGACCGAACTGGCCAAGCGCATGAACTTTACCGTGAAATACGAGAATATCTCGTGGGATGCGATGATCCCGGCGGTGTCGGAGGGCCAGTTCGATCTTGGCATGACGGGGATCACCATTCGCGATGACCGCAAGGAAAAGGTCGATTTTTCAGACCCGTACATGCGGTCTGAAATGGTGATGCTGGTGCGCGGCGACGAAGACCGGTTTGCCGACGCAAAAGCCTTCGGGGCAAATGCCGAGTTGCTGATTGCGGCACAGCCGGGGACGACGCCGTTCTATACCTCGGTCTACGAAATACTGGATGGCAACGAGGCCAACCCGCGCATCAAGCTGTTCGAAACCTTCGGTGCCACGGTCGAGGCGCTGAAGGCGGGCGATGTCGATCTGGTGTTGACCGATGGCACGGCGGGGGCTGGCTATGTGGAAGCGTCCGCCGGCGGATTGAAGATCGTGGGCGACAAGCTGGGGGTCGAGGATTTCGGGTTCATCTTCCCGAAAGGGTCTGACCTTGTGGCACCAATGAACGCAGGTATCGCGGCATTGCAGGCGGATGGCACGATCGAGGCGCTGAACAAGAAGTGGTTCCTCGATTACAAGCTGGGCCAATAATCACCCAGGACTGGCCCCCGGGGAACTTGGGGCCTTTTGTCAGGATGCCGCCCACACATCAGAAGGAAGATTTCCCCTATTGGCTGCTGATCGTGGCAGCGGCGGGCCTGTATCTGTTTTACCGCGTGGTAGCGGACGATCTTTACGCCAAGGTTCTGGCGACGCTGGCAAAGGGCATCTGGACGACAATCTATGTGACGATTGTGGCCTATGCACTGGCGTCGGTGATGGGGCTGGGTCTGGCGCTGGCGGCATTGTCGCGCCATGTGGTTCTGCGTCAGGCCGCGCGACTTTATGTCGAGGTGGTGCGGGGCATCCCGATCATCGTGCTGCTGCTGTATGTGGCGTTTGTTCTGGCGCCCGGATTGGTTGTTTTGTGGAACTGGGCAACCGCCCCTCTGGGCTGGGAGCCGTGGAAGACGCGGGATTTCCCGTTGCTGTGGCGCGCGGTGATTGCGCTGACAATCGCCTATTCGTCGTTTCTGGCGGAGATCTTCCGGGCAGGACTGCAAGCGGTGGATCGCGGGCAGATCGAGGCGGCGCAGACGTTGGGGTTGAACGGCTGGCAGCGGTTCCGCCATGTGGTGTTTCCGCAGGCATTCCGCATGATCTTACCACCCTATGGCAATGATTTCGTGGCGATGGTGAAGGATTCGTCGTTAGTGTCGGTGCTGGGGGTTTCGGATATCACGCAATTGGGCAAGGTGACGGCAGCAGGGAATTTCCGGTATTTCGAGACCTATAACGTGGTGGCTTTGATTTATCTGACGATGACGATCACGCTGTCGTTGATCTTGCGCAGGATCGAGACGCGGATGCGCAACAAGGGCAGTCGGTAGCGTTGCATCGGCGCAGGCAAGATGAGTATTTTTGCGAAGAAAAAGTTGGGGCTGGGCCCCGGGTAGGGCATAGCTTTGTTTGACATGGGAGACTTGCGATGACGAATGCATTGTTGGGGGCTTGGGAAGGCGATTTCGCGCTGCCGCCGTTTGGCGCGATCAGAGATGAGGATTTTGCGCAGGCGTTCGAGGGGGGTCTGGCGGAGGCACGCAGGAATATCGCGGCGATCACGTATAGCGTGGACGCGCCGACTTTTGCCAACACCATAGAGGCATTGGAATTGTCGGAAGGCTTGCTGGACCGCGTGGGAGGCGTGTTCTACAGCCTCGCAGGTGCCGATAGCACGGATGCGCGCGAGGCGTTGCAACGCGACTTGGCTCCGAAGATGAGCGCGTTTGCGTCGGAAGTGACGAATAACGCGGTGCTGTTTCAGCGGATCGAGGCGCTGTGGGCGGCGCGGGATACGCTGGGGCTGACGCCGGAGCAGGGCCGGGTTTTGGATCTGTATCGGCAGATGTTCGTGCGGTCTGGCGCGTTATTGCAAGGCGCGGCGTCGGATCGGCTGACCGAGGTCAAATCGCGGCTGGCGGTGCTGGGGACGGCGTTCAGTCAGAACCTGCTGGCGGAAGAACGTGGGTGGTTCATGGATCTGTCCGAGGCTGATCTGAAGGGGTTGCCGGAGTTTGTGGTCGCAAGTGCTCGGGCGGCAGGGGTTGAAAAAGGTGCCGCGGGGCCGGTGGTGACGTTGAACCGCAGTTTGATCGTGCCGTTCTTGCAGTTTTCGCCAAAGCGGGAACTGCGGAAAGTGGCTTATGAGGCGTGGGTTTCACGCGGGGCGAACGGCAATGCGGCTGACAATCGTGAGATTGCGGCAGAGACATTGGCGTTGCGGGAAGAGCGCGCGAAGTTGCTGGGCTATGCTTCGTTTGCCGATTTCAAGCTGGAACCAGAGATGGCGAAAACGCCTGGGGCGGTGCGTGATTTGCTGATGCGGGTGTGGGAGCCCGCCAAGCGCAAGGCGAATGCCGATGCCGCCGTGCTGGAAGCGATGATGCATTCGGATGGGGTGAACGGCGATCTGGAGCCTTGGGATTGGCGGTATTATTCGGAGAAGCGCCGGGTGGTGGAGCATGATCTGGACGAGGCGGGCTTGAAACCTTACCTTGGTTTGGAGGCGATGCTGGGGGCACAGTTCGATTGTGCCAACCGCTTGTTCGGGCTGGAGTTTCGGGAGTTGCCCACACCGTTGTACCATCCGGATGCACGGGCTTGGGAAGTGACCCGCAAGGGCCGCCACGTGGCGGTGTTTATTGGCGACTATTTTGCGCGCGGATCGAAACGGTCGGGGGCGTGGTGCTCGGCAATGCGATCACAGCGCAAGCTGGGCGGCGAGGTGCGGCCTATTGTGGTAAATGTGTGCAATTTTGCTAAGGGTGAGCCTGCGCTGCTGTCTTATGACGATGCGCGCACGCTGTTTCATGAATTTGGCCATGCGCTGCATCAGATGCTGTCGGATGTGACCTATGGGTTTGTGTCGGGCACGTCCGTGGCGCGCGATTTTGTCGAACTGCCGAGCCAGTTGTATGAACATTGGTTGGAAGTGCCGGAAGTGTTGGAAAAACACGCGCGGAATTATGCTACGGGTGAGCCGATGCCAGCGGATATGTTGAAGCGGCTGTTGGCGGCGGGGACCTATGATCAGGCTTTTGCGACGGTGGAGTTTGTGTCGTCTGCCTTGGTTGATCTGGCGTTCCATGAAGGGGCGGCACCGGATGACCCGATCGCGGCGCAAGAGGCCGTACTGGCGGGGTTGGGGATGCCCAATGCGATAAGGATGCGCCATGCGACGCCGCATTTCGCGCATGTGTTTTCGGGCGACGGGTATTCATCGGGTTATTATTCCTACATGTGGTCGGAGGTGATGGACGCCGATGCGTTTGCTGCCTTCGAGGAGGCTGGCGGGGCGTTTGATCCGGGCGTGGCGGCGAGGCTGGAGAAGTTTATTCTAAGCGCAGGCGGGTCGCAGGATGCCGAGGCGCTGTATTTGCAGTTTCGCGGGCGGATGCCGGGGGTGGAGGCGCTGTTGAAGGGGCGCGGGTTGTTGGAGGTGGCGTGAGGCGTTGAGCGCCGGGGGACTGGTCCCCCGGACCCCCCAGGATACTTGTGAACAGAAAAAGCCGTCAGGGGTGGCGTAGGGCGCTAGGGGCGAGGCCGAATTGGCGGTGGAAGGCGCGGGACAGGGTAGAGGCGGAGGAGAAGCCGGTGCGCAGGGCGACCTCGGCCAGGGGATGGCGGGTATCGGTGATCAGGCGGCGGGCAGCGCTGAGGCGCAGTTGCAGTGCGTAGGCGCCGGGGGGTTGTTGCAGGTTTTGGCGGAACAGGGTCTCAAAGCGGCGAGGCGAAAGGTTGACCGCGTGGGCGATTTTGGCGATGGGCTCGGGGGTTTCGACGTGCCTTTCCATGCGCGCGATGGCGGTGGCGACGCGGGGATCTAGGCGCGGGTCAGATGGTGGGGTGATTTGTGGGGCAGTGCCGTCTTGTGCCGTGGTGATGAATGACGCGGCGACTTGCAGGGCTGTGGCGGGGCCATGGCGCGACCGGATCAGGTGCAGCATCAGGTCGGCGGCGGGAGCGGCACCGCCTGCAGTAAAACGCTTTCTATCAATGACGTAGCGGTCCGGCAGGACGGTGATATCGGGATGGGCGGCGGCGAAATCTTCGTGATCCTCCCAGTGGACGGTGGCTTTGTGACCCGACAGTAGACCTGCGCGGGCCAGCACCCAGCCGCCAGCATCGATGCCGCCGATGGCTTTGAATCTTGGGGCCATGCGAGATAGATCGCGGATCAGGGGCGCTGTGGCCATTTCGGATTGGCGGTAACCTGCGATGACGATCAGGGCGTCGGCCTTTGCGGTGTTGAGGGGGCCGGAGGAGGGCAGCTCGATCCCGCAGGTCAGTGGGATGGGATTGCCGTCGGGAGAGACGACGCGCCAACGGTAGGCATCGCAGCCTAGGTGGCGATTGGCGGAACGTAGGGGATCGAGGGTGGATGCGACCTCCAGGATCGAGGCTTGTGGCAGGACCAGCAGGGCGATTGTCAGCGGGTCAGTTGACGGGGCAAAGATTTGTGCGGTTTGTGCCATGGATTGTTCGTAATATGCGGTGCGGGCGCTGGCAAGGGCGTTAGGTTGGTGGGCAATAAGGGGAGATCATCATGCCATTAGCGATGAACCGTGAGGTGTTTATCACCTGTGCTGTGACCGGGTCGGGAAGCACGCAAGATCGTAGCCTGCATGTGCCACGGTCGCCCGCGCAAATTGCTGAGTCCGCGATTGCGGCGGCAAAGGCGGGTGCGGCAGTGGTGCATTGCCATGTGCGCGACCCAGAGACGGGCAAGCCATCGCGCGATCTGGCGCTGTACCGCGAGGTGACGGAGCGGATCAGGGATAGTGCCACCGATGTGGTGTTGAACCTGACGGCGGGGATGGGTGGTGATCTGCTGTTTGACGGGACGGAAAACATGGTGGCCTCTGGTCGGTCTGACATGGCGGGGGCGGCGGAACGGGTACGCCACGTGGTGGAATGCAGGCCAGAGATATGCACGCTGGACTGTGGCACGATGAATTTCAACGAGGCCGATTATGTAATGGTCAACACGCCCGGCATGTTGCGCGATATGGGCACGCGGATGCGGGATGCGGGCGTGCGGATCGAGATCGAGGCGTTCGATACCGGACATTTGTGGTTTGCCAAGGAGCTGGTGCGCGAGGGCGTTATCCCTGCGCCGGTGCTGGTGCAACTGTGCATGGGCGTGCCGTGGGGCGCACCGGATGATCTGAACACATTCATGGCGATGGTGAACAATGTGCCGGGTGATTGGCATTGGTCGGCGTTTTCGATCGGCCGCAACCAGATGCCCTATGTAGCGGCAAGCGTGATTGCGGGCGGCAATGTGCGGGTGGGGCTGGAGGATAATTTGTGGCTGGACAAGGGGGTTCTGGCCACCAATGCGCAGCTGGTGGAGCGGGCGGTTTCGATCATTAGTAACCTCGGGGCACGGGTGATTACGCCGGCCGAGGTGCGCGCTAAGCTGGGGTTGGTGAAACGGGCACAGGTGGGTCAATGATCTGGGCTGCGTTGGCGGGGTTAGTCGGGCTGATGTTGCTGCTGAGGCTTGCCAACAGTGCGCGGGGCTTGGGGTTGGCGGTGCTGGTGGGCGTGGTGATTGGAGGGGTAGTTTGGTTTGGTTGGGCGGCCAGTCTGCCAACCGCGACCGACCGCGCGATGCCGTTGATTGGGATTATTGCGGCAGGGGCGGGGTTCGGGTTTGGCGTGCTGACGCGCGGGGTGGTTCTGGTTGGGCGGGCGCGGGGTTGGCCGGGGGCCGCGGATATGGTGATGACATGCAGTGTGGCGGTGATGTTCGGTTACGGATTTTTGCGTTTGTTTGATGTGCTTTAGGCACGGCACCAAGGGGTGGGATATATGACGAAGGCACGTAAGGTAGCCATAATTGGTGGTGGAGTTATTGGTGGCGGCTGGACGGCG
Source organism: Pseudorhodobacter sp. (assembly GCA_031406155.1). GTDB lineage: Bacteria > Pseudomonadota > Alphaproteobacteria > Rhodobacterales > Rhodobacteraceae > JACMNW01. Next base: position 14,429 of record JANOGW010000035.1, read on the forward strand.
CGTTTCTTGCTGAACGGCTGGGATGTCTGCGTCTACGATCCGGGTCCATCGGCAGAGCAGAATGTTGGCATCATGTTGGCCAATGCGCGGCTGGCGGTTCCTGCACTGTCTGATGTGCCGATGCCGCCCGAGGGGCAGTTGTCCTTTGCTGGCACCATGGCCGAGGCTCTGGAGGGGGCGGATTATGTGCAGGAAAGCGTGTCCGAGCGGCTGGAAATCAAGCACGCGGTCTATGCCCAGATGCAACAGTCGAACCCGAATATCCTGATCGGGTCGTCAACCTCTGGCTACAAGGCGGTGGATTTGCAGAAGGGTGCTGTGGCGCCGCAGAACATCATCGTCGCGCATCCGTTCACCCCCGTTTATCTGCTGCCTTTGTGCGAAATCTCGGCCTCGGCCGCGAACTCGCCCGAAGTGATCGCGCGGACGGTGGCGATTGCCCGTGACATTGGCATGTTTCCGTTGGTGATGCGCAAAGAGATCGACGCTTTTATCGGCAGCCGGTTCCTTGAAGCGGTCTGGCGCGAGGCGCTGTGGATGCTGAAAGACGGAGTTGCCACGACCGAAGAAATCGACGACGCGATCCGTATGAGTTTCGGGTTGCGCTGGGCGCAGATGGGGCTGTTCGAGAATTACCGAATTGCCGGGGGCGAGGCCGGCATGCGGCATTTCATGGCGCAGTTCGGGCCGTGCCTCAAATGGCCATGGACCAAGCTGACCGATGTGCCGGAGTTTAATGACGAACTGGTCGATCTGGTGGCAGGCCAGTCGGATGCGCAGTCGGGGCATATGCATATCCGCGATTTGGAACGGCTGCGCGACCAGAATCTGGTGGGCATTCTGCGGTCCTTGAAAGATCGCAATGTCGGTGCAGGCCGCGTTCTGCGCGAACATGACGAACGGCGGCGGGCGGAGTTTCATGATGCCAAGCGCGGGGCGGATGGTGCGCCCTTGGTGATGGCGCTAATGCAGGTGCTGCCTGGGTGGATTGATTACAACGGGCATATGACCGAAAGCCGCTATCTGTTTGCGTCATCCGAAACCATGGATGCCTTTTTGCGGCTGATCGGGGCCGATCTGGACTATGTGAAAACCGGGTTCAGCTATTACACCGCCGAAACCCATATCATGCATCTGGGTGAGGCGAAGCTGGGCGACATGCTGACCGGTACAGTGCAGGTGCTGTCGGCAGATGAAAAGCGCATCCGGGTGTTCGTGCGCATCCAAAAGGGGGACAGTGTGGTGGCGACGCTGGAGCAGATGCTGCTGCATGTGGATATGGCGGCGGGTAAGACCTGTGCAGCGCCGGATGCAATTCTGGCACGGCTGTTGCCGATTGCCGAAGCGCATGCCGGGTTGCCGTTGCCGGAGGCGGCGGCGCGTTATGTCGGCAAGCCGCGTAGGGGGGCGTAGCGATGGACTTTGGCATGACCGAAGAGCAGCGGATGATCGTCGATACCACGCGGGCCTTTGTGGAACGCGAGTTGTATCCGCACGAAGCAATGGTGGAACGCAGCGGCCATTTGCCGATGGAGTTGGTGAAAGAGCTGCAAGCCAAAGCGATGCAGGCCGGGCTTTATGCGGCCAACATGCCTGCCGATGTGGGCGGTGCGGGATTGGATACCCAGTCGTGGCTGCTGTACGAAAAGGAACTTGGCCGGGCGAATTATGCCCTGCATTGGACCTGCGTTGCGCGACCATCGAACATTTTGCTGGCGGGGAACGAGGAACAGCGGCAGCGGTATCTGTACCCCTGCATGCGCGGCGAGACATGGGATTGTCTGGCGATGACCGAACCCGGCGCGGGGTCTGATCTGCGTGGCATGAAGGCGTCGGCGCGCCAGGACGGTGATGACTGGATACTGAACGGCACCAAGCATTTCATCAGCCACGCTGATATTGCGGGCTTTACCATTGCCTTCATGGCGACGGGCGAAGAGGCGACGCCACGGGGGCCGAAAAAGCGGATCACCGCGTTTTTCGTCGATAAGGGCACGCCGGGGTTCATCGTTCGCGACGGCTACCGCAATGTCTCGCACCGGGGTTACACCAACGCGGTGCTGGAGTTTGACGATTGCCGCCTGAACAAACGGCAAGTATTGGGCGAGGTGCATCTGGGGTTTGAGGTGGCAAATGCTTGGCTTGGGGCGACACGATTGCAGGTGGCCTCCACATGTTTGGGGCGGGCGGAACGCGCATTGGGGCATGCGGTTTCTTATGCCGCCGAACGCCAGCAGTTTGGCCAGCAGATTGGCAAGTTTCAGGGGGTGTCGTTCAAGCTGGCCGATATGGCGATGGAATTGAAAGCAGCCGACCTGCTGACGCGCGAGGCGGCTTGGAAGTATGACCAAGGGTCGGTTACCGAAGGCGATATGGCGATGGCCAAGCTGAAGGCGACGGAAGTGCTGGCGATGATTGCTGATGAGGCGATCCAGATTCACGGTGGCATGGGATTAATGGAAGAGCTGCCATTGGAACGTATCTGGCGCGATGCGCGGGTCGAACGGATCTGGGAAGGCACGTCAGAGATCCAGCGCCACATTATCAGCCGCGAATTGCTGCGGGCGGTGGGGGGATAAGAGCTTTTGGTGCCTCCGGCGGGGATATTTAGGAACAGAAGAAACGATATGTTAGCCTTGACGCGCCACACTGATCTTGCGGTACAGGCGGGGACGCCGATGAGCGTAACGGGAGAAAGCAACCTGCTCATGTCAAAATGGGCAGGGTGTTCGTGTTTTCTTCTGTTCAAAAATATCCCCGGGGGTCCGGGGGCAGGCAGCCCCCGGTGTATCAGTCCGCACGGGGCTCTGGCATGAGAAACCTGAACCGCCTTCTGCGACCGCGTTCGATTGCGGTGTTGGGCTCGGTATGGGCAGAAAATGTCATCGCGCAGTGCCAAAAGATGGGGTTCGACGGGCCAGTTTGGCCAGTGCATCCGACGAAGGTGGCGGTTGGCGGGATGGGGGCGTTTCCGTCGCTGGCCGATCTGCCGGGCGTGCCGGATGCGACGTTTATCGGGGTCAACCGGCATGCAACGGTGGATGTGGTAGCGCAATTGTCTGCGATGGGGGCGGGGGGGGCGGTGTGTTTCGCCTCGGGCTGGACGGAAGCTGGCGAGCCGGATTTGCAGGCGCGGCTGGTGCGGGCGGCGGGGGATATGCCGATCCTGGGGCCGAACTGCTACGGGGTGATCAACTATCTGGATGGCGCGCTTTTGTGGCCCGATCAGCATGGCGGGTGTCGGGTGGATCGGGGGGTGGCGTTGCTGTCGCAATCGTCAAACATCGTGATCAACATGACCATGCAGGCGCGTGGGCTGCCGGTGGCCTATGTGGCCTGCCTTGGCAATGCGGCGGTCGTGGGGTTGGCGGAACTGGCGGGGGCGTTGCTGGATGATCCGCGCGTGACCGCGATTGGCATGTATATCGAGGGCATTGATGATGCGGCGGCGTTTGCGGCATTGGCTGAAGAAGCGCGCCGTGCGGGCAAAGGCGTGGTGGTGATCAAGTCGGGGAAAACCGATTTGTCGCGCACTGCGGCGGCGTCGCATACGGCCTCGCTAGCGGGGGGAGGGGCGGCATCATCGGCCTACCTGCGCCAGATCGGGGTGGCCGAGGTGAACACGCCGTCGGAGTTGCTGGAGACTTTGAAGATATTCCATCTGCACGGGGCGCAGATTGGCAGCCGCATCTGCTCGGTTTCCTGTTCGGGCGGCGAGGCGGGGGTGGTGGCGGATTTGGCCGGGCCGCTGGGGATGGCGTTTGATCCGCCGTCGGATGTGCAAAGGCAGCGGCTGGGCGAGATTTTGGGCCCGATTGTGACCATTGCCAATCCGCTGGATTACCACACCTTTATTTGGGGCGACGGGCCGCGCACGACGGATGTCTTTGCGACCATGCTGTCGGGCTATGATGCCGGGGTGTTCATTATTGATCCACCGCGGCCGGACCGTTGTGACGCATCGTCGTTTCAACCGGCGCTGGATGCGATTGTTGCTGCGGCGCGGATCATCGGGAAACCCGCGTTCCCGGTTTCACTGTTGCCGGAGAATTTCGATGAGGCGCTGGCGATTTCGATGCTGGATCAGGGTGTTGCCCCGATGATGGGGCTGGAAACGGCGCTGGCGGCGATACGGGGCGCGCAGACTGTGGCGGGGGTGCCGGGGTGGCGGCCTTTGGGGGTTTTGGGGCCACGCGAGGTTGGGCTATTGTCGGAGGCTGAGGCGAAGGCGTTGCTGGCAGGGGCTGGGGTGGCCGTGCCGAGGTTTGTGCAGGGGGCGACGATTGCCGAGGTAGCGCGGGCGGCGACGGGGCTTACCCCGCCTTACGCGTTGAAGGGGTTGGGCTTTGCGCATAAGACCGAGGCTGGGGCCGTGCAGCTTGGCTTGGCATCTCTTGAGGGGCAGGCCGGGGTGCCGGGGGCGACGGGCTATCTGGTGGAAGAGATGGTCACCGGAGCGGTTGCCGAGGTGCTGGTCGGGCTGCGGCGTGATCCGGTCTATGGTGTGTCGCTGACGCTTGGCATGGGCGGGGTTACGGCGGAATTGCTGGCCGATACGGTGACGCTGATCTTGCCGGTGACAGAGCCTGAGATTTGGGACGCCCTGCGCCGGTTGCGGCTGTGGCCGCTGCTGGATGGCTATCGCGGGCGACCCAAGGCGGATGTTGGCGCACTGGTTGACATGGTGTTGCAACTGTCGGCGCTTATGGCGGCGGATGCGAGTTTGGATGAGGTCGAGATCAACCCGGTGTTGCTGCGCCAGAATGGCGCTGTGGCCGTGGATGCGTTGATCAGAAAGGTTTTGCCATGATGGAGATGTTGACCAAGGGGCCGATCAGGACCCGGCGGATCGGAGCGGTGTTGGAGGTGACGCTGGACCGCCCGAAGGCCAACGCAATCGATCTGGTCACCAGCCGGATCATGGGGCTGACGTTTCGCGATTTTCGCGATGATGACAGTCTGCGTGTGTGCATCCTGCGGGCAGAGGGCGAAAAGTTTTTCTGCCCCGGCTGGGATTTGAAAGCCGCCGCTGATGGCGATGCGGTGGATGGCGATTACGGGGTTGGCGGCTTTGGTGGCTTGCAGGAACTCCCGAACCTTAACAAGCCGGTGATTGCGGCGGTGAATGGGATTTGCTGCGGTGGCGGGCTGGAATTGGCGCTGTCTTGTGATCTGATCCTGTGCTCGGAAACTGCGACCTTTGCCTTGCCGGAAATCCGGTCCGGCACGGTGGCGGATGCGGCATCGATCAAGTTGCCGAAGCGGATACCTTATCATGTGGCGATGGACCTGCTATTGACCGGGCGCTGGTTTGACGCGCCCGAGGCGCATCGCTGGGGGATTGTGAAAGAAATCTGCTCGCCGGATACGCTGCTGGCCAAAGCCTGGGATCTGGCGCGGCTGTTGGAAAGCGGGCCACCTTTGGTTTATGCGGCGATCAAGGAGGTCGTGCGCGAGGCGGAGGCGCTGCGATTCCAGGATGCGCTGAACCGGGTGACCAAACGTCAGTTGCCAACGGTGGACCGGCTCTATGGAAGCGAGGATCAGTTGGAGGGGGTGCGGGCGTTTGCGGAAAAGCGGGAGCCGGTCTGGAAGGGGCGGTGAGCGATGGTTGTATGTGACTGGTGCCAACCAATCAGGCAGAAACTAGGGGACGGCCGAAAATGAAGATCATTGTGATCGGGGCGCATGGCGACATCGGCAAGACGGTTTGCGCCGAATTATCGGCGCGGCATCAGATCATTGCCGCCGGCCGTAGCAGTGGTGATGTACAGGTCGACATCGCGCAGAGATCGTCCATCGACGCAATGTATCGCGAAGTTGGAAAGATCGACGCTGTAGTGTGTGCCACCGGCAGCGTGCATTTCGCGCCCCTGGCCGAGTTCACCGAAGAGCAGTTCATGCTGGGGCTGACCAACAAGCTGATGGGACAGATCAACGTCGTCCTGGCAGGGCTGGCATATGTGAATGACGGCGGCTCGTTTACGCTGACAAGCGGTGTCCTGGACCGTGATCCGATCCCGATGGGTACCGGTGCGGCAACCGCAAACGGCGCGCTGGGTGGCTTTGTGGTCGGTGCCGCCATCGAAATGCCGCGCGGCCTTCGGGTGAACGTCGTCAGCCCGGGCATGCTGGAGGCATTGGCGGAACGATACGGCAGCTGGTTTCGCGGCCATGTACCAGTTTCGTCAAAGCATGTGGGCCTTGCCTATGCAAAAAGCGTCGAAGGTGCGATTACCGGAAAGGTGATTGTCGTGAAATGAGCGCGGTTTCGCCAGTCGAAGCGTTAGGGCGGTGCACCGGCACTTCGTCGAGGGGCCGCGTGATCATCGGGGTTCAAACAAGGATCCTTACTTATTCTCGCTCGCCGATTTAACGTCTGGGCCGATGGAATTGGTGTGTTCGCCAAGCGTTGCTACCGACTTCGGCGGTTTCGTTAGTGCCGGATCTCTGGTCGGACAGTCTGAACTTTTCGATTCTGGTTACTAACCGGATCGTTCACTGCGCCTAAATCATGCAGTTGGCTTTGCCGAGCAGTTAGCCTCGATTACCGACAGAAACGCTGCAGTCTGCACACAGAACTATCGCACGCCAACACGTTTTGAAGCTTCCGATACCGGTCCTCCGGATCCTAAGACCTACCCCATCAACCAAGCATCTTGGCATTTCAGTTTCCACTTTTTCCGTTAAGATGTCCGTATGACAGACAATGCCAAATTCTTCGCCCCCGACACGGCCCTTATCGAGGCGCTGGCGCAAGCCGCCCTGACCAGCCTGCCTGATGTCTATCGCACGTCCGCCGCAGAGGTAGCACTGCGCGTAACCGATTTTGCGTCCGACGAACATCTTGAACAAATGGGCCTTGAAGACCCGTTTGAGCTGACCGGGCTATACCAAGGCACGCCGATGACCGAACGATCCGTCATGGATCAACCGACAGCCCCCGATGTGATCTGGCTGTTCCGTCGCCCCATTTTGGATGAATGGGCCGAACGCGGTGATATCTGTCTGGCCGATCTGGTGAGCCATGTTCTTGTACATGAACTCGCGCATCATTTCGGCTGGGACGACGAAGATATCGCCGCCATCGATCCGTGGTGGGAATAGCGGCGACGGCGCGACCACGCGGTCAGGAGCGATGCAACGCAAAGCAGGGTGGAGTTCAGAAGAGTTTTTGTACAAAAATTTCTCGGTGTCCGAAGATTTCTCGTGCGAAAAATCTTCTTCAGACCGTGACGACTTTCAGAAATCGGTTGGCGCACCACCCTCTTGCTTGCGCATTGCGACAAAACGGCGAAGCTCTTCGTGATGATCGCCGTTCATCGGTGGGGGCTCGAATTCCGCGATGATCTGCTTGTAGATCCGGTGCGCGCGTTCCTGTGTCCAGACAGCGCCGTCAATGTTCCAGGCCTCATAATTGCGCCAGTCCGATACGAAGGGGGCATAAAACGCAGTGGCATAGCGATCCTGAGTATGCTGGCAGCCAAAATAATGCCCGCCCGCCCCTACTTCCTTGATGGCATCAAACGCCAGATCTTCCTCGGTTGTGGCCACCATTGACGCCTCGAAATAGCGCTGGATCATCTGCAACACTTCGCAGTCCATCACGAATTTCTCGGGGCTGGCGATCAGCCCGCCCTCCAGCCACCCCGCCGCGTGGTAGACCATGTTGGTGCCCGATTGCACGGCCGCCCACAGCGAATTGCTGGTTTCCCACATCGCCTGCCCATCCGGCACGTTGGCTGCACACACGCCCGAGGATCGCAGGGGCAGTTTGTAAAACCGCACCAATTGCCCGGTCATCTGGGTGGCGCGCATGTATTCCGGGGTGCCAAAGGCGGGCGCGCCCGACTTCATGTCGACGTTCGAAGTAAAGGTGCCGATCGCCACCGGACACCCCGGATTGATGTACTGCAATAGTGCAATCGCGGCCAAAGCCTCAGCCAGACTAAGCGCCACTGCCCCCGCCAGGGTCACTGGTGCCATTGCCCCCGCCAGTGTGAACGGAGTCACAATCACCGGCTGGCCACGGCGGGCAAGCCGCATCGCGCCGTCCAGCATCGGATAGTCGTGCTTCAGTGGTGAGACGGAGTTGATGTTGGTGTACATCCGCGGGCGAGCATCAAACTCGGCATGGCTGAGACCCGCCGCAAGCCGGGTCATTTCCATCACATCTTCAACCCGTTCGGCCCCAAGCGAATAGGCGTGGATCACCTTGTCAGTCAGTGTCAGCTTTTCGTAAACGCAGTCCAGATGGCGCACGGCGGGGTGAATATCAATCGGCTCAACCGGATAGCCGCCTGCGATATGAATGCAGTTAAAGTACTGTGTCAGCTTCATGAATTCCTTGAACGTCTCAAAATCGCCTGACCGTTTGCCGCGTTCCATATCCCAGGAATTCGGCGGCGACGACACGTTGACAAACACCATGTGCTTGCCGCCGATGATCACTTCGCGCGCGGGGTTGCGCGGCGTGATAGGAAATTCGGAGGGCGCATGGGCCAGCATTTCCATAACGAAAGCCTCGTCCATGCGGACGTTGGTGCCGTCCACCTTGCAGCCGGCCTGTTTGAGGATGGCCACGGCGTCGGGGTTCAGAAACTCGATGCCGATATCCTTCAGGATGCGCATGGCACCGCGGTGAATGGCCTGGACGCCCTCTTCATCCAACGGCTCGGTCGGCTTGTCGGTGTTGACAGGAATGCGCCAGGACATCTGATCAATTACAGCCGAGCCTGCACGTTCCTTGTTGCCCGCCCGCCCGCCAGCACGGCGTTTCTTGCCCTGATCTCCGGCCATGATCCGCTCTCCATCCCTTTTTTGGCACCTCAAATGTGCCGTTGGTCTAAGGATGGACGATGTGCCACGCGTTTGGACACTTCCCAAGCGACGCAAACGTGTCGTTTTTGCGCGCCGTCAAACGATGGCGGTCGAAAGCTGATCAATCCAGGCGGGCAAAGCGTCGATACTTTGCAAGACTACATCGGCGTGCGGCGCAAGCTCTGCCGCCTCTGCAACACCCGTCAAAACCGCAACGGAATACATTCCCGCTGCACGGCCGGCTATCAAATCGTGGCGACTATCGCCTACCATTGCGACGCGCGCCGGGTCCAGACCAAATGCCGCCGCGAACGCCAACAGTTGTCCCGGTGCGGGCTTGCCGCCGTATCCAGAATCACACCCCGAGACGAAATCGAAGTCCTGCAATACCCCTGCTGACGCCAGATGCGCACGTGCTGGAGCTTCGGTATCATTGGTCGCAAGCCCGATCTTCAGGCCCCGCGCCCGCAACAGCGCCATCAACGGTGCCAGTTCCACCGCAGGCGACATTTCAGTGGCCGCCGACAAAATGTTCATCCGGTCGATCAACCCGATCAGGCTTTGCCCCGGCAAATGCGGCAGCATGGTTTGGGCAATTTCCCCCGGCGTCGCAGCAATAACCAGACTTTCGGGTGCAAACTCGCCGGTCGAGATATTATATCCGATCACTTGACCCAGCATATCAGCGTGGCTCGCATCAGCAGCGAGGCTGCGCAGCAAGTCGCCCGTCCACCGCCCCCAGCTAAGACGAAAATCGAAAAGCGTACCGTCTTTGTCGAAAATAATGCCGTCAATCATCAATGTGCCCAATCAATTCCAGCTGTGAAAAGCAAACGCGCGAAACAATCCGAGATGCATTTGGGCGCAGCCAATGGCCAAGCCCCGCTTCAATCACGTCCAATTGATCTGCTCTCCACCCGGCAACGCCGCCCGTGCCCGCATCGGCGCGTCATACGCCAAACCCGCCGCATCGCAGAACGCCGTTACCCAGGCATCATCCGTTAAGACGAAGTCCAGAACTGACGCCAAAAACGCCGGTTGGCCCGCATTTGCAGCAAGATCGCCGGCAGATGCACCGCTTGCCCCAAGGAAAACAGGGAAAAGATCATCATTGCCAGCAAGCCAAGTTAACGCCTGCAACGCGAGGGTTTCAGCGGCTTCCTGCCGATTCATATCAGTTATCCCCATGTTCTTCACAAAACCTTCCCGTTTTCGACTGCTCTGGCCGTGGTCTTGGAAAGGATTTCTTAACCAAATCACGGCACATTTGAACGACGTATGTTTGGGTAAGACGGGTAGCACAAGACATGGTTGGCAAGATCTTGATTGTTGATGGCGTAGCAACCAATCGCATCGTCTTCAAGGTAGCGCTGAGCGAGGCGTTTTATCACCCCGTTCTTGCCGCTGACGGGGATCGTTGTCTGCATCTTGCCCGTGAAGTGGCGCCGGATCTGATCTTGCTTGATCTGGCCCTGCCCGACCGATCGGGTTTCAGTCTGCTTGGCCAATTGCGGGCCGATCCTGCGACACGCGAAATTCCGGTTCTGGCCCTCGCAGGACCCGATGAAGACGATATGCGTCTTCTTGCCCTCCAGGCCGGGGCAGACGATGTGTTGGTAAAGTCGGTGGATATCCAGTCGCTTCTCGCACGCGTGCGCAGCCTGCTGCGGGGCCGCGAAAGCTACGACGGGCTGGCAGGGGAGGCCATTGATACAGCCATTCTGGGTCTGGCCGAGGCACCCACCGCATTTGTTGGCCCGGCCGTAATTTCCGTGCTGTCCGACCGGAACGAAGCGGCGCACGACTGGCGTAGCGTTCTTCAGCAGGTCATGCCCGACACCATCCTGATCCAATCGCGCGAAGAGGCGATACTGGATGCGAACCGTCAAGCACCACAGGTTGTTCCCGATGTCTACCTGATCGACGCCGGGATCGGGGGCGACGGTTTGCGCCTGATGTCGGAATTGCGCAGCAGGCCCACGACCCGGCATTCCGCCGTCTGCATCCTGCGCCGTTCGGGGTGCGCTGACGGCACCGCCGTCGCCTTTGACATGGGGGCGGACGATGTGGTTGCGACCGACGTGCCGCCGCGCGAACTGGCGTTGCGCCTGAAAACCCTGATACGGCACAAACGGCGTGACGATCAGCGGCGTGCAAGCGTCCAGGACGGGCTTCGGCTGGCGACAATCGATCCGTTGACGGGCCTTCACAACCGTCGCTACGCGCTGCCGCATCTGGCAGCAATTGCCGACCGGGCAGCAGCGGAACGGACAGGCCTTGCGGTCATGGTCATTGATCTGGACTGGTTCAAATCGGTCAATGACCGCTTCGGCCATACTGCGGGCGATGCGGTGTTGGTGGAAGTATCGCGCAGATTGAAAGCGAACTTGCGGGCAGATGATCTTCTGGCCCGGATAGGCGGCGAAGAGTTTCTGGTGGCCCTGCCCAACACCAATTATGAAGACGCCTGCTCTGCCGCCGACAGGTTGTGCCGCGCGATTGAGGAAGACCCCGTTCAGTTGGGATTTGCCACCAACCTGCGGGTGACCGTTTCAATCGGCCTTGCGATCCGAGGCGATGACTGCGGTAAGGAGCCGATCAAGAAAATTGTGGACCGTGCCGATCAGGCGCTGATGCTGGCAAAGACCGAAGGGCGCAACAAGGTGACCGTCAGCAAATCCGCTGCCTGAGGCGGCACACCGCCGACCGGCCGGTTGATGCGTTGGGGAAGTTCGATTTGCTTCAGCCAACGGCTTATCGCGTCCTGCGGGGCGGTCGTCGATGACGACCCACCGGTGACCAGCAAGTGAAGCAGCGACCAAAGGATCAGATCAAGCGCAAACGGCCTAACGGTCGCTCGCTCCGTTCCGCCGTTTCGGCCGCTTTGCCAGACTTTGCTCCAACCGATCAGCAAATTCCAGCCGCGCCTCGACCGTCATGCCTTTGACCAGATCAAAGATCAAACGCTGACCCAGATCCAGCCTTTCGGCGGTGCGTTCGCTTTGGCGGTCAAGCACTTGGCGCAACGCGTCCGGATCAAGTGTCGCTGCGCGCATCTGCGTCAACAGATCAGCGAAATCGGCACGAACTGCACGGCGGTTATCGCGCATCTCGGGAACCGCAGCCAAGAATGCCCGGCGCAATTGCGCCCGATCTTCGGTGGAAAGCGCCTCGGTAAACGGACCAAAACCCACATCCCGCGCCATCATGCCGTTCTGCGCCGGCCCGCCACGGCGAAACATGGTGCCGGTAATGACGCCGGCGACGGCAAGATTGAGCGCGAGCGACACGGCAAGCACGATCCGCACCCATCGCCCCGGCGTCTGAGGTGCAGGATCGGGGGGCAGGCCGTTGTTGCCGATGAGACCGGGGGTTGTCATCGTCTATCCTTCGATCAAAATTGCTTCGATGCCGGGAAGCAACTCAACTTCGTCCAGCGGGATTTCCGCCAGAATGGACGCCGTCAGCATAGAATATGACGCAGGCTGCGCGTATCCAAACATCAGGCCAACCAGCGCGGCGGTGCCCAGACCGGCAAGCACGCCCTGCCCGCCGACCGTAGCAGTGATCACGGCCCAGAAGCCGGTCTTGCGACGGATCGCTTGCTGTCGGGGCGGCGCATCGGGTTGCGGCAAATGCCGGACGGCATCGGCCAGAACCCGGGCCATCAGCGGCTCGCTGTCCGACGGCGGCTGTGCCCGCGCAGTTGCAAAAATATCCTCGAGATTTTGTTCCCGCATCTCAGCCCACCTCCTCGTAGCCCAGATCGCCCCGCCGCCCCGACAACATCGCCGCCAAGCTGCGCTTTCCGCGCGCCGTCAGACTTTCCACTGCCTCAATTCCAATGTCCATCACGGCCGCTATTTCGGAGTTGGTGAACCCTTCGATATGGCGCAAGACAACAGCCTCGCGTTGCCGGTCCGGCAGGGCGGAAAGGGCGGTATTCAGCGCCTTCATCCGGTCTGCCTCGATCAGGGTCGCCTCTGCTGTTGGTTCGGTGTCTGCCATATCCGGTGCATCATCCAAGGCCGTCAGCTTCCGCCTTTGGCGTTGCCGCAGCCGATCTGTGCACAGGTTGGTAGCAACCCGGTACAACCACGTCATCACCTTTGCTTCGCCCTGCCGCCAGTTGGGTGCCACGCGCCAAAGGCGCAGCATCGCCTCTTGCGCAACGTCTTCGCCCTCTGCCCTATCGCCCAGCACCCGCGTCGCATAGCCAAGGACGCGCGGGACATAGCGCAGCGTCAGCATCCGCGCACCGCCCGCGTCGCCGTTCGCGTAAAGCACCAACAGCGCCTCGTCCGAGACATCAGTGAGGGCGTCAAGGGCCATGTCCATTGTGCCTCGGGTCTAAAGCTGGATGATGTCTGAGGGAAACATCATCCTGCTCTCGCTTTTAACTGGTCGCGTGATTGCTCAAGAAAACCGGATTTCACTTTTCTTCATTACGCCTTATTCGAAAATCACGGCGAGCGCAAAGCCCGCCGCCAGCAGTCCCCGCCGGCGGGAGGTGCGGCACCAGGCTTCGGTCAGATTACCCTTTATGACCAAACCTGCCATGGTGACGCCCTTTCATCTTCATCATGGCGGCAGCTTCATCCTTGGAAATGGCACCGTCATAATCGGTATCCAAACGCTCGAACATCGAGACGGGGCGCGGCCCGTTCTCCAGCTCTTCAGCCGACACCAGCCCATCGCCATTCGCATCCATCCGATCGATCATCTTCGCGGACATATCGGCTGCCCGCGCCGTCATTTCCGCCAAATGCCGGGCGGCCAGTTCTTCCGCATTCAGTTGACCGTCGGCATTGGTGTCTGCCTTGGTAAACTCCGCTGTGCGGTAGGCGGCGAATTCCTCGGCGGTCACCTTGCCATCTTTATCGGCATCGATTTCATCGAATTTAAGCATCGGCATGGCATCCTGCCCATGCATGCGTTCGGCAAGTGCTATTGTCGCGACCGAGCCCGCCAGAATGGTTGCGAGTGCCAGCAACGTCAGAGATTTCTTCGGTGTCATCGTTTTTTCCTCGATCATCCGGCGCGCAGTTAATGCTGCCTTGTGATCAGTCAAACGCTGCGCGCCAACGTTTCCGTCGCGGTTGGTTGGCAGGAATTTGTGACAACGCGCCGCAAGCCGCGCATTCCGCTTTCCCCGCCCATCGGTTCGGGCGTATGCCTGCGTCACAAGCCGACGGCACTTTCTGTCACAGGACACGTTCCGCAATGCCCCTTCAAGCCACATCCACCGAGATCGACGATCGCCCGTTGAAAACAGCGATGCTGCGCGGTTGGCGGCGCAAGTGCCCGAATTGTGGTGTCGGCCCGATGTTGCACGGCTATCTCAAGGTGCGCGAAACCTGCCCCGAATGCGGCGAGGCGCTGCATCATCATCGCGCAGACGACGGCCCGGCTTATTTGACCATCCTGATCGTCGGGCACATCATGGCACCCTTGATCCTGATCGCCTTTACCGAACTGCGCCCCGAGCCGTTGACTCTTGCTGCGGCGTTTTCGGCGGGGACCGTGGCACTGTCGCTGTTCCTGTTGCCCCGGCTGAAAGGGGCTTTGGTGGCGCTGCAATGGGCCAAGCGCATGCACGGCTTTGGCAATGGCACCTGACGACACCGGCACGATGATCATCCGGCCCGCAGCAACCACGGTTCTTTGGCGGGCGGGGTCAAACGGGCCGGAGGTGCTGATGGGTCAACGAGGCGCGCAAGCCGCCTTCATGCCCTCGAAATACGTGTTTCCGGGCGGTGCGGTTGATGCGGCCGATGCGGCCGATGCGGATACGCGGACCGATGTGCCGCTGCTTGCCCAATCCACGCAGCGCCTGCGCCTTTGCTGCCCGCCTGACGCACCTACGCCCGCCGCCATTGCGGCCGCAGCACTGCGCGAGTTGTGGGAGGAAACCGGCCTCAGGCTTGCCACGCCGTTCACCGAAGATGAAGGCTTGCGCTTTATCTTTCGGGCTATCACACCGCCCGGGCGCAGCCGGCGCTTCGATGCCCGGTTTTTGCTGGCCGATGCCGCGTGGATTGCGGGCGATCCCAATGATTTCAGCGCCGCCTCGGATGAGCTGTCACATCTGCACTGGATCGGTTTGTCCGATGCGCGCCGCCTTGATCTGCCCTTTATCACCGAAGTGGTGCTGGCTGAAATCGGCCATCTGCTGCGCGGCGGGTCCGATCAGACGGGTGTGCCGTTTTTTGACAATTCCGGCGCAGTGCCCGTCTTTCGCAGGCTCTGCTGATTGGTCAAATCGCGTTTTTCCGCACCCCTCCACAGCGGATGCGGAACCGTGTCCTTGGCGTGAAACAGATACTTGTGAAAAATCTGTGCGTAGGTCGGGAAAAAGTAACCGTCGTTGCGCGCGAGGTAATGCTCGCGGTTCTCGGCAAACAAACGCGGCAGCCGATACCAGGCAAGGCCCGGGTGGCTGTGATGGACGGAATGAAAATTGTTGTTCAGAAACAGCAGCGCGAAAAAACCCTGATCGGCGACGACCACAGACCGGGCCCGCGACAAATCATGCGCGCGATGTTCCAGAAATGTGCGGATTTTCAAGAGTCCAAACCCGAAATAAGCGGCCATCAGATAGGCCCAGATTGGCATGCCGGCAGTAAGCCAAAGCCAGCTGAACACCATCAGTACCCCCAACCCATGCAGCGCCCAGGCATTCAGAACTTGGCGATCGCCGCCCGAGATGGCCCGTGCATCGCCGATCACGAAAGACCAGATCGAAACAGCGGGCCCCAACACTATTCGCCCAAACAGCGTGTTGTTTGCTTTGTACAGGGCCTTGGCAATTTTCGGCATCGCAACCCAGACCTCCGGGTCCAAAAAGTTCGATTCCGGGTCATCATAGGGGTCGGTCAGGATCGGATCATTGTGATGCGCCAGATGCGTATCTTTGAACCGGAGATAGGGAATGTAAACCGTCACACCTGGAAAAACCGTCGCCTCGCTAAGCCGCCGGTTGCGGAACGGATGCCCATGCAGCACCTCGTGTTGCAGTGATGAAAATTGCGCCACCGCAATGCCGGTTACAAAAATCGCCAGTGGCAAGGAAAACTCAGAAAGCCACGTCGTCGCCAGACCAAGGGTCAGGTAGGTTGCTATCATCACAAAAAGCGTGGGCCACTCGACAACAGGCTGATCGGTCTTCAAAATTTTCCCCGGACAGATTTCTTGTCTTATGATTAGCACTTGCATCAGATGTGCGGAATTCCGAAGATACGCAACGGTTAGTCACCATAGTTTCGAAAAATCACCAAAAGTTGGATATTATGGACAAGCGTGTTCGCGCAGATCTTTTCAAGACCCGGTTGGCCGAGGCGATGGCCGAACGCTCGCTAACCCAAAGCGCGCTTGCCCGCGCGGTAAAGGTTGATCGTTCGACCGTTTCGCAGTTGCTTGCCCCCGGAAAACGATTGCCGAACGCCCAGCTTGCGGCCGATTGCGCCGCCACTTTAGGCATCAGCGCCGACTGGCTTTTGGGCCTGTCAGAACGCCCCGAACCGCTGGCCGATCTGCTGGCCACGTCACTGACGATTACCGAAGCCCCGCGTGCACTGATTGACGAGGCGATCTTTGATTGGCACCGCGAGGCTGCCGGCTACAAGATCCGTCATGTGCCCGCCACTTTGCCCGACATGCTGAAAACCCATGCGATGGTGGAATGGGAATATCGGCCGCAGTTGGGGCGCACGGCGGAACAGGCATTCGGTGCGTTCGAAGACCGTCTTGCCTGGATGCGCGGTGCGCGGTCAGACTATGAAATCGCGATGCCTTTGCACGAAGTGGCGGCTTTTGCGACGGCAAGCGGCTATTATGACGGCCTGCCTGCCGCCATCCGGCTGGAACAAATGGACCGGCTGATCACGCTAAGCGATCAGCTCTATCCGTCACTCAGGCTGTATCTATTTGATGCCCGCCGCGTGTTTTCTGCCCCCGTCACGGTGTTCGGCCCCTTGTTGGCCGTCGTATATCTGGGGCGGCACTACATCGCCTTTCGGGATTCGGCGCGGGTTGCAAAAGTGGCGCAGCATTTTGACTGGCTGGTGCGCGAGGCGAGTTTCAGCGCGCGTGATGTCGGGGATCATCTGCGCGGCCTGCGATCCAAAATCAGCACATAGAAACTGCTTCAGGGGCCGAAAACGTCCAACTTTTCCAGATCATAGCCGTTAAAATCGAATACTTCGCGCGCGGCATTCAAGCGGTCGACGGGCAAAGTCCCGCCACGGTTGAGGATGAAGCCAAAGGCTCCGGACGGGGTTCCGATTGCCATGGTCCGGTACCCTTCATCCACCCACAGCACCCACCAAACCTCGCCTGTCGCATCGCTGCTGCCAACGCCAAAGCGCCCCGGGCCGGTTGCGGCTATCGGTCCTGCGCCGGTGATTTCCTGGCCAGACAGACACAACCGATAGCTGACCGCCGCCGCCCCGGATGCGCTGCCAAACGTTGCGTCGCCCGGACGACAGCGTTTTTTTTCGTCACTCGAAAAGGCCGCCACCTGCGCCCATGTGCCCTCCAATCGACGCGTGTCGAAGACGGCATTGGAATAGATCGGAGCTGTTGCCACCCGGTACACGCCACCATCCGCAACGCTGCGCGGTGCACAGGCCGCCAGTATCAGGCACAGAAGACCCATCAGTTTATGCATATGTTGACCCGGCTTCCGTCGTCTTGCAGGATGTCATTGCACCCGAAAAGCGGCTTGAACGGTGCACAGGTTCCAGACCGCGCAAGGCAAAATGACGTGCAATCGCTTTGCTTTCGGCATTGCTTGCCGGCATCGCGCGTGCGCTTGACGCAGGCCTTAGCGCCGGAGTTTCCGGCATTGCCCCAGTCCCCGCCGCGATTTTCACACTTGATCTGTTCTTGCGATTTTACAACGACCGGGGCAACGGCGGCCGGGGCCAACGCTTCGGGATCTGGCGCAGCAGCCTCGCCCGCCGCCGCAGACAGCGATGCCGGGCGCGGTTTTGGCCGTATCTCGGCATCTGCGGCTGGATTTTCGTTAGCGGTCGGTGCAGCTTGATTTTCGCTGCTCTGCGCATCCGGCGCAAAGGATTGCTGGTTATTGCCCTGCGGCAACACTTTGCAGGCCACGAGCAGTGACAGCAAAACAACAAGGATCAGTTTGCTAAAGCGCATCGGGTTGGTCCACCAACTGCCGGAAACAACGGATGGTTGCACTTGGCCCTAACACAGCCCCCTGTGCAAGGTCCGTCAGTAAGGTGCCGGAAACGTACGATGGACACCACTGATATCCGCCAGAACCTCGGCTGGCAGCACCAGACCAGCCGCGGCGATATTTGTGGCCAACTGCTCCGGCGTTGTGGCCCCGATGATCGGGATCACCGGGAAGGGCCGCGTCATGCACCACGCAAGGGCCATTTGGCACGGGTCGATCCGGTGCCGAGCCGCAATGCCCATATAGGCCGCGACCGCCTCGAACACGTAGGGCGAAATGCGGCCACCAAGATCGGGCGTGTAGCTGCGCCGGGTGCCTTCCGGCGTTACATCGCCCGCGTATTTGCCTGACAGCAGCCCGGCGGCCAGTGGTGAAAACGCCAGAAGCGGCATGTTTTCCATCACCGAAAGTTCCGCCCAATCGGTATCGAACTGCCGGCACAGCAGCGAGTATTCATTCTGCACCGAAACCATGCGCGGCAACCCGAGTGTCCGCGCCAGATGCAGCCAGCGCCCGGCCCCCCAAACGGTTTCGTTCGACAGCCCAATGGCCCGCATCTTGCCTTCGGCAATCAACGCCTTCGCCGTCTCGAGTACACCGACCATGTTCGCATCCACCTCGTCGTGGCTTTGCAACTGCGGTTCATACGCCCACATCTTGCGAAAATGGTACGAGCCCCGGTTCGGCCAATGCAGTTGATACACATCGATGTAATCGGTGCGCAGACGCCTAAGGGCGGCCTCCAGCGCGGTGCGTAAACTGACCCCGGTAATCGGCGCACCACCCCGCACCATGGTCTGGCCATTACCCGCCAGCTTTGATGCCAGCACCACCTGATCACGCCTTCCAGATGCCGCGAACCAGGTGCCGATAATCTGTTCCGTGTGCCCGACCGTTTCGGCCCGCACCGGATTGGTCGGATACATTTCCGCCGTGTCCCAAAACGTCACACCACGGTCCATCGCCAGATCAATCTGCGCGTGCCCTTCGCTTTCGGTGTTCTGGCTGCCCCATGTCATTGTGCCAAGACACAACTGCGACACGGACATCCCCGTATCCCCCAACGGCACTTGTTTCATCGCATGATCCTTTGCATGTCCGGCCACCAAGACTAAACCCTAGCCGGGCGAAGGCAAGAACGGCGGACCTGATCATATCGCAGACCAAGCGCCAATCTGCCGCTCGTCACAACGTGATCAGCGCCTCATGCCGTTTTCTGCTATTGTTGTCGCATTGATGCGTAACATGTTTATTTTCACCAGCTCGACAAACAGGACACCATGAGAAATCTGTTGAAATCCTTGCCGATGCTGTGGATTTTGCTTGCAAACCCTCTCGCAGCGGCGCCGGCCAACTACGTACTGGAACCCGCCTTATCCAGTGTCGGGTTCGAAACCGATTTCGGCAAAGACCACATCACCGGGCAAATGCCCGTCACCCAAGCCGACCTGACACTGGACTTTGACCGCGTCGCGAATTGCAAGGTTGCCGTCACACTGGATGCGTCCAGCGCGCAAGCCAGCTTCCCCTTTGCCGCCCAAGCGATGCGCGGGCCAAAGGTGCTTGATACTGGCAACCACCCGCAAATCAGCTTTCAAAGCACGTCAGTAAGGGCCGCAGGTAATGGCGCGCAAGTCATCGGCACGGTCACCATTCGTGGTGTCAGCCAACCCATGGTGCTGAATGCCGAGATCTATCGCCAGAAGGGCAGTGCCGAGGGCGATCTAAGCCACCTGACCGTTCGCCTGACCGGGGCCGTGCTGCGCAGCAAGTTCGGCGCAACGGGTTGGGCCGACATGGTGGGCGATGAAGTGCGCCTTGATATTCTGGCACGCATCGCGCGGGTCAACTGAACGATGGCCTGGCGGAACACCGCAAACAGCTTTGGCCTGATCAGCCGGTTGTTGCATTGGACCATGGCCCTTGCCGTGATTGCGATGCTGGCGCTTGGCACGGTCATCGCCGACATGCAGCCCGATCTATCGACCCTTTGGTTGTACGGGCTGCACAAAACCGTTGGCATCATCATCCTGTCGCTGGCCGTGACCCGCCTGATCTGGCACCGTATCAGCCCGCCCCCGCCCCCCATTGGCCCGCCTCGCGCTTGGGAAGCACGCGCGGCACGCGCAGCCCATGTGGTGTTTTACCTGTTACTGATCGCTATCCCGGTGTCAGGCTGGTTCGCCAGCTCCGCCACCGGACTTGATGTCATGCTCTTTGACCGCTGGATTCTGCCCCCCATCGCCCCAGTATCAGAGCTATGGGAAGAACGCGGATTTGAGGTGCATGAGGCGCTGACAACAGTTCTGATCGGCCTGATCATCATTCACGTCCTGGCCGCCCTAAAACGCCAGATCGAAGGCGACGGCACCCTGACCCGCATGATCAAAGGCAAAAGCTAGCGTCCACTCTTTGCCCCGCCGCGAATGCACCACGGCACAGCGGTCTGGCCCTTCGTCCGCCGCTGCGCTAAAGGAGGTCGGAAGACCACGAAAGGCGCGTCATGGCACGAATTCTGATCACATCTGCCATCCCCTATATCAACGGGATCAAGCACTTGGGCAATCTGGTGGGCAGCCAGTTGCCTGCCGATCTATACGCCCGCTACATGCGCGGACGCGGTCATGAGGTGATGTTTCTATGCGCCACCGATGAACACGGCACCCCGGCGGAACTTGCCGCCGCCAAAGCAGGCCAGCCGGTTGCTGAGTTTTGCGCCCAGATGCACGCGGTCCAGAAAGGTATCGCTGATGGTTTCCGCCTGTCGTTCGATCATTTCGGCCGCTCGTCCAGCCAGCGCAATCACCGCTTGACCCAGCATTTCGCGGGCAAACTGTACGATGCCGGGCTGATCGAGGAACGGTCGGAAAAGCAGATGTTTTCGATCACCGACAACCGCTTTTTGCCGGATCGCTACATTACCGGCACCTGCCCGAATTGCGGTTACGATGCAGCGCGCGGCGACCAATGTGAAAATTGCACCAAGCAGCTTGATCCGACCGATCTGATCAACCCGCGGTCCACCATTTCCGGGGCAACCGATCTGGAAGTGCGGGAAACCACGCATCTTTACCTGCGCCAGCGCGCCCTGCGCGACAAACTGGAGGCATGGATCGACAGCAAGAAAGACTGGCCGATCCTGACGACGTCCATCGCCAAGAAATGGCTGAACGATGGCGACGGTCTGCAGGACCGAGGCATCACCCGTGATCTGCATTGGGGTGTGCCGGTGCAGCGGGGCGAGTTTCCTTGGCCAGGGATGGAGGGCAAGGTTTTCTACGTCTGGTTCGACGCGCCGATCGAATATATCGCTTGCGCCGCCGAATGGGCCGATACCAATGGCAAGACCGAAGCCGATTGGGAACGCTGGTGGCGGACCGACAAAGGCGCGCACGACGTCCGCTATGTGCAATTCATGGGCAAAGATAACGTGCCTTTCCATACCCTTAGCTTCCCCGTCACCATCATGGGCTCGGGCGAGCCGTGGAAGCTTGTCGATTACATCAAATCGTTCAACTACCTCAATTATGACGGCGGCCAGTTTTCCACCAGCCAGGGCCGCGGGATCTTTATGGATCAGGCGCTGTCGATCCTGCCGCCTGATTACTGGCGCTGGTGGCTGTTGTCGCACGCGCCCGAAAGTGCCGATAGCGAATTTACCTGGGAAAATTTTCAAGCCTCGGTCAACAAGGATCTGGCCGATGTGCTTGGCAACCTGGTCAGCCGGGTAACCAAATTCGGCCTGTCCAAATTCGGCGATACCATTCCCGGTGGGGGCACTTTGGGGGATCGCGAAACTGCGCTTCTCGCCGATCTTACGCAAAAACTCAGAGCCTACGAAGGCTTCATGGAGGCGATGGAAGTGCGCAAGGCCGCTGCCGAGTTGCGCGGACTTTGGGTTGCAGGCAACGAATATCTGCAAGCCGCCGCCCCGTGGACGGTCGTGAAAACCGACCCCGAACAGGCCGCCGCGATGATCCGCCTTGCGATGAACCTGATCCGGCTTTACGCCATCATCTCGCGCCCCTTCATTCCCGACGCATCGGCAACCATGATGCAGGCCATGGGATCTGCTGATTGGACATGGCCCGAAGATGTTGCGGCCTGTCTGGACGCATTGCCCGCCGGCCACGCCTTCACTGTGCCAGATAACCTGTTCCGCAAGATCACCGATGAAGAACGTGCAGACTGGCAACAGCGTTTCGTCGGTACCCGCACCTGAAGCCCGACTTTGACAATCACGGCATGAGCAGACCGATGCGAAGACCTGTCATTCTGATTTCCGCCTGTCTGCTGATGGTGCCGTCGGCGTCCATGGCCGAGGCTGCCCTTGACCAGGCCACCGTTCGCCCGACCACGGATTTCACTGCGCCAGAGCCATCCGAGGACCTGCCCGGCGGTGCCGCCACCGTTCCGGTCCGCGACGGCGACGATGCCTTTTCCTACCCCTCTGCCAATATCGAACCTGGCCGCATGTTGGCTTTCAAGAACGGCAGGGCGCTGTTTCGCAAGAACTGGGTTGCAGCACCTGCCGCCACCCTGGCCTCTGACGGGCTTGGGCCGCTGTACAATGCGCGGGCCTGCCAGCACTGCCATCTGAAAGACGGGCGCGGCCATCCGCCGCAACCGGGCGGAAGTGCCATGTCGATGGTCCTGCGGCTTGCTGTTCCCGGTGGGCCGTCGCCGGGCGGGATCGCGGGCTATCTGGCCACTTTGCCCGACCCGACCTATGGTGCGCAACTGCAGGATTTCGCGAGTCCCGGCCAGACAGCCGAAGGGAGGATGACGGTCAGCTATGCCTCGCTGCCGGTCCTCTTGTCGGACGGCAGCATCGTGACCCTCCAGAGCCCCACCTACGGTGTGGCAGAGCCCCAGTATGGCCCGCTGCATCCCGATATCATGCTGTCACCCCGCATCGCCCCGCAGATGATCGGGCTGGGGCTGCTGGAAGCGATTCCCGAAGCCGACATCCTTGCCAATGCCGATGAAAATGATGCCGACGGCGACGGGATTTCCGGGCGCGCCAACGTTGTATGGTCGAAGGAACATCAGGCACCGATGCTTGGCCGCTTTGGCCACAAGGCCGCCTCGCCGAACATCCGCCACCAATCCGCTGCCGCCTTTGCAGACGATATGGGGCTATCGACGACGGTTTTCCCGACCCCGTCCGGCGATTGTACGACTGTGCAGACGGCTTGCATCACCGCGCCCAGCGGGCAACGGCCCGGTCTGCACGACGGGCTGGAGGTTGATGCTGAAAGCCTTGATCTGATTGTGTTCTACTCCCGCAACCTCGGTGTGCCCGCACGCCGCAACACTGATGATCCACAGGTGCTTGCCGGCAAGAAAGCGTTCTACCAGCTTGGCTGCCCTGCCTGCCACCGGCCGAAATTCGCGACCACTGGGCTTGCGGAGCAACCGGAACAAAGTGCGCAGTTGATCTGGCCCTATTCCGATCTGTTGCTGCATGACATGGGCGAAGCCTTGGCCGACAACCGCCCCGAAGCCCGCGCTACTGGCCGGGAATGGCGCACCCCGCCGCTTTGGGGCATCGGCCTGACGGAAACCGTAAGCGGCCACACCCGGTTCTTGCACGATGGCCGTGCACGCAATTTGCTGGAGGCACTCCTTTGGCATGGTGGCGAGGCAGAAGCCTCTCGCAACGCGGTGATCGATCTGGCGAAACCGGACCGCGATGCGCTGATCGCGTTTCTGGAGAGTCTTTGACCCGTGGCGGACTTATTGGCGTGTCCCATGCGTCGGCCGGGCGACCTTTCGACTGCCCGGCCAAATCTCGCATTGATTGGTGCTTACTTGCCCCAGATTTTGGCATACGCGTCCCGATAGCCGTTTGCCGGATCAAACTGGTTGCTGTCGCCGGACGCTGCCAAGCCTTCTTCGGTCACCAGCGCGGGTGCAGTAATGTAGCCAGAACACGGCTCGCCGGAAACCGCTCGGTTCAACTCGTCCACCAGCTGCCAGCCCTGCAAGTTCAACGGTTCGGCTACCGTAATCGCCTGATACTGCCCTGACCGAATGCGCTGGAACGCAGCCTCCGACCCATCGCCTGCAGAACCAGCCTTGGGATTTGCCTTGCCATCGATACCTGCCGCCGCCAGCGCAGGGCCCATGAAATCGAAATACAGATCGTTGATCGCAAGTGAATGGGTCCACTTCTCGCCGTACTTCTGCAACAGCGTCGTGGTCAGCGGCCCCATGCGGGACGACGTGTCGGCAATCGGCGTATCGACATACTCCAGTACCGTACCGCCCATCGCCTCGATGGTTGCCTTGATGCGATCCGCCTTGTCGATTGCGATCTGATAGGTCGAGTCGGTAAAGATAATCGCGCCAACATTTGCGCCACCATCCTCCATCGCCCATTTTGCCGCCGTCTCGGAAACTGTCATCGCATCGGTCGACACGTTGGCAAAGATCCCGCCCGGCGCGTCACAGCCTATTTTCGGCCCCGAATGCCAAGACACCATGGGAATTTTTGCCGCCGCGACGCCTTCAATGGCCGCCTGCTGCTCGACCGCATCAAAACCGTTGATGATGATCCCGTCAGGCTGCAATGCCATGGCCTGGCCGAAGGCCGCCGTCCGCCCCTGAACCGATCCCGCGCCGTCTAGCACACGAACGGTCCAGCCGATCTTGGCGGCGGCTTCCTCAACGCCGGTGGTCACACCCAGAATGCCGCCGTTCTTCAGATCGCCCGCCAGAACGACAATCGTCTTGCTTTCCGCTGCAACCGGCCCCGTCGTTGGGCCATCAAAGGCCGCGTCTTGGGCGAAAGATGGCAGCCCAAGACCCGCGATCATCGTGGTGGCCAGTATAGTCTTCATAAAGCTACGTTTTTGCATAGGTTTTCCTCCCGTTTTGATTTTTAGTTTACTTGCGTGCAGCACCTTTCTTGCGCTGCGCGTATCCTGCGATGCCAATTGCGATCAGCAACGTAGAGCCGTTGAAAAGCGGTTCGACCCAGAACGATCCGCCGAATTGCTGGATACCCGAAATCCCGACTGCTAGAATGGTAACGCCAATGATCGTGCCCCAGACGTTCACGCGTCCCGGCTTGATGGTGGTCGATCCCAAAAACGCCCCAACCAGTGCTGGCAACAAAAACTCCAGCCCTACCGACGCTTGCCCGATGCGCAGCTTGGATGCCAAAAGCACACCCGCAACCGCCGCTAAAGTGCCCGAGGCGACAAACGCCCCCACTACAAATTTCCGGGTCGGAATGCCGTTCAGCGCCGCCGCTTTCGGGTTGGCCCCGATGGCATAGAGATACCGCCCAATCGGCGTGTATTCCAAAATCAGCCACATCGCGCAGGCAATCGCCATCACATAAAACCCGGTGATTGGCAGCCCGAACACGAACGTCCCGTTCAGCGCGTAAAACCCGTCCGGCACAACGCCAACGATCTGCCGTCCCCCGGTATGCCATAGCGCCAGCGCATAAAGCACAGTGCCAGTGCCGAGCGTCGCAATGAATGCATCAATCTTGGCAATCTCGACCAGAAAGCCGTTCAAAACCCCGGTCAGCGCCCCCAGAGCCACCACCGTCAGCACCGCCACCGGCCATGGAAAGCCAAAGTTGGTCTGCAACGAAATCGCCAGAATATGCCACAAAACAATGCCATAGCCGACAGTCAGATCAATGCGCCCGGCTACCATCGGGATCATCGCCGCCAAAGACAAGATCGCGATAATTGATTTGTCCGACAGGATGGCCCGCACATTCAGCAGCGTCGGAAACGTCGTCGGCAGCAGTACCGAAAACAGCACGATCAAGGCGACCATCAAGATCACCAGTCCATAAACCGGGGCCAGCCGGATCATCCGCCTAACAAGTGACAAGTCCTTCAGCTCGTCCTTTGTCGGCTCCAGCGCATCTGATTCAATCGAGTTCATCTGTGGTCCTTCTCAGGCGGTGTCCCCGGCCGATGCGGCCTGGATCAGCGATTCAGTAGACAGTTGCACGCCCGTCAATTCCGCCACCATCTGCCCCCGGCTGAACACCAGCGCCCGGTGGCAAATGTTGGCAATTTCTTCAAAATCGGTCGAGACGATCAGCACCCCCATGCCGCTTGCCATCGCGTCGTACAGCAGCTGATAAATCTCGGCCTTGGCCCCCACATCGACGCCCGCCGTCGGGTCTTCGGCGATCAAGAACCGCCGCTTCGTATCCAGCCAGCGCCCCACCACGATCTTTTGCTGATTGCCGCCCGACAGCGCCTCGATCGCCAGCGTCGGGTCATTCGGTGATAGTCCGACCCGCGCCCCAAGCTCCATGGCCCGCGCCTCTTCCGTCCCAGTTGCCTGAAACGCGAACAGCCCGCGCCCCGTCGCCTCGGGGTTAAGAAACGCATTCTCCCGGATGCTCAACGCAGGCGCGATAGACTCGACCACCCGGTCCCGCGCCACAAAACCAATTCCCGAAAGCATCGCAGTGCGGGGCGACGAAAGATCAGGCGCGCTACCGTCAAGCTGCACGGAACCGGCGTGTTCCAACAAGCCGTAGAGGCTACGTCCGATGTCTTCATGCCCCGCGCCGCGCAGGCCCACCAGCCCCAGCATCTCGCCGCGCTGCACCACAAAATCCACCGGCCCGGCAATGTAGGTCCGCAGCCCCTTGACCTGCAAAACCGCATCCCCTGCCAGCGCATCCGGCCGAACAATGTCCCGCGCCTTGCGGCCGACAATCAGGCTGACCAGATCTTCCGGGCTGGTATGCGCGATGTCCCGCATCCCCACCATCTGGCCATCGCGCAGCACGGCTACCCTATCGGCAATCTTGAAAATCTCATCCAACCGGTGCGAGACGTAAATCATCCCCACACCCTTGGCCCGCAACTGTCGCAATGCCGCAAACAGCCGCTCCACCTCATCCGCAGGCAGGCTGGCGGTCGGTTCATCCAGCACCAGAAAATCGCATTTCACCGCCAAAGCCCGCGCAATCGCAACCAGAGATTTCTCGGTGCGTGACAGGTTCGCTATCCGCGTTGTCGGGCTGAAATCCGCATCCACCAAAGCCAGTGCCTTACGCGCGACATCTTCGGTCGCGGGCCAATCGATCCGCCAACCTTTTTTTTTATAACCTATTGCCAAAGCAATATTTTCGGCAACGCTCATCCATTCAATCAGGCCCAAGTCCTGATGAATAAACGCCACCGCTTGCCGTGCATTCACCTTGCCCGCTATGTGCTTATAAGGCGCGCCATCCACGCTCACATGGCCGCTATCGGGCGCATGAATGCCGCCCAGAACCTTGATCAGCGTCGATTTTCCCGCGCCGTTTTCGCCTAGCAACGCAACAATCTCGCCACGTCCAACCCGCAAAGAAACACTGCGCAACGCATGGGTGCCGCCGAACGTCTTAGTGATCTGGTCAAAGAATAGACCATCCGTCGGCGTCATGCGATTTCCTCCCTATGTTACCGATCAGGCATGCGTTACCGGTAACGTAACAATCATTCTCCGACTCAGCCCTTGAGTCAAGCAACAAGTTAACGATAACATACGGCCATCAAACCCGGCACCGTCAGACAAAGCAGAATGCCAAAACCAACCAAAGCAGGTCTGGAAGAAGTCGCCCGCGCCGCAGGCGTTTCCAAGATGACCGTCAGCCGCGTGTTGCGCGATGCCTCTGGCTTTTCCGAAGACACCCGCACCCGCGTCATGGCTGAAGTAGCCCGCCTCGGCTATTTGCCAAACCGCCTTGCCGCTGCCTTTGGCCCCGGCAAATCATCTACTTTGGTCGGCGTCTGCGTGCCGCGTTTCACCTCGCAATTGTTCGGCTCCACCCTTGCCGCGATCAACGCCACGCTGACCCGGCTTGGCTACCAGACAATGATCGGCAGCAACGATCAGCTGCCCGATGAAGAAGAGGAATGGTTGCGCAGCTTGGCGTCATGGCAGCCTGCCGGTGTCATTCTAGTCGGTCGGCGTCACACAATCGGTACTCTCGCCCTGCTGCGCGATCTTATTGTGCCGGTCGTCGAAATCTGGGATCTGAACACCCAACCAATCGACGTCTCGGTCGGCTTTTCGCACTATGATAACGGCTACGAAATGGGCCGCCACCTGATCAGCCGGGGCAGGCAACGTATCGGTTATGTGGGCGCATTGGCCCACCGCCAAACCACCGGTCGCACCCGTGCCGAGGGCTTTTCCGCAGCCCTCCGCGATGGCGGCTCAAAACTGGCCGATCAAGAGGTGCTGCACGACCAACCCGGCTTCTACGCGGGTTACTACGGCGCCGAAACCATAGTCAGCCGCAACCCAAACCTAGACGCGCTGTATTTCCAGGATGACGAAATGGCCATCGGCGGCATGGCGTGGCTCACCACGCGCGGCATGTCGGTGCCGGGTGATATCGGCGTCGCCGGATGGGGCGGCATGGAGGCGGCTTCGATCCAGCCGCGCCGCCTGACGACCACCGTCATCCCGACAACCCGCCTAGGCAGGACCGCAGCCGAGGTTTTGATCGGCAGACTGCGCGGCGATCCTGTGCCGGACGTGACTGTCATCCCAACTCGGCTGGTCCCGGGAGAAACGGTCTGATCAGTTAAAGCTGATCTGCGCTTTCACCGCCCGCCGCCGGTCACTGGCAATCTCAAACGCCGCTACCGCATCGGCCAACGGCAGCGTCTGCGTGATCAGCGGCTTCACATCGATCAACCGCTTTTGCATCAGGCTGACCCCCACTGCAAATTCGGAATGAAAACGGAACGATCCCTTTAGCGAAAGTTCCTTCGCCGTAATCGCCATCATCGGCAACGTCATATCGCCGCCCAAGCCCAGTTGCAAAATCGTGCCCAGCGGCCGCACCGCAGCGATCCCCCCGATCAACGCCGGAGCCGCCCCCGAACATTCGTACAGCACATCGAACGTGCCTTTGTTGGACGTGAACTTTTCTAATCCGTCCGGCATGGTGCCCGTATTGATCACCTCATCCGCCCCCGCCTGTTTCGCCATCGCAAGGGTGAAATCGCTGAGGTCCGTGGCCACAATTAAATCCGCCCCCGCCCGCCGCGCAGCAAGGATCGACAGCATCCCAATCGGCCCACATCCCGTCACCAGAACCGACTTGCCCAGCATCTCTCCCGCCCTTTTTGTGGCGTGCAGGGTCACCGCCAGCGGTTCCGCCATCGCCGCCTCGCCGGGCGTCAAACCGTCTGCCGGGGCACATTGGCGCGCATCGGCAACCAGCACGTCGCTGAACGCGCCCTGAATATGCGGAAAGGGCATGGCAGAGCCATAAAACCGCATCTGTAGGCACTGGTTATGTACGCCCAGTGTGCAGAAGGTGCACACGTAACATGGCCGCGAAGGCGACACTGCAACCAGTTGCCCAACCCGCAGTCCAGCCACGCCATCACCCAGTTTCGTGATATGTCCAGACACCTCATGCCCAAGGATCATCGGCTCGCGCAGCCGTATCGCGCCAAACCCGCCATGCAGAAAATAGTGCAGATCAGACCCGCAAATCCCCCCGGCCGCCAGCGCGATCTGCACCTCGCCCCGCCCAGGTTCCGGCACCTCGCGGGTTTCAATCCGCAGATCTTTTGCCGCGTGAATGACTATGGATCTCATCTGCGCCTCATGGGAAACCGGGGGTATTCGCTCTGCGCTTGACAACGGCATGTTATCGTTAACATATATAGCCGACGCAGATGCTTTGTCGAGCCAAAAGAAGGATTGTCCGGATGAGTCTAGCATTGTTTGACCTGACCGGAAAACGCGCCCTGATCACCGGATCATCGCAAGGAATTGGCTTCGCCTTGGCCCGTGGCATGGCCGCCACTGGGGCAAACATCGTGCTGAACGGACGCGACGCCGACAAGTTGGACGCCGCTGCAGCCACCCTGCGTGCGGAAGGCTATGCCGTTGAGATACTAGCCTTTGATACCACAGATCACGCTTTAGTCCGCATCGCCATCGACGACTTTGAAGCCGCCAAAGGCCCGATTGATATCCTCGTCAACAACGCCGGAATGCAACATCGCGGCCCGCTAGAAGACTTCCCCGCCGACGCATTCGAACGCCTTTTGCAGACCAATATCGCAAGCGTTTTCCATGTCGGCCAAGCCGTCGCCCGCCACATGATCACTCGCAAAGCTGGCAAAATCATCAACGTAGCTTCCGTCCAGACTGCCCTGGCCCGCCCCGGAATTGCCCCTTACACCGCAACCAAAGGTGCCGTCGGAAACCTGACCAAAGGCATGGCGACCGACTGGGCGAAGTACGGCTTGCAATGCAACGCCATCGCACCAGGTTATTTTAATACCCCCCTGAACGCCGCCCTGGTGGCCGACCCCACTTTCACCGCTTGGCTGGAAAAACGCACCCCCGCCGGGCGTTGGGGCAACGTCGAAGAACTGGTCGGCGCCTGCATATTCCTGGCCTCCGCCGCATCAAGTTTTGTAAACGGCCACATCCTTTATGTCGACGGCGGCATCACTGCATCGCTATGACGGAATGCTCTGTTATCATGGGGGTTTCTGGCTGTGGTAAATCGTCCATCGGCACCGCGTTTGCCGCTGCCATCGGTGGAAAATTCATCGACGGTGACGATCTTCACCCCGACGCGAACCGCGCAAAAATGGCCTCAGGCCACCCCCTGACTGACGAAGATCGCGCCCCTTGGTTGGTCAAAGTCGGCCAGTCCCTGCGCGGTGATACCGGCCCCATCGTCATCGGCTGTTCAGCCCTGAAACGGCGCTACCGCGATCTGATCCGCGCTGAGGCTGGCAGACCCGTCATGTTCCTGCACCTAACCGGATCACGCGACGTTCTGGCCAAACGGATGGCCGCCCGCACCGGCCATTTCATGCCGCCAAACTTGTTGGACAGTCAGCTTGCAACGTTGGAACCACCCACCGACGATGAACATGCGGTAACCGTCGATATCGACCAAACCCCGCAGGAAATTTTGGCAGAGTTGCTGGCCAAGACGGGAAAAGACCGGATGGCGCGGCCATAGCCGAATGACGCGGTTGCATTGCAGCCAGTGCCGCCCGATAACGTTGGTCACGATAACAACACCAAAGCACCCATGCAAAAACCACCGACAATGAAAGACGTGGCAAAGGCCACCGGGGTGTCGGTGATGACCGTCAGCCGGGCCTTCAAGCGAGACGCGTCGGTGAGTGCTGACACGCGCGATCTTATCCGCAAAACTGCCGAGGAAATGGGCTATGTGTTTGATACTACGGCATCCAACCTGCGCTCGCAGCGATCGGGTTTTATTGCCGTAACCATCCCGTCGATTAACAATGCCAACTTCGCTGACACCGTCGGCGCGCTGTCGGAACGTCTTGCCGAGGTGGGTTTGCAGGTTTTGCTGGGCTACACGAACTACGACATCCAGCAAGAAGAACACCTTGTCGAACAACTGCTTCGACGCAGGCCAGAGGCAATTGTTGTCACCGGTGGGCGACACACCGTTCGCACCCGGCGGCTGTTGTCGAACGCTGGTATCCCCGTCGTTGAAACCTGGGATTTGCCCGAGACGCCCATAGGCCATGTTGTCGGATTTTCCAATGCCGCAACCATGCTGGCGCTGGTGGATCATCTTGTAAATCAAGGATTTACTCGCATAGCCTTTATCGGCGGCGATACAGGTGGCGATACTCGTGGTGCCGACCGCCGGCGCGGCTACATCGCCGCCATGCAGCAGCACAAATTGGATGCAAGCCGCCTTGTCGGTGCAGGACAGCCGCCCATTTCAATGTGCGAAGGCGCGGTCGCTATGGGCAAACTATTGGACCAGATGCCAGATACCGAAGCCGTCATTTGCGTGTCAGACCTGTCCGCCTTCGGGGCCCTGACCGAATGCATGCGGCGCGGCGTATCTGTGCCAGATCAAATGGCAATCGCCGGATTTGGCGCCTACGAAATTGCCGCCATTTCGGTGCCGACGATTACCACCGTAAATCCGTTTCCGCGCGACATCGGGCGGCAGACTGCCGAATTGATAATCTCGGAATTGGCGTCAGACAGCCAAACGACTGAGAAGGTGATCGAGATCAAGCCGCAAGTGACCCTCGGCCAATCGACCGCCAAGCCGCGCTAAAGCTGGCCGCCTATGAACCCGCTACCGGCGTCCAGATCACGTCATCGATGCGCGGCGCACCCGTTGCCAGCATCACCAAACGATCAAACCCCAGCGCAATGCCACTGGCAAGGGGCATCAGGGCAAGTGCTGCCAAAAAGTCTTCGTCCACCGGATAACGCTCGCCGTAAACGCGCTGCTTTTCATCCATCTCAAGCCCAAAACGACGGCGCTGCTCGGCTGCATTGGTCAATTCGCCAAACCCATTCGCCAACTCCACGCCACAGGCATAAACTTCAAACCGCTCTGCCACACGCGGGTCATCCGCAACAGGCCGCGCAAGGGCAGCTTCAGCGGCGGGATAGCGGTCCAGCACTGTCATCCGCCCAAGGCCCAGATTAGGCTCCACTTTTTCCACCAAAGCGCGACTTAACATATCAGACCAAGTATCGTCAGCGGCCCGTTTTATTCCCGCTGCATCCATCGCCGCCCCAAGCGCCTCGGCATCCGTCGATCCGTCGGGTGCAATGGTCGACAGCAGATCAATGCCCGCGTAACGCTGAAACGCCTCAACCACGCTTACGCGTTCAAATTCTGCGAACGGATCACAGACCCGATCCCGATAGCGCAGCAGTTTTGCGCCAGCCCCATCTGCCGCCAGGCGCAGCATGGCCGCGCAATCGTGCATCAGCACAGCATACGCCTCGCCGACCCGGTACCATTCCAGCATAGTAAATTCCGGGCTGTGCAGCGGCCCCCGTTCCCGGTTGCGCCAGACGTGCACGAAGGACGCAATCCGAGCCTCCCCTGCCGCCAACAGCTTTTTCATCGCAAATTCAGGTGAGGTGTGCAGGTACATCGGCCGTGATACGCCTTCATTACCAATGGCTTGCGTGGCAAACCCGTGCAGATGCGCCTCATTCCCGGGCGACACCTGCAAAGCCGCCGGATCAACCTCGATAAACCCTTCCGCAGCCAGATAGCCGCGCAGACCGGCCTGAATGCGGTTGCGGGCCAACAAAAGCGGGCGTCGGTCGGCATGAACTGCGGGCGTCCACCACGGCGTTGCAGCATTGGTGCGGGGCGCTGTCATGTCAAAGCGGCTTTCGGCTGGAGATTTCTGGCAAGATAGGCTAACCCCATCGGCAACTGCGCGCTTCCTTACGCGGCGCGCGCCTGCATCACAAGGAAGCTTCCGTGAAAGTCATCGCGTCCAGTCTGCGCAAAGGAAATGTTGTCGATCTTGAAGGGCGTCTTTACGTCGTCCTGACGGCAGAGAATTTTCACCCCGGCAAGGGCACCCCGACTACCCAAATCGACATGCGCCGAATTTCGGACGGCGTGAAGGTTTCGGAACGCTGGCGCACCACCGAACAGGTCGAACGCGCCCAGATCGATGATCGCGACTATGATTTTCTCTATGAAGACGGCGAAGGGTTTCACTTCATGGAACCCAACACCTACGAACAGGTTGCGGTATCGACTGATGTTGTCGGCGACCAGAAGGTATTTCTGGTGGATGGCATCCGGGTTTCCTTGAAAACCCACGAAGGTATCGCGATTGCAATCGAATTGCCGACCAAGGTCACCGTAGAGATTGCAGAAACCGAACCAGTCATGAAGGGGCAGACCGCGTCGTCGTCCTACAAACCGGCGATCCTGTCGAACGGCCTGCGCGTGATGGTGCCCGCCCATATCAGTGCCGGAACGAAGATCGTGATGTCCACCGAAGACAATTCCTATGTAGAGCGCGCCAAGGCCTGATCCGGCGGCACAGTCTGCGGAGGCATCCGATACCAAGGTCGAACCATGCCCCTGACGCAAATTGTCGTGATCAATGCCAACATCGTGACGATGGACCCGCTTACACCCAACGCGCAGGCGCTGGCAGTTGTGGGAGGCCGTGTTGCCGCACTGGGATCGAACGAAGACATCCGGGCATTGGCCGAACCCGGCACCGATATCATCGACGCGGGTGGGCGGCTTGTGCTGCCGGGATTTCAGGACACCCATATCCATCTGCAAGACAGCGGGCAGGACTATTCACAAAACGCGGACCTTTCGTCGGCTAAGATGACGCAAGAGCTGGTCACCACGCTTGCTGCCTTTGCGGCAACCCACGACCGGTCTTGGGTCAATGGGACCGGCTGGCATTCCGGCCTGTTTGGCGCACACAATCTGACGCGCCAGGTGCTTGACCGGGCAGTGCCCGACCGGCCATGCCTGATCGTCGCCTCTGACGGGCATAATGCCTGCCTGAATTCACGGGGACTTGCGGCAATGGGCATCGACACCGCGACACCCGATCCCCACAGCGGCCAGATCGTGCGCGACGCAACGGGCGAGGCTACGGGGCTGCTCTATGAACTCGCCATCCCGATGGTCGAGGCCCGCATGCCGGCCCCCACTGATGCGGCATTTACCGATGGGGTCAAATGGGCAATGGCGCTGGCCAATCGCCATGGGCTGACCGGGGTCATCGACGCCAAGGTCGAAGACCGCCACGTTCGGGTCTATCAGGCGCTGGCACGGGCGGATGCCTTGACCCTGCGCGTCGCAGCAACCGCACTTGTCAAGCCGTCCGACACCACGCCCCAAGCGGTCGAGCGACTGTCGGATTTTCGCGCAGGCAGCACGGCGGGGCTGTTTCGCGTGCATTCGGCCAAATTCTTTCTGGACGGCGTGATCGAAAACCGTACCGCCGCGATGATCGAGCCCTATGCGGACGCAACCGGCGGCAACGCGCCCCTGATGTTCGCGCCCGCGCAGATCACCGAGATGTTCACGGCGTTTGACGCGGCCCGGTTCCAGATCCATGTGCACGCCATCGGTGATCTTGCAACGCGCGCCGCCCTCGACGGTATGCAAGCGGCACTAGGGGCGAACGGCGCCTGGCCGGGCCTGCACCAGATTGCGCATATCCAGTTCATCGATCCCGCCGACATCCCGCGTTTCAGGCAGCTTGGCGTGATGGCCAATGTACAGCCGCTGTGGGCGTACCATGAGGTGTCAATCGACGACATGGCGATCCCGGTTGTCGGGCCGCAGCGGGCAAAATGGATCTATGCCTTCCGGTCGCTGCTGGACGCCGGGGCTCGGATGGCGCTTTCATCCGACTGGGGGGTGTCAACGCTGAACCCATTCGAAATCATCGAAACCGCCGTCACGCGACAACCCTCACGCCGGGTGGGAAACGCCGCTGAATTCCTTCCTGAACAGCGCCTGACCCGGGCACAAGCAGTTGCGGGCTACACCGTAAACGCCGCAGCGGCCGCTTGGCGCAGTGCGGACTCGGGCAGCCTCGGGGTCGGCAAATTCGCTGACCTCATCATGCTCGACAGGGATATCTTCACTTGCGACGTGCATGATATCAGCGAAACGCAAGTTCTTCTGACGCTGCTGGCCGGTCGTACGGTTCATCATGCCGACGGGTGGTAGCACCGGGATGGGACTGACGTCAAAGCTTGGAGCAACTCTCGCCGCCACACAAACGCCCATAACCCAAGCCAAGACAAGGAATGGAATTCACTCACCCGAGGTTCGCGCCAATATTTCAATGCGTTAAGTGGTGCCCAGAGACGGCCACGAAGGCACCAATATCGCGGTACTGATCGTTCTCAGTTACCATCAGTTCGCTGCCCGTGCGTTAAAGACCCAGCGAAACCGTGTCTTTCTTCCAATCAGGCACTTTCAATCTGTCTCCTTTCGTCCTACCGTCAAAGGAGGATAAAAAGGTTGATAGATGACGGGTCACACCCTGAGCAGAATGAGCGCCGCCGAGGTGAAGGGTGCTCGGCAGGGTAAGCATTCCGACGGTGGCGGGCTTTGGCTCGTAAAGCAACCATCAGGCAGCGCGCAATGGGTCTTGCGGGTGACGGTCCACGGGCGACGGCGCGAAATGGGTCTCGGTTCCTATCCGACGCTTTCGCTTAAAGATGCGCGCGAGTCGGCGGCCAAATGGCGCACGTTTGCGGCCCAGGACGTCGACCCGATCAAGCAGCGCGAGAAAGAACGCCGTGAGGCCATGCGCAACCTGCACGTCCTGAGCGATATCGCCGCCGATGCCTTCGAAAGTCGCAAGGCCGAGTTGAAGGGTGATGGCAAGGCCGGGCGCTGGTGGACCCCGCTCAAGCTCTACGTTCTGCCCAAGCTGGGCAAAGTTCCGGTCGCCGAAATCAATCAAACCGACATTCGTGATGCCCTTGCGCCGATCTGGCACAGCAAGGCTGATACCGCCAAGAAAGCCCTCAACCGCCTCGGCATCTGCCTGATGCATGGCGCAGCGCTCGGCCTCGATGTCGACTTGCAGGCCACAGACAAGGCCAAGGCTCTCTTGGGCAAGCAGCGGCACAAGGTCGCCCATGTCCCTTCGGTGCCCTGGCAAGAGGTACCTGCTTTCTACGCCAGCCTCTCGGACGGCAGCATTACACACCTTGCCCTGAGACTTCTCATCTTGACGGGCGTTCGGTCCGCCCCTTTGCGGTTCTTGCGCATGGAGCAGATCGACGGTGATGTCTGGACCATACCTGGCGAGGGGATGAAGGGGCGTCGTGACGCGTCCCCCGACTTCCGCGTGCCCTTGTCCCCCACCGCGCTGGCCATCATCGAACAGGCCAAGCCTCTCGCACGTGACGGCTACCTGTTCCCCAGCATCCGCAAGGGCGTGATCTCGGACGCGACCATGTCGCGCCTGATGGAGCGCCGGGGCATGGTTGAACGCCCGCATGGTTTCCGGTCAAGTTTGCGCAACTGGCTGGCAGAGGCGACGAACGCGACGCATGAAGTTGCCGAGACTTGCCTTGGCCATGTCGTCGGCGGAACGGTGGAGCGGGCCTATCGGCGCACTGATTACCTGGAGCAGCGACGTGTGGTGATGACGCGTTGGGGAGAGCATGTGACGGGTCAGAACGGGAAGGTCTTGGAGATGGTGGTAGAATGAAAAACAACGACCCGCTTCACTTGTGGCGGCTTGGGCCCTACCTGACGATTGAGGACGCAGCAATTCTTATCGCCGGAGGTGACCCGAGCGAAGTAGATGAGGTTCAAGATGGATCATATCGTGACAGTCCATACATTGAAGTAAAGCGAACAACCAACCATCCGGGTTTCGCTGCCGCCAAGGAGGTGCTTAGGTTGGCAATAATCCACGACGATATTCCAAACGATTTTCGTACTGGCGAGTATTCTGACGTCGCGCAGGCGGTTGTTACAGCTGCGGATCTGAGAATCTGGCTCAGGAGCCGAGGCCATACAACGGGATTTTTCTTTCCTGAAGAGCCATTAGTTCAAGAAGACTTCAATGACCAATCACACGAGCATTTTTCACCGGAGCTGGCCTTGGCAGTCACCGCCTGGCGCGCCCTTGCTGAGACCCAAAAATTCCGGCGCGGACCCAAAGCTGCAGTCGAAGACTGGATTGACGCCAACCCGAAGGAATGGCGAGGCGAAGCCGCGCTTTCAGCCGCAGCTAAAGAGCGTATTGCAACGCTCGTGAATTGGAAGCGCGGGGGCGGAGCACCACCAACTGGCGGCTAACATACCGACCGGTTCGCGCTAACCTACCCACCTGTTCAGCTCATTATTATCAACCACTTATTCGTGCTCTCGCCGCGTGGTTAGGTTTTTTCGCTGCATTACGGCTCACAACACCTGGGTCGGTTCTGTCCAGAAGGGGGGGCGGTTTTCATAACCTCGCCACCTATTCATATCTGGGGACGTTCGGCCAACCTCGACTCATATCTGCAGTCTTCAAGCGCTATGAGGTGTTCGCAATGACTATCTCCGACCCCCTGCTCACAGCCCGCGAGGGAGCGATCGTGCTGGGCTGCAGCGTCCCGACCTTCTGGCGCTGGGTCGCCATCGGCACCTTGCCCAAGCCTGTCAAACTGGGCGGCATGAGCCGTTGGCCGCACTCCGAGCTTCTCGCGGTCATTGAGCGCGCCAAAGCCGAACGCAAACTCTGATCCGTTTTGGACCTGCCAACACGATTGGCCGTGGGGGAAAATATGCCTGCCATCAAGGGAAAGTCTCGTGGGAGCGACCTGCGCAATGCACGGCTCGGCTACGGCGCCAGCATTTGCGAGGTCGCGAGATATGCCGGCGTTTCGCCGTCAACGGTCATGCGCTGGGAAGCAGTCGATTTCCTGCCCCTCGCTCCGACGGTCGCCCTGAGATGCATAGCGCAGGCGCTGCGTGTCCGGCTTTTCAAAAAGAGAAGGCCGAAAATCAGGAGGCTCCATGGGGTCCCTGATTTGATTTTGACCTTCCCGACCGTGTGTAAAGCCAAAACGCGCAAAGGCGAGCTGTGCAAGAAACGCCCGATGGAGGGCAAAATGCGATGTCGCATGCACGGCGGGTTGTCGACCGGACCGAAGACCGCAGAAGGCCGCGCGCGGTGTAAGGCTGCCGCTGTCGCCAAATGGGAGCGTAGGGAAGCAATCACTGAGCCGGAACTGGTCGCCACTTTTGAGGAAGTGGTTGCGCAGAGTTCCCACTCGAATCCGAGCGCTAGCGACACGGCATGAATACTGTTCCTCCGAGATCAAAGGGGAGCACCCAGAAATTCCCCACGGGCTTTGGTCAGAGCGACACACGCAGTCCGACTTTGTCAGACGGCTGGCTGAACCCGCATCCCAAGGCAGGTATGGACTACGCAACCATCACTGGTTCCGAGATCCTCGCTTTGATCGCGAAGCCATCGGCGCGCGTTCCCAAGGCTGATGGTCAGTGGTTCATTCCGAGCACTTACACTAGAGCCGATGCACGATCGCACATAGCGCAACGAACAGACGGTCAGTTCCATTGGCTGGTTCTTGATGTTGACCAGAACAACCTGGCTCGGTCTGAAATCAGTCAGGCGTTGGCTGAAGTGCTCGGGCCATGCAGAGCTTTGATCTATTCCACCTCGTCTGCCACGCATAACGATCGCAAATGGCGTGCTTTGATGCCGTTGTCTGAGGTCTTGTCTGGCTCAGATTTCTTTGAGACACAAGCTTCGTTCTTTGCCCTTTTGGAAGCTCATACCGGTGGCGTCCTTACCGGCGACAAGGCCATGCAAAGGACAGGACAGCCAGTGTGTTTGCCGAACCCTCAGACGGATTTCTATGAGTGCCAGTACGTTACAGAAAAGCGGCTCGTCCTATCCCTCGAACATCCCGTCATCGCTTGGCGAGATGCGGACCGCAGGGCGCGGGCGCAGGCTGAGCAACAAGCAAAAGATCGAAAGGCTGCCGCGACGACCGCACGTTCGGCGCCTCCGACTACGACAGATACCCTTCCGGGCAATGTGTTCAACGAGCGCCACACAGTGGCAGAACTGCTGGGTCGGTACGGCTATACGCGTGCCGGCCAATCAAACGATTGGCGCAGTCCGAAACAGGCAAGCGGTAGCTACGCAACACGTGATCTGGGCGACTATTGGGTGAGCCTCTCGAACAGCGATGCGGCAGCTGGCCTTGGAGTAGAGACCAAAGCAGGAGCTAGATTCGGCGATGCGTTTGATCTTTTCGTGCATTACGAGCATGACGGAAACGTGCAGGCGGCGGTTGCCACCTATGGTCAGACATTGCGCCATGAAAGTCACCGGAACGCAGCCAATCGGTCCTTCCCGACATCTGTTCCAAGAGCGGCAACAGCGAACTCGTTTCGCTTCATTGCGGTTGGTGACCTTGAGTACCGATCCCCTGAATTTCTGGTTGATGGGCTGATCGAGACCGAAAGCCTTGGTTTGATTTTTGGTGACCCCGGGAGCGGCAAGACGTTTGTCGCGGTCGACATTTGCCTCGCTGTTGCATCCGGTCTGAGTTTCCATGGACGAAAGGTGAAGCAGGGCTCTGTGTTTCTCCTGGCCGGCGAGGGTCATAGCGGGTTAGCAAGACGGATGGCAGCCTGGAGTTCCCACCATAGCCAAAGCCTCAAAAGCCTTCCGTTGTTCAAGTCAGAACGGGCGGCGCAGTTTCTGGACGGTGCCAGCGCATCGGCGGTTGCAACTTCAATTGACACGCTGGCAGCTGTTCACGGAACGCCGACCTTGATCGTTATCGACAGGCTGGCTCGTAACTTCGGCTCTGGCGACGAGAACAATACCAAGGATATGTCGGAATTCATCGTCGCAATGGATGACCTGAGAGCACGATACCCAGGATGTTCTGTGCTGATCGTTCACCATTCTGGGCATATGGACAAGCACAGGGCTCGCGGCGCGATGGCCCTGAAAGGTGCACTTGATGTTGAGTTTCGAGTCGAAAAAGAGGGGTATTTGGTGAAGTTGATCAACACCAAGATGAAAGATGCCGAACCGCCTGCGAGGCTCCATTTCGAGTTGCAAAGTGTCGATCTCTTCAACGGGGGCAAAAGCGCCGTGTTGCGGCATACGGATGTACACGGGGCTGACGACAAGGCAACACCGGCACAAAGAATGGCTCTAACCGCCTACAAGGCGGCGGCGGTCCAACACGGCGTTTGGCAAGACGGCGTGTTTCAGGGCCTTCACACTGAAGAATGGCGCCGATCCTTCTACGAGCACCACGCCGGTAAAAGTGATGAAACGAAGAAAAAAGCATTTCAGCGGGTGCGCAAAGAACTGGTCGATCAAGGCAAAATGGTGGTCAAAGACGACCTATACCTGACCCATGACTCCACGCTTTGGGAGAAGACTTAGATGACTGGGACAGGTGGGGCAATGCGGGACGAAGCGGGACAATTTGTAAAATGTCCCGCCGCCACATTGTGCAGCGTGAGCGGGACACGGGACAAGCCCTATAAGGCTTGTCCCGTGTCCCGTCACCCACTGAGCCGTTGGCACGCAGGTTGGAGTTTCCTTGCAGCGCATGCTCCCGAGGAGCAGTGCATGTTGGTTTCCACCCAAAACTTAGCCGGGTTTTTCAACGAGAAGTGAGCCACCTCTGATTATGGATTTCGGGTCATGCTGGGGTCGAGATGTGTGTTGTCTCCTTCTTTTTCTTGACGGCGGATGCAGCTGAACTTGCCGTGAAGCGGAAGCTGTCGTTTCCGGTTTCGAGAATGTGACAGCGGTGGGTCTAGGCGATCTAGCAAGGCGGTGGTCAACTTGGCATCGCCGAACACGGCGGCCCATTCGTTGAAGCTCAGGTTGGTGGTGATGACGCTGCTGGTTCGCTCAAAGAGTTTGCTCGGCGGGTGGAACAGCGGCGCCCCGCCGGAGGCATTGAACGGCAGGTATCTCTTGGAGGGTTTGCCGCCAGAAATTGTGATTATATCACCGGCACTTAGCACATTTGGGTTGCGTTGCAGTAGGTCGGCAAACTCTCGAATGAGATCGTCGTCAGACTTAATGGGGCGGGAATTCAGCAAGTCGCCAGAGGAGGCCGGTACGTCGGAGGCATCAACTGCTACCTGTGGCTCTAAATAATCATCGTTAGTCGACACTGGCTCAGCTTTCCCGATTCTTTGATCTCGTAACGATAGCATATGTTGGAACGGCCTTTGTATGGCCGCAGCGGCTGAAGTTGACGGCTTCCGCTTGAGCCACGGCTTCCACCGTTTTGACGCGGTTGAATGCTGGGTTGACTACGTGGCACTGGACTCGCACGCAGTTTGCGCTGTTTTGTTGACCTATTGTTGACTTGGGTTGCGGACATGCAAAAGCCCCGCGGTTAAGCGGGGCGTATAGCATTGATATCGTTAAGGAATTTGGTTGCGGGGACAGGATTTGAACCTGTGACCTTCAGGTTATGAGCCCCATCTCCTGGAAAATCGCTTCTCCTTTGATTTCAGCAGGTTACGCGATAACCCTTTGATCTGAAATCTGTTTCTCACCGCAAATCGCCGCAGCCAACCGCAACCGACGGGTCTAAACGGGGAACGAAGTAGTTAGGCAGGTTGACCTATTGTTGACCCGCCGAAACTCGAAGCAGATTGATAATCGGAACTATTGAAGTTGCTGGATCAAGAGCGACCAGTAGAGCTCCGCGGCACCTTCCTGCGTGAGCTTTCGATCTCCCCGCCCCATATGGCTGTTCATAGGCCGGAAAAACATGTGCTGATCATCCGCCTCAACAGACAGACTTTGGTTGTAGCTGTTGTCGGCTGCCTGATCGTTGTAGGAGAAGCCGATCGAGTGACCAAACACGGTTGTAAAGCTAATTTTGCACCGGCCGACAGCGTCACCATTGCGATAGATGACTGCCGTGAAGCGGTTTTCGTCTGTCTTTCGAAAGCGCGTCGAGAGTTCCGGGTTCCGTTCTTCTAGCTCCGTAAGAGAATTTTGAAAATAGGCGAAAATATATCCATATGAACTAATGAGAAAATCCTCCCTATCCACCTCTTTGAAACCCTTGCGGATCGTCAGATTACCCGATCGCGGTCGATCGACAATAGTCGCCTCTGCCAGAACCGGTCTTGAGGGACTATCCGAGATTACTTTGTTCTTCCGTTGATCTGAAATTACCTCTCTAATTCTCTTTACAACATCTAGAAAGGCCTCATCGATATCCGGCCATGCTTTGATGGGCTTCCCATCTTTGGGCGCGGCCATGAGTTTCCCAAAGGGAGTCTCTTTCCAATCGCACGGACGAAGGATGACGGGAATTACCCTGGCTTCGCCAGCGCGATGTCTTTCCAGTGAGCGCGCCATTTCAATTTCATAGCAATAGCGCGAGGCGATGAAGTCAGAGCTCACCAGAAGCAGGATGACTTGCGCTTCGTTGAGTTGCCTGTCGATCACGTTGTCGAATTCATCGCCTGCTCTGATCCGGCGATCGTGCCAAGTTTCGATCAGACCTTGGTGCTTTAACGCTGCTAAGTGTTTTTGCAACATGTCGCAGAACTGCTCGTCGACATGTGTGTATGAGAAGAAGATCTTCATGACCTCTGAGCGCCCTATTCTTTAATCTTGAAGCAGCTGAGCGGAACCCGTGCTGCATTTGGGCGGGCTCTCTCTTCAAGGAAGACAGACCATCCGCC
This sequence comes from Pseudorhodobacter sp., assembly GCA_031406155.1. Lineage (GTDB taxonomy): Bacteria > Pseudomonadota > Alphaproteobacteria > Rhodobacterales > Rhodobacteraceae > JACMNW01. Next base: position 57,451 of record JANOGW010000035.1, read on the forward strand.
GAATATCGCAACCTTCTGTAAACGCTCTTGGTATCGTTCAAGGACCCCGGTTCCGAGGTTTAGTTGCATTCTGCTCTCGGAAATTCCGCTTGCCTGAAGCAAACTGACATTCAGAAGCCACCCATCCTTGTGGCAGACAATACTGCCGATCTTGTCGAAAATGCTGCGCGCGTTGGTTTCAAGAAGCCCGGCTTGGTCAATTTCCCACACTACCTCGCCGCTGTAGGCTAGAACATTGAGCTCCTCCGGGTGATCCTCAACGACGAACGTCGGCACGTCGCCCGTCAACATCACAATGCCACGGAGTTCACCATTCTTTGCTTCAAAGACGACGCCAAAGCGATCCTTTTGGCCATACTCGAGGCTTCGAACGAGTTGGCCGGGCCAGCAATCCGCAAGGGTTTTTACTTGGGCTTGTGGGTAGACTTTCATCGGAACTCCGTTTGCCTTGCCATTCGGTATTTCTGAATGTGCTGCTATTGCCGAGATCTGTCACGGCAAAACACCGAGACACAGGCCTTTGTTCTTGCAATCAAGTCAAGAAATGCGCCGCAGTAAACTGCGGCGCATCCCGTTCACTTGCGGCCAGCGCCGTTCTTGGTGGGATCGACGAGCGTATAGCCCATCCCCGGCTTGGGCGTCGGCGGAAGAGGTTCACCACGCACTACCGTGCGTTCTTCGCCTGTGTGTCCGCCACGGGGCCCCACCTGTTCGTACTGTCCAGAACGGGGAGCAGTGGTCCCCGGCTTCAAAGGTCCGCTCATAGCGGCCTCCTTTCAAACTGACGCAGATTGAACTTGCTTTCCCGATTCCGTCCGCCTTAATGGCATTGCAAACTATGTTCGGCTCGGGTCGGCCACCTGCAAGGGTGCGTCATCACCTTGCTGGATCTCCTTCAGGGCGAGACTCAGTCTCGCCCTTTTTCTATTCTGTTACCTCCAGTTGCTTACGCACTTCTCCTGTTCCCAAGAGTGGAGCGAATGCCCTGAAGTTGCGCGTTTGATGCCTGACACGCCCTGCGACGATGGCGGGATGGATGCCGACACGCTGCGAAAATGCGATAATTCCCGAATAGCTTGCATGTGAGCGTAAGCCCGACGACATCCATGTATCGCGCGGAATCAACGCCTCTTCTGCCCATTCGTCGGCTTCATTCTCCCTCGGGTCTTCATGCCTTGACGGAGCCTCACGAAGGCTAAAGTCATCGACGAATGCCTCGGTATCACCGTTGAAATGCCGTCCGACATGGGCAAGTTCATGCAGTAATGAGAACCAGAAATTGTCGATCCGATCATATCGCAAGGTCAGCGCCACGATGGGGGCCCCGCCCTCGACGCTCCGCAAAGCAGCACCATCCAAATAGGTCTTTGGAAGGTGGGAAACACAAACCAGATGAACGCCCCAACTCGACAATGCATCCTTCGCACGCTGTGGCCCATCCTCGTAGGCGCTCAACTTTGACAGTTCAGTAAGCGACTCGAGCGTGATCGAACCGGACTCGTACTTCCCGGTCAGTTTTTGTGTCTGCGAAACAGCGATTGATTTCAGGCACCAGGCCAAGAGCGCGTATGTGTCTGTTTTGGCGTTTTGGCGCATTGAATCGTTGCGTCGGCAGAGTGGCATAGGCACCGCTTTCATGCCACCAGCACTTGCAATCAACTCCCCGATTAGCCCCTCAGCTTTGGCCTTTGTTGCCGCCACCGACCGAACCCAGCCACGTTTTGCCATTTCATTGATCGGAAACCGGCCCCAGTCGAGGCCAGTTGGTTCGGGTAGGATTCCAGCCGGACCTACATCACCGACAAGCACTTCTGCCGGGATACCGAGATGGGTATGGAGCGCACGGATCATCGCGAGCGTAAGAGGTTGCTTGCCAGAAAGAACCTCCGAGACCTTCCCCCGGCTGCCAATATACGGTTCAAGATCGCGTGGCTCGAGCCCAGCCTGTTCCATACGAAATCTGATGGCTTCAATAGGAGTTGGAAGTTCGATCGGGAAATGCTTCGCCTCGTAAGCTTCAACCAGCTCCGCCAGCACGGCAAGCTCGTCGATTTCAGGCGAACCCACCTCAGCATCCATGAGCACATCGATCCGTGCCATGGCAGCCTTGTGGTCGGCTTCCGTACGGATCGGGGTGATGTGCGCCATGTCTAAACTTCCTCCACTTTGATCTTGTCGTAGTCGGCGTGCGTGCCGAACCATAGGACAGCGACAACTCCTGCCGCAAAATTGATCTTGACGATCAACCGATACCGGTTACCGCCTATATCGAAGACGAACCGATCACCGATTTTGTCGGCCTTCGGATAGCGGTCCCGAACATCTTGGAAGGATGTCCAAACCGTCGACTTCGACGCCACCTCAGCCTTCCACGCCGAGAGGCGTTTGGCCGCATCAGCGTGGCGCTTCTGCGCCTCTTCTATGATTTGTCCGCCGACCAGCCTCATATACAGCGCTCCCCCTTCAGGATCAAGCGATATGATCCCTATTTAGGATCGCTTCGGTTTAAAATGTCAAGCTGAGCGCTGATCCGCGCGTTCTGACTACTAAACCAGCCACACGACTCGCCCTTGACATGATTTGATTTATAGCAAATATAGCAAACATGACAAACGCACAAGCTGTAGCCGCGACCCTTCGCGCAATTCGCACAAAAATGGACTTCACGCAGGAACAGCTCGCCGAGCGACTCGGCGTGTCTTTCACGACGGTTAACCGTTGGGAAGGCGGATCAAACCTGCCGCAGAAGGCGGCGCGAGAGGTGATTTCAGCACTAGCACAAGAGGCTGGCATCGACACTGCCGAAGATGGCGGTGAAACGGGCGAGCCAGCGGCTGGGGTAACCCGCCGTCGCCGGACATCGACCGGCTCCGCACCATCAACCAAATCGATGGAACAGATGCTGTGGGATGCCGCCTGCTCCATCCGGGGCGAAAAGGACGCCGCGAAGTTCAAGGATTATCTGCTGCCGCTGCTCTTCCTGAAGCGGCTTTCAGACGTCTTTGACGACGAGATAGCGCGCCTTGCCGAAGACTACGGCGATCGCGATACTGCACTTGAGATTGCCGAGGGTGATCACTCCCTGCTGCGCTTCTATCTGCCGCCCGAGGCACGCTGGGGTGCAATCAGCGGGCGCCAGGTCGTTGAATGGCCGTTGGATGACAAGGGCATCACCACCAAACCGAAAGACATCGGCGAGCATTTGACCAAGGCCGTCCGCGCCGTCGTCAAACAGAACCCCCAGCTTTCTGGCGTGATCGACGTGGTCGACTTCGCGGCCGAAAGAAACGGCGAGCGCGATATCAACCCGGCCAAACTGCGCCTTGTGGTCGAGACGTTCTCCGATCCACGCTATCGCCTCGGCCTCGCCGATGTGCAGCCCGATTTCCTCGGGCGCGCCTATGAGTATCTACTGCGGAAGTTTGCGGAAGGCTCCGGTCAGAGCGCGGGCGAGTTTTTCACGCCGACCGAGGTCGGCTTCC
>JANOGW010000038.1:0-21661 GCA_031406155.1 Pseudorhodobacter sp.
CGGCCCGCTCGCCGTGAAATCTTGCTGCAAGAGATTCGGCGCGATGTTGAAGACATGGTCGCTGTCGGTGGTGCGCTTGAACTTCCGCGTTCGAACGACCTGGATGCCGTTCTGGCGCATCAGACGGCCAACGCGGCGCTGACCAACCCGAAGGTCCAGCTCGTTCAACGGTGCTGTCAGACAAATGCGAACCAGTCTCTGGTTGCCCTAAGCAGCTAGACCGCCAAAGACCTCTGCGTTGTCTCACGCTACCCCCGGTTTAGTCAACGGTTATGCCGACCTGCCGACGCGACGAGGCACAAGGCGCACCCTTTTAGCGCAGAATGATAGAAGTGAGTATGAAGCACTTCCCCTTTGCTATTCTTGTAGGCTTTGCAGCGCCTGCCTTCTCCGGCACCTTGCCGTCAGGCTTGGACGACCCGCTTGCGAGCGCTGCAACGTGTGAAGCTTTTGCCAACGTTGTTGCGGACGGCGGCGATGCTAACCTGCAGGCCATTGCCTATGCCGAAGGCCGCACTGCCCACCACATTCATACGGACGTAGCCAAGTCAGCGACCGATCTACTTTTCGCCCGCGCGAACGGTGTCCTTTCTATGCTTGATGAGGCTGTTGCGGTCTACGTCAACAGCGTGTGCCGATCCCTTTGAGCATTTCAGCCCTATAAATCGCAGGGCTACAGCCTGAGATAAACCTATGCCAGTCATCCGCACGCGTGCGAGGTGGGGGATATTCTGGGGGTGCCTCGAAAGCTACTGCCCACAAATAATTGAAATATCATAATAAAATCTTGTAAAATGGCGGAGGGAGTGGACCTGACGCCCAACTCTCTCCCGTGCGGATGTCGGACCGCGCGCGATTCCCACGAAGTATTGCGAACTTCTGCGGTACGATGCCTAGTTCGTCTTGCCACAGCCGAATCGTGGCCAAGAACGAAACCACGACTCGATTGGACATGTCTGCCCACCGCGGCCCTCGAACAAAACTTCGATCTCAGCGTCCAATTTTTAGCTGCAATTGCACATTTCTATTGAATGCAGCCGGGTTGAATAGAGTGCCGTCGTTTGCCAATACATGGCGATTGAGATCACGACTTAACTGAAGCAAGTCAATGGCATCCAGGTACTGAGTCCTGAATGATTGCATCTCCGCGTCCCGAAGATGATCCAATCCAACATCCGCAATCACTTCAGTTACAAACTTCGAGAGCTGCGGGCCCCAACGAAATCCCTTGATGGTTGAATATCGAAAAGCTCGAACCGCATTCCCAACTGGATTTGGATTTGGCTTAAGGTTTATCTCAAGCACCTTCTGATCAAGGTCACTGAAATAGTCTGATCGTGTCCTAACCTTTCTGGTAGCCAGGTCATAAATGATCGCATCACACTTGAAGAACGTAACGTTGCGAAGATCCCCAACGGACCTAACTCTCGCATGGCCATTCACGTGCGCCCAAGTCCGTTGTAACGGCCAAACATCAATCTGCCATTTGCATATCGGTAGCGCGTAGCCGCCAAACCGGTTCACACGAGCGCCAGTATCCTTCATATGCCTTTCGAAGGCGGCAAGGTCATAAGGATCAATAACAAAGTCTAGATCAGATTTGAATCCAGCATTTCCAAACAATGCAACATCCCGAAGCATACCCCCAATAAGAACCATCCGACCAAAGCCGGTAAGCTGCTTTAGAGCATGACGCACGTCTTCTCGCCCGCGATAACGCGAGTTCAAGAAGTAGCGTATTCGTTTCTCAAGCAGGAGTTCCATTGATCTTGTGCATTTCACGATAGTGTTTGTTGAGGTCGTCGTGGAGGTCAATGCAGAACTGGTCTGTCATCCCCGAAACCATGTCAGTTAGTAGCTGCATTTCTTTGTAACGAATGGGAAGTTCCGCATCTTGGTGGTAGCGCGTAACCTTACCTTCAAAAATGCGACGATAGTTCTTGGAGACCCTGCTGTAGACATATGCAGCAAACGGGGACGTCCGCTTACTCGCCAAGTCACTGTAGACCTCACGCTCCCTGATGCCGATCCAAAGAAAATCCATGAGCCGATTTAGGACATTGTACCCATTCAACTCAATTTCAAGAACCGCTTTGTGGTTGAATGCGTTCTCTCGATCAAAAGTTTTTAGCAACTTACACAAGCTTGCAGCCTTTGATGATTTTATCAGTTCACCACCGAAATCACCTGCCATAATAGTTGTATAGTTTTCCTTGAAAGCCTCAGCGACTGCTGACACCATCAAGTGAATTGCATGAACCCGAAATTTCTGGGTCGCGACGTCCTGTAGTTCGCTTGGATGAAGCTTCTGCTGCCGAAGAATGCCAAGCTCCCAGCGTGTAAGTTCGCAAAGATATCTTACCACCCCATCTTGCTTGCCCGATTCCACCGGATTGTGCTCAAGGGCTGCTAAAAGGTCATTAAGAGAGACAATTCCTTTCTTAATTGCGTCTTCTGCGTCGAGCATTGAGTATGCGATATCATCACATGCCTCCATAATCAGTGCCAGCGGATGGCGAGCGTCACCCTCCAAACCAACTTCCTCGCGAACACGATTGACCAAGGACTGCTCCGAAGCAAAGAATCCAACTTTCTTTCTTGGCTGCATTCTCTCGTCAAGTTTATCGGAGGAGGTAACATACTTCATCACTGCGGCAAGCGTACCAACTGTCAAGTTAAGCCCAAGATCATCACCAATGACCTGGAGCTTCGTTAGCACCCGGAGTGTTTGAGCATTCCCTTCAAATAGCAGAAAATCGTTCTTATGCTGCTGGGTCAACTCGAAGGACTTTTCACCCGCGTCTTTCGCTTGCGGCTGTTCCGGCTGTTCGAACAACGCAGTTGCGTTTCGTTTGAACCACGCGCGAATTGCAAATTCGCCCTGGTGACCGAACGGAGGGTTGCCGATATCGTGTGCCAGCCCAACTGCTGCAAGCACAGCGGGAATAGACCGGATGGAATTTTCTGGAAGATGTTCCTTCATAGACTCAGCAATTTCAATGCCAAGGGAACGCGCGAGGTTCGCTACTTCGTAAGAATGCGTCAGGCGTGTTCGGATACTTTCAATGCTCTCTAGCGGAAAAACCTGCGTCTTGTCACCCATTCGCCTGAAAGGCGTGGAGAATAGGATCCGGTCATGATCACGCTCTTGGGGTAAGCGGAACTGACCTTTGGCGAAGCTTGGACCATCTGGGGCCCCTCCGGATTTTGGTCGGCCCAACAGGTCATCAAAGCGAGTTCCGCTGAGGAGCTTTGTCCAGTCCATCATTCGCTCCACAATCTCTCGCAGTCATTTTTTCCACGGGCATCCGCCCCTTTCTCTAGAGGTGTAGCAGACCCTGCAGGCTACATCTAGCAGGCACGGCACGCCGGTCCTTCAAAACATTCTTCCATGTACGCCGGGCAGCTTCTCGGCGCCCCCGTGTTGGCGGCACTCGGCTTGAGTCGGGCCAAACCACATTTAAGCTCTGATGGAAGGGCACCACCTAGCATGGCAGGTGCATTGTTGAGAGGACCACATTCTAACAGCAGAGCCGCAATATCAGCAGACATTGACTGCCTTCAGGTTTTTCCTTTTTCCATACCCTCACTGCCCAACAGACGCACGGCCTCCAACAGTTCTTCAATCGCTTGCTCGGCCGCTATGAGTTTGACTGCTACCATAAGTTCTTCCCGCCCCGCCATCGCAAGGAATGTGCCAAGTACGTCGTCCGAGTGTCTGACCAGCGAGACGAGGTGTTCGCCGCTGGGGCCGTACTTGCCAGCGAACCAGTTCTTCACCGTCTTCTCGTTCGCCCCGGTCCAAGACGCGACGACCTTCGCACCCGCGCTGCTGTCCCCGAGGGATCTGCGAAGCGCTGCCGCGATCTCGACGGCAAACACTTTGTCTGGCACGTTTTGGCCATTGTCAACATACCCGTTTTTCTTCGGAAAGAACTTGCCCTTTTTCGGAAACGACATTCCGACCTCCCTCGATTTAAATGCATGCGAGGGATTCAGCCCTGGATTCAGGCGGTTCGGATGGATTTGCCAGAGATACCGTGGAGATGGACGTGTGAGCGGTCGATCGGTGACCAATTCGGGCAAGAGCGACAGCGGGCCAGAGATGGATGTGCCAGCGGTCGCCTATGTCCGGATGTCGACCGATCACCAGAAATACTCCACCGAGAACCAGCTCGACGTGATACGAAGCTACGCCAGAGCGCGCGGCCTGCAGATCCTACGCGTGTTCGAGGACGCTGGGCGCTCTGGGCTACGGCTGGACGGACGCGAGGCACTGCAGAACCTGATGGCCGAGGTTCAGTCCGGCCGTGCCGATTTCAAGGCGATCCTTGTTGACCTGCCCCCTGGTCGTCCCTCGTTCATAACGAGAGTCTGGTTTGTTGATAGTCGTCGGTTTCGGTTTGGGCAAGCGCGCCGGGCGCGGAGCCCTCAGATTGCTCAAGCGCCCGGCGCGCTTCTGCCGGGGTCTTGTTCCCGAGCGAAGAATGCGGCCTGACGTGGTTGTAGTCGTAACGCCACAGGGCCAGCTTGCGGCGGGCATCGGCCAGGCTGTCGAAGATCTCCTCATTGAGGCATTCGTCGCGCAGGCTGCCGTTGAAGCTCTCGATGTAGCCATTCTGCTGCGGCTTGCCGGGATCGATGTAGTGCCACTCGACCTTGTTGTCGTTTGCCCACTTGAGGATGGCCTTGCTGGTGAACTCAGTGCCATTGTCCGAGACTATGCAGGCCGGTTTCCCATAGATGCGGACCAGAGCGTCCAGTTCCCGTGCAACTCGGGGCCCCGAGATGCTGGTGTCAGCAATCAGGCCGAGGTTTTCACGGCAGCAATCGTCGTTGACCGCGAGGATGCGGAACTTCCGGCAGGCCCCGAAGGTGTCGGACAGGAAGTCCAACGACCAGCGCTGGTTGGGGCGCAGCGGCACTGGGATCGGTGTGCGGCTGCCGCGCGCCCGCTTGCGGCCGCGACGGCGGCGGACGGACAGGCCTTCTTCGCGATAAATCCGGTAGAGCTTCTTTTCGTTCATCACCATGCCCTTGCGCTCCAGCATGACACCGATGCGCCGATAGCCAAACCGGCGCCGCTTCTCGGCGATCTTGTTCATTTCCAGACGGATCTCCGGATTGTCGGGCGGATGTTCCCGCCGCACGGTCTTGGGATCGACACCGATCAGGACGCAGGCCCGGCGTTGAGAGATCGGATGACCCTTCATCGCCCGCAGCACCGCATCCCGCCGTTGCACCGGCGTCGTCAGGGCTTTCCCAAGAGGTCCTTGAGCACGATGTTGTCGAGCATGACATCCGCCACCAGGCGCTTCAGCTTGGCGTTCTCTTCCTCGAGCTGCCTCAGGCGTTTGGCGTCAGACAGGTCCATCCCGCCATACTTGGCCTTCAGCTTGTAGAACGTTGCCGGGCTCAGCCCATGCTTCCGGCACAGCTCAGCGGTCGGCATCCCCGCCTCCTGCTCTTTGATCATCCCGATAATCTGCGCTTCGGTGAAACGGCTTTTCCTCATCTCGTCTACTCCTTCTCAGGTTGGGCAGACTCTACATCAGACTGAGGGAACTTCCGGGGGGCAGGTCAATGTTGCAAGGCCGCGGGCCGAGATTCCTGTGCGCGAACTTCAGCAAGCGGAACTGCTCGTCCGCAAGCTGAAAAAAAGGGCTGGAACGAATGCCGAGACGGGTGTCTCGACGTATTCTTCGCTCTGCACAAGCGCCTGCTTCTCCTCGGCGAGCACCTTGTGCGCTTCGGGCTCGCTAGCTGCTGCGCAAAGTGACCCCGAGATGGCGCAGGTCTTTGCAACGCTGCACCGCCGCGGTGTTGAGGTGCTGGGCGAAGAGGGTCTGATGGATGAAATGCTCGCACAAGCCATAAAACACAAGCCGATCAACATCTTTGATCTAGCCAAGGACGACGGTTGATATCCATCTCAGACCTGCACCACCCGCGACTGCCACCCCGCAAAGGTCTGGCGCTCTCGCTTCGGGAGCTGCGGCAAAGGCTAGAGAGCGCCATTGACCCGTTTTGCGGCATTGTTGGCTCAATTGAGGCTATGGATTTGGCCCCAGAACTGGGGGGGCTCTTTTCGGGCTATGCCGCGTCGCTTGGGAATCCTTCTGCACTGCGTAGGGGCATAAAGATATTGAATCCGATGGGCCTGGCGGGCTATGGCACCGCCATTTCTCCTGACCTTGCCGCCGTGCGCGCGCTCTCCGAGGCGCTTGAGCGCTATTGCAGCCTGCTGCCGCCGCCGGCAAGCGCAAGATGTCGTACCACTGCCCGGGCGCTAGGGTCAGCAGCACTCGACTGCGGGAGCTTCGCACGTTGCTCGGAGGCAGAGTTGAGTCGCGCCGGATCAAACCGCCTAGCGCCGCCCGACCTGGACAGGACCTGCGAGTGGATCCACGGCGTGTCGCTCACTGCGGGGCGCGAGATCTGGGTACCACTCACCGCGGTTTACCTCGGTCTCGACCTTCCGCTCGCCGAGCATTGTGCCTATCCGATTTCCACCGGCTTTGCCGCAGGACAAAGCTATGACGATGCGATCCTGTCCGGGCTGCTCGAGGTGGTCGAGCGCGATAGCTTGGCACTCTGGTGGCTCGCGCAGATGCCCGCGCCACTGTTGGAAGCTGCTGCGTTGCGACGGCCTGAAACTCGCGCTGCGGTCGACGCCTTGGCAGCGCGCGGCATCGATACCAATTTTTTCGACCTAACCACCGATACAAGTGCACCTGTGATCGGCGTGATCCAGCTTTCGGAAAGGACCTTTCCGCATGTAGTCGTGATGGCAGCCTGCAGGCTTAGTGGAGAGGATGCAGCCCTTCGGGTGCTCGAGGAATGTGCGAGCTTGCGGGTAGTGCTAATCGGGCAACGGCGAGTAGGAGACGATTTTTCGGACGTGCTCGCGGGCGGACCGGCTTCAGCGGAGCGATTCGGGCTCTATCACGCCGGACCTGACAGCTACCGCAACTTCCGTGTCAAGGTCAAGAACTCTACCGTCGCGCAAGAAATGCCTCCGGCGATACACCGGCGCAATGCCCTAAAGCGGCTAGTTAGGCGGCTCGCATCGTTAGGTCATGAGGTCGTCGTAGTGGACGTCACTGTGCCCGAGGTGCGCGCGCAGGGTATCGTGGTGGTACGGGTATTGGTGCCAAGACTGATGCCGATCAGCTTTGCCCATGCCATCCGCCATCTCGACCATCCGAGGCTGACTGAGGCACTTGCCCGATTTGGTACGCGGGTGCCGGAGGCGCCGATCCCCTATGCTTGAGCGCCCTTCAATTCTGCTGCTGGCGGAAGGCGTCGTCGGTGCGGCCGCCGCGGCTTTGCTGCGGGATCGAGTGCGGCTGCGCTGTGTCGCGCCCCGCGACCCGCTGCCGAATCTTGACGACGTCCGCGCCATGGGAATCGCCGCCGACCGACCCTATCCGGATGTGGCGGAACGGCTCGATTTCGAGGCCTTTGCCCACGGCATCGGCTGGTGCGGCACCTGGGTCGTGGCGCATCAGGCTGAGGTGGGTCCGGTCGTCGCTCCGGGCCGGTCGGCATGTCGGCGCTGCTTCTTATGCCGCAGGCAAGCTCATGCCGACGAAGAAGAGCTCGATGCGCTGATCGACCGAATGGGCGTGCAAACCAGCGGCCCTTGGTTCGCGGGGTTCGCACCCGCCTTCACGAACCTAATCGCGAACCTTCTGGCAGACGAGTTGTTAGGCTTGGCCCAAGGCGGAGCAGGAGGTCATTGCTGGCGGCTCGACGCGGTCAACGGCACCGCCGAGCGGCACGACGTCGCACCAGTGGCCTGGTGCGATCGCTGCACCACCCACGACGCCATTCCCAACGCAGCCAACCAAGAGCTGAGGAAATGGGCGCGGATCTGATTCATCCGCTGGACGCCTTGGGGGCGCTGGGCAACACAGCCGCGCCGAAGGGTTACGGCTTCGGCACCGAGCGTGCGGTTCCGCCGGAAGAGACCGAGGCGCGCGTCCGCCCGCTTCTGCAATATATGGGCGTGACACGAATTGCCGATGTTACTGGGCTTGACCGGATCGGCATTCCGGTCGCTGTCGCCATCCGGCCAAACGCGCGCTCCCTCGCTACTTCGCAGGGCAAGGGGCTGACAAAGATCCATGCTCGGGTCTCGGCGATGATGGAGGCGGCGGAGCTGTTTCACGCCGAGACGATGGAACAGCCGCTAATCCTCGCCACACGCGTTGCCATGGCTGCAGCTGGGCGGGAGTGCATTGACCTCGATGACTCGTTGCGATGCGCGCGATCGAGGGTGTCGGAAAAATCTGAATTGCCTTGGGTCGAGACTCTGGACGTGATGCACAATATCAGGCTCTGGGTGCCCTACGAGTTGGTCCACACCGATTATCGCCTTCCCGCGCGCATGCCCAATGGTCTTTTCAATGCCACCTCCAACGGCCTCGCTTCGGGCAACAACCTGACCGAGGCGCTGATTTCTGGGCTTAGCGAGGTCATCGAGCGCGACGCCAACACACTTTTCGATCTGCGTCCCGAAACAGAGCGATCGGCCCGGCGGCTGAACCTCGGCGACCTGCCAGACGGGCCTTGCCGCGAGATCGTGGAACAGCTGGACGCTGCGGGGGTCGCCTGCGCGGTCTGGGACACGACCTCCGATATCGGTCTCGCAACCTTTCGCTGCCTGATTGTCGATCGCGAGGCGCGAGTGGTCCGGCCGATTCATGCCGCCCGCGGTATGGGCTGCCACACACGGCGCGACATTTCCTTTCTGCGCGCGGTGACCGAAGCGGCCCAGAGCCGGTTGACTGTCACCACTGGCTCGAGGGACGACGTGGGTCGCAAGGACTACGCAAGGTTCCAGTCACCCACGGTTGTCGATCGGGTGCGAGCGCTTGTTACCGGCACGACAGGAACGCGGCGGTTCGTAGATGCACCCGACCACCCATCTGAGGATTTCGCCTCCGATCTGAGGCTAATCCTTGGATTTCTTCGCGGCCGGGGTCTCGGGACGGTGGCGGTTGCCAATCTAACGCGGTCCGATCTGGGCATTCCGGTGGTTCGGGTTGTGGTCCCGGGACTTGAGGCGATGAGCGAGGCACCGGATTACGCGCGCGGCAACAGGGCCCTATCACTTTTGGGAGAGGTGGCGTGATGGGCGCTGTGGTCTTTGCCGGCCCCACGATCCGCGCGGACAGGATTCGCGAATTGCTGCCCGGTGCACGCGTCGAGCCACCGGCGGCCCAAGGCGATCTGTTTCGCGCCGCGCGGCGGGGTGCCCCTGCTATCCTGCTTATCGATGGTTATTTCGAGCGTGTCCCGGCAGTCTGGCACAAGGAAGTGCTCTGGGCGATGGCGCAGGGAATACCGGTCTTCGGCGCCGCCAGCATGGGCGCGCTTCGGGCCGCCGAACTCGCCGATTTTGGGATGGTGGGTATCGGCTCGGTATACGAAAGCTATGTGACCGGTGAGACCACCGACGACGACGAGGTTGCCGTGATCCACGGTCCGCGCGAACTTGGCTTTCCGGCTCTTTCTATTGCCATGGTCGACATCCGTGCAACCCTTGCCGCCGCACAAGCCGCAAACGTCATCAACAGCGCCACCGCCGAACGCATGGCGGCGGAGGCGAAATCGTTGTACTATCCCGAGCGAAATTATGCAGCGATCCACGCGGCCCTTGCGCAGGACACCGCCGCGGCAACCGAGCTCTCGGCTTTCGGCGACTGGCGTGCTGTGCACGGCTTCTCGCAGAAGTGCCGCGACGCCGAAGCCGCATTGCTGGAGGTCGCGCGCCGCCTAGATGCGGGGATCTCGCCGCCCGAGGTCAGGTTTGACTTCGCCCACACCCAGGTCTGGAATGCCTTTCTTCAATCGCTCGACGATAGCCCACGCACCGACACCGACGCGACCAACGAGGGAGTGGAACCGATTCTGAACGAACTACGTCTCGATCCCGCACTTTGGGTCGAGGCGCGTCGTGCGGCAGAGGCGCGGGCGACAGCCATTGCGCTAGCTGAGGCGACCGCCGGCCCGCCGACGAGCCCCGAGCTACGTTACGGAGCTGAAGCGATCAGGCGAGACAAAGGGCTCGAGGAGGCCGCGGATCTTGCGCGCTGGATGGCCCGAATCGATTTGGACGAGACTGGGTTCCTTGCCCTAGTCCGTGGCGAAGTACAGGCCGAGCGCGGCGCGGAGCGCGTTACGGGCGAAATGGCCGAGAATCTTGTGGCTCACTTGCGGGTTAGCGGCCTTTATGTAAAATTGGCAGAGCGAGCTAGCGCCAAGGCAAAGGCGTTGTGCGAGACCTCAGTGCGGTTCGCGCCGCATGACGCCGAGGCGTTGATGGGTTGGTTCGCCCGAACCGCTCTCAACGGCGCCGAAGGCATCTCAGCCCAACTCTATGCCGCCGAAACCGGCTTTGTCACACTCGATGCCTTCCTCCAGGTCTTGCGAGACGAGTACACTTACCGGGAGGGGATCCGCTCGAATGGGTAACGAGGTCTACGGGGCGAGGGGCTATGGTGAGCTCGGGCTGGAAGAACTGGCGCTTCCCGCCCAACCACGCGTCGTCGAAGACCTGCTAATATTGCCAGTTCGGAGCGGGATCTACGTATTAGGAGGAGAGCCGCCGCAGCACTTATCGGGGCAGACCGCAGCTTGGTTGTTCGAAAGCCTTGTACCGCTGCTCGACGGCACGCGGAACCTCCACGATTTGTTGGATGCCTGCGAGGGTTTGCACGAAGACATGCTGCGCGACATGCTCACCTTCTTGCTGATGCACGGTCTGATTGAGCAGGAGGAGGGCGACGCGGCACCGGACTCGGTTGCGGAGGACGCGCCACTCGCGGTTTTCTTTAGCCGTTACTTGCGCCTCACCGGTCGCCACGCCCGCCGCGCTGGCCCAATAGCGAACCTGCGACAGGCGCATGTTAGGCTCGTCGCACTATCCCCAGAACTTGACTGGGCGGTCGAGCATATGGCCGACGGGCTGCGCGAGAACGGCGTGGGGTCGGTTCGAGCGCAATCGCCCGAGGACTGGCAAGGCGCGGATCTCGGCATCGCGTTGCTCGACATACGGAGCTACCCCGCCCACCATGCCCGCCTTGAGCGCGCGGGAGTGCCGGTCATGCCCATCGATCCGCTGGCGGGTGTCCTCGCACCCCTCTATTCCCCCCGCGTGACTGCATGTGGACATTGCGTGATGCTGCAGATCGGCGAAAGCCTGCCTGCCCCACGTACCCCCACTGCCGCCTGCAGTTCGCTTTTCACCCGGGCGATGCTGCATCGCGCTATCCTGCGTTGCCTGGCAGGGCTCACAGGCGTCTTCGGCACGGAGCAGGTGATCGGGGCCGAGATTTGGGACGCTGATGCGCGACGGGTGCGGCGGATCGACAGCGTCTTGTCATTGCCCAACTGCCCTAGTTGCGGGGGGCGCGTCGAGCCGCGAGATTTGGCCATGCCCTCGGGCCACCGCGAAAGTATCGCGGCGCTTTTTCATCGCGGCACAGCTCTCAAGCCATGGGACCTGAACAAACCGGCGATGATGCAAGCCCATTTTAAGCCGGAAAACCTTGCCTTGGCGCGGCCCGATCCAGTACCGACTGGCAACGTGCGATCCAGCGCGGCTGTTCCGACACGCCTCGCCGATGCGCCCGAGCTGTTTGGGAACGTCTCGGGCCGGCTCGACGCCCGGACGCTCGGGACCCTGCTGCGCTATTCCGCAGGGTTCGATGTGATCTCTGCCAACGGTGTTCCCCAAATCCGCAGGGTGACTGCCTCGGGCGGCAACCTCGGCCTTGCGCCGCTCTGGGTCGAGGTGGCCGACGTGGAAGGACTAGTCCCGGGCTGGTCCGCCTACGACGCCTCCACCCACCGCCTTATCCCGCGCACGGCCATGTTGAGGGTGGCGCAGGCGTGGACATGTGCGGCGCCGCTTTCCGGGCCGATCGGCGCATGGCTTGTGATCGGCAACGACGTAGGCAAGGGCTACCAGAAATACGCGGGCCGCGGGTATCTCTACAGTCTGCTCGACGCAGGTCTGATGCTTGGCCGGATCATTGAAGTCTGTACCGCTCTCGGCCTCGACGCATTGGCGACCTGGGAGTTCGACGACGGACTCTTGCTCGAGGGATTCGGTTTCGACCCGGCGCGCTGGGACATCGCCGCGCTCGTAGCGATTTGGGGGCGGGGCAAATGATAGAACCCATCGGCGCGCGCACACTGCTGGCCGAGATGATGGCTAGTGCCCGGCGTTGCGTGCCGCCGGCGCCGGAGGATTCGGATGTGCCCAGGACCGGGACATTGCTCCCTCGTGGGGTCTGCGACCCCGGCGCGCTCGCACGAACGATCCGCGCCCGCCGCAGCAGGAGCCTCGTTTGCACCGCGGTGCCAGGCGAACGCTTCCGCCGTATCCTGGCCGCGGTTCCCTGGTCCGCGCTGTCGGCTGTCTTCGGTGTAGACGCGCCGAGACCCGAGGTGCGCTGCCTCCTGCGCGATGTTACCGGCCTCAAACCCGGTCTTTGGGCTGCCCCCGAAAATGGCGATCTGGTTCCTGTCGCCCCGCCGCCGGTCAACGTGACGGGTGATCGTCTCTTCATCCAGATTAACCACCAGAAGGCCGCCGCAGCGATCTTGACGGTAGTGCCAATGACAGCCTGGCTGTCCCGGTCGGGAGACCGCGGTTTCCGCGCCATGGCCCTTCAGGCGGGTATGGTTGCTGACGCACTCTACCTCGCCGCAGCAGCAGAGGGTTTGACTTATTCTGCCTCGGGTAGCTTTCCGCCAGCCACCGTCGATCAAGCGCTGGGCCTCGACGGACTCCACCGCACAGCGATCTTCGCTTTCGTTTTGGGAGGGGTGCAGCCGTGACGGGCTGGGAGCCTCTGCGCTGGGGCGCGGTGCGAGTGACTGGACTACCGGTGACGGTGCCCGAGATGCTGGTTTGTGACGGCGCGGTCCGATGCCATCGGACGTTGGAGATTGCGCGTGCAAATGACCTGCGGGCCCGCAACGCGCTGGCAGAGGCGATCCATGCGAGTGTGGCTTGCGGAGTGCCGAACAACACTAGCCGAAACCGCCTGCTGCGGCTGCGCCGCGCAGCAGTCGGAGGCCGAACGCTTCCTCCGACTAGGTTGGACGATCCGGATCTGGCGCAACTGTGGGCTGCCGCGCAGGAGACGGGCGGGCACGTCGCGGCGGCCGAGCGGACCTTTCGTGCAGCGGCCGAGGCCGATTTTAGGCGTGTACGCGATGCCCTTTACGAGATCGCCCAGAGCCGGACCATGCAAAATGGGCTTGTAGTCTCGAACCTCCGTTTGGCGGCGCTCTGCCTTCGGCTCGCTGAAGGGCGGGCACCGGTCACGAGCAAGAAGGCTGACCGCGATCTTGCCGCGCTCTGGAGCTATGCCATGCGTGCTGCGACCCGGCCGACGCCGCTGGGTGCCTTCGCAATCTGCGGCCTTCTCGACTGGCATCGATCCCCGGCCCCAACCGGGACGGCAGTGTTGGGCCCGGAACGCCGGCGCGTCTCTGTTTCGCTTTGGGCACTTGCCGCCGCATCGGAACGGGCGCCGGACAACCTGACCGGCGCCCCGTCGGACCTCGCCGCCTTGCCGCGCGAAGGCGGCGACGTGACTAGTCTGGTCCGCGATCTAGAGAGATTTTCAGATGCGCCGCCCGGTGCTCGCCTCGCCACTATCGTCGCGCTCGAGACACGGATTGGCGGCGAAGGGGAGGGGGGGACGCTCGTGTACGAGGACATTTTGCTCGACTCGGCGTCTGGTCCTCGGCCACCCTGTACGCCCAAGGTTGCGCTGGACGTCCTGTGGCCGGTTTTGCGTCTGGCCGAGTCAGCACTTACCATCCTGCCGCACCTGCGCATGTGTGAGGCATTCTTTGGTGCATTCGGCGTCGATGGGGTCTGTGACGATGTCCCTGCATTCCTCGCCAGACTCGAGTCAGCGCCGGGGTTCGTGGACCGCCTGCGCTTCGCCAGTTTGCCGCCCGCGTGGCTCGCCTCGCCGATCCGTTCAGCTGCCGAGCGCGCCAATATCGAGGAGGTGCTGTGTCCGCTCGACTGGTTCGACGCCCTGCCGCGCTGGAAGGATGCTTGCGACCTTGCAGTCTATTTCAGCTTCAGCGGCGGGCGCGCAGTCCTCGGCGGAGTGCAGAGCGGGCGCGGCAAGTATCTTTCGCGGTTCCTAAGGAGCGGGGATCCGCGCGACGCCGCGCCGCTGTTCGGGCTGCGGGCCGAGCTGGCGACGGGGGAAGCCCTGCCTGTCGAAATCGACGCCACTTTTGGCCTCAACTTTCAACTTCATCCGCCAATCGCGCGGTACGCCTTTGCCGGACTTCGCCGCGACGCAGTGGACTTGGTGCGGCTCGAGGACCTTCGCCTTATCTTCGATCCCAAGGTGCGGCGTCTGCAGCTACAATCGCGGATACTTAGTTGTGAGATAGAGCCGGTGCATCTGGGCTTTCTGCGCGACGCTGCGCTGCCCTCAACCTGGCTCTTGTTGCGGGCGCTATCGCCCCGGATGGCCGACGACACGGTCTCCGAGCGTCTGCGGATACACGACACACTGGACCAGATGGCGCTGAACTCGGGCGAGACTCTACCGCTTCGGCGTCCACGCCTAGTGGTGGGCAACTTGGTGCTCGAACCAGCACGCTGGCTATTCCCCGTCCGCAGCCTGCCGCAGCTCAGCGATGGTCAGGGCGCCGAGGGCCACTTAAGCGAGGTGCTGGACTGGCTCGCCGCGACTGGTGCTCCAGCGGCCTGTTGGCTCGAGGTCGTTGGCCCGAGCGGTCGGGTCGCCGCACCGCGCAGTTTCCACTGGTGCAGCCCATGGGCCGGTCGCATCCTGCGCAGCGCCTTGCGGCCCTATGGTTCGGAAACGCAGTACCTGAGCGTGGTGTTGAAGGAACGTTTGGCCCTCGACGGCGGAGTGAACGATGCAACCGGCGCGATGCGGGCCGCGGAATGGATGCTGCAGGTTCGACGCCGCCAGAACCACGACTCGGAGGTGCGCGCATGAAATGGACTTATCTCAAGGCCTACCTTGAAGGCGGAGCCGGCGAGGCTGATCGTTTTCTATGCGAGGTCTGGCGCCCGGCGCTTGATACGGTCGTGGGCGACAACGCGCTGCACTTCTTTCTGCGCTACACTGATGATTCAGGCCCGCACCTGCGGTTGCGTGTGCAAGGTATAGATCTCGCCGGACGGCTCCTCGCGCACATGGAAATTCGATTGGCAGCAGCGGATGACTTCGGGCCGGTGCGCTTCGTATCAGCCAAATACATACCCGAAACAGAAAAATATGGCGGTGTCGACGGAATTGCGCTTAGCGAGAGGCAGTTTCACCACGCCAGCGTCTTTGCGTTCGACGTCCTCGCCGCAACGCCGGGCGCAATGGCACGGCGCATCCTGCTCGCCGCGCTGGAACTGCATTGGATCGGCGGCCAGATCGCACCCGACGTGGACGAGCGGAAACAGCTCTTCGAACAGTATCAAACCTTTTGGCAGGCCTACTACGGTCGCCTTGTCGGGATGCCGCTCGCCCCGGCCGATCCGATCGACGCGCTCGAGGCGACAGCGAAAGAACTGGGCGGCGGCAACATATTTGCCCAGGCGTTGGGGATACTCGAGGCCCATATCGCTTGGAGGAGCGCGGTGACCAAGAACCTGGCCAGCCTCATTGATCTATGCAAACAGCGACAGCTTTCGGCACCGGCAGCGTTGATCGCGCTCAACTGGGGCCACACTCTTTGCAACCGATTCGGGGTTACGCTGCGCGGAGAGCTTGCAGTGACGGCAATCCTGAGCGGCGGGGCGCTGGAATGATACTGTCGGACTATTGTGTGGGCAGCGAACCAGCGGTTCTGGAGATGGCGGCCTGCGACGCTTGCATCGCAGCGTCCGACGCGCAAGTGGTGACCCTCGACCCGGGACATGATCATCCCTTTGGCCCGCTTCTGGCACTAGAAGCGGCACTTGGTTCCGGGAGCCCGGGGCCGCTACGCACGGGAATATATGGGGCGCAGAGTCCTGACAACCCACTGCCGCCGGATGCCTTCGGCCCCTGCGAGGCACTGGTCCGAACTCTGCTGGCGCGGACGGACACTAAGGGCCTGATGCTGGTGGTTCAGCAACCAGAGGCATGGGGCGCCGATGCCCTCGTCGCCGCAGGATACATCCTGCGTCGTCTTTGGCGGCCGGGCGTTGCGGTAATCTTTGCAGCGCCGCCGGGCGGCATTGTGCCCATGTGTGCGATCCGCGATTCAATGCTTCGGGCAACGCAACCAGAGCTGCCTGTCTGCGCAAGCAATCCGTGGAGCGGCGGATCTGGAGCCGATGCGCTCTGCGCGATCGGTGCGCGCCTCGCCGCGCGCGCGGCTCTCGACGAGGGATACGATGCCCAAGCGCCGCGCAGTGCCGCACGCCTCGCGTTGATCGACGGCGACGACGCGCGTCTGCTGGAGGCGACTCGAGTTCTGGAAACTCGCGATCCGACAGGACGCGATCCTGCGCTCGCCCGGCGCCTTCGGCTACTGGCGTGTCACCGCCGAAACGATTCTTCTTCAGCCGCGCGCGAACTGGCCCAAGCCGCGGGCGCATCGGTGCCCGAGGAGTGGGTTGCGTTGGACACCGCGTTGCTGGCTGCGATCCTTGGCGACGGAGACGTTCATGTGGCGGCGCTCGGGCAGTGTCTTGATCGCGCCGAGGAGCGCGCAGATCCAGCCTGCCTCGCTACTGCATGGATCTGGCGCGGGGCCGCGGAGTATCTCGCAGGCCATTTCGACATGGCGCAGACCGCCATGTGGCATGCGTTGCGCCTCCTAGACCATATCGGAGAGGTGACGCGGGCCACCCATGTGCGACTGCGGCTCGGCAAGTTGCTAGCGGCCTCAGGGGAGGCGCTAGCAGCGGCGCATATCTTCGAGGTGGCCGGCGATGTCGCCTTGGGTCTGGGTGACGATACTAACTTTGCCACCGCGCTCTGGGAGGCGGCGTCGGCATTAGAGGCGCTGGGGTCCGCAGAACAGGAACCTGCGCGCGATGGCCCGTCTTGGCGGCGACAAAGGTTCGAGCGCGCAGCCCCTTCGCGCCACCTCGCGCAAAGGCTAGAAGCGGAGCGGGCAATTCGCGCGCGCGATCCCGACCGGTTGGCCACAGCATTCGTCCACCTCGCCGAATCTCAGACCGGCCAAGAGCGCTTCGAGACTGCACTCCTTCACGCCCGCGCGGCGCGCGCAAGGCATTGCGACCCGCGCCCTTCCTTACAGGTGGCGCTCGCCTTGGCGAAGCGCCTTTCACTTGAAGAACGTCCACTCGCGTACCTGCAACTCGAGTCTGCGTTATGATTATAGCGAATCCATATCATAACGCGCAGGCTGAAAGCTTCATGAAGACGCTCAAGGTCGAGGAAGTCTACAAGTCAGGATGCGAGACAGTTGCCGACGTCGCAGACCGCTTGCCGATATTCATCGAGCAGGTCTACAACGTGAAAAGACTGCATTCGGCCCTCGGCTACAAAACGCCCCAGGAGTTTGAAACCCTTATCGCCCAGCTTGCGGCTCAGTTTTATGCGAACCGGTGGTCCAGCCCGGGGGGTTCACTCCATCGCTTCTCCGCGACCAGCCACGTTGCATCAGTCTGGGGGGCGATGCTTCACTGCGGGATCTCGCGACCGTAATTTTCTAATGCTAAAAAACAATACTTTAGGTAGAAAAGGTTCGATTGCACTCGCGTTCCCTCCAGCGTCGGGTCCACTTCAAAAAACTCGAGATTCAGGGGAGCGGTCATTCGCTGGGTTGTCCGAGCGGCAGGGCTGGGCGGAAAATACGGAGGCCTATTGAACCGGTAGCGGCCGCAGCATGCGGTCGTTATCCAGTTTCAGGACACTGCGCCACAGCGGCGTCTTGAAGACGTGGTGCACGTTCTTGCCTGCGCGCGTTTCTCTGGTCTCGGCGAGCAATCCGGCCCATTCAAGCGGTCTCAGGACGCAGGAGGAGAAGGCGGCCATTTCGCACCATCCCACATTGTCCCAATCATCGGCCTCGCCGTAGAAGACCGCGAACAACGCCCGCTCAGTGGTGCCATGGTCGGCCTCAACATTGATCACATTCATCCACACATCCCACTTGCCAAAGGGACGATCTTCGGAGCGGGCGTAGGATGAGTGGTCGATCTGGAGAACGAAGAACGGGATGAGTTCGGCAAACAGCCGCCCTGGCGCGTCTGCCAGTTCTGCACCAGCTTCGTCAACCGGAATTCGCCTTTGAGGTGGCGCCCCAGGCGCAGGGTGATCAGAAGCTGGTGCAGCACCTCGAGCGGCGGGAATTCGTATTCATTTATGACCTTGCTTTAGCGGAACACTTCTTCAGCGCTTTTTCCCGGCCACTCAATATGCTCGATGGCCCAATGCACAAAGACGCGCTTGAAGGCCATTGTCTTGGTCAGTCCGATCGCACCGTGTTCCTGCGCAGACTGGAGCGTCAGGAGCGCCGCTCGCAACAGCGGCGAGCGCACCAGGTCAGGATGGTCATCGGGAAGGGGTAACCGTCCGGTCTGACCGCTAGCGGTTCCACCGCCATGGCAGCAGGTCGTCGACCTTTGTAATCTTGTAGTGTGGGATGCGGGCGAGGGTGTCGGCGAGCCAGGCGTTAGGATCGACGGCGTTGAGCTTGGCTGTTTCGATCAGGGTGTAGGCGATGGCGGCGGCCTTGCCGCCCGCGTCGGAGCCGACGAAGAGGTAGTTCTTGCGGCCGAGGGCGATGGCGCGGATTCCGCGTTCGGCGGCGTTGTTGTCCAATTCCAGGGTGCCGTGATCGAGGTAGGGGCGCAGACGCTCCATGCGGGTCGGTGCGTATCGGATGGCCGAGGCCAGTGGGGATTTGCCAGAGATCGTGGTGAGTTGGAGGGCCAGCCATCGCTCCAGATCGTCGAAGACCGGGGCGGCATGGGCGCGTCGCAGTTCGGCGCGGCGATCTGGCGGCGACCCTCTGGCCTCCTTCTCCACAGCGTAAAGCTGCGCGATCCGGCCGATGGCCTCTTCGGCGATGGGCGAGCCTTGCGACCGGTGGATGTCGACGAACTTGCGCCTGACATGGGCCATGCAGGCGACCTCGCGGATGGCCCCGGAGCGGTAGAGGTCTTCGAACCCGGCATAGCCGTCGGCATGCATCCAGCCGCGGTATCGCGCGAGGTGATCCTTGGGGTGTTGTCCTTTCCGGTCACCAGAGAACCGATACCAGGCCGCGGGCGGGGTCGCGCCACCCCAAGGGCGTTCATCGCGTGCATAGGTCCAGAGCCTCGCGGTCTGAGTCTTGCCAGAGCCGGGGGCCAGCATGCTGATCGGTGTATCGTCCGCAAAGATCGCCTCGGCCGACAGGACATGCCGACCGATGGCATCGGCGAGGGGTTCCAGCAGGGCCGTGGTCTTGCCGACCCAGTCGGCCAAGGTCGAGCGGTCGAGGTCGAGCCCTTCCCGGTCGAAGATCTGGCTCTGGCGATACAAGGGAAGATGATCGGCGTATTTGCTGACCAGAACGTGCGCCAAGAGACCCGGGCCGGAGCGGCCCCGCTCGATCGGGCGCGACGGCAGCGGAGCCTGGACGAACCGTTCGCAGCAGGCGCAGGTCAGACGCGGGCGGACAATCCGGTTCACGATAAACCTGCCGGGCACGTATTCCAGCTCTTCGGTCACATCCTCCCCGATGCGGCGCAGGCGCCCGCCACAGTCGGCACAGGCATCGGCACCGGGTGCCAGCTCAACCTCCATCCGGGGGACATGGTCTGGGATCGGGCGGCGCTTCGGTTTATCCTTCTCCTCAATGTCCGGCAGTTTCATTCGCGCCGTCATCGCAGCGGCGGCGATCTCGCTGGTCTCCAGGGCCAACTGAAGCTGTTCTGCAATCTCCGATGACGTGCCAAACCTGTGCGCCCGGTGCCCGGCAAGCTGATGGCGCAGCTTCTCGATCAGGATCGCCTGCGCCTTCACCTCGGCCAAGAGCCGTGCGGTGAAGCTGCGCAACTCCTCAGGGTCTTCGGGCAAGGTCAGGGTTTGATCCAGCATGCAAGGAGTTTATCCCACTGTATTCGTTGTGGGAATCATTGATTGCAGTATGAGCAAATTATCCCGCTGCCAAGGGTCGCCACGTCCGCTGTGGTGTCCGCCAGTCGATCCCTTCCAGCAGCATCGCCAACTGCGCGGGCGACAGCGCGACCTTCCCGTCCTTGGCCGAGGGCCAGACAAACCGGCCCTTCTCCAGCCGCTTCAGGAACATGCAGGCACCCTGGCCATCCCACCAGATCACCTTGACGAGATCACCCCGACGGCCCCGGAACACGAACAGATGCCCGGCGAACGGGTCCTGCTTCAGTACGGCCTCAGCTTGCGCCGCCAGCGCCGTGAACCCCTTGCGCATGTCGGTCACCCCGGCCGCCAGCCAGACCCGCGTGTTGGCCGGAACCGGGATCAAGCCGTCAGACCCCGGATCAGCCGCGCCAATGCCTCCGGATCATACCCGCCGCTGATCCGCATCCGGTGCCCGCCCGCCAATTCGATCTCGATGCAGCTGTCGGCGACAGGCACTGCAGCAGGCGCCCTTGCCTCTGCGACGATCTCCACCGGTAGAAATCGCAAACCGGCTTCCTCTGATCCCGTTCCGGGCTTGGGCCGATACTTGGGATCGCGCAACCATTTGAAGATCAGGTTCGCATTCACGGTATAGCGAAGCGCCACTTGGGCCACGGAAACGCAAGGCGCAGTCGTCTGCAGGCAGATCGACCGCTTCTCTTCATCCGTCCAAAGTCGCCTCGTTCGCCGCGTCATCAAGCACCATAGTGTCCACTATCCTTGGTGGACACTAACCGCCACCATCGCGCAGCGGCAGAGCGGTCAGGCCGGACGCTTACGGGAAGGGTGCGGAACTCGATCATGGCGCGATGCTGCCACAGGGCATTTCTGGATGCCAGAATGATAAAGCCCCACGTTCAGGGGGGACTCGTCAAACGTTGACCAGGTGTTGACAAGAAATGCAAATGACTAAAGTCGAGCGAAAGACTCGGCTTTTAAGTATTTGATATTGTGTAGTTTGTTGGTTGCGGGAACAGGATTTGAACCTGTGACCTTCAGGTTATGAGCCTGACGAGCTACCGGGCTGCTCCATCCCGCGCCATGTTGGTAAAGGTTTGATATCGTTTTGAGAGGATTTGCGTTTCTTACTAGGTTTGGCGGTGACCTACTCTCCCACACCTTAAGATGCAGTACCATTGGCGCGACGGCACTTAACGGCCGAGATCGGGACGGGATCGGGTGTTTTGCTCGCGCTATGACCACCAAACCGAGAAAGAAACGCACAACATCAGTGTTTGTCAGGGTGGCATAGGTCCATGCTGGCCTATCCGCGTGCTGACAACGATTGTTCCAAGTCTATGCTGATCGTGCTTGCGCACAAATCAGCGGTGCTTTTGACGATTGCAGAAGACAGCGCGTAGGATGGGCAATCTGCCCATCTTTCCATGGTTTTCAAACCTTGCTGTTTCTGGATCAAATCAAGCCTATCGGGCAATTAGTACCAGTCAGCTGAAAGCGTTACCGCTCTTACACCTCTGGCCTATCGACGTGGTGGTCTTCCACGGCCCTCAGGGAGACCTTGTTTTGAAGGGGGC
>JANOGW010000065.1:0-83117 GCA_031406155.1 Pseudorhodobacter sp.
TGGATGGCGGCTATCATGTCCTGGGCATGCCACAGCCCGAATGCATGTAGCTGCAGCAGCAGTTTTCGACAGGCATCAGAACATTGCGATGAACTGGAGCGGGCGGCGGGAATCGAACCCGCGTCTTTAGCTTGGAAGGCTAAGGTCTTACCATTACACAACGCCCGCGATATCAATAGCTTAGAACCAATACTTATGACGATTTGGCACAGATTTGGCACGGCTCTGATGAATTTGCGTTTAGACTAGGGAGTAGTTGAACGCAAGCAACTTCCTGAGCGCAGGGCAGTGAAGTCGATGGGCCGACTCGAGCAGGTCGGCAAACCCGAAGCCATCCGTGCAAGGCCGGCGACCGAGTTCGTGAAGGATTTCATCACGGCATGAAGGCGCAGGCGGAACTGTCGAAGGATACAGCCCCACGACTTCTGATGGGGACCCTCGGCCCAATGCAGTCGTTCGAAAATCCAGTTGTGCTGCAGGGCGGGTGACTGAGAACAGCCGTTCGTGTTTGCTGCGGCGTCTCTGGCTGCGCGACGTGAGGCCTATGTTCCAGGCCGCCGCCTTGTTCAGCCAGCAGTCATTTCCACCCCGAACACCTGTCTGAAGCCGAGCGTGCCCGCCGGAGTAATCTCCAGCGCCCGAGTGCCTGTGCGGCGACGAACCCATCCCTGATCCATCGCATGGGTGCAGATGGCGGCTCCCAGAACGCCAGCCAGATGGGGGCGACGCTCGCTCCAGTCGAGACGGGGGCGGCAGACCGGGCGGGTGCTGCGCATATCGCCATCCTGCGCAAGGATGCCGAGGGCCTGCATGTACCTCCGGCCATTCATAGTCAGAGCCGCTGCATCGCCTTCTATCTCGACCGCGCCACTGGCGCGCAGCGCATCGGCGATCCTGACGCCGAGCGCGCCCGCCAGATGGTCGTAGCAGGTTCGCGCCTGGCGCAGGGCTGCATCCTTTGGCCCGACACGGTGGGGAGGCCCGGCCAGCGTGACACCGCCTGCGATCTGCATGACGCTTTCGATCATCCTGGCCACTTCGAGGCTGGCGAGGCGATGATAGCAGTGGCGTCCTTGTTTCTCGGCTGCGATTAGCCCGACCGAGGTCAGCCGTGCCAGATGGCCGCTGGCGGTCTGGGGCGTGATTGCGGCGACATCGGCCAGTTCGGTCGCGGTCAGGGCCCGTCCATCCATCAGCGCCGCCAGCATGGCGGCACTGGCAGGCTTGCCCACGGCGGCGGCAACTTCCGCAATGCGGTTGGATGTGGCCATGCGGGATCCTCCGGCTGATGGCATCGTGACCGGGAACTGCGGGGAATGCTACGGTCTTCACCGAAGCATCGCTACTGCGATTGCCGCCATATCCTTGCAGCATTGCCCGCAGGCACCCGCATCACCGAAGGCGGCGCCATCGAGGAAAGCACCAAGGCGAATGAAGCACTTTTCAAGGTCCTGCCGGTGATGTTCCTGATCATGCTGACGCTGATCATGTTTCAGGTCAAAAGTTTCAGTCGGATGTTTCTAGTGTTTGTGACGTTCCCGCTTGGCTTCATTGGCGCAAGTTACGCCCTTTACTTGACCAGCCAGCCCTTTGGCTTTGTGGCGCTTCTGGGCAGCCGCATCCTCGACATCGCCGACCGCATCGTCGAGATGGAAGACGGCCGCATTCTGAGCGAGGCCCCCTCCGGTGCCAATACAGCAGCGGCGATCGGCCTCTTTCCGTCAATCGCCCGATGACGCCCAGACGCGTCAAATACGGATTACCTTTACTCCGACGTCAGCAGCGCTCCCGAAGGAGTCGTCAAGGCGGACTTCGTTGCTACGCCCAAACACAATCTGGATGTTTTTCAAAATGTTGAGGCTTGTTTCCGAAAGTGGTCCGGTGAAAAGGTTCACCCTGAACTTTTCAAGCCACGATATACAGTGGTGGACGGCTCCCGGCCGCCGACATGAATCCTCGGAGCAGTTTGAATATCCAGATCAGCCGGCACAAAGAGACCTTCTGATTGCGCCGGATCGTGCGGATGTTTTGACCGCAGCCGCGCAAAGCGTTCCATCTCACTGCCCCAATCGCCTCGCTCTCTCAGCCACCGGCCTTGACGCGTCGGACATTCGTCTGGATCAGCATCAGCTTGTTGAAGGGAATGTCGTGCGAGGACGACAGCGTGATCTTGTGAATAGCAGAGGCCATGGTCGCAACTCCATGATGGGCGCCGGGTAGCCTCTCTCTCCGGTCACCAACCCGTCACGAAACCCCACCCCTCTTCTTCCTCTCCTCGCGGCCGGCGGACCAAGGGACTGCGAAGACGGCCGTCATACCCCGGTCCTAAACGTACGGCAGGGCATTTTCGGCCCTTTGCAGACGTTCGCAGGGTGGCCGTCGCTGCCGTGCAGCTTCTCTAAAGCGGCCAGCAATTTCTGCGCGGCATTTCGCGCCAAGGGCGGGCGGTTCTACAGATATCTGACCTTGTTAAGAATTCCGCGAACCTCTGCGGCGGATCGGATCGATGGCATGGCGATGTCCGAGGGTCACAGCTTTCAACGCTAAACTGAAAGCGCCTCTGCGATTTGGTTCGCCCTGCGGTTGATCGCGCGCTAGGTTTGTCCGGTGAGCGGCAATGGCCCGCAACAAGGGAGTGCACAATGATCAGATCGCTTGCGGTAGCGACACTACTGGCCACGACCGGCGCCGGGCTCGCGCAGGAGCTTGCGTTGCATGACAACCGCATTGACCTGATGCGCTCGGATGCGCCGGAGCTGGCGAAGCCGGGGCCATTTGCGGTAGGGGTTCAGACGCTGGACGTCGTGAACCCCGATCAGCTGAACATCATGAATGTCACAGGACCGGACGCGATGCCGCGTTATGACCGCCCTCTGACGCTGGAGGTCTGGTACCCAACGGCGGAGCCAAAACCGGAGGGTGTGCAGGCCTATGAGGACGTGCTGATCCGCGACGGCAAGCGCAGGGTAACGCTTTATGGCGCGGCTGTCCGCGATGCGGCACCGGATGCGGCGGGCGGGCCTTATCCCCTGATCCTGATCTCGCACGGATATCCGGGGAACCGGTTCCTGATGGCCCATCTGGGCGAGAACTTGGCCAGCAAGGGCTATGTCACGGTGTCGATCGACCATACCGACAGCACCTACGACAACCAGCTCGCCTTTGGCAGCACGCTGGTGAACCGGCCCTTGGATCAGCTGTTCGTCCTGAACCAGATCGACGCGCTGTCCAAAACCGAAGGATCGTTCTTGAATGGGTTGGTGGATGCGGGGAATACCGGGCTGATCGGCTATTCGATGGGCGGCTATGGTGCTGTGATCCTTGCGGGCGGTGGCGTGACCGAGGCGAGCACCGCCTATGATTGGGGGGCACCGGCAGGCACATTAAAGGTGCATCAGGACGGTACCGAGAGCCAACGCGCGCTGCCCGATCCGCGTATCAAGGCAATGGTGGCCTTTGCGCCCTGGGGTCGCAACATGGATTTCTGGGATGCAACGGGGCTGGCCAACATCCGCACCCCGATGATGTTCATCGCGGGCAGCAAGGACGACGTATCGCTATATGAGGGCGGCACGCGCACGATCTTTGAAGAGGTGGTGAATGCGGACCGCTACCTGCTGACGTTCATCGGGGCCAACCACAACGCCGGTGCGCCGATGCCCGCCCCGCGAGAATCGTGGGAGCCTGCCGAGGGTTTGGATTTTATCCCTGCCGAACATTACACCGATGCGGTCTGGGACAATGTCCGGATGAACAACATCGCCCAGCATTTCACGACGGCCTACTTCGGCAAGATGCTGAAAGGCGATGCCGGGATGGACCGTTATCTGTCGCTGGTCGAACTGGCCGAGGACGGTGTGGCGGACCGCGATGAAGCGGGCAAGCCGACTGCCGCCGATACGTATTGGGCGGGTTTTCCCTTGCGCAGCGCGATTGGCCTGCGGCTGGAGCACCGCGCGGCGCCCTGAGGCAGGTCTGGGCTCGATTGAATCTCGATTAAATCATGCGGCGGCGAAAGACATGCCAACACTAAGTCAGGCAAGATTTTGTGCCATCCCGGCCCATTGCTGCCGTTCAGCCCAGAAGGCCGAACGGCGGCTTTCGTTCTGTGGTCAAAACGAGCTCTGGAGGGCCAAGATCGCGCTCATGGGTGGGCTTTGAACATTCGAACAGACCGGCGACTTGTAAGGATTGATCATATTGATCCGACCAAAACCACGGAACTTTGTCGTAGGCTGCTCGCGCGCCGAGCATTGCAGCGGCGACGTGCTCTGCATGGTCTTGAGCTGCCCTCCAGCTTTCCAGCCGAAGGCGCTTTCCACGCCAAGGAAAATTGCAGCAGTCGCCTGCCGCGTAAATGTCGGGTGCCGATGTGCAAAAGGACTCATCGACCTCGATGCCATTTTCGACAGAAAAGCCAGCTTGCTGCGCCAGTTCGACATTCGGCACAGCTCCGATCCCGGCAATAACGCAATCGAACAGCCTCGTCAGGCCATCAGCCAGCGTGATGGTCGTCGCATCAGCCGATTGAACGGTCGCACCAAGGTCTAAATGCACGCCCTCAGCCCGATGACGCGCCGCAATGATGTCTGCGACCTGTGGCGGAACAGACCGCGCAAGGACGTCTTTACCAATGTGATACACCGAAACCTCTGCCCCGACCTTTCTGGCCGTCGCCGCCAACTCCAGTCCAATAAATCCCGCGCCAATGATGCCGATCTTTGCGCCCGGCTTCACGTGCGTCATGATTGTCTGGGCATCCAGAAAGGTGCGCAGAGTCAGTGTCCCGGCGAGTACTTCGGACTTGCGCGCCCGAGAACCGGTTGCGAGCAGAAGCATCTGAAAGGGTAATGCCCGACCATCCACCAAGACCTGCTTACTGACCCGATCAATCGCTTGTACGGTTTGACCAAGACAAAAGTTGATGCCAGCGGTTTCATAGGCTTCCATCGGCCGGATCGATTGCAACGGAACGTCAGTACTTTTGGAGAGTGGCGGGCGTTCATAGGGCAGTTCGGGTTCGGAGCCGTTTTTATTGCTTTATCCCCCCACGGGGGATACGCCTTTCTTATGTCAGAACCTCATGTCCATGCAAGTCATCCTGCCATCGCCACCCGGCTGAAACGCGCCGAAGGGCATCTGCGGCGAGTTATTGGAATGACTGAGGAGGGGCGACCCTGCGTCGATCTTGCCACGCAGTTGCAAGCCGTTGAGCGCGCGGTGGCCGAGGCGAAGCGGGCGCTGATCCATGATCACATCGACCATTGTGTGACGGCCGGGGGCGAACACGATCTGGCCGAAATCAAATCCCTGACGATACTCCTTTAGATGCTGAAGACCCTGCGCAACCCCACCTTCCGCCACCTCTTTGCCGCGCAAATCGTGGCGCTGCTGGGCACGGGTCTGGCGACGGTCGCCCTTGGGCTGCTCGCCTGGCAATTGGCTGGCGACAACGCCGGGGCCGTTCTTGGTACGGCGCTGGCGATCAAGATGGTGGCCTATGTCACGCTGGCGCCGGTGGCCGCGGCTGTGGCCGAACGCCTGCCGCGGCGCGCGTTTTTGGTGGCGCTGGATCTGATCCGCGCGGGCGTGATCGCCTGCCTGCCGTTCGTCGATCAGGTCTGGCAGATCTATGTGCTGATCTTCTTTCTTCAGGCGGCATCGGCCGGGTTTACCCCTGCGTTTCAAGCGGTGATCCCGGATGTGCTGAAGGATGAGGATGACTACACCAACGCCCTCTCGCTCCTGCGGCTGGCCGAGGATCTGGAGCAACTCGCCTCGCCCATGATCGCGGCGCTCCTGCTGACAGTGGTCAGTTTTCCGGTGCTGTTTGCGGGCACAGTTGTGGGGTTCGTTGCGTCGGCACTGCTGGTGCTGACCGCGCGTTTGCCGGACAGGGTGCGCTCCGAGGACAGCCATTTCTGGGCCGATGTGACCAAAGGCTTCCGCATCTACACCCGTACGCCCCGCCTGCGTGGGCTAATGGTGATGGAGGCAGCCGTCGCCGCAGCCGGGGCGATGGTTTATGTCAACACGGTCGTTCTGGTGCAGGCACGATTAGGTCTGGGTGAAGAGTCCGTGGCACTGGCCTTCGCGGGCTTCGGCGCGGGCTCGATGCTGGCTGCTTTCCTGCTGCCGCGTATCCTCGAACGACTGCAGGATCGGCCGGTGATGATCGGCGGCGCGGGTCTGATGGTGGCAGGCGTGGCGCTGGTGCCGCTGGTGGGCGGGCTAACCAGCCTGATTGCCCTCTGGGCGCTGATCGGTTTCGGCTTTTCCCTGACACAAACGCCCATTGGCCGCATCATCAACCGCTCGGCCCACGAAACGGATCGCGGGGCGGTCTTTGCCGCACAATTCGCACTAAGCCATGCCTGCTGGCTGGTGACCTATCCGCTGGCAGGGTGGGTTGGTGCCGGGGCGGGGCTGTCCGCAGCGGCCCTCGTCTTGGCCGGGATCGGAGCGCTTGGGCTGGTCGCCGTGCTGCGCATCTGGCCGGCGCAGGATAGCACTGACTTGCCGCATGCCCACCCCGACCTGCCCCCGGACCATCCGCACTTGGCCGAACACGGGGCCCAGCATGCCCATGCTGTTGTGATCGATGATCTGCATCGCCGATGGCCGCGCGCCGCCTGAACCATGCTTGACTTTGCGGGAATGTTCCTTGCAGCGTTTGCTGCTGCCACGCTGATCCTTGCCCAGTCGGAGGCAGTGCTGGTCGCATTGATTGTGAACGCGCGACAACCGGTCAGGCTGCTACTTGTTGTGGCCACAGTTGGCAATGTGATGGACTCGGTGATAAACTGGGCGCTGGGGCGTTTTCTGAATCGCCTTGCCGACCGTCGTTGGTTTCCTTTCTCGCCGCGCCAGATGGACAAGGCGACGGGCTGGTATGCGATTTGGGATCATTGGAGCCTACTCGGCGTGTGGCTACCTGTCGTGGGCGATCCGCAAACACTGGTGGCGGGGGTGATGCGCGAGCCGTTCTGGCGGTTTGCGCTTATCGCCATGCTGGCCAAGGCTAGGCGCCATCTGGTGCTCGCCTGAGCGACATTGGGGCTGACGTGATGGGTCAAGCCTGCCCGAGCTCAGGATTGTCGTGTCGGGGTCGCAGGGTGTCTGTCGCCCTTGCCCCAATCCTCCGATGCAACAGCCGTTGCAAAACGGCGCTTCGCAGTGAAACACTTGCCAAATGATCGCCACTTTCCTGTCCAAACTGCTCTGGCTTTGGCACTGGCTGGCAGGAGTGCAGCGCGAGATCCTGTCGGATGTCGCGTCTACGCTGCGGGCCTTTGCAGAGACTGGCGATTGGACCATGCTTGTCGTCTTTGCCCCTTGGGCCGTGCTTTTTGGGGCGGCCCATGCGCTGACACCGGGCCATTCCAAGACGGTGCTGGCGCTGTGGCTGGTCGGAACGGGCGCACGTCGGGGCGAGGCGTTGCGCACGGCGTTTACCCTGGCTGCCACACATATCGGCATATCAGTGCTGATCGTGCTGATTGCCCTGCCGGTGGTCACGATGGCGCGGGGCGAGGCAGGGCGGGCACCCCTTCTGGAGGACATGAGCCGGGCGCTACTGGGCCTGTCAGGTATGTGGCTGATCTGGCAGGGCGCGTCCGGGCATGCCCATGCTGCGGGCGGGCGTTGGTTCGGGGTGGCGGCGGGCCTGATCCCCTGTCCGCTTACCCTGTTTGTCATGACCTTTGCTGCGGCGCGTGGGGTGACGCTGGCTGGCATCGGCTTTGCCGCCCTGTCGATGCTGGGCGTCGCCCTTGTTCTGGGGGCGGTGGCCCTTGTTGCTGCAACATTCGGGCGGGGAATGCTGGCATTCTCGCAAACTGCAGCCGTCGTGTCGCGCGGGTTGCTGGTGATCACCGGCCTTGCCCTGGTGATCGCAGCGATAATGACGTTGGCAGCCTGACCGATCAAGCCGATGGGCCGAACCTTGCCGTCAGATCGAACGCATCTCCGCGGAAGACCTGCTTCGCGATCGTAAGCGTTTCAGCGCCGCGCCACGTCCTTCGCTCGACCAAAAGACAGGGCACGCCAATGCTGACCTCGAGGGTGCGCGCTGTCAGCTGGTCGGCTGCAATGGCTGCGATGCGATGCTCCGCTTCGGTCCAGGGGACATGCACCACCAGCCAGGGGCCGGGCGGTTCCGTGCGGAAATCGGCGACTGTGGCCTCCGGGACGGCATCCAGAAAGATGTGCCGCTCTTCTATCAGGACCGGATTTTCGTCGGCCAGATGCACCGATCTGATGAACCTGCTTTGCCCAAGGTGATGCCCTTCGGCCCCAAGGTGCACGCAGCAGGGAGGACGCATCTCATCCAGCAGGGGGCGATAGCCGTACCGCGCGCCGCGCGCTTCGATATCGGCCCGGATGTCGGGGATGGTCAGAACCGCCGCATGCATCCGGGGCCGGGCGACAACGGTCCCGGCACGACGATTGCGGCTGATCAGACCCGTGGCCGCCAGCGACGCCATGGCCTTGTTCACGGTCATCCGCGAGCAACTGTAGCGCGCCATCAGTTCTGTCTCGGTCGGCAGCCGATCCCCGGGCTTCCATTCGCCCGATAGAATGCGCGTCTCGACGTCCGCCCGGATGCGGGCATGCAGGGTCGCGGGACGGGTGTCTGGGGCGTGGTCATGCATGAGTCAGATCATGGCATGTGCAGATGCATCCGCAAGGTGACATGCAGCGGCTCCGCCATGGGCAACGGGGCGCAGGATGGGTTCTGCTTCGCGGCAACGGGGTTCGACCACAGGGCAGCGGGTGGAAAAGCGGCAACCGGGGGGTGGATTTCTGGGGCTAGGCGGGTCACCCGCCAACAGGATGCGCGGGCGGGTGGCCTCGGTTACCGGGTTTGGCGAGGGCACGGCAGACAGCAGCGCCTGGCTGTACGGATGGGCGGGATCGGAAAAGACGAGTTTCGCGTCCCCCTCTTCTGCCACCCGGCCCAAGTACATCACGGTGACGGAGGAACAAACCTCGCGCACGATGGCAAGGTCATGGGCCACGATGACGATGGTCAGTCCCAGCTGCGCTTGCAGCCGCGCGAACAGGTTGACGATCTGCGCCCGCACCGAGACATCCAGCGCCGAGAGCGGTTCGTCGCAGATCAGGAGTTGTGGCGAAAGCGCCAGCGCGCGGGCGATTGACACCCGCTGCCGCTGACCTCCCGACAGTGAGCGCGGCAGGCGGTCGAGCACGGTTTCCGGCAGCGCCACGAGGTCGAGAAGCTCCTGCACCCGGGCACGGCGCGCCTTGCTGTCGCCCAGCGCGTGGATTTGCAAAGGCTCTTCCAGCGTCTGCCCGACAGTTTGGCGGCGGCTCATGCTGCCCAGAAGGATCCTGAAAGATGAACTGCACGGCACGGGCAAAGCCCTTGCGGTCGGCTTTTGCCCAGTCGGCGCGGTCGCGGCCAAGGATGGACACATGCCCCTCGGTCGCACTTTGCAACCCGATCAGCGCCCGCGCGAGCGTGGTCTTGCCACAGCCCGACTCGCCCACGATGCCGTGGAACGCGCCGCGCCGGACGGTCAGGTCCACGCCATCAACCGCCCGCACCAACCCGGCGGCAGTCTGGAAATGGACTTTCAAGCCCCTTGCGACGATTGCGTTAGTCATCGGGGTGTCAGTCATAGGTCACGATTCCCTCAGCAGCAATGACAACGGGGCAGGCCACGTGGTGCGGCACGGCCCCGGTGCCCACGGTCTGCAGCCTCGGGCGGCGGGTGCGGCATTGCGGCTGGACGCGGTCGCAGCGGTCGGCAAAGCGGCAACCCGCCTCCAGTTGCGCCTGATTGGGCGGGATGCCGGGGATTTCCTTGGTGCCCGAGGCGCTGTCGGACCGGAAGTCCGGGACCGACGCCAGAAGGCCGCGTTTGTAGGGATGAACCGGGGTGGTCAACACGTCGATGGCGCTGCCTTCTTCCGCCACTTGACCTGCGTAAAGCACCGCCACCCGGTCG
This sequence comes from Pseudorhodobacter sp., assembly GCA_031406155.1. Lineage (GTDB taxonomy): Bacteria > Pseudomonadota > Alphaproteobacteria > Rhodobacterales > Rhodobacteraceae > JACMNW01. The sequence goes on from JANOGW010000065.1 coordinate 9,975, forward strand.
GCCAGAACCGACACCGCACCGATGTCATGGGTGATCAGGATCACCGCGATCCCGTCTTCCTTCTGGATCTGACGGATCAGCGCAAGGATCTGCGCCTGAACCGTGGCATCAAGCGCGGTGGTCGGCTCATCCGCGATCAACACGCGCGGGCGCGCGGCCAAAGCAAGCGCGATCATCGCGAGCTGCAACATGCCGCCAGACAATTCATGCGGGTAAAGGGTGTTGGCCGCAAACCCGGTTGCCAGCCTGATCAGCAGCAGAAAGCCTATCCCGACCGTTGCGCGCAAACCGGCGCCGTCGCGGGTTTGGCCGGCTTGGGCCCGGGCGGCGTCGGCAGCCTTTTGCAGGTTGTCGGCCAGTTTTGTGGCTGTGGCTGCCGCTTCGGCATTTCCATTGGCCAAAGCCTCGGCCGCCTGACTGCGATTCGATTCGATTGTCGCCTCCAATTGGATGACGCGGGCAAGGCCGGTCGCGTCGACCTTGCCCCAGATATCCGCGCGACCTGTTGCTCCGTGATCGCAACGCCAAAGCGCTGCCAAAAGACACCCTGAACCCACCCGGCCGCTGATCGACCCGCGAACGTGCCAGCCACAGGCCCCTCATACCCCGCGATTGAGCGACCGCTCAAAGGAGACTTGCCATGCCCCATATCCCCCGCAACATCGAAGTCGATGAGATCCGGACCCTTGCCCTGATCGGCATCTGCATCGTTAACATTCCCTTTCTTGGCCTGACCGTCACCCAGCAACTGGTGCCTCCGACGATCCTTGCCGATCAGGCGGCGGTCTTTGCTGTCGAGGCGCTGTTTCAGGGCAAGTTCTTTCTGACTTTTTTTCATTTTCGGCTGGGGCATGCATATCCAGGATCGGGCGGCGACAAGGTCCAACGTCAGCTTTGGCCAGCGATATGCGCGCCGCCTTGCCGGGCTTGCCTTGCTGGGAGCATTGCATGCGGCGTTGGGGATGTTTGCCGCCAAGATGGTGCCGGTGGCGATTCTTGCGATGGGGGTCATCGCGCCGGCACTGACCGCACCCGTGCCGCTCTCCAACGGGCCGGGCCTCGGCGGCAGTTTTGCGCAAGCAACGGCCACCCGCATCATGGACTGGCCGGTGACGTTCTTGTTCGTCGCCCTGTTCAACGGTCCGCTTGCACTTGGTGCCTTTGCGATGGGGATCGCTGCCGCCAAAGTCGATTTCTTTGCGGTAGGCAATCCGCAGTTTGCCCGCCTGTCGCGCGCGGTGCCGGTGCTGCTGCTTGTCGGGGTTCCGCTTAACCTGATCTACGCGGCCGCGATGAGTGGGCTTTTGCCTGCCTCCACCGCAGTCGCGCAAGGCTTGGGAATGATGTCGCTGGCCCTGGGCGCGCCGATGCTGGCAGCGGTCTATCTGACAGGCATCATCCGGTTCGCGCGGCGGGTCGTCCCGGGCCAGGCCTGGCTTGCGGCAGGCCGCAATTCCCTGTCGGGCTATGTGGTCCAAGGGGTTATCGCGGGAGCGGTGTTTGGCGGCGATGGCCTCGGGCTCTACGGCCAGCTTGGGCAGACCAAACTGCTCCTCTTGTCGATCGCTATCGCGGCGGGCGGGATGCTTCTGGCCAATGCCTGGACCCGAGTGTTCCAGCGCGGCCCGCTGGAGGTGGTGTTGCGGAGGATCACTCATGGCAGGGGCGGCCAGTAGCGAGCAGCGACACGCGGTTCCGACAGGTTTGATGATGGTATGCTGCGATTTGCATGAACGGCAGGTTCGAAGAAGTTGCAATGCGGCGTGCTGCGGAAGCTGAATGGCAGGAAAGGGCCGAGGCTGCCATCCAATCGCATGTTCTGTAGCAAGGGGTTTCTTCGTGCTTCGGGGTCTTCTCGCTCCGCCCCCCACGGTAACCACACCGACATGGTGGGTTCGCGAAAGAGTCACAAAAAAGCAGTTTCCGATCGGGATTGCCATTAGGTCGCGCGTCTTCGTCTGCGACAACCTCGCGTTCCAGGCCGATCACCTGATCCGGCGGAAGCTGACGTTGCCCCCAATGTTTATCCAGCGTGAGCGAGACTCCGGGTTTGAGTTTTGCCGTTTTTGGCGGGTTGGGCAACGGGGGCTGGCGCGGCGCTTTGCGGATTGCGCGGCGTCAGGCCCCGTTGCGGGGCGAAAGTCTGGGCGAACGCCGCGGGCGTCTGCCAGCCGAGGCGGGAATGGGGGCGTTCTTTGTTGTAGTCGGTGCGCCAGGCGGCCAGCGTGACGCGAGCATGGTGCAAAGACGGGAACAGGGTCTCATTCAAGAGTTCATCGCGCAGGCGTCCGTTGAAGCATTCGATGAAGGCATTCTGTGTCGGCTTGCCGGGGGCGATGTAGTGCCAGTCAAACGTGCGGTCATCCGTCAGCTGGTCGGACACGAAGTCCAGCGACCAGCGCTGGTTCGGCATCAGCGGCAGCTCCATCGGGGCCCGTGTGCCCATGGCCAGCTTTCGCCCACCGCGACGGCGCACATGCAACTGTTCTTCGCGGTAGATGCGGAAAAGGCGCTTGTGGTTTACCTCATGGCCCTCGCGCCGCAGGAACACATGCAGCCTACGGTAGCCGAACCGGCGTCGAACGTTGGCCAGTTCCTTCAGCCGCTCCCGCAGCACAGGGTCATCCTGCCGGATCACCTCATTCCGCATGGTCATCCGGCAACAGCCAATCACCCGGCACGCCCGCCGCTCGCTTATCCCATGGCCCTCCACGAGATGCGCGACCGCTTGCCGCTTCGCGGCGGGGGCTACCATTTTTTTCCCAGGAGATCCTTCAGCGCGGCATTGTCGAGCATCGCATCGGCCAGAAGCCGTTTCAAGCGCGCGTTCTCGTCCTCGAGGCTCTTCAGCCGCGCCGCCATTGTCGCTCGGACCAATGGCGCAACACTGGCGGCCCTCGCTGACGTCCATGCCGCCATACTTGGCTTTCCACTTGTAAACGGTCGCATCGCTGACGCCGTGCTTGCGGCACAGATCTGCCACAGAAATCCCATTCGCCATGGCGCTCGGACCATTGGCGCTGCCATGCCTCACCGTGCTCTTTCAGAATGCCGATAATCTGGTCTTTGGTGAATCTGCTGCGCTTCAACTCTGGTCCTGTCGGTTGGGCCAGAGTCTATCTCAAACTGGATTAGGTGGAGGGGGCAACGTCAGTTGTCCTAATGCTTTTGCGTTCCCCCGTCGAAGGTGGATAGTTTGCGAGCGAACGTCTCTGATAGCTTTGGCATTTTGTATGCCATTTGTCGGAGACAGCACGATATTCCATGCGATCAAACGATACGTGCTACAATGCATTATTGAACGAAATGAAATAATTAGCAAGCGAGAGCTATTGCAAGAAACTCATATCTTAAGCTTGGAAGGCTAAGGTCTTACCATTACACAACGCTCGCACTGCGCAGCCAGGTATGCCGGCGCGTTCTGCCCGTCAAGGAAGTTCCGTAGTGAAAACTCTGGAAATCGGCGACGCTAAGATCATATGACCGTCCACCGCGCCGAATTGCAGTACGAATGCAGGTCTGTGACCTCCGGCTTCATTGCTTCGTGACGTTGCAGAAAAAAGTGACGGGGCGGGTCAGGACTGTTGCATCTAGCCACGTACGATTGACCTCTGACGGCAAACGCTTTAGTTCAATATGGAACGTTCCAATTTTATCCGCTGATCGATACCTCGACCCTGTGTACCTGTCACCAAGAAGGAATTCTTCCGTGAGCAACGATATGTCGCAAGTCATTCTTGATGCCTTGACCGATGTCGAGATGCCGAAGCTGAAGCCTGAAGAACCGGCGCCCGCATGGGCCGATATCTGCGGTTTTACCGTCCCTGTCTATGTCGCCGGTTGTGTGGTGGTGGGCAGTGGTGCGGCGGGCCTGCGTGCTGCGGTAGAGATGAAGCGCAGGGGCGTCGATGTGACCATCGTCAGCCAAAGCGCATGGGGCGGCACGTCGGCCTGTTCAGGGTCTGACAAGCAGACGCTGCATACTGCGAACACCGCCGATCAGGGTGACGATTACACCGCGATGGCCCGCGCAATACGGGCAGGCGGGGCGATGGACGAAGATACGGCCTATATCGAGGCGGTTGGCTCTTCGCGCGCGATGGCATCCTTGCAATTCCTTGGGCTGCCCTTGCCGCAGGACCCGCTTGGTGGCACGCTGCGCTACAAGACGGATCACGACGAGGTCGGGCGTGCCACCAGTTGCGGACCACGCACATCGCGGTTGATGGTCAAGGTGCTGGCGCAAGAGGTGGTGCGCCTTGATATCGCGCTGAATAATCAGACTACGGCGATCAAGATCCTGACGTGCGGGCAGGGCGAAAACCGTTCGGTGCAGGGAATACTGGCAATCCGCGCCAAAGAGCGGTCGGACAAGAACCCCTACGGGCTGATCATTTTCCACTGCGCCGCCCTTGTTCTGGCGGCTGGTGGGCCGGGCGAGCTATATCGCGACAGTGTGTATCCCAACGGTTGTTTCGGCTCCCTCGGGTTGGCGTTGGAAGCCGGGATGGATCTTGCGAACCTGACCGAAAGCCAGTTCGGGATCGGCACGAGGCGCGAGGGGTTTCCGTGGAATTTGTCAGGCACCTATGTCCAGTCAATTCCCTACATCTATTCGGTCGATGCCGACGGGAACGAACATAACTTCCTGGTGCAGTACTACCGGACGACGCAGGAATTGGCGTCGAATGTGTTCCGCAAAGGGTATCAGTGGCCGTTTCATGCCACCCGCATGCTGGATTTCGGCTCCAGCCTTGTTGACCTTGCGATCTTTCGCGAAGGGGCGGCGAGGCGGCGGGTATTCATGGATTTCAACCGCAATCCTTTGCCTGTTCCCGGCGACCGGCCCTTCAGTCTGGATCGGCTGGACGATGACGTAGCGACCTATCTGAAAACCGCAGGCGCGGATCAGGGGATGCCGATTGACAGGCTGCGCCACATGAACCCCCTCGCGATCGCGCTTTACCGCCGCTACAAGGTGGATATCGCGACAGCACCGCTGGAATTTGCGGTCAATCATCAGCACATGAATGGCGGGATCGCGGTGGATATCTGGGGCCGCAGCACGCTTTCGGGCTGTTATGCGATTGGCGAGGCTGCGGGCACCCACGGTGTGACGCGCCCCGGCGGTGCGGCGCTGAACGCCGGGCAGGTCTTCGGGACCCGCGTCGCCGAACATATAGCAAGCCTCGGGACGACTTCGGCGCAGACCGGCCTTGCCAGCGCGGAACAGGCCATCAGCCAGACCGTCGCCCTGCTGAACAACGACAGTCCGCTCACCCCGCAATTGCTGCGCGACGTTGTTCAGGCCCGGATGAGCGATCACGCAGGTATCCTTTGTACCCCCGCCATGGTGTCGCAGGCTTTGGTTGCGGCGCAGGCCCTTACCGCTGAAATCCGGGCAAAGGGCATCGCGCCTAACGGCGCCGCCAACATCGCCCGCGCGGTGCAGCGACATCATATGGCATTGGCATCCGAGGCCGTTCTGACGGCCCTTTGCCACTACATCCTTCAGGGTGGTGGCAGCCGTGGCGCGCGCGCCATCTGTGATGCGGACGGCGCATCACTGCCGCAAACAGCGCATGGCCCGCTGGAGCAGTACCGCTTTCGCAAGGAGAACCCCGCACACAAGGCCGAACAGATCATCGTCCGGATGACACAGGATACGATTAAAACCTCTACCCGCTGCAACCGCCCCTTCGATGCGCCTGCCAAAGCCTTCTTTGAACGCGACTGGCCGGACTGGCTGACCGGTGCGATCTACCGCACCGGCGCAAAATGGCCCACGGAATGCTGAAGATGCGGCACCAAAGCGTTGTCGCCATTGGCGAGGCCATGCTGGAAATCGCCCCGGTCGGAGGGGGACTTTACGCACGCGCGTTTGCCGGAGATACGTTCAACACAGCCTGGCATATGGCACAGGTGCTTGGATCGCGGGCGTCGGTCAGCTATGTTACCCGCGTCGGGCAAGACAAACTCTCGGACGCCTTTGTGCAAGAGCTTGCTGCCGACGGGATCGACATCGCAGGCGTTTCGCGCGACCCGGACCGGACGATGGGGCTTTATCTGATCGAGCTGGACGGTGTTGAACGCAGCTTTCATTACTGGCGCAGTGCTTCGGCCGCGAAGGGCTTGGCAGATGACAGCGCAGTGCTGGAAAAAGCCGTGGGTCAGGCGGGGCTGATCCATCTGTCGGGGATCACCCTCGCGATCCTGTCGCCGCCCGCCCGCAGGGTCCTGTTCGACGTCTTGGCCCGCGCGCGCACTGCCGGGGCTGTCATTGCGTTCGATCCAAACATCCGGCCCCGGCTTTGGTCCTCGACCGCCGAAATACGCCAGACGGTTTCGGCGATGATGGCGGTCACCGATATCGCATTGCCCAGTTTTGACGATGAAGCGACCCAATGGGGAGATGCAGCACCCGACCGAACCTTGGCGCGCTATGCCGAGGTGGGGGTCGGCGAAGTGGTCGTCAAGGATGGCGTAAGGGTGGTGGTCTTTCGGGCCGATGGACAAAATGGTGCGGTAGTGCCGCCGCCCGTGGCGCATGTAAAAGACACGACAGGGGCAGGTGATGCCTTTAACGCAGGCTACCTTGCCGCGCGTCTTGCTGGGCACCCGGCGCAGCAGGCCGTTGTCATGGGTCATAAGATGGCGGCAGTGGTCTTGGGCAGTTTCGGCGCGCGCGCCGACAAGGGGCGTGTCAAAGCCTTGGCACGGCTGCTTTAGCGTCGGGCAGTCGGTGCTTGACTGGATTGACGAATGACAAGACCCACCGGCGATCTGCTTTCGGGGGCGGGGATAACGCCATTTTCCAGCCAGTCAAGGATGGTGGCGGCGGTTCGGCGGCCAAAGCCCGCGACATCGCAGCGGACGGTGGTCAGCGTTGGGTAGGCCTGGGCTGCGTCCTCGATGTCGTCAAAACCCACGATCTTGAAGTCTGCGCCAACCCGTCGCCCCGCCTCGTTGCAGCCCGTCAACATGCCAAGCGCCACGAGGTCGTTGAAGCACAGGGCCGCATCGCAATAGGGATGCACTTCGGCCAGCACACGGGCCATGTCGCGGCCGAAAGCCCGGCTGGACTTGCCGGTCAGGATCAACGGCGCGATCGCTTCGGCAGCCAGCACCTCCAGATAGCCCGACATGCGTTCTTGCGTCACCGCGCGCCCGTCCAGCCCGCCGACAAAGGCCAAGCGCTTTGCCCCCTGATCCAGCAGGTGGCGTGTCGCTATGCGGCTGCCGGCCCGGTAGTCCGGCCCCGAAAACGGCAGCCTGTCCGTGCGCGGATCAACCTTGCGCAGCACCTGCATCGCGGGCAGCGACGCGCGAAGGATCGCATCGAACGTTGCCGAAACATCACCGTAAGCCGGCGAGATGATGAACGCGGACACGCCATGCTCGACCATCGTTCCAACCGTCTGCGCCTGAACGTGCGCGTCTTCGTCGGTGTTTGCAATCACGACGGCATAACCCCGCTCAGACAGCGCCATCTGCAGCGAGGTTGCAAATTCGGTAAAGAACGGGTTGCGCAAGTCATTGATCACGAGGCCGATCAGCCCCGCATTCGCCATTCGCATGTTTGCTGCGGCCCGGTTGTAGACATAGCCGATTTCCGCCATCGCCCGGCGCACCTGAACGCGGGTTTCGTCACGCACTGCCGGGCTGTTCTGCAGCACCAGGCTGACCGTGGATTTGGACACGCCCGCCTTTTGCGCCACGTCGATGATCGTCGGTCGTCGGTCTGGGGTCATTACGGTTCAATCCCTGTCGCCAGCAGCGCCAATGTGGACGTCGGCTCCACAATGCGGAACCACACAGGGGCTGCGCAAGGTTTACGACTTACATCTGGCCACCTGCAACAGGCAGATCGAAGACCAGAATGCCGTCCAACCCGCCCATGGCATTGGCCACCAGCCGGCCGCCCAGCAATTTATGATCGGGATGGTCCTGATAGGCCTGTAAGGCCGCCGCATCGGCAAAGTCGGCCACAAAGCCGTGCAGATAGCCACGCTCGATCTTTTCGGGGCTTTCGCTGCGGCCCGACGTGATGGCGATCACGCCCGGCACCTTGGCCTTGATCGCGTGCAACTCGCCGAAAATCTCGGCGATGTCTGCCTCAGGCAAGGACGGGTTGAACTTGATCAAAACGATGTGGCGGATCATGCGTGTCAGGCCCCGTGGTCGGCTTTGATCATGTCGGCGGCTTTTTCACCGATCATGATCGCAGCGGCGTTGGTGTTGGAAGAGATCACCGTCGGCATGATCGAATTGTCGACGATCCGCAATCCGGCAATGCCGTTGAGCCGCAACCGCAGGTCAACGACAGCCGCGTCGTCCGGACCCATCCGACAAGTGCCCACGCAATGGTGCGAGGTTTTGGAGTGCTGGCAGATGAAATCGAAGTAGTCCGCGTCGGTTTTCACTTCCGTCCCGGGCAGGCGCTGCGCAAGAATGAAGGGTTTCAGCGCGGGCTGGGAAAGGATTTCCTGCGTCAGCTTCAGACCCCGGATCGACATCGTGCGGTCCAGAGGATCGGCCAGATAGTTCGGGTCGATCAGCGGGGCGCAGGCCGGATCGGCGTTTTGCAACCGGATGCTGCCGCGCGAACGTGGGCGCAGATGGCAGGAATTGAGCGTGATCCCGCCCTGCGGCATCGATGCCACGCCATGCTCGATCCCGGTGCCAAGACCCAGATGAAGCTGAATGTCAGGTGATCTTGCAGACCGGTCGGCGTACCAGAAGCCCCCGGTTTCAAACAAAGAGGATGCGACCGGCCCTTTGCGCTGAACCAGGTACTGCAATCCGGCAAGAGCGGCCCAAAAAGGCTTGGCATATCGGTCATAGCTATGGGGGCCGGACAACTCGGCAATGCAGTAAAGGTCCAGATGGTCCTGCAGGTTTTCGCCGATCTGCGGCAGGTCCGCCACTACGGTAATGCCAAGCCGTGCCAGATGGTCGGCAGGGCCGATGCCAGACAGTTGCAAAAGGCGCGGCGTTCCTACCGCACCCGATGACACGATCACCTCGGACCCCGCCATAACACGCGTGCCGTCCATCATCTCCACGCCCACGGCCCGGCCCTTTTCCACGATCAGCCGCCGCACCTGCGCGCCTGTCCGCACATTCAGGTTCGCCCGGCCCCGGTTGGGTGCCAGATAGGCCATCGCCGCTGAGGACCGCCGGCCGTTGCGCTGGGTCAACTGATAGTAGCAGACGCCGTCCTGCGTCTCGCCGTTGATGTCCATGTTGCGGGGGATGCCGATCTGGGCGGCGGCCTTGAAATAGGCCTCGCAGACCGGCAAGGGCGCGATGGGCTGACTGACGCCCAGTGGGCCACCTTTGCCGTGATAGCGATTGTCGAAAGTGTCATTATCCTCCGCTTTGCGGAAATAGGTCAGGACGTCCTCATACCCCCATCCGGTGCACCCCATCTGCCGCCAGTCGTCATAATCCTGCGCATTGCCCCGGGTGTAGATCTGCGCATTGATGGCAGAGCCACCCCCGATGACGCGTGCTTGCGTATAGCGGAACACCTTGTTCTGCATGTGCTTTTGCGGGACCGTTTCCCACCCCCAGCTGCCGATGCCCTTGGTCATCTTCGCAAAACCAGCCGGCAGGTGGTAAAGCGGGTGGCGGTCGCTGCCCCCCGCCTCCAGCAGCAAGACGCGCGCATCGGGGTTTTCCGACAGACGGGCCGCAACGACCGCCCCTGCTGATCCGCCCCCCACGACGATGAAATCATACCCTTCGGGCATCGAGTGGTTCCTTTGACTTTCGGCAGCCCTCAGGCCGCAAACTCCGTAGCCGCGATGTGATCCGCCGCGCGCAGCGCCAGTGCCACGATCGTCAGCGCCGGGTTGACAGCCGCCGATGTTGGCAGGACCGACGCATCGGTGATGAACAGATTTCGGTGATCGTGGCTGCGGCAGAAGGTATCGACCACGCTGGTGGTCGGATCATGCCCCATCCGCGCAGTGCCGCATTGATGGGATGGAGTGCGGGCATCAAAGGGTCGTGTCAGCACAATGGGAAAGCCCGCGCAGTGCAAAAGGCCCTTCAGCTTTGCCACTAGGGCCAGATGCGCGGCCCAATTCTTTTGCCGCCAATCCATGACGATACGGTCACCCTGCAGCAGGATCCGGCTGTCGGGATCAGGCAGGTCTTCGGACATCGCGTAAAGATCGACGGTGCGGCGCGCGATGATGCTCGCAAGGAAAGCGGGCAATCTGACTTGCGATGCAAGGATCGGCCCGGTGATCTTGCCCAACAACTGGATGTTGCCCATGGGTGCATCATTGGGCCCGCCCGACAGATAGAAATCATTGACCATCAGCGTCTTTTGATAAACCGACGCATTGCGGCGAAACGGGTGGATCGCCAACACCGCGCTTGTATTGTGGTTCATGAAATTGCGGCCGACCTGATCCGACGTTTTGGCCAGCCCCGAGCGCAGCAACAAGACCGCCGACTGCACCGCACCGGCCGCCAGGACCACCAACGGCGCCCGCAGGACCTGCCCTGCCACTTCGACCCCGGTTATCCAGCCCTTTGCATCTGCCAGCAGCCGGGTCACGGGACTGCCGGTCCGCAGGGTGACGTTCGAATGCGCCAGCGCCTGCGCCATGCCGATCGTCTCAGCATCCATCTTGCCGCCGCTGGTGTTTGGATAGGCATCCCAGGTGGTTTGCCCGCCGGCCAGCCAATGATCCAGATCGACCCCAAGCGGCAAGGACGCGGGATGCAGCCCAACTGAACGCAGGCGCCGCCGCAGATCGGCAATAGCGGGTTCATCGGGGACGGGGGGGTGTGGGTAGCTTCCAGAATGGGGCGGCTCTGACGGGTCGTCGCCGATCTGGCCGCGAACCTGATACATCGTTTCGGCCCGCTGGTAGTAAGGCTCCAGATCGTCGTAGCTGATCGGCCAGCCGGGGGTGCTGCCTTCCAAGTGCCGGATCGGCGCAAAGTCGGCAGCGCGGTAGCGCAGCAGGACGGCCCCGTAGAATTTCGAATTGCCCCCGACGTTGTAATAATTGCCGGGGTTGAACGGCCGCCCCTTGCCGTCAAACCAAGTCTCGCGCGGGCGGAAATGGCCGCGCCCGAATATCGCGCGCGCGTCGCGGTCGACTGACGAGGGACGCAGCACCTCACCTTTTTCGAGGATCAGTATTCGCCGTCCGGTGGGTGCCAGAGTTGCGGCCAGCGTCGCCCCGCCCATCCCCGACCCGATGATGATGACATCCGGACTGGTCATGGGCTGATGCGCTTTTCCATCCTGGAGTCGAACGCCACGGCTTTTTCCATGTTGACGGCAAACTCGACTACATCTTTGGGTCCGACATTCACAACCGCTGGCATCCGGGCGACCGCGCCTTTCCCGCCCAGAACCATGGTCACGAATGTATCCGCACCTGCAGGTTCCGCAACACTGATCTGATTGCGCAAGGGTACGATACACTTCGAATTGCGATCACAACGGTAGTTGATGCCATCCGGACCACGACCGCCGTCATCCTTGTTCCAAGAGAACCACGCATCAAGTATCCTCCCGGGTTAGCATTGGTTGCAATCAATCCGACGACGTTGCCGCCGCTGGGGTCTTCACCCAAGGTGCCCGCGTGCGGCCGATCCGCATCACCAGCGATTTCACCTCGAGGAATTCGTCAAAACCGTAGCTGCCGATCTCACGGCCCTGTCCCGATTGCTTTATCCCGCCAAAGGCCAGTTCGGGAAAGCCGTCCATCCAAGTGTTGGCCCACACAGTTCCAGCCTGTACGCGGCGGGCAAATGTCAGGCAGGTATGAACATTCTTGCTCCACACGCCCGCCGAAAGGCCGTAGGTCGTGTCATTGGCGAGCGCTATTGCCTCATCGACGTCCTTGAACGTCAGCACCGCCAGCACCGGGCCGAACACCTCTTCCCGCGCAATCGCCATATCCGGGCTGACCCCCCTGATCACGGTCGGCTGATAGAACTGCCCGTCCACCCCGGGCACCAACAAAGGCGCGCCGCCAAGGCAGACCTCGGCCCCGGCCAGCACGGCCTCTTGCACATAGCGGTCGATCTTGGCGCCGTGTTCAGGTGTCACGATGGCGCCGACCTGGGTCGCGTCATGCATCGGATTGCCAAACGCCACCTGCCGCGACAAGGCGACGACGCGCGCGACGAATTGATCGGCGATGTCTTCGTGCACGATAAGCCGGCTGGATGAATTGCAGCACTGCCCGACGTTGAAATAAATCCCGAACGTCACCGCATCGGCGGCACTTTCCAGATCGGCATCGGGAAAAATCACTTGCGGGTTCTTGCCGCCCAGTTCCAGTGCCACCTTCTTCAGCGTATCGCCCGCCGACCGGGTGATCAGCTTGCCCACAGCGGTCGACCCGGTAAATGTCACCATGTCCACGTCCTGATGCGTGGTCATCAGACTGCCGACCGGATTGCCATAGCCCAGCACGATGTTGCACACGCCTGCAGGCAAACCCGCCTCAGTCAGCATTTCTGCCAGCATCGCGGTCGTCGAAGGTGTCATCTCAGACGGCTTGACGACGCACGTGCACCCGGCGGCCAGCGCAAACGGCAGCTTCTGGCTCAGGATCCAGAATGGAAAGTTCCAGGGCGTGATGATCGACACCACGCCAATCGGCTCTTTCAGAACCATGCCCAGCATGTCGGGGCCCAGCGTATTGTGACTGTCGCCCTTGGTGGTGCGCGCAAGCGCCGCCGCATAACGCCACAGGTCCGCCGCACCACCGCATTCGCCGCGCGACTGGCTGATCGGCTTGCCGCTTTCCAGCGTTTCCAGCACCGCCATGCGTTCGGCACCGGCCTCGATCAGGTCAGCCACCCGGTTCAGAACCGCAGCACGGTCCTTGCCTGAAAGACGGCTCCACCGGCCATCGTCGAATGCCCTGCGCGCCGCCCCGATCGCAGCTTCGGTTTCGATAGCAGTTCCCAGCGCCGCCTGACTGACCAGAACACCATGTGATGGCGACACGCGGTCCGACACCCGGCCGTCCGTACTGTCGCAGGCAATGCCATCGATGAAATGCCGCGCCTGATAGGGCGCGCCCGGCATTGCGACCGTCTGATCCGAGATGATGTGCATTTCTTTCCTCGCCTAATTCCCTGAAAAGTCGGCTTTGCGTTTTTCGCGAAAAGCGGCCACGCCTTCGGCACAGTCGTCTGACCCCGCGATGGCGGCACTGCCCAGTGCCTCCACCATTGCCGCGCGGTCTTCACCCTGCGCTGCGTGGATCATGGATTTGGAAATTTCGACCGCGCGCGGTGACAGACGCAAAGCGCGCTCCAGAAGGGTCATTGCAGCGCGGCGCGGATCGGCGTCCACCGCCGCCACAAAACCGAAATCGAGCGCGCGGTCAGCCGTGATCCGATGCCCGAACAGCGCCATTTCCTTGACCACCGCCTCTGGCAACAGCCGCAACAGCCGCTGTGTCCCCGACCAGCCCGGCACAATCCCGACCCCTGCCTCGGGAAGGGCGAGACAGGCGCCGGGGGCCATCACCCGCAGGTCACAGGCTGCCGCCAGTTCCAGACCGCCGCCAAAGGCATGCCCGTCCAGAACCGCAAGAGTAGGCTTTGACAGCCGCGCCAGCCGGTCGAACGTGCGGTGACCGTCACGGACCCAGTGCCGCGCGAACTCCGTCGGGGTCAAATCACCCCAGTCGTTGATATCGGCACCCGTGCAGAACGCGCGCGTGCCTTCAGCAGTCACCAAAACCGCGCCGATGCCCGGATCGCGGTCAATGATATCCAGATGCGCGGCAAGCTGCGCCAGCATACCGCCCGTGAAGGCGTTCATCTTGGCCGGATTATCAAGCCGCAGTTCGGCGATCCTGCCGTGCGACAGCAGGTGGACCGCACTCATGTGCCCCACCCCATCGGCTCGTCGCGCAACAACGATAATGGCAATGTGATTGCATCCGGGGCCACCGAAACCCGCCCCTGCGATGCCACAACGATATCGCGCATGGGGTCAATGCCCGGCATGATCTCGACCGCGACAAGGCCCTTGTCGCCCATCCGCATCACGCAGCGTTCGGTGATATACAGAACGTCCTGCCCTTGTTCGCGCGCGCGCTCGCCCGAAAAAGTTACATGTTCAACCGCCTCGACCATCTTGGTGAACTTGCCGGGGGTCACGACCCTCAGGCCATGATCCGACAACTCGATTTCTGCGCCTGCCTCGAACCAGCCCGAAAACACGATCTTCCGCGCGTGCGAAGTTATATCGACAAACCCCCCGCAACCCGCAGTCAGATAGGGCTTTTTCCCCAGCTTCGACACGTTGACGTTGCCCTCGATATCGACCTCCAGAAACGACAGGAACGACATGTCGAACCCGGCTCCCTGGAAATAGATGAACTGCTGTGGCGACGGCACGAAGGCGTCGGCGTTCGATGCGCAACCAAAGGCGAACCCGGTCAGTGGTACACCCCCCACGGCACCTTGTTCGATCACCCATGTCACGGCCTCGGGGTGGCCTTCTTCAAGCAAGATGCGTGGCACCAAGGCGCTTATCCCGAAGCCCAGATTGGCCGTCATGCCGGGGCGCAGTTCCATCGCCGCACGGCGCGCGATCACCTTTTCCACCCCATGCTCGGCAAGTGCAAAACTGGCCCAGGGCCGCATGACCTGCCCAGAAATTGCCGGATCATACGGCGTCTCGCAGGTCTGCTTCTGATCGGGGTCGATCACGATCACATCCACCAGATGCCCTGGCACACGCACGTCATGCGGGCGCAACGATCCGCGTTTGGTCACGCGTGACACCTGCGCGATCACCAGTCCGCCGTGGTTGCGCACGCAGATTGCCTGCTCCAGCCCGCCCAGATACGCGCCTTCATGTTCATATGTCAGATTGCCATGCTCGTCGGCGGTGGTCGCCCGCAGGATCGCCACCGTGGGGATGATGTTTGGAAAGTGCAGCCAGGTGTCGCCCATGAACTCGACCCGGTTTACGATTGCCGTCCGGGCCGCCAGATCGTTCATTGCGCAGCCCTGCCGGATCGGGTCGGCAAAGGTTTTCATTCCGACGCGGGTCAGGACACCCGGCCGGTTCGCCGCCGCCTCGCGGTGCATGTCGAACAGAATGCCAGACGGCACGTTATAGGCCGCAACCCGGTTTTCGACGATCATTTTCCAGATCACTGGCATCGGCAGGTTGGACGGGCCGGATGGGTATGACCCGCCAAGAATACGGGCAAGCAACCCGTCCTTGGCAATGTGGTCAACGCCCTTGACGCCGTACATATCCCCTGCCGCGATCGGGTGGATTGTGGTCAGGTTGCGCGGATGACCTGTCGCATCGAACCGCGCGCCAATCGCTTTCAGTACAAGATCAGGGCAGCCGAGGGCTGAGGACGACGACACTGTGACCACCGCATTGTCGGCAATGCGCGCCACCGCCTCTACAGCTGACAAGACCTTGCTCATGAGCACGCTCCTTGATTGACCAGCGCGACAAGCGACTGCGGGTCTTCATCCAGAGGAAACCGGACGACGTCCGCATCATGCACCGTGATGCCGGGCACCGCACCGCCGCCCGCCGCCGCTGATCGGACACGCCAGCCCTGCAGGTGTTCAGGCAAATGCACGGCGTGAAACACCCGCAGCGACAGCACAGTGCCTATCCGTTCTGCCCGGATCAGGTCGCGTACGGCCCTACGGTTGCCGGAACAGCGCAGATGATGGTTGGTCGCCAGCACAACCCCGGCCTTTTGCACAGCGGCGACTGTTGCCGCGGCATCGGTGACGCTCATCGCAAGCGGTTTTTCGCACAGCACGTGCTTGCCAGCCGCAATCGCCGCCATTGCCTGCGCATGGTGCTTTTCGTTGGTCGACGAGACGGAGACTGCATCAACCAGCGGATCAGCCAGCACGATCGAAATCTGCGCGCAAAAATGCGGGATGCCATGGCACCCGGCATAGCTTTCGGCATGGTCAGCCCTCGTACTGACGACCCAGCGCACCGCGCCATCCGGTTGGGCACGCAAAGCGTCGATCATGTATTGGCTGGCGATTGCACTTTTCCCAACTACCGCCCAATTCATCACCATCTCACCTTGTGGAACGTTCCAATACACGCTTGGAACGTTCCATATGTCAAGCTGATTCGTTGTATCGCCTTAGTGTCAAATCTGAAACAGCTTGCCGCCTAGCCGCTCATAGGATTGCGTTTACCGGGGTGCCGCCTGTTTCAAAGAAGCCCCCGCGCCCGTGCGTCCGACCTATTTCACCGATTTCGGCTTGCGCATGCTGATGCGATGGCAAGCGCGCCTGAACGTGCTTCTTCCACTGTCGAGTCGGCCGAAGAATTCGCCCTGTCACGTAACCATCTGACCATAATCATGCGTGGTTGGCACAGGGTGGGATTGTGTCCACCCGGCGCGGTGCCGGTGGCGGTGCGACGCTGGCCCGTGCCCCGCATCATGTCAAAATCGGGACAGTTGTTCGATTGCTTGAGGAAGGGCAGCCGCTGGTCGGGTGCTTTGCCGCCACGGGAGGTGATTGCACAATCACCGGCTGCTGCGGCCTAAAGTCGCGCCTGCGTCGTGCAGAAGCGGCGTTTCTGGCCGATCTGAGCCGTGCTACGCCCACATAATCTTGCCGCGAAGCGCAGATGCATGGTCCAGAACTGTATTGACTGCATGATACCGTCAAGATCATCTGATCCGATAGTATCCGACGGTTCGGGAATATTCATATGTGTTATAGCTGCTTGAACGGAAGGATTCGCCAATGATTGCGACACTGACACCTGCAGAACGCCGCGCCGGGCTTTTTCTGGCGGTATGCCTCTCGCTGGTTGGGCTGGCGATGGCGGCCATTGGCAAGCAGGATCCGATGGCGGCGCACGGGTTCATGGCGCTTGTTGCTGGCGTGGGCCTCGTGTTTGCAGTTGGCGGCGCATTGGAAGAGCCGGTCCCCGATGCCGCGCGGTTGCAGCGGTACTACGATGACCCGATCAAGGTCGGCATCCTGCTGGCGATGGTCTGGGGGGTGTTTGCGATGGCGATCGGGCTGTGGGTTGCAGCGCTGATGGTCTGGCCCGACGCCACCTTCGGGCAGGCATGGTCCAGTTACGGGCGCATCCGGCCGGTGCATACTACCGGGGTGATCTTTGCGTTTGGCGGCAACGCGCTGATTGCCACCTCGTTCCACGTCATGCAGCGCACCTGTCGCGCGCGGTTGGCCGATCAGCTATCGCCATGGTTCGTACTGGTCGGCTACAACCTGTTCTGTCTGTGGGCGATTAGCGGCTATTTCATGGGCGTGACGCAATCCAAGGAATATGCCGAACCCGAATGGTATGCCGATATCTTGCTGGTGATCGTCTGGGTGACCTATCTGGTGCTGTATCTGCGCACGCTGAAACGCCGGGCAGAGCCGCACATCTATGTCGCCAACTGGTATTACCTCGCGTTCATCGTCGTGGTGGCGATGCTGCATATCGTGAATGCCGCCGCCCTGCCGGTCAGCTGGACCGGTGCGAAAAGTTATCCGGCTTTTTCCGGCGTGCAGGATGCCATGGTGCAATGGTGGTATGGCCACAATGCGGTGGCGTTCTTCATGACCTCGGGCTTTCTGGGGATGCTGTACTACTACCTGCCAGTGCGGGCACAGCGGCCAATCTTTTCCTACCGGCTGTCGATCCTCAGCTTTTGGGGGATCACCTTTTTCTATTTGTGGGTCGGGTCGCACCATCTGCATTACACCGCCCTGCCGCACTGGGTGCAAACGCTGGGCATGACGTTTTCGATCATGCTGCTGGTGCCAAGTTGGGCCTCGGCAGGTAATGCGTTGCTGACGTTGAACGGCGCGTGGCACCGAGTGCGCGATGATGCGACGCTGCGGTTCATGTTCGTGGCGGCGGTGTTTTATGGCCTGTCCACGTTCGAGGGGTCCTTCCTCGCCATCCGCCCGGTCAATGCGCTGTCGCATTACACCGACTGGACGGTGGGTCATGTGCATTCCGGTGCGTTGGGCTGGCTGGCGATGGTTACCTTTGGCGCATTTTATTCAGTGGTCCCGCAGATCTGGGGCCGACCTGCGATGTATTCGCCCAAGCTGGTGGAATGGCACTTCTGGCTGGCGCTTGCGGGGCTTCTGACCTACGTTTTCTCGCTGTGGAACGCGGGTATTACGCAGGGCCTGATGTGGCGGACCTATAATGCGGCTGGCACGCTGAACTTCTCCTTCATCGACAGCATGGAAGCGATGCGCCCCTACTATATCGCCCGCGTGTTCGGCGGCGCGTTGTTCCTTGCAGGTATCTGCGTCGGCGCCGTAAATATCTGGCTGACGGTGCGGGGCGCGCGGGACAATGCCGCCGACCGCCCCCTTGCCCCTCAAGCGGCGGAGTAGCGGCATGGCCCTGTTCAAAGCGCATTACAATCTGGAAAAGAACTCCATCGCTCTGGTGGTTGGCATCATCCTTGCCGCCAGCGTCGGCGGTCTGGTCGAGATAGCGCCGCTGTTCACCATAGATGAAACCGTTGAAACCCTTGACGATATGAGGGTTTATACCCCGCTGGAACTGGCTGGCCGCAATATCTACATCCGCGAAGGCTGCTACGCCTGCCACAGCCAGATGATCCGCACCCTGCGCGACGAGGTGGAACGTTATGGCCCCTATTCGCTGGCGGCCGAAAGCCAGTATGATCACCCGATGTTGTGGGGCTCGAAACGCACCGGGCCGGATATCGCGCGGCTGGGTGGCAAGTATTCGGATGACTGGCATGTGGCACACCTGATCAACCCGCGCGATGTGGTGCCGACCTCAATCATGCCCGCCTATCCCTGGCTGGCAACAGCACCGCTGGCGGTGGATGATCTGGGCGACCACCTTATTGCACTGCGCCGTTTGGGCGTGCCTTATACAGACGACATGATTGTCAATGCGTCGCAGGATGCCGCCGCACAAGCCAACCCCGACTCGGACGCCGCCACGGGTGTGACCGAACGCTACGGCGAGGCGACGACCTTGCGCCAGTTTTCGGGCACGCCGCGACTGACGGAAATGGATGCGCTGGTGGCCTATCTTCAGGTGCTGGGTCAACTGACCCAAGCCCCCTACGCCCCGCAGACCGCCACGGCACCGGAGGCGCAGCCATGACCCATGAAACCTTCGTGATGATCGCCAAGACCTTCGGCCTGTTTTACCTGATGGGCTTTTTCATCATCATCGTCATCCACACCTGCCGCCCGTCGCGCCGCGCCAGTGCCGAACATGCGGCCCGGTCCATCCTGACAACCGAGGACCGGCCATGGCAGTAGAAGATCGAGATCCCGTCTCGGGCTATCTGACCACCGGGCATGACTGGAACGGCATCAAGGAACTGAACTCGCCAGTGCCGCGCATCGTGTTTGCCTTCCTGGCGGTGACGCATCTTTATGCACTGGTCGCGTGGTTTCTGCTGCCGACATGGCCGTTGGGCCAGACCTTTACCAAGGGGCTGCTCGGGATCGACCAGAAGACTGCGGTGGCTGCCGAACTTGCTGCCGCCAACGCCGCCCGAGCCGGGTGGACAGACGCGCTGGCAACAGCTGAATTCGATACCATCCGCACCGATCCCGACTTGATGTCGCGCGCCGTGGCCACCGCCGGACCGCTGTTCGGGCAGAACTGTCAGGCCTGCCACGGGGCTGGCGGAATCGGTGGACCCGGCTTTCCGCGCCTGAACGATGACATCTGGCTGTGGGGCGGCACTGCGGACGAAATTGCAACGACCCTGCGGGTTGGCATCAACTCGGCCCACCCCGACACGCATTTTGCCCAGATGCCCGCCTATGGACGCGACGAACTGCTCAACCGCACCGAGATTTCGGTGCTGACCGACTACGTTCAGACGCTGGGCAAGGGCGTCATCCCCGGTGATCCATCCGAAGGCGCGGTGCTGTTCCAGACCAATTGTGCTGCCTGCCACGGCGAGGATGCGCGCGGGGTTGAAGGCAGCGGCGCGCCGAACCTGACCGATGATGACTGGATCTATGGCGGTGATGCCGCCAGCATCCACCAGACCCTGATCGCCGGTCGGCAAGGGCTTATGCCAAGCTGGCAATCCCGGCTGACCGAGGCCGAGATCCGCGCCATGGCCCTGTACGTCGAAGGTCTGTCGTCCGACAGAGGTCTGGCGGAGGCCACACCATGATCCTCGCGCCACGCCATTGGGCGATGCTTGCCACAACAACCGCGTTGGCAGTGTTCATTGCGGCAAACTGGCACTTCGTATGGCTGGCGTTTGACACCGCCCCCGGCTGCGTGGCGATCGACGCCGCACGCCCTGCTGCCAAGCCCGCCTGCTGAGGAAGGGACACCATGCTGGAACCACTCCCCGCCGTCGCCCCAAGGGTTCGCCTCCACAACGGTTATGCGCGAAAGCTGTCTCCGTGGGCGGCATTCGGCTGGCTTGCCGCAGGCTGGTCCGATTTCCGCAGCAAACCCGCGCAAAGCCTTGCCTACGGCCTAGCGGTCTTTGCCCTGTCGGTGCTTGTCATCTGGGGACTCTTCGCCGTTGGGCTGCCATCGCTGATCTTGCCTGCACTGTCGGGCTTTCTGGTGGTTGGCCCGCTGCTGGCCATCGGCCTTTATGAGAAAAGTCGCCGTCTGCGAAGCGGGCAAGCCGTTACACTTGCCGGCATGGTCGTGGCGCGTCCGCGTTCGGGCGGGCAACTGGTGTTTGCGGGACTGCTGTTGTGCCTGCTGGTCATGCTGTGGCTGCGCGCAGCCGACCTGCTTTATGCGCTGTTCTTCGGGCTGCTGCCATTTCCGGGGTACGATCTGATCCTAGGCCAGCTTGTCACCACCCCGCGCGGCTGGGCGCTGATCATCACCGGATCAGCCGTTGGCGGCCTGTTTGCCGCCTTCGCCATGGCGATCAGCCTGTTTTCGATCCCGATGCTGCTGGAACGCAGGGTCGATGCGTTGACGGCCCTTGGCACCAGCTTTGCGCTGACCACGCAGAACCTGGCGGCCGTGTTGCCGTGGGGCTTGATTGTCGTGGTGGGATTTGCGCTGTCGGCCGCGACGGGTTTGTTGGGCCTGATCGTGATCTTTCCCCTGCTGGGGCACGGCACGTGGCATGCCTGGGTTGCCTTGCGCCCCGCAGTCGATGGGTCTGAGGAATGAGCTATTTCTTCCTGATCCCAATCTCGATCATCCTTGGCCTGACCGGGCTTTGCGCATTTTTCTGGGCAATGCGCCACAATCAGTACGACGACCTTGAGGGTGCCGCTGCGCGCATCCTGATCACGCTGGACCAACCCCTGCCGCCCTCGCCATCAACGAAGACCACACGGATCGCACCCATCAAAGCCAATGACCTGACGCGCAATCCGGTGCAGACCGAAACAATCGTGCGCGCTCTGTGACACCCCGAAACCGCTGATGTGCGGGGGACCTTTTTACCACTGTTGCCATCACCACAGCTGGGTTCGAAGTAAACGCATCGCTGATCGCCGCAGCCTTTGGCCTCGATCCCACGACCCTGCAGACACTGATACGGGCGGGCGAGGTAACCAGCGTTTGCGAAACAGGGGCGGATGCCGACCTTGGCCGCTTCCGGTTGACCTTTCACCTCGTCGGGCGCGCCCTGCGGCTGACCGTGGACAGCAAAGGCCCGCTGCTATCGCGCGCAACTTTTCCTGCAACTGCATGCGCCAGAACCGGAACGGCTTCGGATGACTGACGACACCCGCCGCCATTTGGTCGCGCCGGACGGCGGGGCCCTCCGTACGACCGACGCCGGGGCTCTGAAAACCAGCGGCCACAACGGGGCGAACGCCGCGCCGGGCGACTGATCCTTTGCGACGGCACTGGAACCCAATCTCCATCTCTGGTCAAATGAGCCATTGATTTTACACCAGTGCTATTTGAAACCGATCTGTATTTGAAGGAGAGAGCTATGCAGTTTTTTCAATCGCCATCTGCCTTCCTGCCATGGCAGCCCTAGCGCTGACGCCGGGAACTGGTGCCCACGCGCGATACGCTCGCGGATACCGGGACCGGGCCCTACGCCGGACCTTGCCCCGGGCTACCTCAGCCCGGACACCTAGGTGCGCAACACCCCGGATCCGACTTACACCCCCTTCGCAGCCGCCAGCCCGCAAGGGACGCCCGCCCCGCACAACAGATATCAGGTGTTCATGCGCCTTTCGCCTATGGCGTATGATCAGAACCACTGCCGGCGAGCGCAGGCGTCCGCTGTTTTGCGGGCAGGCTTGTGGGCAGGCTAGTCCGCGAACCGCACAAGTAGACACGACTATTGCGCCACGCGGGCCCTGACCTCTGGTAAAACTTCGGTCATAGCCCCCTCGCGGCGGAACATGCTCTTGCGGTTCCACCAGACGACGATCACCGCCACGCCAAGCAAAAGCCATGTGTCCCAGGGCTGCGCGTCGGGCCAGAACGGGTTGATCAGCTGCCAGTGAAACAGCATCGGCCACAGAATGCTGCCGCGTGACTGGTTGAAAATCGGTGTCACAAGCACTGCGAGCACCATATTGCCGACAAGGAACGGCAGGAAGTTCCAGTTCGCAAACACCGTGCCAGACAAAAAGAACGCCGGCAGATGCCAGACGCCCCAGATCACCCCGATGATGACCCCGGCCCAGATCGGCACCATATGGCGCTGCAGGATCGGTTGTGCCACGCCGCGCCAGCCGAACTCCTCGACCGGGCCAAGCAACAGCAGCATGAACAGCCCCGATATCATTGATCCCACGCCCTCCGGTGGCAGCGGTGCCAGAACCGGCCCACTCTTGATCAACGACCCCGCGACATAGACCAGCGGCACCCCGATCAGGATGAACGCGACCCACCCCGCCGAACACCGCCACAGAAGCAGCCGCGACAGGAAAGCCCCGAGACCCGACGCACCCGCATACAGAAATACGACCAGAAAAGCCGCGATTGCCGGCCCCCATGTCGCCAGAAAGAAGAACGGATGCGATCCGCTGATCTCGCCAAACCGACCGGTCGCGACTTCGGGAAAAAAGATGTAGAACCCGATCACCCCCCAAGTGATCAGGAACGTGATGGTGATATAGACGAAAAATGCCGACGACGGGATTTTGGCACGGAGTGTAGATTGCAAGTCGCTTGGCAAAGGCAGCCTCCAAAGGATCAGCAACGTCCGTGAGATCACTTTCACCCTTTGCCGGAAACGATGCCATGATCTGGATCAAGGCGGACCGATCGCCCTATTTGCACCACGGCGGGTCGGCTGCATAACTGCAGTGAAGCAACCCACAGGACGCCATTTCCGGGATTGGTTGATGCACGCACCCGCGCTGCGGGTTTGTGCCCCTTGCACGCGTCGGCGCGCGATCAACGTTTGCTCTTCACAACTACACGTGTGATCATGAACCACTTTCTGGAGATTCGGATGCTTGGAAACCGTTTCGCGACACGGATCAATTCGTTTGCGTCAGGGGCCGCGGCCTATTGGCCCAGCCTGACCGGCAAGCCGTCATTGGCGCAGCTGGTGCAGCGGGCGGCAAGTGTTGATGGGTTGACCGAGCTTGACCTGAACTACCCCGACCATATTGGTGACGCATCGATGCAGGTTGGCCAGACGGCTGCAGATTGCGGGTTGCAAATCAGCGGTCTGGCAATGCGCTACTACTCCAACCCCGGCTTCAAGCGCGGCGCTTTCACCAACCCGGATCGTGCCGTGCGGCGCGAAGCGATAGATCTGACCAAGCGCGGCATCGATGCCGCCCGCGCCATGGGTGCGCCGATGATGACCCTGTGGCTGGGGCAGGATGGTTATGACTACGCCTTTCAATGTGACTATCCGGCGCTTTGGGCGGATGAAATCGACGGCATTGCCGAAGTGGCTGCACATGACCCTGACTGTTTGATTTCACTTGAATATAAGCCAAATGAGCCAAGATCATACGCTGTGCTGCCGGACGCCGCGACCACGCTGCTAGCGATCAGGGAAGTGGGGGCCGCCAACCTTGGCGTCACCCTCGACTTTGCGCATGCGCTTTATGCCGATGAACAGCCAGCCTTTGCCGCAGCACTTATCCTGCGCCATTCCAGGCTGCTGGGCCTGCATCTGAACGATGGCTACGCCAAGCGTGACGACGGCTTGATGGTGGGCGCAGTCCACGACCAGGCCACGCTGGAACTGCTGCGCGAAGTGCAGCGCGGCGGCTTTGACGGGGCGATCTATTTCGACACTTTCCCAGATGCGTCCGGCCTTGATCCGGTGGCGGAATGTGCCGCCAATATTCGCACCGTTCGCCGCATGCTGGCTGCTGTTGCCAGCATGGAGGGTGACAATCAACTTGCCTCTGCCCAAGCCGCCCATGACCCGGTGGTGGCGCAGGAACGTGCCCGCCTTGCCTTGGCGGGTGCGACCATGACGACCTAAACTTTACGAAGCCTCATGAACGCGTGTTGAAAAAGGGAGGAAACCAATGCAACACTTCTTGAAGACGACCGTCGCGGCCGGTGCTTTCGCGCTGAGCCTTGGTATGGCGCTGGCGCAAGATCTCGCGCCCTTGAATTCCGACAGCGAACCGGACCGCATGGATTGGTCCGAGCTGGAGGCGAAGTTTGGCCCGCTGCCGGCACCTGCCGCTGGCACCAAGGTGGGTGGTGTGTCAAAGACGCTGACCAACGAATACTGGCGCTCGCTGGGCGAGGGCTATCAGAATGTCGCCGACGCGCTTGGGCTGGAATTCGTCTATCAGGCCGCCCAGAACGAGGCAGATCAGCTGGGCCAGTTGTCCACCGCAGAAAACCTGATCACGCAGGGCTTTGCCGTCCTGCTGTTTTCGCCGCAAACCGACGCTAACCTGATCCCGGCGGTGGAAAAAGCCAAGGCGGCGGGCATCCCGATCCTGAACGTCAATGATGCCGTGATCCCATCGGCCGAACACTATGTCGGCAACGTCCAGAAGGGCAATGGCGTCAACGTCGCGCAATGGTTCATCGACAAGCGCCCCGACGGCGGCAAAGTTGCCGTGATCGAAGGCCAGCCCGGCGTCTATGCTGCCGGTCAACGCACCGCCGGCTTTACCGAAACCGTGACCGCCGCCGGCAATTTCGAGGTCGTAGCCTCGGTTCCCGCCAACTGGAGCCGGGAAGAAGCCTTTAACGCAGCCGCCACCATTTTGCAGCAATACCCCGACTTGATCGGCTTTTATGCCAACAATGACGGGATGGCCCTGGGTGTGGTCGAAGCCGTCAAGGCCGCTGGCAAGCAAGACAGCGTTGTCGTCTTTGGCACCGATGGCATTTCAGACGCATACGCCGCGATCCGTGCCGGTGATCTGACTGGCACAGTTGACAGCTTCCCGGTTCTGACCGGCGAGGTGGCGATGGAAGTGGCGCTGCGTCTGTTGGCGGGTCAACCCCTGCCGCGCGTCGTGGCAACGCCGCAGGCGCTGATCACCAAGGACAACGTCGAGACTTATGCGACATCCGATATGGCGGCCTTGCGCGCGGCGCTGATGCCATAGTAAGCGGTCTGCGTCCTGCCGATGCCGTTCGGCAGGACGCCCCTTTTTGCCCGGATTTCCCCGATGAACCAGCGCCTAAACCTTTCAGGTGTTTCCAAATCCTTCGGCCCGGTGCAAGTGCTGGACAGCGTTTCGCTGACCCTTCTTCCCGGTGAAGTGCATGGCCTTCTGGGTGAGAATGGCGCAGGCAAATCGACCCTTCTGAACATTCTGTGCGGTGTCATTTCCAAAGACAGCGGCACAATCGCCATTGATGGCAAGCCGATCCAAATCGGCTCGCCCCGTGATGCGGCAGCTGCCGGGATCGCGATGATCCATCAGGAACTGCAACAGGTTCCCGAACTGACTGTCGCACAAAACATCTATCTTGGTGCCGCCTTGCGCCATGCAGGCGGCCTTTTGGTTGATCGCCGCGCGCAAGAAACCGAGGCGCGCCGTCTGCTGGCACCGTTGGATCCCTCCATCGACGTCACCGCAAAGGTGCACGATCTGCGTGTCGCCCAACGCCAGATTGTCGAGATTGCCAAGGCTCTGCGAGCGCAGGCCCGCATCATCGCGATGGACGAGCCGACATCGTCACTGACGCCGAAAGAGTTTGAGCGGCTGGTGAGCGTGATCCAGACCCTGACCGCGCAGGGCGTGTCGATCATCTATGTCAGCCACAAGATGGACGAGGTGTTCCGGCTGTGCAGCCAGGCCACCATCCTGCGTGACGGGCGACTGGTCGCGCAAGTGCCGATCCCGCAAACCCCGGTGGGTCAGGTTATCGAAACCATGGTTGGCCGCGAACTGGCGCATGCCAGCCACCGCAGTTTCGCCACGGACAGAGTTGTGCTGCGGGTTGCGAACCTGACCCGCGGCACTGCGGTTCAGGACGCGAGTTTTGCTCTGCACGCCGGCGAAGTGTTGGGCATTGCCGGGCTGGTCGGGTCTGGCCGCACCGAATTGATGCGGCTGCTGGCCGGGGTTGACAGGGCCAGCGGCGGCACGATTTCGGTGAATGGCCGCACCCCCGGCACCGGCCCGCGCGCCCGCATCCGCGCCGGGCTTGGCCTGGTTCCCGAAGAACGCAAGCGCGACGGCATCATCCGCCACCGCCCCGTCGCGTCCAACGTCTGCCTGCCCGCGATGCGCGGGTTCAGCCGCTGGGGCTTCATCCGCAAAGGCTATCTGAATGAACGTTCACAAAGCCTGATGGCCGAGGTTCGTTTGCGCCCGCTGGATGTCACGCGTGCCATCGGCAGTTTTTCGGGCGGCAACCAGCAAAAGGCCATCATCGGGCGCTGGCTGGCCACCGACACGCAGGTTTTCCTGTTCGATGAACCCACACGCGGCATCGATGTCGGAGCCAAGGCCGAGATTTACGACCTGATCGAAAAGCTGGCCAGCCAAGGCCGCGCCATTATCGTCGTGTCGTCAGAAATGCCCGAGGTGATCCGCGTGTCCGACCGCGTGCTGGTCATCCGCGAAGGCCGCATCAGCGCCACCCTTTCACGCCATGAAATCACCGAGGCGAACATCGCCCGCAACGCAATTCCAGCCTGATATGACCCACTTGATTTGGCCCGCGAGATGAGGATCATATGACCCGCTTTCCCCTTTTGTCCCGCATCCGGTTTCGTGACGCGGGAACCCTGCTGGGCCTGATCCTGATCAGCGGCGTCTTTGCCGCGCAATCCGATGTATTCCTGACACAACCGAACCTTATCAATATCTTGCAGCAATCCTCGATCAATGCCTGCATAGCACTTGGCATGACTTTGGTGATCATCTCGGGCGGTATCGATCTGTCGGTCGGCCCTATCGCCGCCCTGTCGGCGGTGCTGGGCGCGGCCATGCTGGTGGCAGGCGTTCCGATCCCGCTGGCCATCGCCGGAGCGCTGGCAACAGGCGTCGCTTGCGGCTTTGTCAACGGCGCGCTGATCGCATGGGGTGGCTTGCAGCCGTTCATCGTGACACTTGGCGGCCTGTCGCTGTACCGCGCCCTTGCCCTTATCTACACCGGAGGCCAGCCGATCTTTGGCCTGCCGGACGGGTTTCGCGCCCTGACCAACGGCAGCCTTGCCGGCATCCCGAACCCTGTGATCATCGTTGCATGCCTCGCCATTGCCGCATGGATCATCCTGAACAAAACCCCGCTGGGCGAGTATTTCATGGCCATCGGCGGCAATCCTGAAGCCGCGCGTATCGCCGGCGTGCCGGTTACACTGACCAAGTTTGCCGCCTACATGATCTCGGGGCTGATGGCCGCCGTGGCCGCACTGGTGCTGATCGGACGGTTGGGGGCGGCGGAGCCGACCATGGGCATCTTGTGGGAACTTGACGCGATTGCCGCCGCTGCCATTGGTGGTGCCAGCCTGATGGGCGGGCGCGGCAGCATCATCGGCACGCTGATCGGCTGCATCATCCTTGGCACCTTGCGCAACGGGCTGACCTTGCTGAATGTTCAAGCCTTCTATCAACTGCTGGCGACCGGAATCATCATCATCGTCGCGATGCTGATCGACAAGGCGACCAGCGGTAAACAGGGGGGCTGAATGGGCGATCCAAGGGCAGTGGCAGCACAAATCCGGATGAGGCTGCCAAGCCTTACGCCGCTGGAAGGCAAGGTTGCCGCCGACATTCTTGCGCGCAAGGATATCACCGAGGTTATGCCGCTGCGCGAAGTGGCGACAGGCTCGGGTGTGTCCGATGCGATGGTGGTCAAGGTCGCGAAGAAGCTGGGCTTTGCCGGGTTTCGCGAATTCCGCCAAGGCCTTGTCGATTACTACAACTCTGACACGGCCGCCCTGCATTCAGAGATTTTGGCAGATGATACCGCCGGTCAGATCGTGCAAAAAGTGTTCCGCACCGCCATGCAGGCGTTGGAGGAAACCTTCGCCATCCTAGATCTGGAAGCGTTCGAGCGCGCCGCCGATTTCCTGCACCGTGCCCGCCAGCGCGATTTCTACGGCCTCGGCGGCTCTGCCCAGATCGCCCGCGATGTCAGCCACAAGTTCCTGCGCATCGGATTGCGCTCGCAGGTTTTCGATGATGCCCACATGATGATGATGTCGGCGGCGCTGCTTGGTGAAGGCGATGTCGCGATCGCGTTTTCGCATTCCGGCAGCACTTCGGCGGTGATCGAAGCGGTCGAGCTTGCCCGCAAGAACGGCGCGCGCACGATTGCTGTCACCAACTATGCAGACAGCCCCGTTGCCCGGCTTGTCGATGTGGTGCTGTGTTCCACCGCGCAAAACTCGCCGCTTCTCGGCGAAAATGCCACCGCGCGGATAGCACAGCTAAACCTGCTGGACGCCCTATTCGTTGCTACCGCACAGCGTGACCGCAAGGCGGCCGATCTGAACCTCAGCCGCACCATGCGCGCGGTCCAATTAAAGCGAAAGCAGTAGCCGACCATGCACCGCCCCCCCGTCGTCCTTGTGGTCGGAAGCCTACACTATGATATCATGGTGGAAACCGATCGCCTGCCGCAGCGGGATGAAACCGCCATCGGGTCGCGCTGGTATCCGAAGTTCGGCGGAAAGGGTGGCAATCAGGCCGTCGCCGCGCAAAAGGCCGGGGCAGTGGCGCGCATGTGCGGCGCGGTTGGTCGCGATGATTTCGGCCGCTACCTGCGTGACGCGTTGCAGGCTGGCGGTGTGGACGGCCGCTTTGTTGCCGATATCCCCGATGCAGGGACAGGCATGAGCGTGGCGATCATCGACGGCGCGGGCGACTATGCCGCCACCATCGTGTCGGGTGCCAATCTGTCGATATCGCCCGATGCCCTGCACGACCCGGCGCTATGGGACGGCGTGGCCATCCTCGTCTTGCAAAACGAGGCGCCCGAGGCGGTCAATCTTGCCGCTGCAACACAAGCCCGCGCGCGCGGCATCCGTACCTTGCTGAACGCCGCCCCCTGGTGCCCGTTGGCACCGGAATTTCGCGGTCTTGTCGATATTCTGGTGGTTAACGCAGTTGAGGCGCAGATGATGGGTGCCGGTCCCGTGACGTCACTGCGCAGGGCAGCGAAAGCCGCGCAAACCCTCGCCAGCCAGTTTGCCGCCGTGATCGTTACCGCAGGGGCGCAGGGGCTGGCGGCCTGGACCGATACCGACGACGCGCTGACCATCCCGGCGCAAAGGGTCACAGCGATCAGCTCGCACGGCGCGGGCGATGCGTTCATCGGAACCCTCGCCGCCCGTCTGGCGCAGGGCGACGGATTCGAGGCCGCGTGCCATGTCGCCTCGACCGCAGCCGCACATCATGTCGCAGGCTTGTAGCAAATCCCACCATTCGGATCATGCACCGTGCGAAAACGGGCCACTATTTCACCGTGATCCTGCCATCGGTGAACGGCACGAACGGGCTGTTCTTTGCCATGTATTCCGCCGTGACATCGGCAAGGTCCGGCCCGAAATCGTAGGCGTTCGCCGCATCCTCGAACATCGCATAACCGTCACCGCCGCCGCGTACATAATTGTTCGACACCACCTTGTAGATGGCGGCTGGATCGATCGGTGCCCATGCGTCCCCCCCGACCAACGCCATCACCTCGGATATCCGCGCGCCCGACGGGGCCGCCGGATCGACGGTGTATTTCATGCCCGCAACCTGCGCGAAACGGCCTGCCCCTTCTTCGATCTGGCTGGCGCCGTTTTCCAAGGCCTCGACGATCACCGCGCCGCTAACCTCGAACGTGGAAAGCGTGTTCTGGAACGGCAGCACTGTCAGCACCTCGCCCATCGTCACCGGCCCCGCATCAATGCCCGCACGCACGCCACCGCCATTCTGAATGGCAATGGTAACCCCCTGCCCGGCCACGCGGTCCAGCATTGCCTCGGCAATCAGATTGCCCATCCCGCATTCTCTGGTGCGGCAATTCTCGCGGCTGCCGTCAATTTCGCCCCCCGCCTCGGCCACCACCTTGGACCGTATCTCTTCCAGCGGGATGGCGAGTTCGGCAATCCGCGCCAGCGTCGGCGCATCTTCGGCAACTGCCGCATCCATGATCAAAGGCTCGCCCTTGGCCTCGGTCACCTCGCCGGCATCATTGAACGTAACGTTCAATTCACCCAGAAACTTGCCATAGGCATAGGCGGACACAATCGCCGTGCCGCCGACCACGGTGGGATACGGCCCTTCGGCATTTTCCGCGACGTTCGACAGATACGTATTGCTATGCCCGCCCACGATCACATCGACCCCGGTCGTTTCGGCGGCAATCATCAAGTCCAGACGATAGCCCGAATGCGATAGCACGATGATCTTGTTGACGCCCTGTGCTGTCAGCGCGTCAACCTCGCTCTGCACGGCCTGCACGGGATCGGTGAAGATCACGTTCTTGCCAGGGCTGGCCAATTCATCGGTATCCTGCGGCGTCAGCCCGATCAGCCCCAGTTTTTCGCCGCCCCGTTCGATGACCGCGGACTTCGCCAGCTTGCCCGCCAAAGCCGGTTCCATCGACACATCCGCATTCGACATCAACACCGGAAATCCAACCGCATCCATAAAGCCGCGCAGCACCTCTGGGCCATCGTCGAATTCGTGGTTGCCAACCGTCATCGCATCGTAACCAAGCTTGGTCATGAATTCGGCCGTCATAGCGCCCTTGTAATAGGTATAGAATAACGATCCCTGAAACTGATCGCCGCCATCGACAAGGATCGCATTGTTGGACCGCGCCCGCGCGTCGGTCACTGCCGTGATCAACCGCGCCGTACCACCAAAACACTTGGCCTCTGCGGCATCCTCAGCCGAACACGGGGCATCGAACGCCGAGATCTGCTCGAACCGCGCATGAAAGTCGTTGGTGTGAAGGATGGTCAGGGAATAATCGGCCCAAGCCGCCCCGGCAGACAGGGCAAGGCAGGCGACGGAACTGAGGAAACGATATGGCATGAAATACCTCCTTTGGTGGATTTGCACAGTTTGGCTGCGCGTAGTGGATGTGTCAAAGACCGATGATTTCAGACTTTCATCGGAACGCGAAACTGGCGTGACATCGCCGATCAACGACCATTGACCAGCCCCGCGCCGCGGTGCATGACACCGGAATGCTAATTTTCAAGATCTTCCGCCGCGCCGAATGGGACGCATTTCGTGCAGCAGGCGAAACCGCTGGCGCGCCGATTGATCTGGCCGATGGCTATATCCACTTCTCGACCGCGACAACCGTCGCCGAAACCGCGTCAAAGTATTTCTCTGTCGAAAGCGATCTGGTGCTCGTAGCCTTCAACTCCGCTGCCCTGGGCCCCGCCCTGAAATGGGAAAGCGCGCGCGGCGGGGTGCTGTTTCCGCATCTCTATCGCCGCTTGCAACTGGCCGAGGTGATCTGGGACAAATCCCTGCCGCTTGGTGCCACCGGGCACATCTTCCCGGAGGGGATGTGGTGAGTATCGCCGAATGGGCCTCACTGGCGCTGCTGCACCGGATGGATCCGGAACGCGCCCACGCCCTTTCGCTTGTCGCACTGCGGTTGCATCTGCCGTATCTGCCCGGCCCGGTGTCGACCCCGCGGCTGTTGACAGATGTTGCGGGCCTGACTTTGCCCAACCCCGTTGGTCTGGCGGCAGGCTATGACAAGAACGCTGTGGCCGTGGCCCCCTTGTCCCGGTCCGGGTTCGGGTTTCTCGAAGTCGGGGCTGCGACCCCACGTGCGCAGGACGGCAATCCCAAACCCCGGCTTTACCGGCTGACCGCCGAGCGCGCCGCGATAAATCGCTTTGGTTTCAACAACGAAGGGGCAACCAGCATCTGCGCCCGGCTGGCCCTGCGGCCAAAATCAGGCGTGCCGGTCGGCCTGAACCTTGGTGCCAACAAGGACAGCCAAGATCGTGCCGCCGATTTTGCCGCCGTGCTTGCGACCTGTGGCCCGCATATCGACTTTGCGACCGTCAACGTCTCTTCCCCCAACACTGAAAAACTGCGCGACCTGCAGGGGCGGGCAGCGTTGACGCAGCTTCTGGCGGGCGTGATGGAAGTGCGGGCGACCCTGCCCCGGCCGATCCCGGTCTTCTTGAAGATCTCTCCCGATTTGACGCAGGATGATCTGGCCGAAATAGCCGAGGTGGCCATGGCCTCTGGCATCGCGGGCATCATCGCGACCAACACCACCCTATCCCGCGAGGGCGTGAGCAGCCCGGATCGTGAACAGCCGGGCGGGCTGTCGGGCGCCCCCTTGTTTGAACGCTCGACCCGGGTGTTGGCAGAGTTGTCGCGGCTGACGGACGGCAAACTGCCCTTGATCGGGGTTGGCGGCATCAGCACCGTGGACCACGCTTATCAGAAGATCCGTGCCGGTGCGTCGGCTGTGCAGATTTATACCGCGATGGTCTATGAAGGCCTTTCAATCGCCGCAAAAATCGCGAGGGGGCTGGACAGTGCCCTCGAAAAAGATGGCTTCACCACAGTCGCGGGTGCCGTTGGCATCGACCGGGCGCTCTGGCTGTAAAAGCTCAGAACGCTTTGAACGTCATTGTGGTCAGCGTGCGCACGATACCCGGGATATCGAACAGTCGTTCCGACAAGTAATGCCCGACATCGGCGTCATCGGGGATGTAGATCTTGGCAATCAGATCGTACTCGCCACTTGTGGAATACAATTCCGACACCACCTCGCGGTCGTAGATTGCGGTCGCCACCTCGTAGGTCTTGCCGGGTGTGCAACGGAACTGGACGAATACGCAGATCATGGGGCCTCCAGAATTCAGGTCAATTCTAACGGCGACTTCTTTGCCGCGAAAGACCCTAAACGTTCGCTTCGGTATCCAGCGTCAAAACTGCAGGCGCAGTGCGCAGATCGTCGGTTCCAAGGGCGGTCAGCGGCAGCGCAAGCCGGTTGCGCACCACCCATTTCAACTGCCGCTCAGCCCGGGTGATCGCCACATAGGCCAGCCGTTTCCACAATGGCAGCCCCGCCTCGCTGCGCCCCGCCTGCGCTGCCGCATATAGATCGGGCGCGAAAACCTGAACGGTTTCCCACTGTGAACCCTGCGCCTTGTGAATGGTCACCGCCGCTCCGTGCAAGAACGCCGCCCCCATGGTGGCAGCCGACGGAATGAACGGCTCATCCTCGCCGGGCTTTTCGATCTTGATGATCGATGCGGCCGAGACCTGCGGCTCTTCCGCCCCCACGACATGCAACTTGGCAAAGCCGTCACGATTGCCCGGCCCCATATAGATGACCTGCGCGCCCTTGATCAGGCCGCGCGCCTCCAGATCGATACGCTTCTTGCGGTGTTTCAGCGGCAACTCGATACCGTCGCAGATCAACGGCTCGCCGGGCAGCAGTTCGAAATCCGGCGCACCCTGTGCCGCCCGGAACGCAGTGATCAGCCGTATCCGCGTGACATTGCGCCAGACCAGCACCGGTGACCTTGCCATCAGATCGCAATCCACCCGCTGTGCCACCTCGACGCGGGCGTCGCGCCGCGACGCGGCCTCTACAAGACCCTCAAACTCCTCGAAGCCCAGATCCGGATCAGCCAGCGCATGCGCCAGATCAAGGATCGGGTTGTCCTCCGCCTGCCGGTGAATGCGCGACAGGATCAGCTTGCGTGTATCGCCCAGCTTGTCGAACACCATCTCGCCCGATTGCCCCACAGGGGCCAGCTGCGCCGGATCACCAAACAGGATCAGCGTCGGAAAGATCTCGCGCAGATCGTCAAGCTGGCGCGCGTCCAGCATCGAGGATTCGTCCACCAACCCGATATCGAGCGGCTCTTCGCGCCGTTTCCAGCCCTTGATGAAATCGCTGCCCCGAAGCCCCGCCGCCGCAAGCGCGCCCGGGATCGACGCCACTGCATCGTAAAACGCTTTCGCGCGGTCCAGCGCCAGTTCAGTCAGCCCCTCGACCGCCGGCCGTGGCGCATTGCCCGCCAGCCAGTCGGCAATGCGTTCATATTGCGGGTCATACATGGGCGTATACAAAATGCGGTGGATCGTGGTCGCAGGCACGCCGCGCAATCGCAGCACCGACGCCGCCTTGTTGGTCGGCGCCAGTACCGCCAGCGTGCGCCTGTCGCGCCGCCGCCGTCCTTCGTAATCGCCCGACACGATCTCGACCCCTGCGGCCTTCATCGCCTTGTAGAGGCTGGCCAGCAGCATGGTCTTGCCTGACCCCGCCTTGCCCACCACCGCCAGCACCGACGCCTTGCCATCGGCGCGCGGCGTCAGTTCCGAATTCAGCAGATCAACGCCCATACCGCGCAACTGGTCTGAAACCCTGTCCCAGGCTTCGGCCTGATCGTCGGAAAAAGTAAGTGCGGGGGGCTGCATACGTCAATCTTATTGCAGTGCCGCAGAATAGACCAGACAGCGACCCCGAATTTACCGCCCCCGCGCCGACCATTCCGAATACGCCCGATCCCGAAATCCGCATCGGCGGGCATATCCAGCGCTGCAATGAACTCGATGCTATTCCCATCAGGATCCTTGAAATAAATTGAGACTGATGGCATCCAGCCAATCACAACCGGCTCGTCCACCTGCTCGCCGTTAAACCCCAACGGCGTCACATCCAAAGCACGCAGCCGGTCCACCGCCGCAATCACATCGTCCAATCCCATCCGAAACGCAAAATGCTGCACCATCCTCAATGGCCCAGACCCGGTGCCCCATAGTCCAAGCATCCCCGTGGTTTTGTCTCCCACCCAAAACAACGCCACATTGCGCGCCGTCATTTCGCGCGCCAACGTCAGACCAATAACATCCCGGTAAAACGCAACAGACCGCGCCAAATCAAACACCGGAAGGTGGGTTTCATAAACCGCCAGAATACCAAAATCCGCCATCGGGTTTTCCTGTCGCCCGCGCCCACAGATCGCTGGGCTGGCCCAAGAATGAACCTTAGTCCGGCACGATACCACCCGGCACCGCATCAGCTTCAAGCACAGCAATCTCGGCCACGGCAACTTCCAGCGTTTGCTGTGCAGCGAGCGCAATACCGGGCAGATTATTCGCCTTGGCGTAGGCCTGAAGATCCGTCAAGACGTCAAGTATCCAAGCGTGCCGCATTCTGTCTCCAACCCGGGGTTCCGGGGTTGACCGACACGAGGATCGATCAACCTTAGGGAGACAATATTTACAATTGGGTCAATCAAAGGTTTATCGACCCAGCGCTGCCTCTGCAAAAATCCGCTGCATTTTAGGCATTCTCAAGGATCGCGCGCCACCTATCGCGCCCGACTTGCCTCCAGCGTGTCTTCGAACGTGCGCAGACCGGTGCGCGGGGCTTGCACCAGCACCGCCATGTTGCCCGGCTTGTGTTTGTTGTGGCGCATCAGCATATGTGCGGCCGGAATTTCGGCCCAGGGAAACACCTCCGACATGCACGGGTCAAGGCGCCGTTCGACCATCAGCTTGTTCGCCGCCGCCGCCTGTTTCAGATGCGCAAAATGGCTGCCTTGCAGGCGCTTCTGATGCATCCACATGTAACGGACATCAAAGGTGCAGTTGAACCCCGAGGTGCCAGCACAGATCACCACCATGCCGCCCTTCTTGCACACCAGAGACGACACCGGAAAGGTCGCTTCGCCGGGATGTTCGAACACCAGATCGACGTTCACGCCCTTGCCGGTGATATCCCAGATCGCCTTGCCGAATTTGCGGGCTTCGGTGAACCATGTGGCATATTCCGGGCTGCCAACCGTCGGCAACTGACCCCAACAGCTAAAATCCTTGCGGTTGATGACGCCTTTCGCCCCCAGCCCCATCACGAACTCGCGCTTGTCCTCTTCGGAAATCACGCCGATGGCGTTGGCCCCGGCAGTATTCACCAACTGGATCGCATATGACCCGAGACCCCCCGATGCCCCCCAAACCAGCACGTTCTGCCCCGGCTTCAGATCATGCGGTTCATGCCCGAACAGCATCCGGTACGCAGTTGCGAGCGTCAGCGTATAGCAGGCACTTTCCTCCCATGTCAGGTGCTTTGGGCGCGGCATCAGTTGCTGCGCCTGTGCGCGGGTGAACTGCGCAAAGCTGCCGTCCGGCGTCTCATAGCCCCAGATGCGCTGGCTGGGCGAAAACATCGGATCGCCGCCGTTGCATTCTTCGTCATCGCCGTCATCCTGATTGCAATGGATCACAACCTCGTCGCCCACTTTCCAGCGTTTCACCTTGTCGCCCACCGCCCAGACGATACCCGACGCATCCGATCCGGCAATGTGATAGGGTTGCTTGTGGCCGTCAAACGGGCTGATAGGTTGGCCGAGTGACGCCCAGACGCCGTTGTAATTGACGCCCGCCGCCATCACCAGCACCAGCACCTCGTTGCTGTCGATGGCCCAGGTATCGACAACCTCGACCTGCATTGCGGTGTCAGGCTCGCCGTGTCGCTCGCGCCGGATCGTCCAGGCATGCATCTGTGCGGGCACATGGCCGAGGGGCGGCATTTCGCCCAGCGCGTAGAGATCTTTTTGTGGCGCATCATAGATCGGTGCGGCGTTGTGAGTATCCAGAGCCATCGGGGCCTCCCTGATCCAAACCATTGCCGCAACGCAGAATCGGGGCGGCTTTTTCTCTGAATATTAGCCAAGTTGAAACATTGCAACCAATAACTACCCCGTTTTGTAATATTATGTCTGCCGCGTCGCAGCAATTGCTAACCCCAAAACCTGCTGAACAGAGGCCGCATAAAACTCCAGCAGCGCGCGTCCGTTTGCCGAGGCTTGTAATCCGCCCGTTTCCTCGGTGACAATCCCACGTGCGATCAGCGGTGCCAACCCTTCGCTTAACGTCGTCTCCAGCCCCTGCGGCGGCAGTTTCAGCACGGCACCCACGTTCGACAACCGCTGCGACAAATCTGCGATGCAGGCCAGCAAATGCGCCCGGTCCGCCACGCCGTCCAGAAGGGCCGCCGCGACCAGCGGTACTGGCAGGATTGGCACAACTTTTGTGATCTCTGCCATCAGACAGGTACCCAGCGCCTCGGTCGTGGCATCCGGCGTCGCCAGCATGAACGCCCGCAACGAAACCGGCGGGCCGAACCCGGCGGTGGCCGTTCCAAACCCGCCAAACCGCCCCCGCATCATCCGCCAAAACATCCGTGCGGTGAACAGCGCAATCGTCCAGGGGTTCGCGCGAAACCGCCGCGTCCCCTCGCCCCGGGCCTCGGTCAGCAGGCGATCTTCCAGCACCCGGTCATAGGCCAGGCCGACCGGCACGAAGATCACATCGCGGTCGGCACGCGGATCAAACCCGCTGAAAATGTAGCTCAACAGCCCCATCCGCGCCTGCCCGACCCGACCGTCCAGACTTAGCCCCCCCTCGGGGAACATCGCCTGAGTGGTGCCATCATCGGTGGCGATCTGCACATAGCGCGCCAGAACCCGGCGATAGAGCGTGTTCCGGCTGCCACGACGGATGAAATACGCCCCCATCGCGCGGATCAACCGGCTGAGCGGCCACACCCGAGCCCATTCCCCAACCGCGTAAGAAATCGCAGACCGATTGGCGACCAGCCAGGTGATCAGCACATAATCCATGTTGCTGCGGTGGTTCATCACAAAGATGACCGTCGCCTTTGGTTGAATGCTGGCCAGTGCCGCATCAACCTTGCCGATCCTCACCCGGTACAGACCCCTGCTCAACTTGCGCGCCGCACGGATCGCAACGCCGAAATAAAGCGACGCCGAAAACCCCGGCACAATTTCACGCGCATAGCGTCGGGCTTCTTCGAACGCGACCGACCCCGGCACGCCCGTCTCTGCAGCGTGATCGGTCACCGCCTCCAGCACGCGCGGGTCATACATCAGCCGCACGATCATGTCCTGCCGCCGTGCCAAACGGAACGGCTCGATCGGCCGGTCCAGCCGCGTGTTGATCCGCGCCACCGCCCGTTCGGCCCATTTTCGGAAAAACCAGCGCACCGATGGAAACAGGAAATGCGATGCAAAGGTGACGCCAGCAAAGCCAAGCACCAGAACCATTAGCCAAAGAGGAACCGCAATGGGCTGGAACATCCCGCAACTCTGGCAGCAAATGCCGATCCGGTAAATCCCGCCAATAGCTTGTCATGAAACAAGCCGGCGCAGGCTTCCTGCAGGCTTAGGGCGGATGCGACCCCTGATCCGGACTGCAGTCGGCCCGCGCGATTGCCATATCAGGCAAAGACCAAACAATGCCTTCGTTTGACCGTCAATAATCGTTTCAACTATCGGTAGAATTTGGTAACCTGAGCACTCGCTACTATGGGCAATTTCGTGACTTCGTTTCCGTTCAATCGCTATTGGAGGCAACATGCTGAAATCCGTGATCGCCGGTCTTGCGCTTTGCCTGACCAGCACAATCGGCTCCGCCGCCACCGTAACCTTGGATTTTGACGGCCTGCGCGGCAACATCACCGGGTTGGATCTTGGCGGGGTGTCCATCACAGCAGGCACCAACGATGTGTCGATCGGATTTAGCGGTACAGGTTCTTTTGCGCTGATCAATCAGAATTCGTTCTACGGTATTGGCAGCCCGGACAATCTTTTCCGCGCTGATTTCAGCGTTGCCGGCGTTTCGTCCGTTTCCATCGGCATGGGCGATGGCAGGTACTTCGATCCAGTAGAAGATAACGATGAGCTGATCCTCGAAGCCTATGATCGTAACGATGTTCTGCTTGCCAGAACTTTTGCCTCGATCCTCAGCTTTTTCGAGATCTATCTGCCGTTGCAGGTTGCCGCGCCCAATATCAGCTACGTCCGTTTTGGTGGCATCGATGAGAACGGTTTGAACACCATTTACGCCGACAATCTGTCCTTCACCTATGAGCCGCCGATTGCACCTGTGCCACTTCCCGCCACTGGAGTGCTGCTGATCGCGGCGCTTGGCCTGCTGGCTGCCGCGCGGCGATATTGGCCCGGCACAAGGCGCAGAGTCCGCGCCTAGACATGCTGCATCGCAGCGTTTGACTTCGTCATAAAATTGCGCGTATCCTCGGGTAACCGCAACAATATTGCGATCCAGACAAACGAGGCTGCCGATGTCCGCGAACGATACCCCCAAAGATGCGCCATGGCTGTTTCGCACCTATGCCGGTCATTCCACCGCCACCGCGTCAAACGCGCTATACCGGGCCAACCTTGCCAAGGGGCAGACCGGACTTTCGGTTGCCTTCGATCTACCGACCCAGACCGGCTATGACTGCGACCACGACCTTGCGCGCGGCGAGGTTGGCAAGGTTGGTGTGCCCATCTCGCATTTGGGCGACATGCGTGCGCTATTTGCCGATATCCCGCTGACCCGGATGAACACCTCTATGACCATCAATGCCACGGCCCCTTGGCTGCTGGCGCTGTATATCGCCGTGGCCGAGGAACAGGGGGCAGACATCAAGGCCCTGCAAGGCACCGTGCAGAACGACATCATCAAGGAATATCTGTCGCGCGGCACTTACATCTGCCCGCCGAAACCCAGCCTCAGGATGATCACCGACGTCGCCGCCTACACGCAGGAACATCTGCCGAAATGGAACCCTATGAACATTTGTTCATATCACTTGCAAGAGGCCGGTGCGGCGCCGGAACAGGAGCTTGCCTTCGCGTTGGCCACCGCCTGCGCCGTGCTGGATGATCTGCGCGCCAAGGTTTCCCCCGCCGAATTCCCAAATATGGTTGGTCGCATTTCCTTCTTCGTCAACGCCGGCATCCGCTTTGTCACCGAGTTGTGCAAAATGCGCGCCTTCGTCGATCTGTGGGATGAAATCTGCGAACACCGCTACGGCGTGACAGACCCGAAATACCGGCGCTTCCGTTACGGCGTTCAGGTGAACTCGCTTGGCCTCACCGAACAGCAGCCCGAAAACAACGTCTACCGCATTCTGATCGAAATGTTAGCGGTGACCCTGTCCAAAAACGCCCGCGCCCGTGCCGTGCAGCTTCCGGCGTGGAACGAGGCTTTGGGCCTGCCCCGGCCATGGGATCAGCAATGGTCCCTGCGTATGCAACAGATCCTAGCATATGAAACCGATCTGCTGGAATATGACGATCTGTTCGATGGCAACCCCGTCATCGACCGAAAAGTTGCCGCCCTGAAAGACGGCGCGCGTCAGGAACTCGCCCAGATTGACGCCATGGGCGGTGCTGTCGCCGCCATCGACTACATGAAATCCCGCCTCGTCGAAGCGAATGCCGACCGCATCGCAAAAATAGAGTCCGGCGAAACCACTGTCGTCGGCGTTAACCGCTGGATCGAAACCACACCCTCCCCGCTCACCGCAGGCGACGGCTCCGTTATGGCGTCCGACCCGGAAGCCGAGGCAGACCAGATCGCCCGCCTGACCGCGTGGAAAGGGGCCCGCGACGATGCGGCCATCAAGGCCGCACTCGTCACGCTGCGCAGTGCCGCGCAGAGTGGCGCCAACATCATGCCAGCCTCGATTGCTTGCGCCCGCGCAGGTGTCACCACCGGCGAATGGGGCGCAGTTATCCGTGCCGCTTTCGGCGAATACCGCGCGCCGACCGGTGTCAGCCGCGCGCCCTCCAACCGCACCGAAGGCCTGCAACCCATCCGCGACGCCGTGCAAGAAGTCTCCGCCAAACTCGGGCGGCCTCTGAAATTCCTGATGGGCAAACCCGGTCTTGACGGCCATTCCAACGGTGCCGAACAAATCGCCGCCCGGGCCCGTGACTGCGGCATGGATATCCACTACGACGGCATCCGCCTGACCCCCGCCGAGATCGTCGCCGCCGCGATAGAAGCAAGCCCCCATGTCGTCGGCCTGTCGATCCTGTCGGGTAGCCACCTCCCCCTGATCGCCGAAGTCATGGCCGGCTTGCGCACGGCAGGTCTATCCCACATCCCCCTTATCGTCGGCGGCATCATCCCAGAAGATGATGCTGCCGCCCTGCGCCGGGCCGGTGTGGCAGCAGTCTACACGCCGAAGGATTTCGAGCTGAACAAGATCATGATGGATATCGTGGGTCTGGTGGAACCGGGTGCTGCCGCTGCCTGAGACTACCGTCTTCCTTTTCGAAAAACGCTCATCTCGCAGCTTGATGGTTCTGCGCAGTCCGGATGCCTGATTAACCTCTGGAAACTGCGATAATCGTGTGCACAACATGTGTGCTAGGGGGGACAGCAGGCATCCCCTGAAAAATCAACAATCACAGCGGGTGAACCCTGTTTTCCAGCTAATTCCGAAAAAGGGCCAAATATGACATTCCACATCGGCGCAAAACCGGGCGACATCGCCGAAACCGTCCTGCTGCCCGGTGATCCGTACCGGGCCCGTTGGGCGGCGCAGACCTACCTGGAAAACCCGGTTCTGGTGAACGAAGTGCGTGGCATGTTGGGCTATACCGGCACTTGGAAAGGCCACCGGGTTACCATCCACGGCTCCGGTATGGGGATGCCGTCGCTGTCGATCTATGCCAATGAGCTGATGAAAGACTACGGCGCGCGAACCCTGATCCGTATCGGATCGGCAGGTGCGTTGCAGCCCCATGTCAAATTGCGCGACGTGGTCATTGCGCAGACCGCATCGACCAACGGCAGCCCGTCCCGGTCGATATTCCGCGAACTCAACTTCGCACCCTGCGCCGATTTTGGCCTGTTATCCGCGGCTTACATAGCGGCCCAATCCATTGGTGTGCCGGTGCACGTCGGCGGCATCTACTCGTCCGACACCTTCTATGACGAGCGCCAGGATCTGTCGGATCAACTCCAGCGCCATGGCACTCTCTGTGTGGAAATGGAGGCGGCCGAACTATACACCCTTGCCGCCCGCTACGGCCGCCGCGCACTGGCCGTCCTGACCATATCCGATCATATCCTGACGCAGGAAGCTCTGCCCGCCGATCAGCGCGAGCGCAGCTTTGGTGCCATGGTCGAGGTCGCCCTGCACGCCGCCTTCGCCTGAAACCGCTCTGCACCCCTTGCGCGTCCTTGTCGCGCCAGCGCAGACGCTCGCACAGGGCGGATAGGCGATCCGCCAAGCTTCCCCTTGACCCTTCCGATTCGCAGGCGTCTAGTGCCGCCCCCACGAACAGGAGACGGCAATGAAACAACGCGAACTCGGCCGCGGCGGCCCCATCGTATCGGCCGTCGGCTTGGGCTGTCTCAGCTTCGGCGGCATCTTCGGCGACACCACAGACGAGGCCAGCCTGCGCTGTCTCGATGCGGCATGGGACGCCGGCATCACCCTTTATGATACTGCCAATATCTACGGCATGGGCAGGTCGGAAACTGTTCTTGGCCAATGGCTTACCACACGCCGACACGCAGCGGTGGTTGCCACAAAGGCCGGCATTGTCGGCGGCCCGAACCGTCGCATCGACAATTCCGCTGCCTACCTGCGCCGCGAACTCGAAGGGTCGCTGCGCCGATTGGGCACCGATCACGTCGCCCTTTTCTACATCCACCGCCACGACCAGAAAACCCCGATCGAAGAGGTCGCCGGCACCTTGTCCCGCTTTGTCGAAGAGGGCAAGATTGATGGCTACGGCATGTCGGAAATCGCCCCGGGCACCCTTCGCCGCGCCGATGCGATCTACCCCTGCCGCGCTGTACAAAATGAGTATTCGCTCTGGACGCGCCAGCCCGATCTGGGCCTGATTCAGACCTGCGCGGAGCTTGGCACCGCCTTCGTGCCGTTTTCGCCCCTTGCACGCGGCGCGTTTGGCAGGGAAATCGTTGATCCTAACACCCTGCCCAAAACTGAAT
Organism: Pseudorhodobacter sp.; assembly: GCA_031406155.1. Classification (GTDB taxonomy): domain Bacteria; phylum Pseudomonadota; class Alphaproteobacteria; order Rhodobacterales; family Rhodobacteraceae; genus JACMNW01. The sequence goes on from JANOGW010000065.1 coordinate 53,100, forward strand.
TCCGTCGCCAAATTCCACGTTTTCAAGGGATTGACTGGCCGTTGAACAAAACGAAAATCGAGGATTTTCGGGACTACGCCGCAGATCGCGGCATCGCGCCGCCGGCCCTCGCCTTGGCTTGGGTATTGGATCAGGGCCCGCATTTGCTGCCCATTCCCGGTACCAGAACGGCAGATCATCTGGCCGATTGGGCGGGTGCATCCGATGTCATGCTGACGCCCGAAGACCGTGCACAGATTGCCCGCATCCTGCCGGTCGGCTGGGCCTATGGTGATCGCTACAACGACGATCAAGCGGGCACGGTGGAGCGGTACTGTTAACGCCCGTGGCTTCGGTCATATCCGTTTGGCGGCGGCGACACCCATCCCACGGGTGCTTTAGCTGGTTTAAAAACCTCCACTAATAACGGGTAAGACGCGACCGCATCCGATGAATGCTCCGATGAACAGTCCCCGCCAGGGCAGGCAGACAGTGCGCCCAAAAGATCAATCTCGGCGAAAAATTCGATGTAATCCCCGGGCCGTACCGGGCTCGCCTTCATGAAATATTGCCCGGTATCCCGCGTGAACCCGGTGCACATGAACACGTTCAACACGTCGTGCACATGCCCCTCTGCAGCAGGCAGCGGCAGCCCCGAGGCATCGCTCAACGCGCGTGTCAAATTTGAATGGCAGCAATGATGATACTGCCCGCCATGCGACAGAAGATTATGCGTATAGGGGTCGCACCGCGTTCCGATTACATCGTGCACGGCCCCGCCAAAGGCGTCAAATCCGTACCAGTCAAGGCTGTCATCGGTGATCGTCGCCATTGGCCGCAGCCACGGAAAACATGACCACATCCGATCACCGGTTGACAGATGCGTGCCATGTAACGCGCGGGTTTTTCCAGAGAAGAACCGCTCCCCCAGATCGCGAGCGTGCCACAGGTTCAGATCCCCCACCTGCGGGCCGCCCACCGAATTGATACGAAAGAACTGCCCCGCCGGCACGTGAAAACTGCGCGCCTCTCGCGCTGGCACCAGCACGTCTACGACCTTTTCCCACCCGGCACGGGCGGTGCGATAAGCCGTCATATCAGGTGCTGGCAACTCCTCCACCGGGTAGCAAATCACCGGTTGCACTGCCGAACGAGCAGCAGCATCAAGCGGTGCCGGGTGGCTTGGTTGATCATGTTTCATGACCGCTATGCTCCGATGCCTTCGGCGAGGATATTTAGACCAAAATGAAAACCCGAGGGGCAGACCGCAAGATGTCAGGCGTATTTGCTAGCAAACTCAGACAATCACAACGAGCCTTGCGGCCCCATCAATTGCAGATCACCTTACGTGCTCAAACCACCCTGTCGACCATCTGCTTCTTGATCTCGGCAATCGCCTTTGCCGGATTAAGCCCTTTGGGGCACGTCTTGGCGCAGTTCATGATCGTGTGGCAGCGGTACAGTTTGAACGGGTCTTCCAAGTTATCCAACCGCTCGCCGGTCGCTTCATCGCGGCTGTCAACGATCCAGCGATAGGCGTGCAGCAACGCCGCCGGCCCAAGATATTTGTCCGAATTCCACCAATAGCTGGGGCAAGCCGTCGAACAACACGCACACATCACGCATTCGTAAAGCCCGTCCAGCTTTTCGCGGTCTTCGATACTTTGCTTCCATTCCTTGGCGGGGCGGTTGGTCTTCGTCTCCAGCCAGGGCATGATCGAGGCGTGCTGCGCATAGAAATGCGTCAGATCCGGGATCAGGTCTTTCACCACCGCCATATGCGGCAGCGGATAAATCTTCACGTCGCCCTTCACCTCGTCCAGCCCGTAAATACAGGCCAGCGTATTGATGCCGTCGATATTCATCGCGCACGATCCGCAGATGCCTTCACGGCAGGAACGGCGGAATGTCAGCGTCGGATCAATCTCTGATTTGATCTTGATCAGCGCGTCCAGCACCATTGGGCCGCATTTGTCCATATCGACAAAATAGGTGTCGACCTGCGGGTTTTTCCCATCATCCGGGTTCCAGCGATACACTTGGAACTTGCGCACGTTGGCTCCGTCCGGTTTGGGCCAGGTTTTGCCCGTGCGGATTTGGGAGTTTTTCGGCAGCGTGAACTGAACCACAGTCGTATCTCCTAGACCAAGACTATTGAGGGAATGGGGTGCGCGGGTACGGGTGTCGCGTTACCGGTCTGCATCACGATGTCCAGTCAGAACGAGCATAAAGCGGCCGCGACGGCGGCTGACCAGATTTCTGGATGACGCATTGATCATAAACAGCCGACGGATCACGGCCCTGCAAGAAGTCCGACGAAATCTCAAGATCAACCCCGCCGCTGACCTTGCCGTTTGAATTCGCCCCAAGGAACACTTCACCGCGCGGTTGCTGAGCCAATCGCGCGCGTTCAAAGCACGCTGTTTCAGCATCGGCCAGCGATACCGGGCCGCAGGCACCCGGCAGCATCAGCGCAAGAAACAATCGCTTCACCTCATCACCCTTGCAACGGCGGCACGCCGTTCGCGGCAAAGCACGCCTGCGCGGCAGGCCGCAACGCCAACTCGCGGATGCGCGCCTTGGTCGAGGTGCCCGCTTCGACCCCGACATCGCGCGCCAGCGCCTGCACTTCGGCGGGCGATGCCGCATCCAGAATACAGGCTGTCGCAAGGGCCGCAGGGCCCGCTGGCATATTGATGTTCACCACGGGCTGGACGACGGTTTCGGCCGCCCGGCGCATGGCCTTGTCGGCGATCTGTTGCGGGTTGCAGGCGGCCAACAGCAGCACAGCGGCCAAAATAGCAGGTTTTATCATTTTGATGATGCCTCCGGTTTGGATGCGATGAAGACGGTTTCGCCCCGCATCAGGCCATATCTGTGGACATCGGGTTCGGTCGCGACCATTTCGTCAAGCTGAAACCCCGCAGCCCGGATGCGGTCACGCAAATCCCTGCCGAAGTAGCGGACGTGATCGTTCTGACCGAAATGCAGCAGTCGCGCAGTTTTGCCACGCACATCGGGGTTTTCATAGGTTTCGGCCCAGCCTTCGACAACCGGCGTCGTCAGAATTGCGATCCCACCGGGGCGCAAGATACGATGCAATTCGGCCAGTGCCTTGCGGTCATCGACATGTTCAAGCACGTGGTTGCAGATCACGCGGTCGTAACTTTCGTCTGGAAGATCAATTGCTTCAATGTTCACGACGTGGTCCGGGCGGGTCACTTCGCGCAGGTCCGCCGTTTCGTAACGGCCGACCAGCGCCTGAATGCGTTTGCGAAGCACCGCTTCGGGGGCAAAGTGCAGCAGGGTGTGATTTTTGGTCAGCAGGCGTCGCCGGCAGATCATCAGCCAGACCTGACGATGCCGTTCCAAAGACGAACAGGACGGACACCGGGCATCATAGCGAAGCAGAGCACCGAACGGGCCAAACGAGCCGTAATAGTTGCAAATCGGGCAGAGACGCGGCGCAAGGCCCGGCGCAAGTTTTGCAAACCGCGCGCGTTCCTTCTGGATCTGACCTTCCAGTTGCGCACGAAACTGTTCGGTCCGGTTGACCAGTGAACTTTCGTCCCAGCCGATGTCGTCCTCCGGCGTCATCAGTAGACCCGCGCCTTTGGTGCAATCTTATTCAGATCAATGCCGCCATCGGCCTGTTTGGTCAGTGGTTCCAGTTGTACCGGACGTGATCCCAGCCGCACCTTTGAGCCGTCTACATAAGCCAACGAATGCACCCGCCAGTTCACATCGTCGCGTGCAGGATAATCCTCATGCGCATGCGCCCCGCGGCTTTCCTTGCGAGCTTCGGCCGCCACGATCGTGGCCAGCGCATTCGGCATCAGATTGCCAAGTTCCAGTGTTTCCATCAGATCGGAATTCCACACCATCGACCGGTCGGTCACCGATATGTCTGCCAGTTTGCCAGCAATCGCCGTCATTTTCGCCATACCATCTGCCAGCGTCTTGTCGGTGCGAAACACCGCCGCATCGGCCTGCATGGTCTTTTGCATCTCCAGCCGCAGCACAGCCGTTGGCACCGCGCCCTTCGCATGGCGCGTGGCGTCAAAGAGATGCAGCGCGCGGTCCACCTCCGCCGTGTTCACCGGCTGAAGCCGCGCCTTTGGATCGACGATTTCCCCCGCCCGGATGGCTGCGGCCCGGCCAAACACCACAAGGTCGATCAGGGAATTTGACCCCAACCGGTTCGCGCCATGCACCGATGCACAGCCCGCCTCGCCTACCGCCATCAGCCCGGAGAAAATAGCGTTCGGGTCTTGCGGTGTCGGGTTCAGCACTTCGCCAAAGTAGTTGGTCGGAATGCCACCCATGTTGTAATGCACGGTCGGGATCACCGGGATCGGTTCCTTGAGCAGATCGACCCCTGCGAAAATCCGCGCGCTTTCGGTAATCCCCGGCAGACGAAGTTCCAGCGTTTCTTTCGGCAGATGGTTCAGGTTCAGGTGGATATGGTCCTTGTTCGGCCCCACACCCCGGCCTTCACGAATTTCAATCGTCATGCAGCGTGACACCACATCGCGCGACGCGAGGTCCTTGTACGTCGGCGCATAGCGTTCCATGAACCGTTCGCCTTCGGAGTTGGTGAGGTACCCACCCTCGCCCCGCGCACCTTCTGTAATCAGGCAACCCGAGCCGTAAATCCCGGTCGGGTGAAATTGTACAAATTCCATGTCCTGCAACGGCAGACCGGCGCGCGCGACCATGCCGCCGCCATCGCCGGTACAGGTATGGGCGGACGTAGCCGAAAAGTACGCGCGCCCATAGCCGCCAGTTGCCAGCACCACCATCTTGGCGTTGAACACATGAATCGTGCCATCATCCAGCTTCCACGCGACAATGCCGGTACAGCGGCCATCGGTGATGATCAGATCAAGTGCGAAATATTCGATGAAAAACTCCGCATTATTCTTCAGTGATTGCCCATAAAGCGTGTGCAAAATCGCGTGCCCGGTCCGGTCGGCGGCGGCGCAAGTGCGCTGCACCGGGGGGCCTTCGCCAAATTCGGTGGTGTGCCCGCCAAACGGGCGCTGGTAAATGCGGCCATCCTCGGTGCGCGAAAACGGCACACCGTAATGTTCCAGCTCGTAAACCGCTTTCGGGGCTTCGCGCGCGAGGTATTCCATCGCGTCCATGTCGCCCAGCCAGTCCGACCCCTTGACGGTGTCATACATGTGCCATTGCCAGTTGTCGGGCCCCATATTGGCCAAGGATGCCGCTATGCCACCCTGCGCCGCCACCGTGTGGCTGCGCGTCGGGAACACCTTGGTCACGCAGGCGGTGCGCAGCCCCTGTTCGGCCATGCCTAGCGTGGCGCGCAGCCCAGCACCGCCGGCTCCCACGACGACGACGTCGTATTCATGTATCTCATATTCGTAAGCGGGCATTCAGATTTCCTTAGAGCGCAATTTTTGCAAGCGCGAACAGTCCAGTGGCTGTGATCACATAAGACAACGAGATGACAAAAATGATCAGCAACTTGCGGGCGGTGCCCTTGGCATAATCCTCGATCATCATGCCGGCCCCCTTGGCAAAGTGCCGCATGCCGACGAAGATCACCAACGCCGTCAATATTGCCGGAACAGGCTGCGCAAACACCGCCAGAACGGCGTCCCGGTCCTGCCCCAAGGTGCTGCCGAATACGTAGATCCACGATGGCACCAGAAATGCCAGCCCCACGGACGACAATTGCATCGACCAGTGATGCGCCGTGCCGGTATGCGATGCACCCTTGCCGATCGCGCGTTTGCGGTCTGTCAAATAGCGCATTGTTGCCCCCTCAGACGATCAAAATGGTCAGGACGGTCAACACGACCGATCCGATGATGCACACCCAGCCCAGCTTTTCAGCCGTAGGGATGTCCAATCCGTGGCCCGCGTCAAAGTACAAATGCCGCAGGCCCGCCAGATAATGATACCAGATAGCCCAAAGTGACGCAGTGAACACCAGATCACCGAACCAAGATGTCGCAACTGCATTCGCCACCTCGAAATATTCCGGACTGATTGCCGCCGCCAGCAACCACCAGACTGCCAGCACAACCCCCACAATCAGGCCGTTGCCGGTAATCCGCGTCAGAATCGACGTGATCGAAGTCAGTTGCGGACGGTAAATCTGCAAGTGCGGGGAAAGCGGGCGTTCGACCCTTTTTTGTTCGGCCATGATCCACTTCCCTTTTGGGCTTTTCCGCCCGCTACGCGCCAGCGCGCGCTGCGCATATCCATATTTCATGACGCCTTTTTTCGCCGAAGTCACGCGCCGTTACGCCGCACAAGCAGCATGTCACCGGAAACATGTGGAGAAATCGAAAATGCGCCATCGCTAATTTTCCGACTGTGACCACGAAATAAGACGGTTTCTGCCGTGCAGTGTTTCGGGCACGAAGGCGATGAGAAAAGCTTGGTCAGATCCGGATTCGAGAAGAACTGATTGTACACTTCACCCAAACTCGACCCGTTGCCTCTTTGTCCGATGCCAACCGGAACCAACCTGAGAACGGCAGATTGCGGACAACCCGTGTCATCATCCAAAAAAGGAAAATTCTTATTGCTCGCCAATTTTGATGTCGGACGTATAAGTGCCCGGCACGTCTTTCACGACAGCCTGCCCGCACCGCATGATGCCCTTTGCGGCGTCAAAGGCGTAGGTTGGCGCACCATGCAAAGCCCAGCCCTTGTTCAGTGCGGCCGAAACCTTGTGGCAGAATGCCGATGTGTCATCTTCAGACAAAAATCGATAAAGTTTCATCGTGTTACCCGAATGGCCAATAGCCAAGCCAGGTGTGTATGGCGACGATGATCGCCAACGTAACGGCGGTGCCGATGACCGCCTGCACCTCGTTCTTCACCGGCCAGCCATGTTCGGGCTGCCAGGCCTCGCCCGAGCGGTTGATCAAGATCACCGACACGACTGCCCAGGCCAGAATGCCGCCAAACAAGATCACCGAGGCCAGATCACCGTTCACCAGCAAATGCGCGACAGCCCAGGTTTTCGTCGCCGTCAATTGCGGATGCCGGATCTTCGTGGTGATCCAGGATTTCGCCCCGCTGGAGACATAAAGATAAATCGCCAGCACCATCAGCAGATTGTTGACATGGGTCAGAAAGGCGGGTGGGTTCCATAGCACCACAACCTCTGCACCGCGATAGCCGATCACCATCAGCACGATGGCAATCAGGCTGGCCACGGCCACGATGCCCTTGCCCGCAGTGCCCAGTGCAGCCCGTTGTTCCGGGGCGATCCGTTTGAACAGATGTGCCGCTGACCACAAAATCAGCCCGACCACCAATAATGTCATGTCTTCCCCTCTCGCTCGTCATCGCCTGATACCAACATCTGCGACGTCGCGTCATTGTACAAGCGATCTGCACGCCGGGCACGCAAAACCACCCCTGTCTGCGCGCCTCATTAACCGATTTTGCGTATCTGCGTTTCATCTTGGTGTGAACACGCACCCAAACAATTCCCGAAAGGTCCAAGATAATGCGATTGATGTTTGCCCTGTCCTTCGGGTTTGCCGTCCTCATCCTGGCCACCCAGAATGCCTTTGCCGCTGCCAATTGCGCAGAACGGTCGGTCGTGCTGAACGAACTTGCCGTCAAGTATCACGAAACCCGCCGCGCAATGGGCATCGCCGCCAACAGCGTCGTCATGGAAATGTTCGCCTCCGCAGCCAGCGGCACATGGACCCTGACCGTCACCACACCCGATGGCATGACCTGCCTTGTCGCCAGCGGCGACGGCTACGAGCCGGTCAGTGACACCTTGCCCACGCCCGGCGATCCGGCCTAAACCCCGCTGAGGCCGTCCCAGATCAATTTGATCGAAACCGCCAGCAGCGCCCAACTGACCAGTTGGAAGAACAACGCCTCCGGAATGATCTTCACCAGACGTACGCCCGCAAACACGGCCAGAATGGCGGGCACCACAAGGATGGCCGCCTTTTCCAGATTGGCGAATGACAACTGCCCCAGCGCATAATAAGGGACCAGCTTGATCGCATTCACATAGGCAAACGCAATCGTCGTCGTGCCTGCGAAGATCACTTTGTTCAGCTTCAGCGGCAGCACGAACACCTGATAGGGTGGCGCGCCCGCATGGCTGACAAAACTGGTGAAGCCCGCGATTGCCCCCCAGACTGTGCCGGGCCCGATCTCTGCGTGTCTTGGCACCGAAACGCCGCCGCGCCGGATCAGCAAACTGGCCGCAAAGGCAGCACCTATCACCCCCACCAGCAGCGTCACCCACGCCTCGGATACCAGTGCGGCGGTGGCCCAACCGATGCCGACGCCAAGGGTCATGGCGGGCACCATGATGGCCAGCACCCGGCGGTCAAACGCGCGGCGATAGGCGTACAGCCCGAACAGGTCGGAGATGACGAAGATCGGCAGCAGCAGCCCTGCCGCCATGACGGGCGATATCACCAGCGCCATCACCGGAACTGCCAGCATGCCCACCACGGGCAGACCACCCTTGCTGAGCCCGACCAGAACTGACGCCAGCCCGGCCAGCGCCCAAAATGCGAAACCTTCCAAGCCGTTTTCCTGACCGCCGCACCAAAGTACAATGGCACGCCTGCACCCGCCGGGGCACGGGCGATTCCCCGCCGATCTAGCGCAAAGGTAGCCGCCGAGACAGGGCATTCTTCGTGCCGCAACGCGGCACCCTTGCGCGAAGCACTGGCAGGCGTTACCCATCCAGCAACTTGAACCCGACAACGGAGAGAAAGTCATGGCGCGACCCAAGATTGCACTTATTGGCGCGGGGCAAATAGGCGGCACGCTCGCTCATCTGGCCGCAATGAAAGAGCTTGGCGATGTCGTGCTGTTCGACATCTCAGAGGGCACTCCACAGGGCAAGGCGCTTGACATCTCGCAGTCGGGCCCGTCCGAAGGCTTTGATGCCGAAGTGACCGGCACCAATGACTACGCTTTCCTGCGCCGCGCCGACGTCTGCATCGTCACAGCCGGTGTGCCCCGCAAACCGGGGATGAGCCGCGATGACCTGCTGGCCATCAACCTGAAGGTCATGAAATCGGTCGGCGAGGGCATCAAAAAGCATGCCCCCAAAGCTTTCGTGATCTGCATCACCAACCCGCTGGACGCCATGGTCTGGGCATTGCGTGAATTTTCCGGCCTGCCGCACAACATGGTGGTCGGCATGGCGGGGGTGCTGGACAGTGCCCGTTTCCGCCATTTCCTCAGCCTCGAATTCGGCGTCTCGATGCGCGATGTGTCGGCTTTCGTGCTGGGCGGGCATGGCGATACCATGGTGCCGCTGACCCGCTATTCGACCGTCGGCGGTATTCCGTTGCCAGATCTGGTCGCCATGGGCTGGACCACACAGGAAAAGCTGGATGCCATCGTACAGCGTACCCGCGATGGTGGCGCCGAAATCGTCGGCCTTCTGAAGACCGGCTCCGCTTTCTATGCGCCGGCGACCGCCGCGATTGAAATGGCCGAGGCGTTCCTGAAGGATCAAAAGCGCGTGCTGCCCTGTGCCGCCTATGTGGAGGGTGCGTTTGGCCTGAATGGCATGTATGTTGGCGTGCCCACGGTGATCGGGGCCAATGGTGTCGAAAAGGTCATCAGCATCAAGATGACCAAAGATGAACAGGCGATGTTCGACAAATCGGTCGACGCCGTCAAAGGTCTGGTCGCAGCCTGCAAGGCAATCGACCCATCGCTGGAAGGCTGACAATGTCAGAGCCCCGGCGGGTTCTGTTTTCGGCACAAAAGAACGAGGGGCCGTTCATCCTTGAATGGGTGGCCTATCACCGGGTTATCGGCTTCACCGATATTGTCGTCGTCTCGAATGACTGCACCGATGGGGCCGATACCTTGCTTGACGCCCTGCAAACTGCCGGTGTCCTGCGCCATCTGGTCCAGCAGGTGCCACCGGGCGCTGTTCCGCAGTTGTCTGCGGCAAAGCTGGCAATCGAGGCTGGATTTTTCCAGATCGGCGACTGGGTGATGTGGCTTGATCTGGATGAATTTCTGGTGCCGGGCGGGCCGACACGGCAGCTTGACGCGCTGATCGCCCAACTTGATGCCGCACGGGCCGAGGCACTGGCGCTTAACTGGTGCCTTATGGGCGATGACGGGCAGACCGGGTTGCCTGCGCGCTTTGTCTCGGATCGGTTCGCGCGGGCGGCAAAGTACCGCTTTGTGCCGAATGAACTGGTCAAGACGCTGTTTCGCTATTCCGACCGGATTTCCGGGTTTCAGTTGCACCGCCCGCTTTGGCAGACTGGCCTCACGCCCCCCGTTGTGCTGGGCGGGGCCGGACACATCCTTGACAATGATTTCGCGCTGGGTGCGCATCGCAATGGCGATCCGACATCGCGCGTCGCATTGGTGCACGGGCGTTACGGATTGGGGCAAGTGAACCACTATTCGGTACGCACCCGGCAGCTGTTCGACCTGAAGCGCACACGCGGCCGGGGATTTGCCGCAGGCAGCGGTTCAAACACCCGACATACCGACGAATTTTTCGAACGCTACAACACCAACTTTCGCGATGAACGGGCCATTCTGGTGCACGAGGCGGAAACCGGCGCTGAAATGCAGCGCCTGCTTGCGCATCCAACGATCCGCGCCGCCCATGAGGCCACCGTCGCCCATGTCACCGCGCGTTTGGCCGCGCTCGCGGCGGATCAGCCCGGTCGTTCTGCCGAGGACCGTTCGTAAACCGCGTTTTCGCCAAAACGGGTCAGCACCTTGTATCCCGCCGTTGCCAAGGCACCCAAAAGATCGTGCTGCCAGTGCTTGTTATGGGCATCCTCAAAGAAGATCCGTTTCGGCAGAAGGCTGCTCGGTGCGGCGGTCAGGAATGGCACGATGGCGCGATCTTCCAGCCCTTCGATATCAACCTTCAAAAGGTCGATGCTGCGGATGTCCTGTGCCTTGATGCGGTCCAACAGCGGATGGATGGCAATCTCGATCTGCTCGCCTTTGGCATAGGGGATATCAACCCGCGCCGCGCCGAAGTTGCCAACTGGCGACAGGTTCAGGAATGCGCTGCCGGCACGGTCACCGACGGCAACCGGATCAATCGTCATGGTGCAAAAGCCGTTCAGCGCAATGTTTTCGGCCAGCCGAGCCTGCATCCTTGGGTTCGGCTCGAACAGCAAGAAACGCGAACCCGGCCCGACGACTTCGGCCAGTGGCAGGCTGAACAGACCGGCATTCGCCCCCACATCGACAATGGTCGCGTCCTTGCCGGCAAGTTCCTTGCGCAGCCAGACCGTCGCCCCGTGTTCGGGCGGTGTGCCGTTCAGCCACAGCATGAATTCGGTGTGATTATCGGCAGGATGCAACTGCAATTGCAGGCCCAGATACTGTTGGCGCAGCGAACCGATCGCCTCCCGCACCAGACGGCGCAGCACCGGCTGGCCACGGGTCTTTTTCCACAACGCGCGCAGCGCCTCGTCGATGCCGGGATCGCGGTCCATGTCTGTGCCCCTGGTGCCGTTTTTTCGCACTAAGCATGGGGTGCACGGCATTGCCACAAAAAAAGTCTTGCGCGGCAAAGACCATCGACCGCGTGCGGCACAGACACTATGATCATCTCTGACCACATAGACCTGCGGCCCCCGCCCAACCATAGTAGTGTGGGTCAATTCGACCAAAGGACGCGACCATTTCGCCCTATCTTGCGCCCAATTTCTATGCCGACGCCCTGTCGAAGGGTCGCCACCGCGATATCGTTGGCGGGCGATGGGATGAAACCGGCCGCGTGCAGATGGAAGCCTTGCGCGCGGAGGGGCTTTTGCCCAACCACCGGCTCTTCGATATCGGGTGTGGATCGCTGCGGCTTGGCTGCAAGGCAGTGCCCTATCTTGACCCCGGCCATTACTGGGGCACCGATCTTTCGGCAGCCCTGATGCAGCGCGGATATCACGTGGAACTGGCCGACAAGACCCGCCTGCCCGCAGCCCAGTTGATCGAAGACCCCGATTTCAGCTTTCAAGGCATCCCCGCCACCATCGATTATGCCATCGCCTTTGCCGTCTTCACCCATTTGCCGGCCGATCACCTGAGCCGCGCCCTGACCAATCTTCACGCCTGCTTCCCGACCTTGCAACGCCTTCTTTTCACTGTTTTTCTTGCCCCCGACGCCACCCGAGCCCAAAACCCATATCGCCAACCGGATGGCGTGGTTTCCCACCCCAACCGCGCGCCTTATCACCTGCTGGTGGATGATGTAGTTCGTATGGCCGATGCCGCTGGCTTCATAGCCGCCCGCCGCGACAGCGTGCTTCCCCGCGGTCAGGTTTTGTTCGTAGCCCAGCGCAATATCTGACCGCCCCAGCCGCAATCATCGTCTTGCAGGCAAGGGTACGGCAAACCCTACCTGCGCGGTGATTGCTTTCCAAGATCCTCGCAGGCAGAATGCGGACATCAAATCAAAGGTGCTTCATGCGTTTTTTGCCCTTCGTTTGCCTGCTCTTCCTGGCCCTGCCTGCCACCGCCGAAACCATTTCCGCGGAAATCGGCAAATCCGGCCTGATGGCGACAGAGGCGCGCCTTGCCGCCGTTACCGATGCGTCCGATGCAGACCGCTTTGCCCTTGGCGGTGTGCGGTTCCTGCGCGCGGTCGAGGGTGCTTTGCAACTGCGCTGGCAAACCGGCCTGTCAGAACAATTGACCATGATGCCGCTTTTGCGCCTTCCGATCCCCGAAAACCCAACCCCCTCCCCGTTTGACCCCGCCGCCATTGCAAGCCTTTTCACCAATGTCGGCACCGGCATGGAGGCCGCGCGTGCAGCCCTTGCCGACATCCCGCCAAACGCCGATTTCGGGATCGAGATCAACCTTGCCGACCTGTGGTTCGACATCAACGCCAACACCAGTCGCGACGCTGGCGAAGATATGTTGTCGGTCGCGGGGCCGATGATCCTCGGCTGGGCCTGGGACAGCCGCGACCCCGCCAGTCCTGCCCCCGTCATCCGCTTTGACGGTGCCGATGCCGCCTGGCTTTCCGCCTATACGCATCTTCTGGGGGGTCTCAGCGACATCATCCTCGCCTATGATCCCACCGCCCCGATCACCCGCGTGACAGATGCGCGAAGCGCTATGTCAAGCCTTGGTCAACTGACACCCGATCCCCTGTTCGGAATGGGTGGCGGTGCCAGCCTTGATGCCGTCGATTACATCGCAATCGTTGTTGCCACCCTGAATCAGGCGCCCGACGCGGCGCGCATGGCCTCTGCCCGGACCCATCTTCTGTCGATGGTCGCCGACAACCGCCGTTTCTGGGCCGAGGTGGCGACAGAGACCGACAACGAAAAGGAATGGCTGCCCAATGACCGTCAGAAATCCGCCCTTGGCGTCGATCTTCCGCCCGGCACCGGGCCTTTGTGGCTGGGTGTACTGGCGGATTTCGAGGCGCTGCTGACGGGCGAAAAGCTGGTGCCCTACTGGCGGATTACCGGGCCTGCCGGCGTTGATGTGGCTGCCATGTTTACCGACCCGCGCCCGGTCGATCTGATCGCATGGATACAAGGCGAAGGCGCTGTGCCCTACCTGCGGCAAGGGGACTTGATCAGCGCGCAGAACTGGACAGCGTTCGAACAGATGATGTCCGGTCAGGCCATGCTGTTGACCCTATTTTTGAACTAAGGTTTTGCGACCTACCTCCTGCTTGCGCAAACATTTCTTACCGTGTGATCACACTTTTCAAACGTGTGATCACAAATGTCGCTTTTCACCGCACTATCCAGTAATTTAAGCAAAAGTCATTTTGCTTGGCCTTAGTTCCGTGCCATCACGGCGCAAATTCCTTTTGCACGGGGCGATGCCATGAACATCCACGAATACCAGGCCAAGGCGCTTTTGCGCAGCTACGGCATCCCGGTTTCCGATGGCCGGGTCGTCCTGCGCGCGGAAGAGGCGAAGACCGCCGCAGGTGCGCTCGACGGCCCGCTGTGGGTGGTCAAATCGCAGATTCACGCCGGTGGCCGTGGCAAAGGCAAATTCAAGGAACCCGAAGCTGGCGAAAAGGGTGGCGTCCGGCTTGCCAAGTCAGTGGGTGAGGCCGCCGAATTTGCCCGCCAGATGCTGGGCCGCACGCTTGTAACCCATCAAACCGGCCCCGCTGGCAAACAGGTCAACCGCATCTATATCGAAGACGGCTCCGACATTTCGCGCGAGCTGTATCTGGCCTTGTTGGTCGATCGCCAGACCAGCCGCATTTCCTTCGTCGCCTCGACCGAAGGCGGCATGAACATCGAGGATGTGGCCCACGATACCCCCGAAAAAATCCTGTCGTTCAGCGTCGATCCCGCCACGGGCTACACCGATTTTCACGGCCGCCGCATCGCCTTTGCGTTGGGTCTGACTGGCAACCAGGTCAAGCAATGCGTCACCCTGACCCGTACGCTCTACAAGCTTTTCGTCGAAAAAGACATGGAGATGCTGGAGATCAACCCCCTGATGGTCGGCACCGACGGCAACATCAAATGCCTCGATGCCAAGATGAGCTTCGACGGCAACGCGCTTTACCGCCACGCCGATATCATGGAACTTCGGGATGAGACGGAGGAAGACCCGAAGGAACTTGCCGCCAGTAAATTTGATCTGAACTACATCGCCCTCGACGGTGAAATCGGCTGCATGGTCAACGGCGCAGGACTTGCCATGGCCACGATGGACATCATCAAACTCTACGGCGCAGAACCCGCCAACTTCCTTGACGTCGGCGGCGGCGCCACCAAGGAAAAAGTCACCGAGGCGTTCAAGATCATCACCTCCGACCCGCAGGTCAAAGGCATCCTCGTCAACATCTTCGGCGGCATCATGCGCTGCGACGTCATCGCCGAAGGCGTGATCGCCGCGGTGAAAGAGGTCGGCCTAAAAGTGCCGCTGGTCGTGCGCCTTGAAGGCACCAATGTGGAGCTTGGCAAAGACATCATCCGCAATTCGGGGCTGAATGTGATTGCTGGGGATAACCTCAGCGACGCCGCGCAGAAAATCGTGAAAGCCGTCAAAGGATAACCCGTAGGGCGGGGTTAACCCCGCCTTCGCCCGAACAACCGGCGGGGTGAACCCCGCCCTACGGAGAAAACAAATGTCAGTCCTCGTCAACAAAAACACCCGCCTGATCTGCCAGGGCTTTACCGGCAGCCAAGGCACGTTCCACTCGGAACAGGCCATCGCGTACGGCACTGTCATGGTCGGCGGCGTGACGCCGGGCAAGGGCGGTGAGGTGCATCTGAACCTGCCCGTGTTCAACTCCGTGCACGAAGCGCGCCATATCACGCAGGCCAATGCCACCGTCATCTACGTGCCGCCGCCCTTCGCCGCTGATTCAATCCTTGAAGCGATTGATGCGGAAATGGAGCTGATCGTCTGCATCACCGAAGGCATCCCAGTCTTGGACATGATGAAAGTCAAACGCGCGCTCGAAGGATCGAAATCCCGCCTGATCGGCCCCAACTGCCCCGGCGTCATCACGCCGGGTGAATGCAAAATCGGCATCATGCCCGGCCACATCCACAAACGCGGCTCGGTCGGCGTCGTCTCCCGTTCTGGCACCCTGACCTATGAGGCGGTCAAACAAACCACCGACCTCGGCCTTGGCCAATCATCCGCCGTCGGCATCGGCGGCGACCCGATCAAAGGCTCCGAACATATCGACATTCTGGAAATGTTCCTCGCCGACCCGGAAACCACTTCCATCATCATGATCGGCGAAATCGGCGGCGCTGCCGAAGAAGACGCCGCACAGTTTCTTGCCGATGAACGCAAGAAAGGCCGCTGGAAACCCACCGCAGGCTTCATCGCCGGCCGCACCGCCCCCCCCGGCCGCCGCATGGGCCACGCAGGTGCCATCGTATCCGGCGGCAAAGGCGACGCTGACAGCAAGATCGAGGCCATGAAACGCGCAGGCATAGTGGTGGCCGACAGCCCCGCAGGTCTGGGCGAGGCCGTGATGAAAGCGATAGGGCGGTAACCTATGGCGCATGACCTCTGGCCAATCATAAGGTCCAACCTAGCCAAGAGCCTTCAGTTTGGCGGGCACACTGACCGGCCGCAGTTCTGGGCGTGGATTGGCATTCTTAACATCCTGGTCGGATTGGCCCAAGTAGCAATATACCGTGCCAACTTAAGCGAGCTCGTCAAGTGGACGGAACTTGGAGAAGCCCTTGGCCAAATCGAGATGGTCAAGTTTGCCATGGAACGCATGTCCGAGTCGTGGCCTTGGCCGCTGGCCGTAACTGGTTTTCCTTTCGGCTTTTTTGGTTTCAAGACAGTGATGATTCCTTCAATCATGCCCTTGATGCTACTGGCCCATCTGCTTGCCTTGGCGCCAGTCAGCAGGCGTGCCCGAGATGCCGGCTATTCGCCGGCCAAGGTCATTATCTTGCTCTACTTTTCGGTAATTGTCCCCGTCGCAATTGCCGCGATCAACCTCGTAGCGGCAGCTATTTTGGGCATCGGCGCAATGCCATTCGTCCTCATTCTTTCCGGCTATCTGGGCTATGCCCACCCCTTGGTTTCCTTGCTTGCGGCACTAGCGGCAGTCCTAATCTTGGCCGCTCCGTCGAAACATAGCCCCAAATACTCAGAGGTAACCCCATGACCGAACAAACCCCCAACGCCGCCTTCAACGCCCAGTCCTTCATGGATGGCGCAAACGCGGATTACATCGACCAACTCGCCGCCAAGCACGCCGCCGACCCGGCGAGCGTCGATGCGCAATGGGCCGCGTTCTTCAAAGCTCTCGGCGACAGCGAAGTTGACACCAAACGCCAGGCCGCAGGCCCGTCATGGGCGCGCAATGATTGGCCGCCACAGCCGCTGGACGACCTTACATCCGCCCTAACCGGCGAATGGCCGATCATGGCCCCCGCCAAAGACGCCCGCGCCGCTGGAGAAAAGATCGTCGCCAAAGCTGCCGATCAAGGCGTGTCGCTGACCGACGCCCAGATACAACGCGCCGTGCTCGATAGCATCCGCGCCATCATGATCATCCGCGCCTACCGCATCCGCGGCCACCTCGCCGCCGACCTTGATCCGCTGGGCATGACAGACCGCAACACCCAGCCGGAACTGGACCCGAAATCCTACGGCTTCACCGAAGCCGACATGGACCGCCCGATTTTCATAGACAACGTGCTCGGCCTGCAAACCGCATCCATGCGCGAAATCATTGAAATCGTAAAACGCACCTATTGCGGCACTTTCGCCCTGCAATTCATGCACATTTCAGACCCCGAACAATCCGCGTGGCTGAAAGAACGCATCGAAGGCTACGGCAAGGAGATTGCCTTCACCCGTGAAGGCCGCAAAGCCATCCTGAACAAACTGGTCGAGGCGGAAGGCTACGAAAAGTTCCTCCACGTCAAATACATGGGCACCAAGCGGTTCGGCCTTGATGGCGCGGAAAGCCTGATCCCCGCGATGGAACAAATCATCAAACGCGGCGGTAATCTAGGCATACGCGATATCGTCATCGGCATGCCACACAGAGGGCGCTTAAGCGTTCTGGCCAACGTGATGATGAAACCCTACCGCGCCATTTTCAACGAATTCCAAGGCGGCAGTTTCAAACCCGAAGACGTTGATGGATCGGGCGATGTGAAATACCACCTCGGCGCATCCAGCGACCGCACCTTTGATGGCAATACCGTGCACCTGTCGCTCACCGCCAACCCCAGCCACCTGGAGGCAGTGAACCCGGTCGTTCTTGGCAAAGTCCGCGCCAAGCAGGAACAACTCGCCGACAAAGACCGCACCCAGGTGCTGCCCATCCTGCTGCATGGCGACGCGGCCTTTGCGGGCCAGGGCGTGGTCGCCGAATGTTTTGGCCTGTCCGGCCTCGTAGGCCATCGCACGGGTGGCACGCTGCACATCATCGTCAACAACCAGATCGGCTTTACCACCTCGCCTTCGTTCAGCCGCTCCTCCCCCTACCCCACCGACATTGCGCTGATGGTCGAAGCGCCGATTTTCCACGTCAACGGCGACGACCCCGAGGCGGTGGTGCACGCCGCCCGCGTCGCCATCGAATATCGCCAGAAATTCCACAAAGACGTGGTGCTGGATATCTTCTGTTATCGCCGCTTCGGCCATAACGAAGGCGACGAGCCGATGTTCACCAACCCCGCGATGTACACCCGCATCCGCAAGCAAAAGACCACGCTGCAACTGTACACCGAACGTCTTGTCGCCGACGGGCTGATCCCGGAGGGTGAGATTGAGGACATGAAAGCCGCCTTCCAAGCCAAACTGAATGAGGAGTTCGAGGCTGGCAAAGACTACAAGCCCAACAAGGCCGATTGGCTGGATGGCCGCTGGAAAAACCTCGGCACCAAAGACTTGAACAATTACCAACGCGGCGAAACTGCCATCAAACCGGAAACCATGGCCGATGTTGGGGCCGCCCTGACCCGCATACCCGAAAAGTTTGATCTGCACAAAACCGTCACCCGCCAGTTGGATGCCAAATCAAAAATGTTCGAGACGGGCAAAGGCTTTGACTGGGCCACCGCCGAAGCCGTCGCCTTTGGCAGCCTTGTCACCGAGGGCTTCCCCGTCCGCCTGTCTGGCCAAGACTGCACCCGCGGCACCTTCAGCCAGCGCCATTCGGCCTTTGTCGATCAATCCACCGAAGAGCGCCACTACCCACTGAACCACATCCGCGCCGGTCAGGCCCGGTACGAAGTCATCGACTCCATGCTATCCGAATACGCCGTGCTTGGCTTTGAATACGGCTATTCGCTGTCCGAACCGAACGCCCTGGTGCTGTGGGAAGCGCAGTTTGGCGATTTCGCCAATGGCGCGCAGATCATGTTCGATCAGTTTATCACCTCGGGTGAGGCGAAATGGCTCCGCATGTCCGGCCTCGTCTGCCTGCTGCCGCATGGCTACGAAGGCCAAGGACCTGAACATTCCAGCGCCCGGCTGGAACGCTTCCTGCAAAACTCCGCGCATGATAACTGGATCGTGGCCAACTGCACCACACCCGCCAACTACTTCCACATCCTGCGCCGCCAGATCCATCGTGATTTCCGCAAACCGCTTATCCTGATGACGCCGAAATCCCTGCTGCGCCATCCGTTGTGCATATCCGATGCGTCGGATTTCACCACCGGGTCCAGCTTCCACCGAGTCTTGTGGGACGATGCCCAGCAAGGCCATTCCGACCTGAAACTGAAACCCGACGCAAAAATCAAACGCGTCGTCATCTGTTCCGGCAAGGTCTATTACGACTTGCTGGCCGAACGCGACGCGCGCGGTGCCGATGATATCTACCTGCTGCGCGTCGAACAATTCCACCCCTTCCCAGCCCTATCGCTGATCAAGGAACTGGAACGTTTCAAGGGTGCCGAAATGGTCTGGTGCCAGGAAGAACCCAAAAACCAGGGTGCCTTCAGCTATATCGAACCAAACCTTGAATGGGTGCTCACCCGCATCGGTGCCAAACACACCCGCGCGGTCTTTGTCGGGCGCGACGCCTCTGCCTCGCCCGCCACCGGCCTTGCCAGCAAACACAAAGCCCAACAAGAAGCGCTGGTCAATGACGCGCTGACCTTCAAAGGAAACTGATCATGACCACCGAAGTCCGCGTCCCCGCCCTTGGCGAAAGCGTCACCGAAGCCACTGTCGCCACCTGGTTCAAAAAGGTGGGCGACGCCGTGGCGGTTGACGAAATTCTGTGTGAACTGGAAACCGACAAGGTTTCCCTCGACGTACCCTCTCCCGTGGCAGGCGTTCTGGCCGAGATTGTTGCGGCCGAAGGCACCACCGTCGCCGCCGCCGCCCTGCTGGCGCAAGTCACCGAGGGCGCCGTCGCCACTGCGGCGCCAAAGGAGAAGGACAAGGTGACCAAGGCGCTGGAAGGGGTGCCATCCACCGTCAGCGAACCATCGCTCGCCCCCATCGCCGGGCCCGAGCCTACTGTTCCGCGCGACGTCGAAGATGCCCCCTCCGCCAAGAAGGCCATGGCTGAAGCAGGCATCACCCGTGATGCTGTTGCCCCCTCCGGCAAAGATGGCCGAGTGATGAAGGAAGACGTGGCAAAAGCGGTAGCCGCCCCTGCGCCAGCGCCCATCGCTGCACCTGCAGCCGCAATCCCCCGCGCGCCTGTGCCTGCCGACGATGCCGCCCGTGAAGAGCGCGTCAAGATGACCCGTCTGCGCCAGACCATCGCCCGCCGCCTGAAAGACGCGCAAAACACCGCCGCCATGCTGACCACCTATAACGAGGTCGACATGTCCGCCATCATGGGTTTACGCAACGAATACAAAGACGTGTTCGAGAAAAAACACGGCGTCAAACTCGGCTTCATGTCGTTCTTCGTCAAAGCCTGCTGCCACGCGCTGGCCGAAGTGCCCGAGGTCAACGCCGAGATTGACGGCACCGATGTGGTCTACAAAAACTTCGTCCACATGGGCGTCGCCGTCGGCACGCCCAACGGCCTCGTCGTCCCCGTCGTGCGCGACGCCGACCAGATGGGCTTCGCCGCGATCGAAAAGAAAATCTCCGAACTCGGCCTGCGCGCCCGCGACGGCAAACTTTCCATGGCCGAAATGGCCGGCGGCTCCTTCACCATCTCCAACGGCGGCGTCTACGGCAGCCTGATGTCCTCGCCCATCCTGAACCCCCCACAATCGGGCATCTTGGGCATGCACAAAATCCAGGACCGCCCGGTCGTGGTGGCAGGCGCAATCGTCATCCGCCCGATGATGTATCTGGCGCTGAGCTACGATCACCGGGTTGTCGATGGGAAGGGGGCGGTCACATTCCTCGTGCGCGTGAAAGAGGCGCTGGAGGATCCACGGCGGTTGTTGATGGATTTGTGAGGCGAGCGAGGCTGGGCAGGCGGCTATCTGCCCGCCCCCCTCCATTGAACGCTAAAATCGGGGCCAGCAATATCACCTAAGGTAAGCTTGAGTATGTCGAATGTAGATACTGCCAAGTTGTTTTTCGGGATCGTCCTGAACAAGCTTCAAGACTCATTTCCGGCGGCGATCTTTTTGTCGTCGCAAAACATTTGGCCCGAATTCGAGAAAGTTGCGAAAGGCAGAACGGTATCTCTCAAAACACAAAAACGGTCGTATCGAACTTTGCCCATCTCAGATCTCGCCGAAGACCAGGCGCTTCAAGAGCATTATACAAAGCTGATGCTCAGGTGGATGGCGGCAGAAGGTTACTTGGTTAGCGACCCCACGTCGAATTTTCCTTATGACTATGTCTTGTCTTCGAAGGCACTTGCGGCACTCAACATCGAAATCCACAAGGAAAATAGAACTATCGGCGAGGCGCTGGCAAACGTTGCTCATAGCACTGGCGAAGCCGCCCAAAGTGAGCTGATCGCCAGGCTAGTTGGTAAGATATTTGATTTCGTTAATGGACTTGTGCAATGACCCCCGAACTCACCGCCCTCGCCCTCGCCGCCCTCCTGCAAGCGGCCCAATTCGTGTCCTTCGCCACCCTCGCGAACCGCGATCTGACACCCGGCTACACCTCCTCCCCGCGTGACCGGCCCCCATCGCGGCAAATGACCACCCTCACTGCCCGTCTGCAACGCGCGCTGAACAACCATTTCGAGGGGCTGATCCTGTTCACCCTCGCCGTGGTCGTCGTCACCCTCGGCAACCAATCAACCACGGTCACCCAATACGCCGCCTACACCTACCTCGCCGCCCGCATCCTTTACGTCCCCGCCTATGCGCTGGGGTGGAGGCCATGGCGATCCGCCATCTGGGCCGTGGGATTTTTCGCCACCTTAACCATGATCATCGCAAGCTTGATCTGATTGCCGTATGCACGGATAAAGCACGCAAAAAGCACGGCTGTAACACGGCCCGATTTGAAGGAACGCCCCATGGCAAACTATGACGCAATCATCATCGGTTCCGGCCCCGGCGGCTATGTCTGCGCCATCCGCGCCGCCCAACTGGGCTTGAACGTGGCGGTTGTAGAAGGCCGCGAAACCCTCGGCGGCACCTGCCTGAACGTCGGTTGCATCCCGTCAAAAGCCCTGCTGCACGCCACCCACCAACTGCACGAAGTCCATGAAAACCATGAGAAAATGGGTCTGATAGGTGGCGCACCAAAGGTCGATTGGGCAAAGATGCAGGCTTATAAGGATGATGTCGTCGGCCAGAACACGAAAGGCATCGAATTCCTATTCAAGAAAAACAAAATCAACTGGATCAAAGGTTGGGCCACCATCCCTGCGCCGGGCCAAGTCAAAGTCGGCGACGATACCCACACCGCAAAAAACATAGTGATTGCAACGGGTTCCGAGGCCTCCAGCCTCCCCGGCGTCACCGTGGACGAGAAGGTCATCGTCACCTCCACCGGCGCATTGGCCCTAAGCAAAATCCCCAAAACCATGATCGTCATCGGTGCCGGTGTCATCGGTCTGGAACTAGGCTCGGTCTACGCCCGCCTTGGCACTGAAGTGACCGTCATCGAATACCTCGATGCCATTACGCCCGGCATGGACGCCGACGTGGCCAAGACCTTCCAGCGTATCTTGGCAAAGCAAGGGCTTAAGTTCATCCTCGGCGCAGCCGTGCAAGGGGCATCCGCGACGAAAGGCAAGGCCACAGTCACCTACAAACTGCGCAAAACTGACGCAGAAACTACCATAGAAACCGAGACCGTCCTCGTCGCCACCGGCCGCAAACCCTACATCGCGGGCCTTGGCCTCGAAGCCCTGGGCGTCGAAATACTGCCCCGTGGTCAGATCAAAACCGACGTACATTTTTCTACTAATATCAATGGCTTATATGCCATCGGCGACGCCGTCATTGGGCCCATGTTGGCCCACAAAGCCGAAGACGAAGGCATGGCCTTGGCCGAAATCATGGCAGGCAAATCCGGCCATGTTAATTACTCCGTCATCCCCGGCGTGATCTACAGCACGCCAGAAGTATCATCAGTCGGTGCAACCGAAGAACAGCTGAAATCCGAAGGCCGCGCCTATAAAGTTGGCAAATTCTCCTTCATGGGCAACGCCCGCGCCAAAGCCGTTTTCCAGGGCGACGGTTTCGTGAAGATCCTCGCAGACGCGGCCACCGACCGCATTCTGGGCGCCCATATCATCGGCCCAATGGCCGGTGATTTGATCCATGAGATCTGCGTTGCGATGGAGTTTGGCGCATCAGCCCAAGATGTAGCACTTACCTGCCACGCCCACCCCACGTATAGCGAAGCTGTCCGCGAAGCCGCTCTGGCCTGTGGTGACGGCGCGATCCACGCCTAAGGCGCAATCACGAAACCGGGCTTCTCTTCGAAAAATACCTGGTAGGACCTGAAATCATGACGGTCTCTTCCGCCTTTCCCTCTGTTAACCGCTTCAAGGCGTTATGAACTTTGGTACCAGAGCATTTCCCGGATCAATGGCGATCCGGGCAAAGTCAGGCGAACCTGCATCCAGATAGCTTTGCGCATCTGTAACACCAAAAGATGAAAAAAACCTTTCAGTTCCAAATGCTTGCAGCTCGAGCGCTTGATAGTTTCTGATGATCAGATCATAGTTTTCTGCCAGCACCTCGTTGGTGGGATCAAGACCAGACACCACGACCAGCCCCGTCGCCGAGCAATTCAATACGGTTACTTTCAGATCCGGCCGAAACTTCTGCAAAATCGGCAACATCTTCCAGACGTCCCCCGTCCAGCACAACGCAGATACGGCGTCCAGATCCCGCGTTGTCATTGCATGGTCGCGTGGAAGACAGTCATGCAAGGCGATCACCCCATTGGGGTGGCTGTGGCGTTCGGTGTTGATAAAGTCTCGCAGTAAAAATTCGATCAGATGCATACCGTCAAGAAAGCTTGTCGATAGCGCAATTCTGTTGTTTTTCAGAAATCCGGATGCGAAGAAATCGTCGCTGGTCTGCTGAAACAGATGCAGTGCAGGCTTGGGCCCGATCACATTGGTATCAACCTGAAAATAGGGATCAATCGCAAGCGTCTTGCCTCGCGACAGCGCAAGGATCGTCCCTGTTCGACAGCCAATTTCCATGTACCAGTCGAACAGATATGCTTGGTGAATTCGCGCCAGAAACGTCTCGTATTTCAACCCGTCTGCGGCAATGAATCCAGCCGGAACCGGGCTTGGTCCAAACGTTCTGGCACTCGGCTTTGGTAGAAAATAGCTGACTAACTTATTGGCCAAAGACATGCCTCCTTGTTGGTGACCATTGCCGGCTTACCCCGCAAGATGCCGCAAACCCTGCGCTACGTCCATGCGGACCGCAAGCCGCAAACCGGGCTCGTCCCCCGCCCGCAGTGCTGCTAGAATGGATCTGTGGTGCTGTGGCGGCTCATTCCGGCGCAGTTTTGCGTAAAGCGCGCGCATGGTTGGGCCCAGTTGCAGCCAGACCGTTTCGGTCATCGCCAGCATCGCCGGGGCCTGCGCGCGCAGATACAGCGTGCGGTGAAATTCAAGGTTGCTGCGCACATAGGCCACGGGATCTTGCTTTGCCGCCGCCTCGGCGTTGACGGCATTGATTGCTGTCAGCCGATCGATCAGTGCAAAATGGGCCCGGGGCATGGCACGCGCCGCAAGCTCGGGTTCCAGCAGCGCCCGGATCGCGGCAAGTTCCTCGATGCGTTCGGGTGACAGTTCCGGCGTCGCAACCCGCCCCGACGATGTCATCGACAATGCGCCTTCAGCGACCAGCCGCCGTACCGCCTCGCGCGCCGGTGTCATTGACACACCGAACGTGCGGCCCAAGCCCCGCAGCGTAAGTGCCTGACCCGGAACCATTTCCCCATGGATAATCTGCACCCTCAGGGCGCGGTAAAGTCGCTCGTGTGCTGCGGCTTGATCGGATGGGCGGGGTGCAGACGTCATCTGTGCAGCCAAGCACTGCGCCGGTACAGGGTCAATCCCCGAAGCGGTAACCGTGCAAAGTCTGGCCCTGGCCGCGCAACCAGGCCCGATGTGTGCCGTAGTCGGGACATAACCGCGCAACCACAGCCCAGAACGCGGGTGAATGGTTCATCTGTGCCAGATGCGCCACCTCATGAGCTGCCACATAGTCCAGCACGACAGGCGGTGCCATGATCAGCCGCCACGAAAACATCAGGCTGCCGTCGCTGGTACAAGAGCCCCAGCGCGATCTTGTATCACGCAGGCTGACCCTGCTGAATGGCCGCCCCAAGCGCCCCGCATGCAGATCGCAGGCCGCAACCAACCGGTCACGCGCCATCACTTTCAGAAACGACGCAGCGCGCACCGCCGCCCGTTCCGGATCGCCCGGCAGGATCAGCGAATCATCCACCATCCGCGGGCTTCGCCCTATACCAGACACCAATGTCAGCGGCCTGCCCTCTACCGGAACCACACTGCCGATGCCGATCCGGGCCTGACCCGGCATCCGCGCAAGTGCCGCGCGCAACCAACCCTCCTGCGCCCGCAGAAAGCTCATCGCCTCAGCCTCGCGCGCCGCCAACGGCAAAGACAGCGTCACACGCCCGTCAAGTCGCGACACCCGCAACGAAAATCGCCGCGCGCGGGCGGATCTTCGAAGCGCCACTTCAACGGGGGGGGATCCTGGCAGAACGGGCATCTGAACCTTTGACTCGGGCCCTCAGCATAGCCCACAGGCAGGCAGCCGCAACACCCCGATCAAACATACGAAAGCCTTTGACACCCACCCCCACCTGTGGCACTCGAACGCTTTACTGAACATCCGACAACCAAGGGAACCAACATGCCCAAGGAAGAATGGGGTACGAAGCGCCTTTGCCCGACCACTGGCAAACGTTTTTATGACCTTAACAAAACCCCGATTATCAGCCCCTACTCGGGCGAGGTCGTGGATATCGAAACCGCGCGGCGAAAGATGACGGCCGCCGTCATCGCGCGCGTTGTGCCAGAAAAAGACGACCCGTTGGTCGATGATCTGGAAGCGGAAGACGAACTGCTGGAGACCGACGTCACCGATGACGCCGAGTTGGATGATGAACTGCTCGAGGATGACGCGGACGATACCGTATCACTTGACGATCTGGCCGACGTGCCGGCTGACGAAGAAGACGTCTGATATTGCAGCGCCGGGGCGCGGTTTTTTACTTGCGCCCCCCCGCGCCCTTTACTACATAACCCGGGCAATGCGGTAACTCATTGCGCCCAAAATCGGGGTCATAGCTCAGTTGGGAGAGCGCTTGAATGGCATTCAAGAGGTCCGCGGTTCGATCCCGCGTGGCTCCACCAAAACCTCAAAGCCGTCCCTCGGGGCGGCTTTTGGCTTTTTACCCCACAGCACTTAACTCATTTCATCTGTTCAAAAATATCCCCGCCGGAGGCACCCTCAGCACCGCGCAAACCGATTACGGCATGACCTCGAACCGATCCACATCCACCATCCCGTGATCGGTGATCTTCAGATGCGGGATCACCGGCAGGCACAGGAACGCCAGTTGCAAGAACGGCTCTTCCAGCGTTACGCCTAAAGTCCGGGCCGCCGCGCGCAGGGCCACGAGTGCATCGCGAACCACCTCGAACGGCTCAAGGCTCATAAGCCCGGCCACCGGCAGCGCCAGTTCGGCCAGAACGCGGCCTCCTTCCACCACCACAAAGCCACCCTCGATCTGCCCCAGCCGATTGGCTGCCAGCGCCATATCTTCGTAATCCGTCCCAACCACCGCAATATTATGGTGATCATGGCAAACGGTCGAGGCGATGGCCCCGCGTGTCAGCCCAAAGCCTTTGACAAACCCGGTCGCGATATTGCCATTTACGCCATGCCGTTCAACCACCGCAATCTTCACCAGATCGCGGACAATATCTGGGCGTTTGTCGCCGTCCACCGGGGCAATTTCATAGGTCAGATGCTCTGTAATAATCTTGCCCGGCAGAATGCCGATCACCGGCGTATCCACCCGGTTGCCACCCGTGCGAAAATGCCCGGCCTCGACATGCCGCGCCTTCACCGAATGTCGCGCTACTGGATCGGTCAGCGCGCGGGCAGCAAAAGCGGCATCTGTCGCCTCTAGCCCGCCCGCAAAGACGCGTGACGCATGGCAGCCTTCAAGGCTGTCGATCACCACGATATCGGCGCGCTTTCCCGGTGCGATCAACCCGCGGTCTTTCAAACCAAACGCCTCCGCCGCTGAAAGCGAAGCCGCGCGGTACACGGCTAAAGGCGGCGCGCCAAGCGCAATCGCGGTGCGGATCACATAGTCCAGATGGCCATGTTCCGCGATATCCAGCGGGTTCCTGTCATCGGTGCAAAAGCACAGATAAGGCGAAAGGCGTTCGGTCAGCAGCGGCGCAAGCGCGTGCAGATCCTTGGAGACTGATCCTTCGCGGATCAACACCCGCATTCCCTTGCGCAGCTTTTCCAGCCCTTCGGCCGCCGTCGTCGCCTCATGCTCGGTGCGAATACCGGCCGCGATATAACCGTTCAGATCACGCCCGCGCAGCAGGGGCGCATGGCCATCAATATGCCGCCCACGAAACGCCTGCAGCTTGGCAATACACCCCGGATCACTGGCCAATACACCGGGATAATTCATGAACTCCGCCAACCCGATCACCCGGGGATGTTCCATCAATGGCACCAGATCGCCCGCCTCCAGCCGCGCGCCAGTGGTTTCCATGTGGGTCGATGGCACGCAGGACGAAAGCTGCACCCGGATGTCCATTACCGTCCGGGCAGACGCGTCCAGAAAGTAATGTATCCCCAGAAGCCCGCACACATTGGCAATTTCATGCGGGTCGCAGATTGCCGTCGTCACCCCGCGCGGGGTTACGCAACGGTCGAATTCATGCGGCGTTACCAGCGAGCTTTCAATATGCAGATGCGTGTCGATAAAGCCGGGCACCAAAATCTGCCCGGATACATCAATCACCGTGGTCCCTTCGTAATGGTCAAACACCCCCACAATAGTATCACTGCAAATCGCCACATCACCCGCCACCAGATCGCCGGTGATCAGATCAAACACCCTGCCGCCGCGCAGCACCAGATCGGCAGGCACCAGCCCGCGCCCCTGATCAAT
This sequence comes from Pseudorhodobacter sp., assembly GCA_031406155.1. GTDB lineage: Bacteria > Pseudomonadota > Alphaproteobacteria > Rhodobacterales > Rhodobacteraceae > JACMNW01. The sequence goes on from JANOGW010000065.1 coordinate 81,066, forward strand.
CAGGTTGGAAATCGGCGGTCTGGTCATGGCAATCTCCTCAATCCGGCGGCTTCGCACTTGCGCAGTCCAAGCCAGAGTGATTGACCTGATCCCATCGAAATACCAGAGGTTTTCATGCGCCCCCTGCGCGGCATCGCCTACAAAGTTGTCTCCGTCATCGTGTTCATCACCATGGCGTCGCTGATCAAAGCCACCGCGCCAAACGTACCCTCGGGCGAGGCGGTGTTTTTTCGGTCGTTCTTTGCCATGCCTGTCATCGTTGTCTGGTTAATACTGCGGCGTGAACTCGCGACAGGCTTTCGCGCCTCCAACCCGATGTCCCACGTCTGGCGTGGGCTGGTCGGGACCATTGCCATGGGGCTTGGATTTGCGGGTCTGGGCTATCTGCCACTGCCCGAAGTGACAGCCATCGGATATGCCGCACCCCTGCTGACCGTCATTTTCGCCGCCATGTTTCTGGGCGAGCAGGTCCGCGCTTTTCGCATCACTGCCGTGGCGTTGGGCCTGATCGGGGTCATGATCGTGGTCTGGCCTCGGCTGTCGATCACATCGGACAATCATCTGACCCAAGCCCAGGCCTTTGGTGCGATCCTTGTGCTGGGCGGGGCGGTGTTCGCGGCCCTCGCCCAGGTTTTCGTGCGCAAACTGGTTATGACGGAAAAGACCCCGGCAATCGTGTTCTATTTTTCACTAACGGCAACCGTGCTTTCGCTTGCCACGCTGCCCTTCGGTTGGGTGATCCCCACTGCAACCGAGGCCGCTTTGCTGGTCAGCGCGGGCCTGCTTGGCGGGATTGGCCAGATATTCCTGACTTCCGCCTACCGCGAGGCGGATGCCTCGGTCGTGGCACCATTCGACTATGCCTCGATGATCTTCGCGCTTGCCATCGGCTATTTCGTCTTCGCCGAAGTGCCGACCCTGACCATGCTGACCGGTGCGGCAGTCGTTGTGGCCGCTGGCTGCCTGATCATCTGGCGCGAACGCCAACTGGGGATCGAACGCGCCAAACAACGCAAGGCGATGACGCCCTAGACCCCAACAACAATATCAGCCTGCCGCGACCCTTGCGTAACTCGCCGAATGTTCGGCATATCGTTGCTGTCGATCCACAGCCGTGCCTGATCGGGCGTTTTGCCATACTGATCCCAGCGACTTAACAACCGCGCATCCAACTCTGCCTCTGGCACATCAATGTAAACGGTCAGATCGAACAACGGTACCAAGTCACACCACGGCGCGTCGTTCAGCAGCAGGTAATTCCCTTCGACAACCAGATACTTATCCGCACCTGTTACCAGATCGGCCCCTGCCCGCGCCAAATCCATATCGCGGTCGAACACCGAGATGGCGGCATCCTCCCCCGCCCGAAGGCGTTGCATCAAATGCAGAAAACCTGCCGCATCAAAGGTCTCCGGCGCACCTTTGCGGCCCCGCAAACCAAGCTGGTCCAGCACCGCGTTATCATAGTGAAACCCGTCCATCGGCACCACCCGCGCGCCATGTCCGATGGCGGCAACAATCTGCGCCGCCAGCGTCGATTTCCCCGCCCCCGGCGGGCCCGCAACAGCCGTGATAAACCGATCCGCCGCCGCCCCGCGCGTGGTTATTACCTGCGCAAGATCTGCCGGTGTCATACAGCCTCTGTCACGCCCGCAGGCAGCTTCGCACCGGTCATATACGCCACCGCATCCGACATCGTGTGCTCTTTGGGGTTGATCACGCACAGCCGCCGACCAAGCCGGTGAATGTGAATGCGGTCCGCCACTTCGAACACATGCGGCATGTTGTGACTGATCAGGATGATGGGAATGCCCCGCCCGCGCACATCGCGGTCAAGGCGCTGCGCAAGAACGTGATCGCCAAGTGCTACGGTGGTGATATCTCGCGCAAGAAGAAGCTCCTTGAAAAACAAAAAGCGGGTAAAAAACGCATGAAACAGATCGGTTCGGTTGAAGTGCCACAAGAGGCCTTCCTCGCCATTTTGCAGGTAGAAGATTGATGCGTAACTTGATGAGTTCTGTGACGGCTTTTGTACTGGCCGCGTTTGTCGGT
>JANOGW010000013.1:0-30551 GCA_031406155.1 Pseudorhodobacter sp.
CAGACGGTGCGGTTTTGGTGGAACAGGTTCGGCTGGATTTTCGCCAGCACAGTACGGTGTCAGCGTTTGGATGTCAGACTTATATAAATCAATTACTTACGACGCAGAGAAGGTTCGACCCCGGTCGCGTTCCCTCCGCCAACAATTTATCTCAAGTATTTAATAAACATGGGAAAAGTTAGTGGCGACCTCTGCTCAACCCACATTTCGACCATCAAAGTCGATTTGATACTTTTCCTCCAGCCTGCGTTCGCTGGCTGGTCATTCGTCCTTTGTGCCGACGCTGGAGACGACAACATGAACCTGGATCACCTGCCTTTCCCCCGTGCAAGGGAGCCCCATAGTATTGCCGAAGCCTTCACCGCATGGACGGCCCTGCTGGCATTCGAGAATGCCGCTGACGATGACGCCATCTGCCAAGCACTGTCTGAGGCACGCGCCCAGATCGAACGTCACGCGATCACCCTGCCCACCCCGACCGCGCTTGATGTGTGGCGGCTGATCGTCATCACTACCGACAAGCCCGACGTTGACAGCATCGAATACACTGCGGACGCCGTGATTGTCCGGGCGCACCGAACCGTAAACGCAGCGACAGAAAATGCGCAAACTAATTAAGTCGCCCATCTGGTAGACGCCGCCCTGGGCTATAGGGGCCAAGTCTGAAATCGACCCTCGCCCCCTGCTGCCCCAAACTAACGGGGGTGGGGGGGTGTTTGATGCAAGGGGGGGGTGGGGGAAAATTGGGCGCGCGTGCTGCATACTCGTCTCTTGCCCGCGCGGTGTTTCATCAAATTTTCTAAAAATTTCCAGAAATAGTTTTTCATCCGGTCGTATGCGTCCGAAACACAATCGCATTACTTCGGATAGGTCGAGCAGAAAAGGCAACGGCTACCTCGAACCTAAGGCGAACCTTTGCCATTCGCTACATCACTACATCACGTCTGGTTTGATGGGAAAGCGGCCCTTTGCTGCGGAAAAAGCGAATGGCCAGTTCGGGCGGAAAGCAGTCGTTCGCTAGTAGCGCGGTATCAATGATCGCTTTATCTGGGCGACAACTTTCATGAACTGCCAGCTTAACGGCCTCCAATCAAGAGGGTAGGCACCGATTTGTTGCGGCGTCCACCAAGAACACCGGGTCCATGGGCCGTGTGCTGACCATTTCCTCGGCATCCATCGCCATGAGGCTCAGCAGGTAAATCAATGCCATAGACCAAAGGCTTTCGTGCACGTTTGGGCTGCATTCCGGTGTTAGCCAGACTAGCTTACGATCGCAGCCTTTCAACCAAGACGAAGCTGGGCACCTGTTGTCCAAGCCCAGCGCGTGTGATGCGTCCGAGGTCCGCACTAGATCTCGGCGGGAGCCTTAGGCCTATCTTGCTCCCCAGGTGTCGGACAAACGGTAGCCTTCGGGCCACGGATCGTCTGGGTCGAGCATGTGTTGGTGGATGCCAGTAATCCATCCTCGACCAGAGATTTCCGGAATCACTGCCGCCCGATCGCCCACTGTGGTTTGCGCGACAATGCCGCCCTCGAAGGTAGAGCCGATCACGGACACGATGGTCAGGCGGTCATCCAGACCCATTTCCCCCTTGGCATGGAGGACAGCCATGCGGGCCGACAATGCCGTCCCGGTAGGCGAGCGGTCGACCTTGCCGGGCTGCACCGCAACGGCCGAGCCGGCAGTCAACCGATGTCCTTCGCGGCTGACCTCGCCTGCAAAAAGACAAAACGAGAAATGGGTCCAGTCCGGGTTTTCCGGATGATGGAACCGTAGCTGTCGATTGGCTGCATTGGTGATCTTCACGCCAGTTCTGGCGATGAAATGCGCCTCGTCCGCAACCAGCCTTAGGCCAAGTGCCGCAGCATCAACAATCACAAAACTATCGCCACCATATGCCGTGTCGACGGTCAGCGTGCCCAAGCCCTCGACCTCTAGTTTCACACCAAGCTCGGCAGCAAAGCTGGGCAGATTCTGGACAAAGATGCGTTCCGCCTTACCATTCCTGCATTCGGCTCGGACGTGGACCAGCCCACCGGGGGCCTCCAGCACCAACCGGGTTTCCGGTTCCAGCATTGGAATTATCCCGGCATCAAGCAGCACCGTGGCGACGCACATTGAATTGGAGCCGGACATCGGCGGCGTGTCTTCCGGCTCCATGATGATGAAGGCGGCATCGGCCGACGGATCTTTCGGCGGTACCAAAAGGTTCACATGGCGGAACACCCCACCACGAGGTTCGTTAAGCAAGAAGTTGCGCAGAGTTTGGTCCTTCGCAATCCAGCGCGATTGCTCCCATAGCGTTGTACCCGGCGGGGGCTGCACACCGCCGACGATGACATCGCCGACCTCGCCTTCCGCATGGGCCGAAATCACATGGATGGTCTTGCTGCTGCGCATCCTACTTCTCTTTCAACCAGATCGGGGGGGAAGCGGGTGCAATCCCCGTACGCGCCGTTTCCGCACATTCGGCCATTGAGCCAAACCTGACATCGCGGCCCGACAAGCCTGGCGCGTAGTGGGCGTATTTTCCAGAATTTGTCATCAAGCTGCGGGCCTGCGGTGGTAGAAGAGGCTCGGTGATCGAGCACCAGCAGATATCGGGGAAGACCTTTGCTCCGAACGCCTCCAGCTTTGCCAGAGTACCGTCATCGCGGGCGTCGTGCAGCACGTTTTGGCCGACCGTGACAATCACGTCGGTACCTGCCGCCCGGCGGCCTTGGGCCAGATCGGCCAGTGCACGGCATTCTGAAAGCGAGAAATGGGGACTTCCGAAAGCGACCAGATCAATCTGTCGTGGTCCCTGGTTGAGTTCGGCCCAGACGCGGGCAAAGTCCGCGCGAGACACGATCACCCGTTCTGACGGTTCGGGAAAATCCGCCGCCTCAGGCGTATGGCCCGCGACATGCAACATCGGCGCGGCGGACGTGGTGCCAAAGGCCGCGCACATCGCTTTGAGGTCATCGCGGGATGGCGCCGTCGCCTCCAGTCCGGTCAAGAGAGGGATGCTGTTTGGTGCCAGCTGCCCAGCGATGTAGCCAAGCATGGGCCAAAGCGCGTCATCATGGCCTTTGGGAAGGTCAATGTGAATCCGAAGGCGCGGTGCGCGATTGGCGGGCAGGTAGACCCCGGACAATGGTGCGCGGCCGGTCATTGCGATGAACAGATCAAGGTAGTCGGGATGTTTCATCGTCCGCGCGGCCAGCACAGTATTGGCAAAGATGACCGCGTTGGATTCCGACCAGCCGATGTTTTCGCCGGCTTCAGGGGCGGTTTCCAGAAGATAGGGTGCACAGGTGAATGTGGGGCGTGCCCCCATTCTGACATAGGCATCCGCCAGACGCGCGGCGCGAAGGCCAAAATCCGGCGGAACCCCTTGCGTCCGCCAATTGCCATGATCGACCGAAATCGCGTTCATCGTGGTCGGGATACGGACGCGTCCGCCCATCTCGGCCATGGTTTCGGCAAAGCGCAGGTTGGCGGTGTTGGCCAGAATGCAGCCATCGATATGACCTTGCGTGACATCGACCAAGGCCGTTGCGCCCTGCAGCGCAGCCATTGCGCAAATCACCTCCATAGCGATCCGGCGGGCTGGGCCATCTGTGCCATCCAGCATCGCTCGGTCCAGGTTGGAAAGGTCCAGCTTCGCCACGGCCAATGGTTCCAAGAACAAGGCGATCCCGTCAACGACAAGGGCGTCGTCAGACAACTCGGCACTCTGCGCTGCCGCGGCCATTGCAAACGCGTCTGCATCAAGACGCAGCACCGGGACCGGCCTCTCGAACATCTTCCCAGCGATCATCGCACCAAGGGTCACGACATCCTCGGCCTCTCGGAACACGAAGGCCGCGGGTGCGATCCCGTTCAAGGCAAGATCCAACATCACGCCACTGCCGCTGCACGATCCTCGAGTGGTCGGCATCACCAGTATCTTGCCTGCAATAGATTGCCCACAGAGCGGATGGTGCGCGTCGATCACGATGCCGCTGACCGGATCAACGCCGCCCCAAAAACTGAGTCCTTCACGACAAGCCAGAACGGTACCGGACGCTGAACCTCGTATGATGGCTTGGCCCATCATCGTACAGGATATCCACGGCGAAAGCGACGTTGGTCAATCATGGTCTTCCCTTTTCAGCTGTGATGACCCGGTTCGAACGCATCGCGGGCGATTTTTTTAACGAACGTTCGACAGAAATTCTCTCGCCTGCGGGTGTTGAGGCGAGGTGAAGAACTGATCCGGGGGCGCAATCTCTGCCAGCACGCCCTTATGAAAGAACGCCACGCGGTCCGATACGTCACGGGCAAAGCTCATTTCATGCGTGACGCAGATCATCGTCATGCCGTCATTGGCCAAGAGCTTGAGCGTATCCAGAACCTCGCCGACGAGCAGCGGGTCGAGCGCAGACGTCACTTCGTCAAACAGCACATAAGCAGGCGACATCGCTAAGGCGCGGGCAATTGCCATCCGCTGTTGCTGCCCGCCCGACAGCCGACCCGGATAGACCGAGAGCTTGTCCGACAGCCCTACATGCGACAACTGTCGGACGGCAATCTCTTCGGCTTCGGCCTTGGTCATGCCCAAAACCTTGCGCGGGGCAAGCGTCACGTTTTCCAGAACGGTCAGATGAGGAAAGGCGTTGAACTGCTGGAAGACGATGCCGATCTTGCGGCGCAGCTTGTTCAGGTCGGTGGTTTTGGCGTGAACCTCGATGCCATCCACCAGGATTGAGCCGGAATTGATCTGCTCCAGCCCGTTGATGCAGGTCAGAAGGGTCGATTTGCCTGACCCCGAGCCGCCGATGACCGAAACCACCTCGCCCTTTTCGACAGTCAGGTTCACGCCCTTCAGCACCTCAAGGCTGCCAAAGGACTTATGGACGTTCTTCACCTCAATCATTCTCGCGCCACCTTTTTTCCAGTTGACCGCCCAGACGGGCAATCGGGAAACTCATCAGAAAATAGATCGCACCAACCACCATCAGAATGAACATCGGTTCTTGAAGGCGTGTAACCAGTATCTGGCCGGATCGCAGCAGTTCGATCAATCCCAGCCACAGCACTAGGGCGGAATCCTTCATGACGCCAAGCGTCAGGCCGATCCAGCTTGGCAGGGCAACCCGCAGCGCCATCGGAAAGACAACGAACGTCATGTCCTGACTCCAGGTCAGCCCAAGCGACCGCGCGGCGCGGCGGGTAACGGTCGGCACAGCATCAATTGCGCCCCGCACGATCTCGGTGCAATAGGCCGACGTGTAAAGCGCTAGTACGATGCACGAGGTGGCGAAGGGCGGCATGTTCAGCCCTGCAATCGCCTGAAAAGCGTTTGCCAGGACCAATTGAATGAGCAGCGGGACCGATCGGAACACGTCCAGCACAAAGATCAGCGGCAATGCCGCCCAGACGCTGACATGCGCCCTGATCACGCCGAACAGCAAACCAAGCAGGGTGCCACCAGTGACCGCAAAGAAGGTGACTGCCAGCGTCATGCCCGCGCCTTTGACCAGGAACATGAGGTCACTCAGGGTTAGTGCGGTGTCAAACATGTTGCCTCACCCTCTAATACCGGAACAATCGTGACGCCAGAAGCCGGGCGCCAAGCGTAACGGCCTTGGCAATCAGATAGTAGATCACTGCGGCAATCGCGAAGATTTCGAAGGTCCGGAAGCTGCGGACGTTGATGTCTTGGGTCACGCCCGCAAGATCAGTGTTCATCCCAACCGTCACACCAAGCGATGTCATCAAGATGGCCCAGACCATCTGGTTGGTCGTGGGCAAGAAGGCGATGCGAAACATCTGGGGCATAATGATCAGGCGGAATGCCTGTATCGAAGGCATTCCAAGCGACCGGGCCGCGCGCAGTTGCGTATCCGGAATGGCGCGCAACGCGCCGCGAAAGGTTTCGGCCAGGTACCCGGCATTGTTGAACGTGATGCCTGCCAACAGGGCCAGATAGGGGCTGAGGTGAATGCCGAACGATCCCAGTCCGAAATGCGCCATGTAGATCTGAAACAAGGCTGGGGTGTTGCGCGACACCTCGACCCAGGCGGTGGCTGGGGCTGACGCCCAACGCGACCGCGAGTTTCGGGCCACCGCCAGAATGACGGCGAACGCGATGCCCATGGCCATCGACATCAGCGCAATCTGCAATGTCACAAGTGCGCCGTCCAGCAACAGTGGAAGCTTCTGAAAGGCTTGTCGCCACTGGAAGGTGTATTCAAACATTCTGGCACGTCTTCATTTCGAGGGTCCAGAACGGTGGGGAGGGCACTGCGCCCTCCCCACCGATTTGGCGTCAGAGGCGTGTCAACGGTAAACGTTGTCGATCGTGAGCTTGGGGGCAGTACCGCCAACCCACTTTTCAAAGATTTCCTGATAGCGACCTGAACGGACCTGCTGGTTGATGAAGAGATCCAAGTAGTTCAGCATGCCGTATTCCTGGCGCAGGGCGATCAGGCCCACATAGTCCACCGGGTAGGGGGCGTCGCCCTTGATCAAGAGGCCCTCATACTGGCCACTTTCAACGATCGCCGATGCCACGGTGGACGTGACAACGGTAGCGTCGATCTGCCCCTGCGACAGGGCGAGGAACACGTCAGCCTGGCTCTGATACGGACGGAACTCACCCGCGCCCCAGCCCTTGATGTTCTCCTCGAGCGCTATGCCTTCGAACGTGCCGCTGACCGAGCCGACGGTTTTGCCGCTCATGTCCTCGAACTTCTCGATACCAGCGCCTTCGCGGGTCAGGACCACGTTGGTAAAGGCAAAGTAGGGAATGGTGAAGCCCACTGTCTTTGCACGTTCCAGCGTATCGGAAGTTGATGCGACACCGACATCCACGCGACCAGATACCAGCGCCGGGATACGGTCTGGAAACGGGGTTTCAACGATTTCGGCAGTTACACCCAAGGCAGCCGCCAGATCGTTGCAATAGTCCACGTCGAAGCCGATGGGATTGTTGTCTGCGTCTCGCGAGCCCATGGGCGGAAAGTCGAGGACAACCGCACAGCGCAGCGTTCCTGACGCCATGATATCGTCAAGCTTGTCGGCATTCGCCGCTGTTCCAAGGCATGTTGCTGCAAGCAAGCTACCGAGAATGACGGTTTTTTTCATGTGTTACTCTCCCGTTGGTATCATTGTTGTAGATTCGACAGGTCGTTAGCCTGCTGAAACTATGTTCCGCGACTGGTAGTGGCACAAGAAAAATGTAAGGAATATACATTTTGTATATTAATTGGCTGTTTGCTCCGGCTTTATGCCCTTGCCGCTCGCCGGTCTTTGCCAGTTTCACTTGATACCGTTCACCAGGCCTCAGGGCTGGTCGCACCAAACGATCGAGGGGAGTTGATCTGCCTACCACTGCCCCATAACCATGCTGTCGAAATCGAGGGCTAATCCTATGAACGACATTTCTAGTGCCGTACCTGAGCGCAAGCGCGGCTTTGGGGTCAAGAAAGCCTATGAACTGTTGCGGACCGAGATCCTTGATCTGACGCTGCTACCTGGAAGCCCGATTGACGAGGTTCAGCTAGCGGACCGGCTTGCGCTGTCACGCACCCCAATTCGCGAGGCGCTGGCTCGGCTGGCAACAGAGGGTTTGATCGATACGTTGCCGAACCGTTCTGCAATGGTCTCGAACATCGATTTTCTGAACTTGCCCGCGTTTTTTGACGCAATCACCCTTATGTACCGTGTGACCACCCGCCTCGCCGCACAGAACTGGCAGGCCGGTGATCTGGAAATCATAAATGCCCATCAGCAAGAGTTTGCCGCCGCAGTTGCCAGCCATGACGCGCTGGCCATGATTGGCACAAACCGCGATTTTCACGCGGCCATCGCCACAGCCGCACGGAACCCCTATTATCTGGCGCTCTTTGTTCGGTTGCTGGATGATGGTCGGCGGCTCTTGCGGCTTTATTACCAGTCTTTCGACGATCGCCCGCCGCCCTCGGTCATCAAAGAGCACGAAGACATTATCGCGGCGATCACTGCGCGTGACATGGAGGCCTCTGACCGTCTCGCCAAGGCGCATGCTGACCAGATCGTGCGCCAGATCCAGAAGCTCCTTTCACGGGACCAACGACAAAACATCGACCTTTAGTGCTGAAGGATTTTGTCGACATGAAATATACAATATGTATTGTAACGATGTATTGTCCCGATAGAGCGGATCTGCAGGCGTGGTCCTGCCGTCGCCAGATACCCGCAAAAAGCTGAAACAGGAGCCCTACATGAAGGCCGAGATTTTTTCTGGCGTCATTCCCGCGCTGATGACCCCCTGCACCCCAGAGCGCAAGCCTGATTTCGATGCCTTGGTCCGCAAGGGCAAAGAGCTTGTCGCAAAGGGAATGTCCGCGGTGGTCTACTGCGGATCCATGGGCGATTGGCCGCTTTTGAGCGATGCGCAGAGGATGGAAGGTGTGGAGCGTCTGGTGAAGGCGGGCGTGAAGGTGATCGTCGGCACGGGGGCCGTCAATACGGCCTCCGCCATAACGATCACCCGGCACGCGGCCCAGGTCGGTGCGCACGGGCTGATGGTCATTCCCCGGGTGTTGTCGCGAGGCCCCTCGCCTGCCGCACAACGGGCGCATTTCAAGGCAATCCTGTCGGCGGCACCTGATCTGCCCGCGATCATTTACAACAGCCCTTACTACGGCTTTACCACGCGGTCAGACCTGTTCAACGCCTTGCGCGCTGAACACCCCAATCTCGTCGGGTTCAAGGAATTCGGCGGCCCTTCAGACACCCGTTACGCCGGCGAATTCATCACCTCCGCAGATGATGATGTGACGCTGATGGTGGGCGTGGATACCGGGGTTGTACATGGTTACGTCAATTGCGGTGCGGTGGGCGCAATTACCGGAATCGGCGTTGTCTTGCCGCATCAAGTGTTGACGCTTTGCAACCTCGCGCGTTCCGCTGCTGCCGGCGATGTCGAGGCGCGCCAAAAGGCGCTGGAACTGGAAGCGGCTTTTCAGGTCCTGGCGTCGTTTGACGAGGGTCCTGATCTCGTGTTGTATTTCAAATACTTGCTGCTCCTTAAGGGAGAACGGGAATACACACTGAACTTCATCGAGACGGACGAACTCAGTGCAAGCCAGCGGGGTTACGCCGAAGCACAGTACAAACTCTTCGTGACCTGGTACGCTGAGTGGAGCCAGCAGGGGGGCGCCGTTGCCCGCTGCCTTGGCTGAGCTCGCTATGTTTTCCAAGGCGACATCCCGTCTCATGCGCCGGCTGCTCGCAAACCGGACAGTTCATTATCCGCAGTGCAGGCGACGCGTCAGACGCTGTCGGGCAAGGACTGCGCAGGATGTCTGCCCGGCGAAACTAGGGTTTGGGGCTTTGACAACTGCCCATGGACTAACCAAGTTAGCAGACTCGCGCTTGACCGGCCTTGGGGCTCGTATTTGAAAGGTTGATACCATGCGCTTCAGCAGGTCCATTCAGACCGTTGACGTGCACTGCGCGGGCGAGATCGGGCGCGTCATCACAGGGGGTGTCCTGAACATTCCCGGCGCGACAATGGCTGACAAGCTGCACCACCTGAACACGGTGGACGACAGCTTGCGCCGCTGGCTCTGCTCCGAGCCGCGTTCGGGCCCAGCAGGCTCGTTCTGCCTTCTGGTTCCGGCCTGCGACCCTGAAGCCGATGTCGGGCTCATCATCCTGCAACCCGATCAGGCCCATGCCATGTCCGGCTCGAACGCTATGTGCGCGACGACGGCGCTACTGGAAACCGGCATAATACCTATGGCCGAGCCGGTAAGTGTGGTGACCTTTGATACGGCGGCAGGGCTTGTGAGGGCCGCCGCTACCTGCGATGGTGGCAAGGCGGTACGAGTCACGCTCGACATGCCAGGCTCGTTCGTGTTGAGCCAAGACGCGGTCATCGAAACCGCGGAATGGGGGCCGGTGCTCTATGACCTTTGTTTTGGTGGGGTGTTCTACGCGCTGATCGACGTAAACCAGATCGGCTTGACCATTACGCCCGAAAATGCCCGCCAGCTTGCTATGACTGGGGTCGAACTTCGCAACCGCATCGCGGCGATTGAACCGGCCCTTCATCCCACAACACCGGCGCTGAACGGTCTTTCCTATGTCATGTTCCGCTCGGACGATCCTGACGGCGCGTTGCGCACTTGCACCACGCTGCGGCCCGGACGTACCGACCGTTCGCCGTGCGGAACCGGGTCGAACGCGAACATGGCCGCTCGCCATGCCAGGGGCTTGGTGAAGCTCGGCGATGTGATCTGCTCGCGGTCGATCATCGGCGGCGAGTTTACGACGGAGTTCGTCGCAGAAACCACCATTGGCCCCTACGTCGCCACAAGAAACCGCGTGTCCGGCCAAAGCTGGATTTACGGCATCAGCCAGATCGGCCTTGATCCGACTGACCCCTTCCCGGTTGGCTTCACCCTTTCCGATACCTGGGGCGGATAAACGTGGACCTTCGTTGCTTGTAGGCCAGCTGATCCCCGTCACAATCGGCACCGGCGCTAGCGGGCAGGCGATCTGCACTGTTCTGGCGGCACTGGGTGTTGATCCGATAGAGCCGCAACTGAGCGACGGCCAAAGCACTGCTTGACTGCATCGGTAACTGCGGAGCGGTTCCAACCACCTATCGGGCGGATGATCGTAGACCGCAGGCCGAAGGCGCGGTTTGCTGTTAACCTCCGGCTCGGACTGGCGGCGCAAGGCCAAAGACTTCTGACGCCGCTTTGCCAGATGCAAGCGCGCTGATCCAGTCGGTTTCGCGGGCAAGTTTGGCCGCGGCATCGGCAATGCGGGTTCTGACGACGACGGGCGTCAGGGACACCAGGCCATCATCGTCACCGATCACCAGATCGCCCGGGGAGACAAGGCAACCGCCGATCACCACGGGTAGGTTGACCGCGCCACGGTCGGCTCCAGTTGGGCCGCGCGGCGTGATCCATCGCGAAAAGACCGCAAAATCGTGCCAGCCGCTGAGTGTGCCAGTATCGCGCACGGCCCCGTCGCAGACCACGCCCGAGATGCCCTTGTTGCGCAGGTGGCCCGACAGGATGTCGCCGATCATGGCCGCATCGCGGTGGCCCCCGGCAGCGATGACCAGAACCTGACCCTGCCGGATCACATCGAGGGCGTGCAGGACCGCACCAAAGTCGGGCGCATCGCAATGCGCGGTAACGGCCTGACCGAACAGCCGGGGTTGCAGCCCTGCGGGACGCAGCGGGCGGATAGCGGGGTCGATCTGTCCCGCATCCCGGCACAAATCAACGGCAATAGCGACTGGAACGGCGGCCCAGCCGGCGATTTCGGCCGGCGTCAGGTCAGAGGCGGGTGGGGTGTGCAGGGTGACGGACATGGGGCCTCGGGGTTCAGAATTAAGCGGTGGCGTGCAGGGCTTTGCCCAAGGCTGCGATCCCGGTCTGGATGTTTGCGACGGACTGGGCCGAAAAGTTCAGGCGGGCATGATGGGGCTGCTGGGTCAGCGGAAAGAACGTGGCCCCCGGCACATAGGCTACGCGGGCCTGCGGCAGGGCCACATCGCGCATGAAGGCGGTGGCATCAAAGCCTTCGGGGAAAGTGACCCAGGTGAAAAGGCCACCTTCGGGATCGGTAAACGTGATGTCTTGCGGAAAATGTTGCCGGATCGCGTCAAGCATAGCCTCTTTCTTGTCGGCATAGGCGGCCTGCAGCGTTTCAACATGGGCCGCGAGGTCATGGCGGTCGAGAAACAGGCTAGCGGCCGCCATGTTGAGGGTCGATGTCTGGGTGTCAGCGGCGACCTTGAGCTGGCCCATGCGGGCAAGCAGATCGGGAGCGGCGATTGCCCAGCCAATGCGCAGGCCGGGGACTAGGACTTTTGAAAAACTGCCAAGGTGGATCACCCGCCCCTCGGTGTCCAAAGACCTGAGCGTCGGCAGGTTCTGACCGGAAAACCGGATGTGGCGGTAAGGCGTGTCTTCCAGCACGATCAGGTCATGCTGGTTTGCAAGGGCGATCAGCTGCTTGCGGCGTGCGAGCGACAGGGTGACGCCCGTGGGGTTCTGGAAGTCGGGTACCGTGTAGATCATTCGGGCCCGAGGGGTGGCCTGAAGGATCGACTCCAGATGCTCGGTCTGCATCCCGTCGGTGTCGACTGGAACGACGGCATATTGTGGCTGGCTGGGCGCAAAGGCGATCAGGGCACCCAGAAAGGTGGGGTCTTCGGTGATAATCACATCGTCCGGGTCGATCAGCATCCGGGCGGCAAAGTCGAGCCCCTGCTGCGAGCCTTGCAAGATCAGTACGTCATCACCGGTACACGGCGTACCATCCACAGTCATCAGGTGGGCGATCTGGTCCCGCAGATGTGGCAGCCCGTTTGAAGGCGCATACTGCATCGCGGCACCACCGGGCGCGCGGATGATGTCGTGGAAAATAGCGTCCAGCTGATCGGTTGGAAAAAGGGTCGCGTCGGGATACCCGCCGCCGAACGAAATGATCGACGGATCGGCCCCCAGGGCCAGCAATTCGCCGATGGCCGATGGCCTCACCTTGGCCATCCGCTGAGCATATCTGGCGAGCATCCGGGCTATGTCCTTATCCGTGTCGGCTTCAGGTGACACGCATAGAGGGAGCGTTGCAAGCCTTGCCTGCGCGAAGGCGGCGAACGACGGAAAGTGGGGCGACAGAACGTCGTCGCCTTCATCGCATCAGCGGCATGGTCCATCAGTCTTCGCTGCGACGGCGGCGAGTGCCCGCCTTTGCCAAGCCGCACTGCGCCAGGTTGACGGACGCCAACGCCCGCAAATGGGAAACCGCACGGCAGCAACGGACCTCCTTCGGATGTCCGGTATGGGCCGAAAGTAGGCCACCGCTGGTACGATTCTAGCGGCCGCTTTGTCCAGGACAACAGCCATCCGAGGCTGGAGCAAAAACCCCCAGGCAGGACGGTGCCGTCGAAACGGTGGATGTAAGGGCTGGGATTTTTTAAGCCGCTGCCCCCCCAAAAGAGACTTCACCGTAAAAAGGCTGTTTGAGCTGAGACACTACCTGCCTTGAACATGGAAACGCTTTCGGCTGAAACCCGCTATCATAGCTCTCTGCGTCGAGCCTCATTTTCCTACTCACTATGTGTAGATGTTGCTTCGCGAATTAATGGCGCATGTTATCAGCGCAAAGCCTAGGCGGCGTTGTGCATTCTTATTTGCCTGCAACAGTGGCATTCTGTGCCCATGTCAAAAATTGTAGCGCTTCCCCCCCGTCCCGCCCGCATCAGCGCCAAGCTGCGCCGTGCTCTATCCCTGCTCGCCCGTGAGGGGCGTTCCCAGACCGATGCTGCCAAGGTGGCAGGTCTGAGCCGGCAGGGGCTTGCAAAGGCTCTTTCCCGGCCCGCTGTGCGTGACCTGTTGGAAGCGGAACGCCTGCGGTTCATTGCCGAGGCCGATGGGATGCGGGCATGGGCCAAAGCACGCGCGATTGAAGTAGCGCTTGATCTGATGTTGACTGCAAAGAGTGAGGCAGTCAGGGCGAGAATGGCGGAATTTCTGGCAAGCGATGCACGCGCCTCCTCTGTGGCAATCCACGTTGATGCCCGACAAGCTCCACCTGCCCATGGCTATCATTACCGGAGACCTCCGCACCTGGGCGGTCCGGCTCCAGAGGCTATCGAGGGAGAAGTTGATAGATCTGAAGATTGATCGCGCCCGGTTCTACGACGGGCTGTGTGATGTCATCCACGGTGGCGCCGGAATTGCTTTCGTCCCGGTGTGTTCGACCCGCCAACCAGCCTTTGACAGCGTCCGAAAGATAATTGCCGCCGTCTCGACCTCCAGCTTGGGGCGCTTGGCTGCATGGCGTCCGGCTGAAACCTTCGCCTGCCATTCGGTAAAGCTCGGCCCGTGACGCTTGCCGTCTGGTGGGATGAAGTACCATGCCCGTGGTTGCATCTGCACCTCCCCTGATCCCGCCTTCGTAAAACTCTGGCAGAACACTTCGAAGCTGAAAAGCGCTTTGATGTGCAGCAGCTGGCCTTCGCCACCTGACAAAAGGTTCCAATGAGCCAAACGCAAGCCGTTACGAAGGTCAGCTTTGCGGACCTTCCTGCCTTTGGCTGGGGTAGCTCTATCGCCAGTCGCAGACGCAGCATGACCGACATGATGGGCGGGAACCGGACTTTCGCCGCGCCATGCATCAAGGTCAGCTTTGGATCGTCCTTGTTGGTTTGAGCCCTGCCACGTTCCTCTCCGGCGCCGCGCCGCCGCAAGGAAGCTTGGAGCCCGGACTCGACACTCTTCACGGAGCTGCAGATGCTTTCGAACTGCGCCGGAGCAGTCGTCAATCCTTTCCAGCGACGCCAGCGCCTGCCAAAAATCTACCCTTGCGGCGGGATGTTCTGGTTGAAACGGAACCGGTTTGCCGGGTCGTATTTGGTCTTGATTTCAACGAGTCGCTGGAAGTTCGCTCCAAAACTTGTCCGGGTTAGTGCCGCTCCATCCTCGCCGTGCCCAGGGAAATTGAGATAGGCGCGGCCATGGTGGCCAAACGCAGCTGAGCTGGACCAGCCCTGCCGCGACCAGGTCATATTGGCCTCGTCATCAACCGGATCTGACCAGACGCTATCCAGCGAATACATCCAGCCCATGGAGCGGTCGCCAAAGGCGGTCGCGTCAGGCGGAACCTTCGCCGTCGCCCCGCCGAAATTCCAGAGCGAAGAGATCGAACGGTCAGACGGCGCCGCATGTGCGTTCTTTATCGCGAGGTCGATCATCGCATCGGGCAACTTGGTCAGATAGCGCGCCCTCCAATAGCACCGGTAGTCGCCGAACGGCATCAGCGTATCGAACAGTTTCTGCACGCCGCAATAGGGCATCCGGCCCGAGAAATCGGTGACCAAATTGCCAAGTTCGCGCAAGGGCTGCAGCAGGGCCTCGCCTTCCGCAGCATCGCCGTTGAACACGCAAGCCAGCGTATAGACCCGCTTGCTGCGATACTCGGTCGGGTAATCCTCGGTGTCGGCGGCGGTGGAAAACTCGCACAGCGATCCCACCCGGTCGTCGTGTTTGGCCAGAAAATCGCGCCAGGCGCGGATCGGGCCGGGTCCGTCCTCCAGGGCATAAATGGGTGCAGCAAACATCACCTCGGGGCCGACGGGATGAAGTGCAAACTCGAACCGCACCACAACTCCAAAATTGCCGCCGCCGCCGCGCAGGGCCCAGAGCAGATCCGGGTTCTCGTCGGCACTTGCGCGGACCAGGGCACCATCGGCGGTGACCACATCCGCAGCAACCAGATTGTCGATCGACAGCCCGTGCTGAGCCCGCAACCATCCGATACCGCCCGACAGTGTCAGCCCCGCCACGCCGGTATCCGAAATCAGGCCACCAGGGGTCGCCAGCCCATGCGCTTGGGTGGCGGCATCCACGTCCTGCCACAACGCGCCGCCGTCGACTTTTGCAATCCGATTGACAGGGTCGACGTCAACACTGCGCATCCGCGAAAGGTCGATCATCACCCCGTTGTCGCAGACGGCGTGGCCCGCGACATTATGGCCGCCCCCCCGGATGGAGATCGGCAGGTCGCACGCAACCGCATGTCGCACGGCTGTCTGGACATCGCGCACATCCCGGCATCGCGCAATAACTGCCGGCCGACGGTTGATCATCGCATTCCAGACCGCCCGCGCTTTGTCGAACCCGCCATCTTCGGCGTAAAAGATTTCTCCGCCAAACCCATCGGCAAAGTCAGCACGCGTACTCTTCAGATCGTCCATGGCAGTCGTCCTTTCCATTGTTCCCGCTACGCTACGGCACCTCTAAAGAACGCAGGAGTGGCAGTATCGTCAGAATGAAGGCATACTGGACAGACCGATGTGGCAAATCCGCCAATAGCGTGCCGAATTGGACATGAGACCATGATCAGCAAACAAGACAAGCCCTCCGTCGTCCTGCTGGCGGCACCGGAAACCTCGGCATCGGTCCTCTACGGGCTCTTTGATGTCCTGCAGTCGGTCGGGGCGGTCTATTCCGACATGGTGACAGGAACACCAGGCGACGGACTGCTGGATGTTCGCATAGCTTCGGCAGACGGCAAACCGTTTCATTGTCTGGGCAACATTCCTGTCGAACCGGCGGCCTCGATTGAGCAGCTTGGCACACCGGAAGCGATCATTGTTTGCGATCTGTATACCTCGATCTACGATGTCCCAAAAGGGCGCTACCCGCGAGAAGTCGCCTGGCTGCGACAATCCCACGCCTCCGGCGCGCTGCTGACCTCGGTCTGCTCCGGCTCGCTCCTTCTTGCCGAGGCCGGGCTTTTGGACGGACACGAAGCAACGGCCCACTGGGCCTACCGCGACATGTTCCAACGCCACTACCCCAAAGTCACCTTCCGCAGCGAGTCCGTCCTTTGTCTTGCCGCCGAAAGCGACCTTATCGTGACCGCGGGCGGGGTAAGCGCCTGGCACGATCTGGCCATCTATCTGATCGCCCGGTTCTGCGGATACCAGCAAGCGATCGAAACGGCGAAGGTGTTTCTGATCAGTGGGCATTCCGAAGGGCAGTCGCCCTATTCTGTCATGACGCGCCCGATGGAATCTTCAGATCGGGTCATATCGGATTGCCAGGCTTGGATCGCTGACAACTATGCCGTCACTAAACCGGTCGAGCGAATGATCGAACTCTCGGGCCTGAACGCCCGGACGTTTTCGCGTCGTTTTCGTACGGCGACCGGATTTGCGCCGATCGAGTATGTCCAGGCGCTTCGGATCGAGGAGGCAAAACAGATGCTGGAAACCGACGCTGTGTCGGTCGACGAAATCGGGACGATGGTCGGCTACGATGACCCGGCGTCATTCCGGCGCCTCTTCAAGCGCGGTGCAGGCTTGTCTCCAGCGACCTATCGCAAGAAATTTCAACGCATCTCGCAAATTTCGAGACCGTTTGGCACAATCTGAACCGGGCCAAGTTATGTAATTGGTTGTCAGCGTGTAAACGGAGTTACTGACAATCCAAGACTCGGTCTTGTAGGCTGCAACGTGAAGAATGGCCGCTTCCGCTCTCATTGACACTGCTGCCACGCGGAAATCGATCGGAAGCAACATCCGCATTGCTGCCGCTCCCGGGCCGGTTCGCTGCGATCGGCATGAACGGCCGGTCTGGAGAGGCCGCACAGCGTCACGCAGTCAGGCCGCCCGTCGGCTATGGGCCGGGTGCGTTACTGCACCTGCATGTCGTTCGATCGCGCTATGCTCCGGGCGAACGACCGCTCTGGGCTCGAAGCGGCCATTCATAAGCTGCGCGGCTTTCAACACTTTGGGCTCAAAGCGGTAAACTCCGCCTGCAACGTGGCCAAGACGCCGTTCCCGTCACGCGCTCCGCCGGGACCTGCGCGCCTTCATTGCTTCATGCGCTTCGGGGCTGCCGTCATGGAAAGACCCGAACCAGCGGTCGAGCGGCACCATCCCGTCCGAGTAATTCACTTCGAAATACTTGTGGTGCAGGTAATGCGCATAATAGCTCGCCTCGAAACTGGCCGTCTCGCCGAGAACCACCCGGTCGAACCCGGTATGGCCCTGCGCTGGCGACACGCCCAGCCGTGAGGCAAGGTTGATCATGTGGACCGGATGGCTGGGGATCACGAAGAACAGCAGCAACGTCGAGAAATACACCAGATGTTCGACCGGATGCATCGATAGCCCCGACCACGGGCCGGGGTTGATGTTGCGGTGATGCAGCTTGTGAGCGATCTCGTACAGCGGGCTGAAATGCAAGAGCCGGTGGCAGAAGTAGAAGCCTACTTCATGGATCAGCGGCACCAGAAAGAACACCGCGACAAACCAGACCGGGCTTTCGGCGAATGTCACCATCGGCGCCCAGCCATTGGCATAGGCCCACAGAAGCAGTACCTCATACGCTGTCCAGATCGGCACGCCGCTGACCAGCGTGTAGAACATGTTGTCATAGGTCTGGTTCTGGAATAGAAAACCTGGCGATTTCTGCTTTGGAAACTGCCGGTTGTACTTGAACGCTGTGCCCTGACGCTTCCATGCGTAAAGCCATAGATGCCAAGCCCCGAAGACCAGCACCGCGAGGACTTCGTTGCGGATCAGCACCCAGACAATCCAGTCAGGTGCAAGTTCCTTCGTCACTTCAAGACTGGGTGAAAACCACGTCCACAAGACCAGCGCCATCGCGGCATAGAACACATTCCATGGCAGGAAATACCCCGGAAACCCGAACAGCCACTTCCCCAGCCGCTTGGGGTCCGGCGGCCAGTCAAACGCCGGCCCATAGGAAACGGGCCGATCCGGCGCCCAATGACCCCGCGCATCTTCGTGACCATAGTCGTTGTCGTCCATCACATGTTCCCTGTCCCCCGGGGTTCACACTGGCGCAAAGCCCGCGACCGATCAAGACTGGCTCGGCTGCAGTTCATGGGATCGCGCGGGAATGGCGGCTTTGCGGACGAAGCGGACTTTGCTGTGCCAGGTTCAGTCCGGATCAAGACGCCGGTCAGGCGACATCGAAGTCCACTTCGCCTCGGGGTCGGCTTCGATCACGCCGAAGAGCAATCCGCCTGGTTCGGCACATGCGGCAAACCATCCGATTCCCGGAATAGGCATTTTCGGCTCAATGACCTTGCCACCGGCTTTCACAACCCTCGCGATGCAATCGTCCACGCTCGGCACAGCAATCGTAACTTGGGTCAGCGACTTGCCCTTGGCCGTTGGAGTGTCGGCGATTGCGCCGATACCACCATCAATCCCGGGCTCATCCTCGGGCCCAGCTTGTATCCGGTAGTAGTCGTAGGGCATGCCCTCAAACTTCTCGAGCCGCCAGTTGAAGACGTGCTCGAAAAAGGACTTTGCTGCTTCGAGGTCCTTTACGGTGAAGTCGAAATACGAAGGTTTCATCTCATCAACCTGCAGTTCCAAGAAGAGAATATCAGAATTTTCCAATAGGTCACTGACTTCCGCAATGGGCTCACAACTCGCCATAGCGTATCTTGTCTCAGGTGGCGAACACAGGCGTAGCGACTCATAGGGGCATGCCATCCACTTCCCCCATATTAGACATGCTTAAGTACTCGAAGGCCCTTTCCCGGCTCTCCTATCGCGCCGGAAGGGCGCCTCAACCCAACATACGCCACCACAAGGCCCAATCCAGTGACCGAACGATGACAGATGGCAACCTGCGCGCTGGAAACGGCCACCAACAAAATCAAGGCCCACCCAATGAAGGGCAGGCTAACAGTGGGCGGTGGGTGGAGTTTTGCACGGGCGAGCCAGTCTTTTGTCAGGCCTTCGCGACGCCGCCTTGATACTGCAGGATATCCCTTGTCAAGTGTCGGCGCGGCGAAATGAGGAACTGTCAACTAGGAGAAGCTATGGTTCGATTTCATAACGGGGCAGAAGCGGTGGGCCTATTCTTAGTATTGGCGGCAATGCTCTATGGATGTTACTGTACATTCCTATTTCTCAAAGCTTGGCTGCGAGGTGAACTAGATCCCGAATATCGGGGAGATTTGCCTATGAAGGGTTACCAGTTTAACGTTGCGCTTGCGTTTGTGTTGGTCGCGGGATGCGGCTTTTTTTCTTGGCTATTCGGTATCGATTTTGGAACAGGAATAGCTGACTGAATGTAAAAAGAAATTCAGGCGTTTGCCCGTGCCCCCAAGGCAAAGGGCAAAACCACGCCAGAAACCGCCGTATCTTCTTCAATCTCCATCATTCGACCGAGCGTGTCATGCCGCACCGCACCAATTGAAACGAGTTCCGCCTCCGCTCGCCATGCCCGAGTTACACCCCAGCAGAGCGCTGAAGCAAACGCGCCATAGGTCGAACGTCCGATCTGGATCAGGTAGTTTAGCATCAAGGCCGCATCAGACGATAGGTGGGGTACCGCTGCATCAAAGTCAGAGGACACCGCCGTTGGCGGCCTGTCCAAATGTGTGTTTTTTTCAGGGTAACAGGGATGAGGCTTGGTTTCCGGTGCTGGCGGCTCAACTGGCACAGACAATTCCCCAGCAATTTCTTGGCTATCAGAAACAGAACAGGATAGGAGTTCTGCCCGCGCGAAGCTACCGTATATAGGGGGAAGGCTATTTTCGTTATCGTTATCGCATTGATTTGAATGAGAAAAACAACTCTTGACTGCCGGGGTATGTTGAAAATGCGGGCCGAAGGCAATTTCGCTACGGTTATCCCGTTGATCCAAAACAGAAAAAGTGCTTCTCATTGCCGGGGTTAGCGTTTGATCGACTGCCGGGGTCACTGCCGGGGGCGGGGCGGGCTCATAACGGTGTGTCTCTGGCGGTCGAAGCCCCTTGCGCAGATCCTTTCCGGGATTGCAACCGAGTGATACCAACTTGCGAAAAAGCGCCTCTCCATCGAAAGCATATGTTGCTGCTTCGGTGCCGCCGCCTTCTTGCAGTCGGATTAAAGTGCCCCACTCTTCCAGCGTTCGTATGTTATAGCGGGCCTGTCTCATTTCGCACCCTGCCGCCTGCTTTAGTTCATCAACGGTCGGGCTGATCGTCTCGCTGCCCTTGCGCCGATTGGACAGCGCCAGACGGACAACAGCCTTGACCTGAAGCTGAAGCGAAATCGCTATCGCCTTTGGCTTTGCACGGCGCAATGTGTCGGCCAGCAAGCCCACCGTCTTATTGTCGCGAATTACGGCCCCTGGTGGGCCTGTGGATGGTCTGCCTGCCATGTTGTCTCTGCATTGCTTTGGGCGGGTCCAAGTGTAATCTTGATGCTGCAAATGCGACCAGATACCCAAGCCGCCGCCCGTGTTGTGCCGGGTGGCGGCGTTTCAGGCGGCTTCACGGGATGACAACCACTTGGCCACGTCCTGCGCACGCCAACCCACGGCACGCTCAGACAAGCGAACCGGCTTTGGGAAGCTACCTTGTGCCATTAGCAGGTAGAGCTGCGAGCGTTTCAAGCCGACCAGTTGCTCGACCTCAGTTCGCCGCAGGACGCGCAGGCCATGAAGGGTGGTGTCGGTGTGGGCGGGGATAGCGGGTTGAACGAGGCGCATTTTGTTCTCCATGTTGAATGCCCTCGCACACTCACGGAAAACTCTGGATTTAAGAATGCACGCGACCCTATGGCGGAACTTGCAATAAAATATCCCTCTAAAATAAGGGTTCTAGAAATGCCCGACCCACATACTTCAACTGGTGGTTTTCAACGCGACCACCCGACCAGACTTCGGGCCCGTGACGAAGTCCGTCCAGTCGTCCAGCATGGCTCGCCGTCGCTCGATCATGTCATCCCGCTGATATGCCCGCTGCACCTTTGAGCCGACGTCATGGGCAAGCTGCATCTCAGCCATATCGTGATCGTATCCACGCTTTGCGGCCCAACTGCGGGCAGTGCTGCGCAAGCCATGCGGGACTGCAGGCTTGCCGTTTACGGGATCGACATAGCCGCCTGCGAGCGCATCGATATCTGCCATGTCGTTCATGCGGCGCATCAGCATCGACAACGCCATATCGCTTAGCATTCCGCCTTGGGCTGCCGGAAAAACGTAAGCGGATGATGTGCGCGGGAGACTTTTCAGAAGCGCAACAGCGTCTGCCGTCAATGGTGCACAATATGCCTTCCTTGCCTTCATCCGCTCGGCCGGCACGTCCCATCTGGCCCTTTCAAGGTCGACTTCATCCCAAGTCATCCCCCGCACTTCTCCCGAACGTGCCCACGTTAGCGCGACAAAGCGCAGAGCCTTCGACGCCATGCCCGGACGTCCGCTGATGTCCTTCCACCAGCGCGGCATTTCGGCGACCGGGATAGACGGATGGTGCGCCTTCTTTGCGACCTTGTTGGGGGCAGGCAAAAGATGTTCAAGGTTGCCACCCCAACGTGCCGGGTTGTCACCAGACCGGAAACCAGAAACCGTCGCCCAGTCCAGAATGGTTTCGATCCTCCCACGTAGTCGAGTTGCCGTTTCGGTCTTTTCTACCCAAATTGGTTGCAAGGCCCGCAAGACGTCCTGACGGTCAATCTCGTTCACCATGCGGTTTCCAAAGAACGGATTAGCGTAAGTTACAATGGTGCTGCGCCACTGATCCAAGTGTTTTGCATTTCTCAATTCCTTAGCTTTAATCTCTATCACCATCCCAGCGGCTTCTGCGAAAGTCGGAATGCCTTTCGCCCGCGACTTTTCGGCCAGCGGGTCCACACCTTTTCGCATCAACTCCTTGTTTAGCCTTGCCGCTTTGCGGGCTTCGGCCAGCGTTACCAAATCCGCCGGCCCCAGACCGAGATCGTGCCGCCTCCCGCGAAACATGATCCGCTGGATCCATCGTTTCGAGCTGGTCGCGTCGACTTGAAGAAAAAGACCTCCTCCATCAGGGTAACGCCCCTGTAACTTAAGTGCCGCCACACCCGCCGCCGTCAGCCTGTCTTTCGTATGGGCTATGCCCTTTTGCTTGCCAGCCATTCAAATTGCCCCTTATTGCCATGGCATTCCAACCCACAAAAAGGAAAGGAACGTTATAGACAAGTATGGAACAAAGCGGATAGATTGTCCAAAGGATTAAAGGATAAATCGGCACTTGATGGAATGCAACGGAATGTAGTTTGGCTGCCACCGCTTCCGCCAGTTCCCTCTGCCGCCTTGGATTTTGTCGATGCCTGATGCGGCAATTTCGCCGGCTTAAACAGACTTGCCGGACTTATCCGAGGCTCAAGGGTCGCGCGGCAGCCGCAACGATGCCTATTGACCCACCACGTAGCCATTCAGCACTTCGCTGGGAGGCAGCGCCGTCGCGCAAAGCGTGTAGTGGACAAGCACCCGATCCGGGGCCGGCTTGTCGGTAAGGACAAACCTGCCATTGGCACGGCGGCGCACATCCGGCCCGGCATGGCTTTGCAGATTGCGGTCAAGGCTTTCGACCCCACAGGTGAAAGCAGCGCGTTCATGGCTGTCAGCCGTACCATTGAACAGCAACCACGGCCTTAGCCACATTTTCGGCGCCCTTAACCTTATTCGCAGTCTCAGGTTCCAGCAGCGGGATCCAATCCACAAACTCGGCTACGAAATCCGGTCGGTACGCGTGATGCTGCGCGGGCAGAGGTGTCCCACTGCATCGAAAGGCTCTCCAATCCGATTCGCAGACACTCGACCATCCGCTATCTCAGCCCGGTTGAGTTCAAAGGAAGGGGCGGGTTAGCTGACCTGTCCGCGAAACCGGCCGCAGGCGAGACATAACTGCTTTCGGCGCAGTCCCAATCACATACCCGGCCTGCCTATCGAGGCAGACCGGGCATGATCTGTTTGCGGGGCAAAGGTCTTTCGCTGCTGTCAACTAGCCCGGACATGCGCCACTTAGCCGGGGCATCATAGTCATTGTCGCAACGAAAGGTTACCTCGTTAGAAGAAGAAGTCGGTGGCGTTCACGGTCGTGGAAAGAACACCAGTAAGAAGAATGGAGTCTATTCCTATCGTAATCATTGTGTCCACACCCGCCGCTGCTACCGTCACATCGGCGAAGATAATTCCAAGCAACCGCAGGTCCAGAATATCTTGGCCAGAGGTTGGATTGGAGTCAAAGCCGTTGATCTGGTCATTCCCAAAGCCGATTTCAAACACAAAGACGTCGTTCGAGGTTGCTTCGGTGAACAAGTCGTTGCCCGCGCCGCCGCTGATGATGTCGTTACCGCTACCACCGGACAGGGTGTCGTTGCCAACGCCGCCCGACAGGATATCGATGCCGGAGCCGCCCGAAAGCGAGTCCGCTCCGTCACCCCCGTTCAGGATGTCTGCGCCACCAAGACCCGACAACGTATTATTTCCAGAGTTGCCGTTCAAAGTGTTGGCACTGCCGTTGCCTGTTGCATTGATGTTGGTATTTCCGGCCAGCGTCATTATTTCGACGTTGGTGGAAATCGTCCGGCTGACGGTCGAGATCATCGTGTCAGTACCGCCACCGACAGCTTCAGTGATGCTTTCTGTTACCGAGTCCACCATGTAGGTATCGTCGCCGCCCAAGCCGATCAGGCGGTCGGCACCAACAAGGCCATCAAGAATGTCGTTGCCAGCACCACCGGTGATGGTGTTGACCGCAGCATTCCCTGTGCCGGCAAAGTCGCCGGCGCCGGTGAACAGCAGGTTTTCCAAATTGGTAGCGAGGGTAAACGACGAAAGCGTCGTATTGATCTGGTCCGCCGTACCGCCACCCACAACTTCGTCCACGATGTCCAACAGGCTGTCAACAACATAGATGTCGCTGTCGGTTCCGCCCGCCATCGAGTCAGCGCCTGTCCCACCGTTCAACAAGTCACTGCCGGTACCACCGAGCAGAGTATCGTTGCCATCGTTGCCATTCAGGGTATCGTTCCCGGCAAGACCGTTGGCAATGTCGTCACCGGCATTGCCGTTGAACGTATTGGCTGCCGCTGTGCCGACAAAGTTGTTACCAACAACCGTTGTGGGTTGGGAGACGACCGTTTCAAAACTGCCGGCATTGTCGGTAAAGCTTACCGCGACCCTGATTTGCTGGTTCACTTGCGCCGCTGCCGGCGAGAACGTCGACAGGACCGCGCCAGCAATCGCTGTCCACGTTCCGGCGATCAGAACTTCCCACTGGAAGGAAACTGCCGCTGGGTTAAAGCCGCTGGGATCGACAATACCCGCGACGCTGGCCGCAACAGCGATACCCTGGGTCGGGCTTGTATCGCTGATTGCTGGGCTGCCCGTTACCGGCGTGTTTGGCGGTGTTGCAATCGTTGCGTCCGCGAATTGCAGCATCTCGATATTCAGGAGCGTATCCGTTCCATCGCGAGCCGCAACCAGATCGGTCACAATGACCCGGCCATCCAACCCATGTGTGATGCGATATTCAGACCGCAAGCCCGCAAAGACCGCCGTATCAGAGTTTCCTGCAACAAAGCCGTCCTTGATACTGCGGACAATGCTCAGGTTGGCTGGATTAATGGTGCCGTTCAGCAGACCTACCCGCAGGTCGTTCAGCGAACTGACAGGCCCGCTCGGACCGCCTGCAATCTGAACATCCAGCCATTTGTCACCGTCGATGACATCGTCACCGCCACGACCGGTGATCGTATCATTGCCGGCCCCGCCGAGGATGATGTTGCCAGCACCAAAGCTGGTGACGCCAGAACCCAGCAGATCTTGCAGGCCGCTAATTCTGGCGATGCCATCCGCCGACATTTCACTGCCGATCAACCCTTCCAAAGCGATCGTTGCCGCAGTGAAATTTGACCCAAGCAGTTGATCATTGCCGGACGACCCGGATAGCCCTTCCACAAAATGGAACCGTTCCAGCACGACACCTGGCAAAAGGGCATTGGTCAAAAGATCGACATTCACGCCGCCGCCGTTCTTGTAGGTTGCCCAATCATAACCCGAGTCGCCAAACATACGGTTTTGACCGCCGGACCCGATGAAAATGTCGTCGCCGCCTTCGCCGTCTGACCGGTCGTCTGAACCGTCGCCAGCGAAGACGTCGTGGCCAAGGATCGTGTCCTGAATACCGATAATACCACCGTCGTTGTCACCAACGCCGCCGCCGCCGCCTTCGATCCAGTCATCCCCTTCACCACCTGCGGCCACTGTGGCGACGCTTGCGGCGGAAAAGAAGAAGTCGTTGCCGGTGCCGCCGAACGATTCGTGCGTTGCGCCGGAGGTCAGTGACAGGAACACGTCGTTGTCAGCACCGCCCAGCAGCAAGTCGATACCGCCACCGGTTGAAAATACGTCGTTGCCGGTATTGCCGCGGGCTACTTCGTCACCAAAAGTGTCGGTGATGATATCGTCGCCAGACCCGGCATCAATGTTGTCATTTGCACCGCCGCCATCAATGCGGTCGTTGCCGCCATCGCCCCAGATTGCATCATCACCGCCGCCACCGATGATCGTATCGGCAAGATCGGTTCCACCAAGGACGATGTGGTCGTCGCCGGTGTATCGCAGATAGTGGGTGTCGGCCCCCGCGGTTGCGGGGTTGTTACGAATTACACCGGCCGGATCGGCACTGCCGAGCCCCGCGTTGAATTGGCGCGACTGATCCACTTCCAGCGTGAACGCCGGTGTCGAGAAGACGTCGAGCGGCAGGTGCGTCGCATCGGAATTGCGCACAACCAGTGCAGCGAACGAGTTGTTCTCGATCTCGTTCAGAAGGTTGGTCCCACCGAGACGGCCAAGATAATAGAAGCGGTCGTGGTTCTGCAGGGCTTCAAGCTGGGTTTCGAACACAAAGCCGAATGTTGACCCCAGCATGCCGCCGAAAGGCTCGATTTTTTCGGCAAGTCCGCCGATCCAGAAATCGATGTCGTTCAGGCCTGTAGCGGCACCATTTACGCCAGCAAAAGCACCGGTACTGTTGAGAAAGTCGATCGCATCCTGAACACCAAGTGCCGCATCGGTCATAAGCGCAATAGCGGCGTCACGTTTGGCGGTATCCGTGCTCGCGGCAAGGATCGAGGCATGCGTGCCGTAAGCTGCCATAAAGTTGATCAGCGAACCGGCATACTTCAGGTTGCCACCAAAATCGGCCCAGCTTGAATAAGCTTCAAGCCGCGTATCGCCCGTCGCATCGAAAAAGCTTTGACGGGCTTCGTTCAGCGACGGCGCGCCCACATCACGGCCCCGCGCGATGTTCAGCGCAGCAAGATCCAGTGGCAGGCCAAGCAGGTTGTCACGCAAAGCATCCGTCACGAATTCGTCAATCGCGTTACCAGCTTGACGCGTCATGCCGCGGGCGATGTCGCCCAGCGCCTGATCGGCGGAAATCGCGCCGCCATTGTCAAAGGCGAACGGGTTCAGGAACGCCTCGATCAGACCCATGCTGCCATCAACGCCGTTCGCCGAGAAACGGTCGACGGTTTCGGTCAGCATCGAATGGCCGAACCGATAGACAACGTTTGCAAACTCCGAGGTGATAGCCGGGTCGATCGTAGCGTCGTATGACCCGAACAGCCCCAGCCCGGGTTGCATCTTGCGCGCAAATTCTTCGAACACCAGGTGCTGATACTGCATCTCGGTGCCCAACTTGGCGGCCTGAAACAGCCGGTCGCCATCCCACGAAAGGGCGGCGATTTCTGCCGGTGTGATCGGCAGTGCAATCAGATCCACATCCAGCCATTCGTTCAGGAAGGCCAGATCGCCTTCTGCCAGAACAACTTCCTTGGTTTGTTCGACAAGGCGGTTGTGCTCTGAGTGGAAAACCTGATGAACCGCGGTCAGGCCGATGTTTTCGTTCACACGACCGTCGCCCGCGATGTAATGCTGGTTAAGCAATGCTGCGTTGTAGCCGAGTTGCGAAGGATCGGCCCCATGGGCAATGTCCAACAAGAACGCATGGCCCGTCCGAACTGCCAAAGACGCATCAACAGCCAGAGCCCCTAGCCCACCTTCAAGCAGCCCGGTTGACGTCACGATCTGCGCAAAGCCGTTGGCACCAAGCAGAAGATTGCCATAAAGGTCGGTAGCAAGCATCGGGATGTCCAGCACATCCAGATCATCAAGCACAATGCCAAGAATGTTCAGCGCCTGCGCCTTGACC
This sequence comes from Pseudorhodobacter sp., assembly GCA_031406155.1. Lineage (GTDB taxonomy): Bacteria > Pseudomonadota > Alphaproteobacteria > Rhodobacterales > Rhodobacteraceae > JACMNW01. The sequence continues at coordinate 27,503 of JANOGW010000013.1, forward strand.
TCGGCCCAAGTTGCCATGCCGCCATTTGAACCCTCGATCAGTTTGCCCGTTTCGGCCACGTCACCGTTGACATCAAGAATGTACTGGCGAAGCAGCGTCTGCTGCGACGCATGCGAACCATAGGTCTGATTCTGGTCGATGAACGGGGTTGTCGAGTTCGTGGTATCGCCATTGGTATCGAGCGAAGCACGGGTTAGTATCATAAAGTTCGGGCCGCCGGGGACATACAGGTCATCGCCCGGATTGACGGTGATAAAGACATGGCCCGCGCCGCCTTTGTTGATCGAATCGAGGCCGTGGTCAAAGAACTGGCCAAACAGCGTCATCCAGGAATTGAAGGGCGCGGAAAGCCCGACGTCTGGCGAGACGTTGGGGATAGTGTAAAGGAATACGCCGGTGCCCACCCCAAAGTCGTCAAGGATCTCGGTTTGCGTAGCACCGGTACCTGCCGCAACACTGGCATCATAGGCTGCAGTCGCCGCCGGGTTGTTGCTGGTCATATCAGCGATCAGGTTCGAAATTGTTCGCGGTGTGGAATCGAAAACCGTAGCGCCTGGCGTGTAGTTCGGCAAATGCTGTGGCGCAACCAGCGTATCAAAGGGTTGGTCAGCGGACCCGAAATCGGTCTGGCCCGGCAAGAGGTTATTGAATGCACCATCAACCGTTCTGATCCCCAGTGGTTGCTGCGTGTCGCCAACGAGATTAACAAGCGCCTCGCGCGTTCCCCCGGCTTCAATGTGATCTTCCGCAATACGAATTTGCTGAAGAATGAAGTCCAGATCTGATCGGATATACTGTACCATGGCAGGTGATCCCTATATAAACATTATTTTACTGTGGTTGTTCAATGTGCATGTCGACAAGAGTTGAGAATGTCCTGACGTTGTTTCAATTAATTTTGCTCTTTGCGACATGAATGACATCACAGGTTATCATGCGCGAAAAACCGCTCAAGAAAAAGTCGGCAAGAAGACATAGTATTGCCACAATTGGACTAGGCCGAACGCATTAATACTGACGGTATATTTCTGGTAGAATGATCCGCGATCTCGGCCGTTTCGCGATCACCTTACACAGCGGTCGGGGCTATCGGCCATGACCTGTCCGAATGAACCGCGCCACCTGCTGCAAAGCTCGCTGGCCTTGCCAAGTTATCAAGTGTTACGCGCCGATCCGGACCAACCCAGACACCCCTTTCTTTTGATGTGCCCGGCGTTTGAAGACCATGAAATGTCGCGGCCACACTGCGCGCGGTTCGGCGGTTTGCTGCGCTACCGGGGCAGGCGGTTCTGCGAATATCTGCGAATCGTCACCCGTCATGGCTGTATTTGTCCGGTTTTGAGACATCACCGAAGTTCAAGGGGGCGCCATGACCAGAGCGATCCTACAATCACAACGATAATCTGAAAGATGACTTCAATCAATGATTGCTAAGTGAACCATAACCGCGCCTATTCTTTCGCTCATTATTGCCGAACTAAGAACAATCCGTTTCGGCACCGAAGATGATTGACACCTCAGTGCGTGGAAGTGACTATTGCAGTAGGAGATTGGCCCTTCGCTAAGTTTATTAAAGACGATCTGTTATATGACTTTAAGTTTAGAGCTTGGCGTAAGCCAAGTGAAGGCTTCCTTGGGGTAAATATTGTGAACGCTCGGCCGGATGTAATTATTTTAGACAGTCACCAGTTATTTGGATTTGGTGTTCAGACAGTTTTGGGGGCCTTTGGCCCAGATTTTTCCTCTTTTGTTGTCACTAGTCTTGTTGAGGCATTAGAAAAGCTGTCACAAAAAACAAGTGTAAAACTTGCGTTCGTTGACCTTACGGCGCCAGGTGTGGCTGGTCCCGCCACGATCCAATTCCTGCGATCAAGATACCCGCAATTGAAAGTTATTGCTACATGTGGCGATGCGAGTCGCAATCTTGTTTTTGAATGCCTGGTTCAGGGTGCCTATGGCTGCATTCTTAAAACCCAGTCCGGGTCGGAGATATTAAATGCTGTTCGGGTTGTTTTGTCCGGCGGAGTTTATGTTCCCGTAGCTGTAGTTGAAGCTGCCGCGCGCGGCACCGATGCTTTGGTGTTCAACATGGTTGATCACGTGGATCTAATCGGAAACGTGACTGGCGTCGCGGGCAGGGGGGAATCGGTACCGAATGCTCAATTGTCGAGACAGCAACAAGCAGTGCTTCGGCTCCTGATAAGGGGCCTTTCAAACAAAGCAATTGCCCGCGAACTGCAGCTGGCCGAAGGCACCGTAAAGGTGCATATCAACGGCGTGTTCAAGGCGCTGAAGGTAAACAGCCGCGTTCAGGCCGTCGTCCGATCGGTCGAGTTCCATAAAAGCGACCGGCTGACGAAGCTCGGCACTGACGTCGTAGGCGACAAGCCAGGCCCCAATACCGATGCATCATTTCCTGTCATCTGACCTGCCACTAATCTTTCATCTAGCCGGGAACAGCGGCTTTGCCCGAAAGGCGGAAGCGCTGGCGCTGGGCATCACCAACGGGTCGACGCCCAAGGCGACGGACGGCGCGAAGGGTGGGCCGGGACAAAGCTGTGACTCGGGCGGGATGTCCCCCCCCCCCCTGACCCATCATATCAAGACCGCTTGATCATGGTCTTTGCCGCCTTCTCGTGCCATGCTCAAGCGCATGCGTCCCCTACTTCTGGAGGTGTCGCCATGAACTTCGATTACATCATCGTTGGCGCGGGCTCTGCGGGATGCGTCCTCGCAAATCGCCTTAGCGCAGATCCCTCGTGCCGCGTGCTTCTGATCGAGGCCGGCGGCGAGCCAGATACGAAACTGGTGACCATTCCCGGCACCGCCATGTATCTTTGGGGACCCAAGCTTGTTGATTTTCACCCAGAACTGAGCCGGGTTTTTCACCGAGAAGTGAGCCACCTCTGATTATGGATTTCGGGTCATGCTGTGGTCAAGAGGTGTGTTGTCTCCTTCTTTTTCTTGGCAGCTGATGCGGCAGCTGAACTTGCCTTGAAGCGGAAGCTGTCGTTGCCGGTTTCAAGGATGTGGCAGCGATGGGTGAGGC
>JANOGW010000045.1:0-84165 GCA_031406155.1 Pseudorhodobacter sp.
ACCGGATGTAGAGCATCACCGCGAGGCGGATGATCTCAGGGCTCGTCTTGAAGTAGCGGAAGGGGGAGCGCTTTGTCATGCCCGAAGGCTAGAGGAACGCTCTCCCCAACCGCAAGCAAACTTCCTCTGACAACACCCGCGACAATGGCTCATCCTATATCGCGGGCGACCTGGCCGAATATCTTGAGGACAAGGGCATGAAACACGTTCGCGGCGCGCCGATGCATCCGCAAACTCAAGGCAAAATCGAGCGATGGCATCAGACCCTGAAGAACCGCATCTAGCTGGAGAACTACTTCATGGAGGGCGAACTCGAAGCCGCCATCGCCGCCTTCATCGACCACTACAACAACCGTCGATATCATGAAAGCATCGGGAACCTCACCCCCGCCGACGTCTACTTCGGCCGCGGTGAAACCATCCTAGCCGAAAGGAGACGCATCAAACAGCAGACCATCCAAAACCGCCGCTTGAACCATCAGCGTCAAGCAGCATAACTTGAACCCGATGAGCCCGAGCCTCCTGCAACAAAATTAGGCCGCTTGTTCCAAATCATTCGACGACGGACATAGGCGGACCAGTTCCCGGTCCTGTATGTTGGGCGTGTGGGTCTGCTCATGCCGCCCAGCTACCACACTGGATTCACAAGATGAATCCCTCACGGGACTTGTGCAACAGAGCCATGTGGATCACTCCGTTGCCCCCCGCCGCACACCGCCTTGGGGGAAGGGTCACATGGGTCAAATCTCAATGAAAACTATGTGCCCAAACGGCTCACTTCTGGGTGGAACTCAACACCGTCCACACATGACGGTGCCGTCAAATCCACTGACGGTGTCGCAACCAGCGATCCCGCCGCAACCAGCGCCGCTTGACCAGGCCCGGTCACCCAAAATCAGGCATAGCTCATCAGCCGATATGCGGGACAGATGGCCGCGCCTCCGGAATGCAGCCATCGATCATCGGATGAATAGTCCAACGCTGGTCCAGTCCCTGCTGAGTTCGTTTGGTCACGGGATCGAAAGCATCGTTGAGCATGGCGCACCAGATTTTGCTCAAATTCTCGCAGCGTGTCCTGAAGGCCGAGCTGCCAAGTCCATCGCGCATATCCTGAGCGGTAAGATCGGTCGCTTCTCCCGGAGGTTTCGGTGGGACGGTGTCCGTATCCGGAAAGTCGGGGTTCCACTGAAGATAGTACCTTGAATCGACACCGGCCGCGCCATCAAATTTGACCACAGCCATCAGGGGATGAAACTCGTGCCAGCCTTTATGGTAGCCGTCATAGACATGCTCGCCGAGGATGGCGACATGATCGCCCATCCTGATAGGTCCGAGCACCTTGTCGCCGACATTGGCGTCCTCGACATCGCCTGGGTTCCAGTTGAACAACCCCTGCAGGACCGGTTTGATCGCTCCGTAGTAGGATGCTGCTCCGCCGATAGCGCCCCCAATGGCGCCGCCGAGCAATCCTCCAAGGAAAGAGCCGATAGAGCAGCCCAGTGCGCCCAAGAAAAACGATCCTATGGCGCAACCGACAGCAGCGCCAACACTGGCGCCGGCCGCCGCCGACCCCGCGGTGACGACCAGTGCCGCCGTCAGCAGGATGACGATGGCCGGCGCCCACTGGCGCATCTTGATCCAGAAGTCGCCCTCGGCCTCGCAGTGCAAGCCCCAGCGCGCATGGTCGTCGGCGGGAGCGTAGCCCAAATCGGTCTTTAGGTCATCGCGCGGCAACAGCAGTTTATGGCCTTGCAAGCCGTCATTGAGAATATCGTTTGCCGGATGGGCCAAGATCTTCGCGGCGAATTCCGCGACAACGGTACCATCGGCATTGTAGCGGTTGGCCGCGGCCAGAGCCGCCTCGTTCGTTTCGGCGTTGAGGATTTCGGTCGTCGGATGCGGCATCAGAATGACGTCGAAATACTGATCATTGTCAAACGCGCCGAGATCGCTTCGGAATGGATTGTAGGACACGATGCCAACGGCACATTTGGGATTGTCCTTGTCCAGGCAGATCAAGCGATGGTTAAGCCATTCTGCGGCGGCCTTGTCGATCGTTGCGGTAGCGGAAACCAGAAATGCGATGCCGGCGGCAATCGCCGCGCCGACCGGCCCGAGCAAGAAGCCAAAGGAGGCCGCGAGACCCGTGATCACGATGATCTTGAGCGCTTGGCCGGCAAGGAAAGCCAGCCGGTCATCCTCGTTGTAGGGCCTGCCTCCGCCCGGATAGAGAAAGCAGCTCGTAAAGTGCTTGTAAGCCATCGGAGAGCCTCAGCCTTTCGTTGCGACCAGCGTCACGCCGCCGGTCATGGTGCGCAATCCGCTCTCGCTAATCGCGAAGACGTGGAAGTTGAAAGTTTGTGAGCCGCTGAAGGCGGCGTGCTTCGGCTCGATCTCTACAGCGACCTCGGCCTCCTGCCGCGGCTGGAGCGAAATTCTGTTCGGCACGATTATGACCGACCAGTCCTCTGGAACGGGAAAACGGCCGTAGGCCTGTTCGCCAAGAGCTCTGGCCCAGCGCGCCTTGCTCTCGACAAGTCGCGATTTCGGCGTGTTCGCGAGGTCGCTTCCGCGACCCAGGTCGTCTGGCGGTTCTGGGGTACATGGCCGTAGTTTAGGTAGGCCATAGCTGTCCGCTTCGATCTGGAAGCGGCGGGCGACCGAGGCTTCGTTGCGGACGGTGAAAGCGAATTTTGCCGGAGACTGGAGCTGGGCAACGTTGATGTTCTTCTGGCCAAGATTGTTGTCGGGATTGGCATCATCGCCCCAGGAAAGCTGGGCCTGAAGGCAGTAATGGCCGCCAACGGCCGGTGTGGTCCAATCGAACTCAGCGTACGCTGGACAATCGAACGTACCTTTGGCGCCGAGATTGACGCCAGTGCTGGCGATCGGATGAGAGACGGTTTGCACACCGAAGGAAAGAAAGGATAGTGCCACCCCCACCCCGACCGCAGGGGCGTCGTAAGATCCGTTCCAGACGCGGACGCGGACGCGATATCGATGGGCGATCTGAAGCCCACCGGTGACTAGTGTGCCAGCGTCGAAAACGTCGATGTCGGGATTGTCCCAGGTGACAGCGAGCCCCTGCGCCATCAGATAGTACTGGGCATAAAGGAGCGGGTCAGCACGCTTGTAGATATCGGGCGGCAGTTGAATGCAGCAATCGTTCTGTGCCGGACTCGGCAGCCGCTGGCCCCTGGCCAGCCGGCAAAGCAGCATGCATACCGTAGCAAAGATCGCCTTCAGGCCGGCGGCGAAACGCTTCCAGAAATCTGCAGTGAACAGCAGCAGGGCCCCAATTCGAATGTCGTTGACCAAAGACACTAGCATACCGTGTGTTCCCACGTTGAGGACGCCCCGACGATTACTTGTCTGGCGGGACGAATCCCCGCCAAATGTCTATGACGTAATTTTCTCTATGATTTCTGTCTTCTGTAAAAATAAATGCCGACGACAACGACAATGACCGCGATGACAATACTCCCCTCGAAAGTTCCCGAGCCGTTGTCAGGAGAGAATCCAAAGATACGTTCAATGAAATCCATGTTGACGTCCCCTTCATGCTTTGATGTTACGGAAGGGCTCAATTTGTGTCAATGAGAGTCGGGCCGCCCGGTTACGACCCGAATTGCGTGCGGGCGATCCTCGCGGAAGTTTTTGCGGGCTTCTTCGCGGGCTTCACGGTGCGACAAGCCGAGGTCGGATCAAAGCGAGGGTCGCGTTGCGAACACCGGCAAGGGCAGGAGCCCCGGAGCGGGCACGGCAGCGAACCTCGTCCATCGACATATCTTGCACGTGGTGCAGACGATTCTCTATGCCCCAATGAACTCGGGTCAGTGACAGCAGACGTTGCGGGCTGGCCTGGCCGGCGGCAGGCCGGTGATCTGCGGCGTCAAGGCGAACGGGCTTGAGCGGGGAAGAGGGTGCGAGTAGCTTTGTTCGATGACCAATCGCAGCCTTATCCGCCCGAACGAGTCCTGAGATCATCCACCTGGCGGTGATGCTCTACGTCCGTTTCCCGCTCTCGCTGCTAAACGGCGAAAGTGAGAACGGCGGTGAGAAAGTCGGCCACGGTAGCGGCGGGATGAGCCCGCTGCGGGCGGCGCCAATTCAAGAGGCGCGCTTGCTGGCGAATGTGAGGAGCGTTCTTGGACCACAGGTCGACTCGCTGCGCATGCCACCAATTGGCGAAAGAGACATCGTAGATCCTTTTTCAGCTGAGGCGCTCATCGGCGTGCCGGTCAAGCCCTTCCAGAAATGGCTCAGATGCGTGAAGTGCGGATTGCTTTCGCCATACGACGCCGGCTTGTTCAAACTCAAAGAAAACAGGTATCGACCCGAAAAGACGCGCTTTGTCCACGAGGGTTGCCGTGGGTCAAACAATGATCAGAAGGCTCGAGATGCTGACGCAGTTCCGGCTCGTTTTCTCATGGCCTGCCGGGCGGGACATCTGGATGATTTTTCTTGGCACTGGTTCGTCCATGGCGGGCCAAGCGCTTGCCGGTCCACCCTGAGATTTTTTGAGAGCGGGGCGTCACTGCAAACCGAAAACCTTTGGGTCAAGTGTGACGGGTGTGGTGCATCAAAGAATATGGCTCAAGCCTTTGGCCAGGCAGGCGAAGACAATCTGCCGGGTTGCCGGGGACGACATCCTCATATCTACAGGTTCGAGGACGAATGCACGGAAGAACCTCGCACGATTCTTCTGGAATGCCCCCCTGAAGTGGTCCACCAATTGGGATATTATTGTCCCGTTTTAGGAGGACTAGGCGATGGCTGGAAGACGAGAGAAGCCGGAAGATATCGTGCTAAAGCTTCGGCAGGTTGAAGTTTTGCAAGGGCAGGGAAAATCAGTTTCTGAGGCTGTGCGGCAGATCGGTGTAACGATTCAGACTTGCTATCGATGGCGCAAGGAGTATGGCGGCATGAGCCGCGATCAGCTCAAACGGCTGAAGGATCTCGAGACAGAAAACCAGCGCCTCAAGCGCGTCGTGGCGGATCTGTCCTTGGACAAGATGATCCTCACCGAGGCCGCAAGGGGAAACTTCTAAGCCCTTCCCGTCGCCGTCCTTGCATCGATCATGTGCGGCAAACCCTCAGCACATCTGAGCGCAGGGTCCGCCGCATACTCGGCCAACATCGTTCTACGCAGCGCAAAGTACCATGTGGCCTGCCTGATGAAGAACGGTTGACCGAGGATATTATCGTGCTGACTGACCATCGACTCTGGTCAGGCTTAGGTGCCCTTCGAATGACCGCTATCGCGTGATGCTGCGGATGCGATGCCGCACCTGCTTGGGTCCGCTTCCCCCCCCTCAGTGTCATTCCGATCGACTCCCAAGACCACTATCGAATGGTTGGACCCTGGTGGCATCTCAACCCGAACGCCACCCCGCTCGAAAACCAAGCGAACACCCAGAAAACTGATTACAATACAATGCGTTAATACCTGAACACTAAATCGGCGCAGGCAACAGGTACGGAGAACATCGGCCTGGAGAGAACGTTCTGGGGCCTCGTGGAGGTACTGACGGTGAACAGCTTTTCCCGCATAACCCTCGAAAACAACGGAAAAATCCGGCCACCGCCAGATCGGGAGAACGCTTTCGTGAGGGCAAGTGGCGGAAGCGGTGTCCCTAGAACCATACGGATAAGTAATTGATTTTATGATAACTTATAAGAAGAGGAAAATTTTATACCACATTAAATACCACACCGCGCTTAGGTTCACGCCATTTCCCCTACCTGATAGCCCGCATGATTTGGCCTCGCATGTCCAACCCGTCCAGTTCTAACTCCACCCGGCAATAGACCGCTTTGTTGTCTGAAACCGCTTGCCACTTCTTGCCGATGTTCAGGCTTTCAATCTCTTTTGGGTCTGACTTCCCTCGCTGCCCTTTGTATTCGACAACCAGCGTGCGACCGTCTTTCAGTTCAGCCACAAAATCGGGGTAGTGATAGCCGCCTGCCCTTGGCAAGAAAAACGCATTCGGATGTTTTGGAACATTCCTGATCCAGTGCTTAACATCGCCAGTGCTATCCAAGGCGACAGCACATTGCAGTTCTTCCCCCTCACTGCCGTTTTCGCCCTTGCCATCGAACGCAGGCACTTGGTCATTTCCGGTGAAGTGTCGCAAGAATTTTTGCCGCCCGCGATACAGGCGCACGCCCGCAAACATGCCGTCAAAGAACCTGAACCCCTGATCAAAACTTATCTCAGGTGCAGCGTCGCCTCCAAACAGATTCATCTGGTAGGATTTGTTGCTTTCCGCCTCATAAATCGCATCCAGCTTTTTCTGCACACACCGCGCTAACACGAACTGGCACCGCATCAGTGATGACAGCGGAATGCCCCGGTCCCTGATCAAATGTGATACCACCGCGCCAAGCCATGCAATCAATTCGCCCTGCCCGATAAAGCGGTCGCGCACCTTGCGGTCCAACCATTGAACAAGACCCGCCTCAGTCCAACCTTCAACGTCGATATCTTGCCACAACTGTTCTGTTTGGTCTGAAAACGCGACTGTCAGCTTGTCGCCATCCAGATCAATTTCAAACGTGTCGGCAACCTGTTGAATGGCAAATTCGGATTCTGACAACTGATGCGAATGATCCCGCAACGTCCAATCGTGATACTCCAGAAACAGCGCATTGTCGGCAAACATCAATTCGCCCTGCACATTCGCCATCAGGCGCGGTGCTATGAAACCGATCCCGCGCTGGGCCGGGGTTGCTGTCGCGGCATGCTCTGCCTTGTATTCGTCCAGCGCCGCCTGAAACTGCTTGTAGTGGCGTTCTGGTATAGCGGCGTATATCAGTGCTTCCTCTTGCGGGGTGGGATAGTCGGTGACGGAAATTCTGGCCTTGCCGTTTTCATCCGGCGCAACCCTGATCTTGTAAGGCGCGACCGTCTCAATCCCCTTCAATTCCGCAACAGGCACGTCCAAACTTACATGGAAACTTGGCTTTGCCTTCGTTTGTCGCCCGAACAGGCCATCCAGCAATTCGGGCTGCACCGTTTCGATATTGTCTTGAACTTCGCTTTCCTCAAACCCCATATCCACCAGCCGGTCCACCAAACCGCGCACGGCATCTTGAAAGCGTGGCGAGTTCAGGCAGGCATAGGATTTGTTCAGCGCGGGGTCACTGCGCCGTGTGGCGTAGGGCATCCGCAACACCCGGCCCAGCAACTGTTCGGCATCGCCAGCCGAACTGATATTGGCGACCGAACAGAACACATAGGCGAACGAACAATCCCAGCCTTCTTTCAACGCCTGCACCGTGATCACGTAATCAATCGGGCAAGCCGGGTCTTTCAGGTCAATCCCGTTCAACTCGCGCTGACTGCCCGTCACCACGGCAATGCTTTCCGGCGGTATGCCCTTTACTTCGACCAGATGGTCGCGCAGCACTTCGACGGTAACTTCCTGATCCTTGTTTTGCGCCTGAAACAGCACGATTGGCCGGATATACGCCTCACGGTCGCGCTGGGCGATTTCCCACAATTCCGCCCGCTTCAAAATCGCGCCATTGACCGCCGATTGCCAGTCGCGGTGTTCTTCCAACACCACGGGCATCTTGATCATCTGTTCGTCTTTCAGCTCTTGCGCCGTCACCGAATGCAGGATGTTCGACCGCCCTTTGGGCGTTGCGGTAAATTCCACAATGGCCGAGGGGTTCAGCCGCGCCTGCATTTCATGGGCAAGCCCCGTCACTGCCGTATGCGCCTCGTCCACAATCACCAAGGGGCGGTGCAGGTGCAACAGATTGGCGAATGAAAACCGGATATCGCCTTTCATCGGCCCGTCATCGCAGCGTTCCAGCCCCGGCGCGTTTGGCGATATGGTGCTGAAATGCGGTTCCATCATTTCATTATGGGCATACACCTTGCGACCATTGGTGTTGCTAACCTTCAACGTCTGGATCGTGCCTATAAACACGCACAGATTTGCGCGCAGGTCTTGCGGCGTGCTTTGCGCAAAATCGCCAATGTCGAACACCCGCACCCGGCCTTCAAAGGCATCATCCAAGGCCCGGCGATAGGGGTGGCGCGCGTCTTTCAGCGCCTCCACTGTTTGCCGCCGGATCGCGTCGGATGGCACCAGCCAAACCACAACCGGATATTGCCGTTCCATCCAGTGATCACGCGCCAGCGCAATCGCATGGGCCGCAAGCAGGGTTTTGCCGCCCCCAGTGGGCAGGCGCAAACAGACGTAAGGCACCGCCCCCAGCCCCGGCACGGCCTTGTATTTGCCGCCATAGCCGCGCAACCGCTTGGCCTGTTCGGGCTCAGATATCACGCCTGCAAACGCCGCCTCTGGCCCGCGAACGCGCGCTTCCTTGAAAAATTCGCTTAGCGTGTCCAGCGTCTGTTGCTGATATTTCTTAAGCTTCATTTGCGCGCCCTCACGTCATAGGGCGTTTGTTTGAAGGTTATCGCCTCCCCCTCCAAAACCGCATCAGACAGCACCGTGCGTTCGCCGTAAATCGTCATCGGCCCCTCAAAACCGCCCGCCACCTCGCGGATCACGCGCAGGGTTTGGCGGTTCAGCACATTGCCGCCATTGACCGATTTATCGCCCAAAATGCCGTTATACAGCAAGGCAATCCCCCGCCCGCCCAGCGCGCCAAGAAAGGGCGTGGCGGTTTCCGGTGGGTTCCACGGCGCGTTCATTTCCGAAAACCAGATATGCGCGGCAAGGGTGGGAAAGCGAATATCCGGTTGCAACCCGCCCGACTCATCAAACACCGCCGCCCCCAGTTTGAAAAACCGAAAACCGCCACCGCCTTGCCAGTTCTGCGCCTTGGAAATCCCGCCCTGTTCGCCGTCCACCACCTTGACCAGCCGAGGCTGGCAATGCGTAACCGCATGATCGCCCATTTCAATGCCGATGAAACGGCGGTTCATCTTTTGCGCCACAGCGGCAGTCGTGCCAGAGCCGAGGAAGCTATCCAACACCAGATCGCCGGGGTTTGTGGCGATTTGAAAGATACGTTCGATCAATCTTTCGGGCTTTGGCGTATCTGCACTGTCATCAGCACCGAATATTTTTATGCTTTCTTTTTTAGACTCATCGGTATGTCCTGCATCCTCATGTGGCCACCACGTCCAAGGCACAATGCCGTCGACTTCAGATAGAAATCTGATGATGCTAGGGGCCGCTTCGCCATTCTTTCCCCAATACACCCGACCGTCCGATTTCTTCTTTTCAAACTCACTTTCGATCATCGACCAACAGCGACCTTCAGGCGGTGAGTGAACTTTTCCAGACGGGGAAACGATCTTATACATTTGATTGGGCCTGAAACCCTGCGCAGTCATGGGAAGCCCGCGCCACCGCTTTGTAGGATCAGTTTCGTTTGGGTTTTCAGGGTTGCGATAACCTTCGCCTGTTTCTCATCCAGTGGAATTCGATTTGCACGTTTTCTAAAAGATTCTTCATCTCGCAAATAGACCGGAATATGCTCATGGGCATCGCCTAAAACACCCCGATTTTCCCGCGAATATCGTTTTTGCCAGACGACATTCGCTAGAAAATTCTTTCTCCCAAACACTTCATCCATAATCACCTTAAGATAATGCGCTTCCCGGTCATCAATACTCACCCAAATCGAGCCATCTTCCGCCAACAACTCGCGCAACAATTCCAGCCTTGGCCACATCATGGCCAGCCATTGCGAATGTTCCAGATTGTCGTCGTAATGTTCAAACGCCGACCCGGTGTTATAGGGCGGGTCGATATAGATGCACTTCACCTGCCCCGCATAGAACGGCAACAGCGATTTCAGCGCCTCTAGGTTATCGCCTTGGATCAACATATTGCCGGTATCACGGTCGCCATGGCCTAGGCCCGGCACTTCCTCCAACAACCGATACGGCACCTTTTCCGCCGCCCGCACATCCTGATCCCGCGTCAACCATCGCAATGTGGGCATGTAAATTTACCTGTCTGCAAAACCATTCGTGCGCTAGGCCACGTTGGCCGCAACCCTAGCCAAGCGTTCCAGCAGGCGCAAACCCCTTTGCGTGTTGTGAAAGGGGGCAGGGCTTCCCATATGGTGGATATTCGGCGGCAAATGTGGCTTGGGAAAGATAGGGATTGATGACGACTGTTCTGGAATGGGCCACGCGCCAATGGCTGGAAATCTTGGGTGTCGCCATCACCGTAGCCGCGCTGATCTATGCCCATCTTGCCTATCGCACAGGCCTGTTGGGGCTTGGCCAAGCCAAGCAAGCCGAACTGAACAGCCTTCGGATACAAGCAAAAGCTGCCATGAATGACGCGCGGCAAGCCCAAGTTTCACTGGTACTCACCTGCCAAATTTACCGCGCCAGCTGGGCCAACCATGCACGAAAGCAACCTATGACATTGGGCAAGTCAGGTGGAATTTTTGAACGTTCGCCGATTGATGCAGTTCAGCTTGAAGGCAGGCTGCTGCTTGAACAGCTTTCCGCGTTTGGCGAGACTGTGGACCAAATGGATTTGCAGGCCCTAGAGGCGCTGATGCAAAAGGCCAAGGCAACATCGCTTAGCATTCAAGCACTTGCTGGCAAGCTTGAAGCCCCAACTTAAGCCCCGATGCCACGGATCAATTCCATTTGCCGTTCGGTCGTGACGGGCAGGTAGGAATTGATGGTTGTCGCTACATTTTCATGCCCCAAATTCATCGACCACGCTTTGAATTCCTCCGGCCCCTTGCACAGTTCGGCCCCTAAATGCGTTAGCGTCTTGCGAAAAGCATGAGGCGTATATTGCGGCATCTGAACAGCGGCAAACGCCCCCCGGATGATGGTATTTAGCTTGGCCGCATTGGCAAACCCCGTGCGCGCCAGCCCAAGATTGACAAATCCCTGCCCCGCCACAACCTCCACTCGCGCCTTGGGAAACAGCGCATCCTCTGGCCCGGACAGTTTCACCTCGCGCAGAAAGGTGACATAGGCCGCAAAACAGATGCGATAGGCCGGATCGACAGGAAAGAACTGGCAATGGATTGTCTTGGCCGCCTTGGTATTCACCTCGCGCGCGTCTTGGAACACATGGCCCAGCGCCACATTGACGTGCTTCAATTTCAGCGACGCCACCGCCCCATCCCGCGCGCCTGTCAGCATGAAAAACGCAAACAATGCCTTGTCGCGCTTTTGAAATTCCGTCTCAAACGGCATTGCTTGAAATGCAAAAGCGGCCTGTTGCATCGACGGGTAAGGGATTGTGCGCTGGGTATGCGCCACCCGCCCCGCCTTGCGCGTGTTATTGAAATATTCCACATCAGCATAGGTCAGCACCCGCTTGAACCCGGCACGACTGACCAGCCAATGAAAGAAGCCTTTGACCAAGCGCAAGGTGGCATCGACTGTTGAAATCCCCAAAGCCTTGCCCGTCTTGGCGGTTTTCTGTCTGTCCAGATAGGCTTTGAATTCCGCTGCCTGTTGGCGATGGAATTTCTTGAACGGCTTGAACTTGGTGCTTTCTTCAAACCGCCGGATCGCCGCGCGCGCCTTATCAATTGAGCTTTCGTCCTGGCCCTTTGCATGGCGCAAATAGGTGGCGTAGTCGTGTTTGATACGCTCGTTTTCTTCCACAAATCGCGTCATCATTTATAATCCTTTTCTTAGTGGGTTCTGACCCGTGCACGCCCATCATTTCCGGCGGATTCAGTGCGGGTGCGGAAGTTATGGTTCACGTTAGGTTTGACGGGTTCCATTAGGGTCATTTCCCGTAGCGCGTGGCGATGGCCAGGATTGGGGTCAGTTCCGTGCAAATGGACGGGCTGGCAAACTTGCCGCAAAGCCCATGGCAGGCCTCACAGAGCGCCTCCAACCTGCCCAGCGTTGGGGTGTAGGGCAGATAGTCAGCCATGCCACCGTAAGCGCGCCGGGGGGCATTGCATGCCATGCAAAGGAACTGATCCCGCGCCAAACGGCGTTCGGGTTTGGTCGCCCGCTTGTTCAGAAAATCCTTTAGCGCGAAGCCCAAGATCAAATGCGGTTTCTGACTGTCCAGAACGGGCAGGCCTGCCAACCGCCACAACCGCACCGTCTGCACCGAAACGCCCAGCGCATCCGCCGCTTGTTCATAGGTGTATTGGTTGTGGGTTTTGATCTTTCGCGGCGATAAGCGCTTTGCCATCAGGCGCGCTCACCCTTGCCGGGGTCAACGCGACTGGATTCGGCCCAAGCGTTCAGGTCCACCCCGCGATAAATGATCTTGCGACCAAGGCGATAAAACGCTGGCCCCATGCCCTTGTGACGCCACTGCGCCAGCTTTTCGCGGTCGCCAATCAGATCAAGTTCAGTATCGCCAAGAACGTAGTTTCGGTTTTGCTCGAATAAGTTTGCCATTAGATTACCCTTCGTTTTTGCGATTGGTAATCAGTTAGGCCCAGTGCTTTTGGTTTTGGAATACTGGGATAAATGGGAAATATTTGTTTAGGGCTTTCCTAGTTTTATCCCATATTTATCCCTAGGACTGCAAACCCTTCAAGTTTTCATTGCGCCAATTTCTAAGGGCTTTGTCACTTGGTTCTTCACCCGTTTCACGCCGAATCTTTGCACGAACCTGCGCCCATGAAAGCTTACCCTTGTCGAAGCGCATTGAAGCAAAAGCCGCATATGCGCTTTCCAGCCTAGGGCGACCCGGACTTGCACTTCTTTCAATCGTTGCGTTGTCTGCAAATATGGCTGCTCGACCACATAGGTATTCCTGCCATTCCCCTCGGTAAGTTGCCTCATCAATGCAAATTGACCATCCTGCATAATGTTCAAGTATTGGTTGAATTTCTGCATTGTTCGCATGATCGCTTGCCCACGGTGCGATATGACTGGCGATAAGATAGCTTGGCCTGATGAAATACCTTGGCAATGTATGGTGCTGAATCAGAAAACCGTCAGTAAGACGAATTTCAAATTCTGCTTCCGTAAAAAGAGGATAGCTATTTGACCAACTGCCTTGTTTGGCAACTTCATGGTCCCATGCCGCAAACCGACTCCCCGCCAGATTTTTCACAGACGCCTGAAAGCCCTTATCAAGCCCTGCGGCTGCATGATTATAGGCAGACGCATGGGGCGTAAGGACCGTAAATATACTTGGGCGTTCATCTTCGAATACAATGAACACGCGGACGATATTTCCTACAGGTGACGCAAGATAGAAACCAACCGAGCTAAGTGAATAAAGGAACAAAAACTCACAAATATCTAAAGGTGATCCTCTAAGAAGGGAGAATGTGGTAATATGATCGGTGTATGCTTTTGCAGCCGACACATAGACCTCTGGTAAGCGACGATCTTGATACTCATGCCAGAGTTCCGCCGCCGACCTATACCCAACTGGACAAAACACCTATCCAATCCTCACGATTTTGCCCGCGTTACCATTTACAAATCCTGTCCACCGCTCCATCAGCAACCGTCGCTTTTCTAACAAATCCGACCGTGCATAAGCCCGCTCCACATCAGACCCGACTTTATGCGCCAAACTCATTTCCGCAACTTCGCGCGGTGCATTTGCCGCCTCAGACGCCCAATCGCGGAAAGTGGACCTAAAACCATGCACAGTAACTCCATCGACCTGCATCCGCCGCAATAGCATCAGCATGGCCATGTTTGACAAGGGCTTGTGCCGCTTTTGTCCTTCAAACACATATTCCGATTTCATAGCGCGCAAAGGTTCGATGATCGTCAGCATTTCATCGGTCAATGGCACCCTATGAACAATGCCACCTTTCATTCTATCAGCTGGGCAGCTCCAAAGCCGCGCATCAAAATCAATCTCGCCCCATTGCATCCCCAGCACTTCGCCCGTGCGTGATCCAGTCAAGCAAGTGAACATTAGCGCCTTTGCCGCCATGGCATCGCGTGTCTTCAGGTCTGCATAAAAGGCAGGCACGTCTTGCCAAAGCATTGCATTGTGGTGCTTTGGCTTTGTCTTCACCTTTGGCAGCACATGCGCTTCATGGATCGCAGTCACTGGGTTTTCACCCGACCGGAAACCTTTTGACTTGGCCACGTCCAGAACAGTTTTGATACGCTGCGCTAACCGCCGCGCGGTTTCATGTTTATCTGTCCATATTGGCGAAAGGCACATCAAAACTTCTGGCTGGCCAATGCTATCAACGGGCATCCGCCCAATCTTGGGAAAAGCATAGTCACGCAACGTGTTGATCCATTGCGCGCCATGCTTGGCATTCTTCCATGTTGGCATCCGGTCGATATGTACCTGCCCGGCAACCTCCAGAAACGTGGGTATTTCACGGCTGGCATTGAACCTTGGATTCAAACCTTGCTTGGCCATACGGCGATATTCCAGTGCGCGCTCCCGGCCTTGGTTCAGCGTGACCACATCGGCCCCACCCAAACCAAAGTCAGTTCTCAGTGGCGCGCCCTTGGCATTTCTTTGCCCTTTGACCACAACCCGCACGATCCACCGCCGCGCGCCTGATGGATCAACGACAAGATACAAGCCGCCCCCATCGCCATGCCGCCCAGCGCCTAGGTTATCGACCAGTTTCTTTGTAAGTTTCCCAGTGAGGGCCATTTGAAATACCACATTCCATACCACACAAGGAAAGCGTATCAGCACAATCGAAAGAAATCCAGCATAAAGGCTGTTTACCAAAACCCCTTGCAAACAAACAAAAAAGGCCGCTGAACACGACCCAGACAAACTAATAAAAATGATGTATTGGCGGAAGCGGTGGGATTCGAACCCACGGTGGGCTTCCACCCACGCTCAGTTAGCAACCGAGTGCTTTCGGCCTCTCAGCCACGCTTCCGACGGGTGATATTTAGCGAGGCAACGTAGAGTGGGCAAGGGGGGAAACGATCCCACGCTGCTTTAGTATACACTTCGCTCTGACCGGGGCTGCCACCCTCCAAATGGCCGGACCTGCCGGACGCGACCTTTCCCATCAGCAGGGTCAGTCCACTGATACCTGCAGATTGGGCCACAGGTCCTTTAGTTTCTCGGCTGTGCCGGGTTCAAGCCCAAGATCGGCAAAATCAATCGTTGCGTAAGGCAGTTCGTCGAGCGCCGCCAGAATGGAAAGTGCAATCAGCTTTTCACCCTCTTGCGATGGCAATCCTTGATTGCCTTCATACAGAATGCCTCGCTGCTCACTGGGGATTGCAGCCCAGGTCCGCCCGGCATACGCCACACCACTATTCAGGCTCTTTGCCACGTCCGATACCAATCGCTCGATGGATTTCGCCGTGTTGGCAAACGAAATCGAACGTTCTGCCGCGCTGGGTGGATGGGCAACGATCACAAGTTTCGCCCCGCTGTCCAATGCCCGCTGGCCCACGTCAATCAACTTCGAGCGCATATCACGCGACCCGCCCGGACCGCTCGCCATGCGGTAGTCTGCCATCACGACCACAACATCCGGGGCGACGCGCAAAATTTCTTTGTCAAGTAACGCCATATCAAGCGGCACATCTTCGACAAGAGCGACGTTCACGGTCGTTGCAAGCCAGTAGTCTTGTTCAGGCTCCGACGCCTCGCCAAATATCCTGATGAAATAGGGAATTGATTTGTTCTCCCCAAATGACTGCCCGACCAGAAGCACCGATGTGTCCCAGGGCATAGCCAGTCCTTCGATCAGGACCATCCCGCTGATCCGCGGTCCATATCCAAAAAACACCGCACCGATGCCGAGCAAAAGAACAAAAGCGATCAGACGAACAAAGCGCATGACATCTCCAAAAAGGAACAAAGTTGCAGCTGGCTGCGAACCCACAATCCGGTGACGCAGAAGATGCTCACCGCTGGAACGGCGCAAGCACAATTCCGAACTCAGGCCCGATTGCTTTATTGGTACTCCGAAGTTGCTTAACCGGGTGTGAACGGGTTTTTGCATTTCTGCGGGCGGGACAGAGCCGGGCCATTAAAAACCGCGCTTTCCGGCGGGCACCAAGTCAGTTTGGGCGCAGTATATGGGCTTATGTCCGGCATCTGCCCCAATGCGCCAAAACTACTCGACGTGCCTCACCGCCACAACCGGTACGCACGGGCGTCAAACAGCGCAAATCACTCAATACTCACTCATTCCAACAGGATATCAATATCTTACGCGCCAGATCAGCCGCTGAACAGGAAATGCAGCACGTCGCCATCTTTCACTTCGTATGTTTTTCCCTCAACCCGGAACTTGCCGGCTTCCTTGGCCCCGGCCTCGCCGTTGCCGGCGATATAGTCGTCATAGGCCACGGTTTCGGACCGGATGAAGCCTTTCTCAAAATCGCCATGGATGACGCCTGCCGCTTGGGGTGCCAAAGTACCTGCCGGAATGGTCCAGGCGCGGGCTTCTTTCGGGCCGACGGTGAAATAGGTCTGCAAGCCCAGAAGCTGGTATCCCGCCTTGATCAGCCGGTCCAACCCCGCTTCGTGCAGGCCCATTTCTTCCAGAAACATGGCGGCTTCGTCATCGGCAAGCTGGCTGATTTCTTCCTCGATGCGGGCCGAGATGACGACCGAAGCAGAACCCTGTTTTGTAGCCATTTCGGCGACGCGGGCGGACTGGGAATTGCCGTTGGCGGCGCATGCTTCCTCGACGTTGCAGACATAAAGCACCGGCTTGGATGTTAAGAGCTGCAGAAGCCGCCATTGACGCTGATCATCTTCAGCAATTTTGACGGATCGCGCGGGGTTGCCTTTTTCCAATGCCGCGAGCGCCGCACGCAGCAATCGGTCCTGATCGGCGGCGTCTTTGTCCGAACCGCCGCGCAGTTTGCGGGCGAGGTTGGCCAGACGTTTCTCGATCGATTCCAGATCCGCCAGCATCAACTCTGTCTCAACGGTTTCGGCGTCGGCAACCGGGTCGATTCGGCCTTCGACATGGGTGATATCGCCGTCCTCGAAACAGCGCAGCACATGCGCTATGGCATCGCATTCGCGGATATTGGCAAGAAACTGGTTGCCCAGACCCTCGCCCTTTGACGCGCCGCGCACCAGCCCTGCAATATCGACAAAGGTCATCCGGGTGGGGATGATCTGCTTGCTGCCCGCAATCGCCGCCAGTCGATCGAGCCGCGCGTCGGGCACCGCAACTTCGCCCACATTCGGCTCGATCGTGCAGAAAGGAAAGTTCGCTGCCTGTGCCGCCGCAGTGCGGGTCAGCGCGTTGAAAAGGGTCGATTTACCGACATTCGGCAAACCCACGATACCCATTTTGAAACCCATGCCCACACTCCCGTTGACCGCGCTCTTCTAGTGGGGCGGTGGCGAAGGTTCAAGCATTGCCATGACGCGGCGCGGACAGGCATTGATTTTCGCCCGGCACCCGTGCACACCGCAATTGGATGTGCAGGAATGGGCCGCAAGATGACCAGAATTGATGATACCTTTACCCGGCTGCGGTCGCAAAATAAAAAGGCCTTCGTCGCCTATATCATGGCCGGTGATCCTGATCTTGCGGTGTCAACGGCGGTGATGCAGGGTCTGCCGGGCGCGGGTGTCGATATCATCGAGCTGGGTATGCCGTTCACCGACCCGATGGCCGATGGGCCGACGATCCAGCTTGCCGGGCAGCGGGCGCTGGAGGCGGGCATGACATTGCAAAAGACGCTCGATATGGCACGAGCGTTCCGGAAGGGCGATACCACGACGCCGATCGTGATGATGGGCTATTACAACCCGATCTATTCGCGTGGCGTGGCGGCATTCATCGCCGATGCGATAGCTGCCGGCATTGACGGCCTGATCGTAGTCGATCTGCCACCCGAGGAAGATGCCGAACTGTGCCTGCCCGCACAGGCGGCGGGGTTGAATTTCATCCGTCTGGCAACACCCACCACCGATGCAAAGCGTCTGCCGACTGTGCTGCAAAATACCTCTGGCTTTGTCTATTACGTCTCTATCACAGGTATTACCGGGGCAGCGGCAGCGCGACCTGAAGACGTGGCCCCCGAAGTGGCACGCATCAAGGCGGCAACAGACCTGCCGGTGATCGTTGGTTTTGGCATCACAACGCCAGAGGCCGCACAGGGCATCGCATCGATTGCTGATGGCTGCGTCGTGGGGTCCGCCATCGTGAAAGACATCGGATCGGGAATGCCGGTTGCCGAGGTTCTGCGAAAGGTGGCTCAGTTGGCTGCCGGCGCGCATCTGGGCTGACCTCGCGGTCTGAAGACCGGCGTCGGTCGGGTGATCAGCCGTCGCGCTGCAGGTCCATTTCCTTGCGCAGATGTTGCAAGACCGGCAGCATCGTGTCCAGTTGGCCGACCGCGAACCTTGCGGCCAGAGCAGAGAAGTCGGGGGTGAGGCTTTCAATGGCCGCCTGGCGAAACTCGCGCCCCTGATCGGTAATCCAGACGCATTTGCTGCGGCCGTCGCGGGGATTGGGCGCAAGCCGGATCAGATGATGTTTTTCCAGCACGACCAACGAATGGGTCATGGTGGTTTTCGGCACCTGAAAGGCCCGCGCCAGATCAAGCGGGGTCCGACCGTCCCTCACCCGTACCAGATGGTTAAGTACCGCGAACTGGGAAACCAGAATCCCAGGCGGCAGGCGCGCCTCGAACATCGCGGATGCCAGTTGATACACAATCCCCACCTCGTTGAAAAATGTGAAAAAGCGTGCGGCGTCCGAGGCGGTGTCTTGGTCAGGCATTGATGATCCGGGTCTCCAGAGGCCAGCGCGGACTGGCGGATGTCTTTGCACCATAGCCAATTCGCGCCAGCATTTGAACTGTCCCACCGTCCGGCGCAAGCCGCGCATGAATGGCAGTATAGTGTGCTGCCATTTCAGGGTATTCCTGCAAGGCTTGGCTCAAGGGTTGCAAAGCCAGACCAGCTTTGGTCGCGGCAAGATTGACGCGCACCCAGTCTGCCCCGGCGGCAATCTGATCGATGCGGCGATTGTCGGCGGTGACTAGCCAGATATGCCCCATCGCGGTGTCTGCATTTTCATAGACCGCAGCAAGCCCGGCCTTGTAGGCTTGCGACGTGGTATCTAGTGCCGTCTCGCGCGTGAACAGGCCGGTTGCCGCCATGGTTTCGAAAAGCGGTCCCGTGAAATCAATGCCATCGGGATTTGCGTCAACCTCGGCGCTGCCGATGCGGAACAGATCAACACTTTCCTTGTAGGTCCGCGGCGTTTCAATTTCGACCGTCAGGGCATGACGGGTCAGCGTGCGAAGGTCTGCAATGTCTACCTCTGCAAAAGATGCCCCAAACTGCGTGCCCGCGACGGCAGCAGCGCGCAATGACGGCAGTACCGTTTCCGGCACCGGCTTGGTGGTGTCGTAGGGTTCTTTGTTGGTCCTGCGAACAGGCACTTGGGCAAACAGCGGATCGGGGGCTGTGGTTGCGTCGGCCGTGAAAACCGCGCGTGCAACGGGCCGCTCGTCCAGCCCTGCTGCGGCTTCACCCTCCGGAAACGGCGTAATCGAAACCCGGTAGCCATCATTGCTGGCGGCCATGCGCATGACTTCAAGAAAGCAGCCAAGCCCTATGGTGATCTGTCGGTTTTGCGGGTCTGTATGCGGCAAAAGGCGCGTGGGATCGGCGTAAAGCGTGATTGTCCCGGGTTCTGCCGGATCAACCAGCCAGGGTTGGCGATTGTGTGGATTGGGCGCCAACAGCGCATAAGACAGCGCCTTGCGGCGCGGATCGGCATCCCGACCAGCCGTCTGCCACGCGAGTGTGGCCGATTGTGGCTTGCGGGTGGCGACCAACGCAAAGCCTGCAGAGGCTGCAAGAATGACGCCACCGCCAACAACGGTAAGGAATTTTCTGCGGGAATGGGACATGAGACTCTCCTATTATGGTACGATATCGCATCATACAGTACGATATCGCACCATAACGCAAGATCTAAACATACGCGGCACAAGCCGCTGAAACTTATCCAGCCAAAAGCCCGTTACATCAGCAAAGACCACCAAGCGGCTGAAGGGGCTGGAATGACACAGGGTGCAAAAGGGCCGTTGATCTACCGGCAATCGGTATGGATGCGGATCACGCATTGGATATGGGCCAACTGCCTGTTCTTCCTGATGCTGACGGGATTACAGATATTCAACGCCTTCCCCTCACTGCATATCGGGCAGGAAAGCGGCTTTGAGTATGACAACGCCATCCTCGAGATCGGCGCGCGTGAAGGAGCCACTTCGATCTCCGGATATACCCGTGTGTTTGGCCATGAATTCGACACCACCGGCTATCTTGGCGTTTCCGGGCCGGATCAGGATATTCAGGCCATTCCGGCGGCGCTGACCATTCCGTCAAACCGCAGTCTAGCGACCGGTCGGGTGATCCATTTCTTTTTTGCGTGGGTGCTGGTCGGCACACTTCTGGTCTGGTTGGTCGCGTCTACAATTACCGGGCATTTGCGGACGCTGATCCCGTCGGTTGCCGATCTGCGGGCCTTGCCGGGTGACGTGGCCAACCATGCAAGGCTGCGGTTTCACCATACACCCCAGTATAATGTGCTGCAGAAACTGGCATATGGGTCAGTCATGTTTGTGGCATTTCCGTTGATGATTTTGACTGGGCTTTCGATGTCACCGTCCTTCAATGCGATCGCACCGTGGCTGCTGGATCTCTTTGGCGAGCGGCAAACCGCGCGGACGATCCATTTTCTGATGATGATCGGGCTGATCGGGTTTTTTGTCGTGCATATGGTGATGATTTTCGCGGCGGGACCGATCAATGAACTTCGCTCGATTGTAACCGGCTGGTACCGGATTGATCCTGACAAGGGAGGCGAAGATGCTTGATCGGCGTGGGCTTTTGCTGGGGGCTGCGGCGCTTGGGCTATCGGGCTGCAAAGTGCTGGACGGGGCGAATGCGAAGGATACAGCGCTGCGGAATGCATTTGAAAGTGTTAGCGGGCTAACCTACCGGGCGCAGCGGTTTTTGGGGGGCGGGCACACGTTGGCCCCGGAATATTCCAAGGCGGATATCCGGCAGGGGCAGCGGCCAAATGGGTCGGTTGACCCGGATGGGGCGGAGTATCTGCGCTTGAAAGAGACCGCGTTCGCCGGGTACAGATTAGCCGTGACGGGGCTGGTCGAAAAGCCGGTTTCGGTTCCGCTGCGCCAGTTGAAGGCGATGCCTTCGCAAACGCAAATCACGCGGCACGATTGTGTGGAAGGCTGGTCCTGCATTGCCAAATGGACCGGGGTCCCCCTGTCGGCGGTGTTGAACGAGGCGCGCCCGAAAGCGAACGCACGGTTCGCGGTTTTCCACTGCTATGACGCGCTGGAACGCAGTTTGTCGGGCGAGGTCACGTATTACGAGTCGATTGATTTGATTGATGCGTATCACCCGCAGACGATCCTTGCGTACGGGCTGAACGGGGCGGCGCTGCCGGTGGCGAATGGCGCACCCCTTCGCCTGCGGGTGGAGCGGCAGTTGGGGTATAAGATGGCGAAATATGTGCATACGATTGAGCTGGTGGACAGTTTCGCCAGTTATGGGTTGGGCAAAGGAAGCTATTGGGCGGATCGGGGGTATGAGTGGTACGCGGGGATTTAAGGGGCTGAGTGGGGTCAAGCCCCGACCTGCGGCGCGGTGCGCGGTGAATGCCCGGCCTGTCTAGAACCACATATCCAAGACGCATTTGCCGGTGCGGGGGAGGTTCTGCCAGGTGGTCAGGCCGTCGAATTGGTCTACCCGGATGGCGGCTACGGCTTCGGGGTCGGCAAGGCGCAGGTTTACGGCGATGCGGGTTTTGCCTGATTTTCCAGGCTTAAGGCCACGCCAATAGGCGATGCAGCCGCAGGTGGGGCAGAAGTGGAAGCCGATGGATTCGTGGCCCCAGATGTAGCTGCTGGTTGGGCCGGAAACAGAGATCGGGTCATCTACATAACCGTAGGCCCAAAGCGTGCCGTAGCGGCGGCAGACGGTGCAGTTGCAGGCGGTGGCATCTTTTGGGATGCCGTCAAATGCCCAGTGGACTGCGTCGCAATGGCAGGAGCCTTTAATCATGTGAGCGGTCGTTTGTGGGGGTCGCGGATTGGCTCGCGCATCCAGCCGGACCGAAACTCAACCCTATCACAGCCGGCGAATATCGCCATGCGGTTGAGCTCGCTTTCCAGTTTGGCCATGCGGCCTTGGCCTAGTTTGAAGCCGGGTTCGGGCCAGATGGCGCGGACTTCCAGCACGCCGCGGGCGCGGATGGCTTTCATGTCTATGCGGGCGATGATTTGCGCGCCTTCGAGGATGGGGAAGACGTAGTAGCCGTAGGTGCGTTTGGCTTCTGGCACGAAAACCTCGATCCGGTAGGTGAAGCCGAACAGGCGCTCGGCGCGGTTGCGGTCACGCAGGGCGGGATCGAAGGGCGACAGGATGCGGATGCGAGCGGGGGGTTCGGACGGGATTTCGGTCAGGGTTTCGGGGTGGGTGTAAGTGGGGCGGTGGGTGCCGTCGGCGGCCTGAACGGCGATTTCGACAAGGGTGCCGCGGCGGAGTTCATCGCGGCACCATTGCCGTGCATCGGCGATGGGGACGGCGTTCCAGTAGGCGGCGATTTCGGTGGGGGTGGCGAAGCCGAGGTGGTTCAGGGCGGAATTGCAGGCCCAATTTGTGCTGGCTTCAAGGTCGGGCGTGGCTGCGCGGTGGGCATCGGGGATGACGCGTTCGGTCAGGTCATAGACCTTTTGGAAGCCGTCGCGCCTCGTGATGGATAGGGCACCAGTGCGCCACAGCCATTCAAGCGCGGTTTTGGACGGGTGCCAATCCCACCAGCCGCCTTTGCCCCGCTCCTCGCCCACGCCGACGTCGGTGCTTGTGACCGGCCCGTGCGCGGCGATGCGGTTCAGGATTTCATCGAACTTGGCTTCGTAGCCGTCGCGAAACCAGTTGCGCCAGTTGTCGTGCAGGCGGTGGGTGTCGCGGGCAAAGCGGTGTTGCCAATGCGGGAACAGGTGGACGGGCACGATCGAGGCGTCATGCGTCCAATGTTCGAACAGGGTGCGGTCGCGTTCCAGCAGACGTTTGAGGTTTTCGGGTTTGTAGGATTGGCGGCGGGCAAACAGGATCATGTGATGCGCGCGTTCGACCGTATTGATGCTGTCGACCTGCACAAAGCCGATCCGGGTGATCAGGTCAGCAAGGGCTTCGCCTTTGGCCGGGCCGGTCGGGGTATCGCAAAGGGCATGGCGCGCAAGGAAGATGCGCCGGGCGGTGGAGTTGGGGAGGATGGCCAGGGTCATGCCGCAAGGGGTAGCAGGCGGCCCAATCGGGTCAAGTCTTTGCGGCGTTAAGCCCGTGCTTTGCGCACCTTTTCCGTCGCCGATTTCAATTGCCCACACGCCGCCATGATGTCTTCGCCGCGCGGGGTGCGGATCGGGCTGGCATAGCCGGCGTTGTGGATAATGTCGGCGAAGGCGTGAATGCGGTTGCCGGACGAGCGTTTGTAGGGGGCACCCGGCCATTCGTTGAACGGGATCAGGTTGATCTTGGCGGGGATGCCGCGGATCAGATCGACCAGCCGGTGCGCGTCTTCCTTGCTGTCGTTGACGCCTTGCAGCATGACATATTCGAAAGTGATGCGTTCGGAATTGGTCAGGCCGGGATAGGCGCGCAGCGCGTCCAGCAAAGTCGCGATGTTCCACTTTTTGTTGATCGGCACCAGTTGGTCGCGCACCTCGTCCGTGGTGGCGTGGAACGACACCGCCAGCAGGCAGCCGATTTCGGTGGCAGTGCGGGCGATTTCGGGGACCACACCGCTGGTTGATAGGGTGATGCGGCGGCGGCCCAAGGCGATGCCTTCGTTATCCATGATGACGCGCAGGCCGTCGCGGACGTTTTCAAAGTTGTACAACGGCTCGCCCATGCCCATCAGCACGACGTTGGAGATCAGGCGGCCTTCTTTGTTGGGGTCGCCCTGCACGGGCCATTCGTTCAGATCATCGCGGGCCAGCATAACCTGGCCGACAATTTCACCGGCGGTCAGGTTGCGAACCAGTTTTTGCGTGCCGGTATGGCAGAACGAACAGGTCAGCGTGCAGCCAACCTGGCTGGAAATGCACAAGGTGCCGCGGTCGGTTTCGGGGATATAAACAACCTCGACCTCATGCCCGCCCGCAATGCGGACAAGGTATTTGCGAGTGCCATCGGCGCTGATCTGGCGGGTGACAACTTGCGGGATTTCGATGCAGAAGCGGTTTGCCAGCATTGCCCGGTAGTCCTTGGCAAGGTTGGTCATGCCCGTAAAATCGCGCAGGCCCCAATGGTAGAGCCATGTCCAGATCTGGCCCGCGCGCATTTTGGCCTGGGTGCCTGGCGTGCCAGCCTCGATCAAGGCCTCGCGCAATTGATCACGGGTCAGGCCGATCACGTTGATCCGATCGGTCGCGGGTATCCTGCGCGGGATCGTCAGCACGTCTTGGGTGATCGGAGCGGTAACTGTCATGGGAACCTTTGGCAAATCCGGGGTCATGCCCGATTGCAACGTGATATAGGGGATAATGCCAGAAAACAAAACCGGAGCGTGTTGGAAAAAAAAGCCCCGGCGTCGCGTGCCGGGGGCTAATAGGTTCAGTGCCAAATGGGCACTATTTGCAGCGCGTCTCTGCTTCTTCCATCGCTGCGGTGAAACCGCGCAGCGAAAAGGTGTCTTGCGTCTTCGTGCCTTTTCCGGATTGTCCTGACAGAATAGCGGTGGTGCCGCCTTTGAGGGCCGCCAGCAAGGCCGCGTCATCGGCAGCACTTGTCGGCCACGCCCACTCGCCATCCGAAAACAACTCGAACACCGTGCCGCCGATATCAATTTTCACGGTTGATCCGGCCGCGAAAGGGTAGCCGCCGGTAAAGGACACTTCACCACTTGCACCCGAACCGGGGCGGAAGGTGACGAACAGCAAGATGTCACCGCGCCGAACCGAAACCGGCGCACCGTCGCGCGTGTTCACGGTTTCCATCGGGCTGGAAACGCCCCAGCATTCCTTCGGGCTTTCTTCGGTAAACACGCTCCAATCGGTTTTGACGGCGACCTGATTGGTGGATTCTTGCGCACTGGCAAAAGTGGCGATGCCAGACAGGGCTGCTGCGATCACTACGCGACCAATAACGCGCCCGGGAAACGATTTCATATCTTACAGAGCCTCCAACTGCTCACTCTAGCGCCTGCCCGACCAATGCCGCGATTGCGCGTGCTTTTCCGGTAGCGTCTGGCAGGCCATCTTAGTATCCAACCCTTAACGCAAAAGATGCGCGCGGCGAAAGCCCCATGGGCGACAAATCGCGCATCTGTGAGAGGGAAATTGATGGCAATTGCAGTTCCGATGGTGGAATTATGGCGCGGCGGGTTGTTGGAAAGCAGCCATTGCGGCCATGCGGTGATCTGCGATGCCAAGAGTGGGATCGTCGAAAGCTGGGGTGATCCGGGCGCAGTGATCTTTCCTCGGTCATCCTGCAAGATGATCCAGGCGCTGCCGTTGATCGAAAGCGGTGCGGCAGATGCAGCCGGATTGACCGAGGCGCAGCTGGCGTTGTCATGCGCCAGTCACCGGGGCGCCGCGGTTCACACGGATATGGTGACCCGCTGGCTGGGTGATCTTGGATTGACGCAAAACGATCTGCGCTGTGGTCCGCAGGAACCCGAAGACAGGGATGCCCGCGACGGGTTGATCCGGGCTTTTGAGGCCCCGTGCCAGATCCACAACAACTGTTCGGGCAAACATTCCGGGTTTCTGACGCTGAACAAGCATTTGAAAGCGGGGCCAGAATACACCGAGGCCGATCATCCGGTGCAAAAGGCCGTGCTCGATGCCTTTGACGACATGACCGGCGAGACAAGCCCCGGCTTCGGCATTGATGGGTGTTCGGCGCCGAATTTTGCGACGTCGCTCCTCGGGTTGGCGCGGGCAATGGCACGGTTTGCATCCGCCGATGGCAGCGGAGATGCGCGCAGCCGTGCGGCGTATCGGCTGACGCGGGCGATGGCCGGCCATCCCGAACTGATCGAAGGTTCACGCGGCGCAGACACCGATCTTATGCGGGCGATGGGTGGGCGGGTCGCCACAAAGGGCGGCGCTGACGGCGTCTATGTGGCGATCATACCGGAGTTACGGCTTGGTATTGCGCTGAAAATCATGGATGGAGCGGCGCGGGCAAAAGAGGCGGCAATCGCCTCGCTCCTTGTGCGCATGGGGGTACTGGAGGCAGGCCACCCGGCGACACAGCATCGGCTTGGAATTGACCTGCGAAACAGGCGGGGCTTGCGGTTTGGTGAATTGCGTCTGGCACAAGGGTTCGCGCCGTAGCAAAAAGGGCAAAGCCCCTGTCAGGGCGACAGAGGCTTGGTCCTCACTCGCAAGCGCCCCGGACGCGCGGCTATTTGGGGGGGGCTAAGCAACCGCCCGTCCGGGGTTTTGTTGACTCGCAACAATCACGGTATGCTGGCCAATCTGGGCAGGGATTGGGAACAATCATGGCCATGCGTCGGTCATTGCATGGCTGAAATCAGACGAACGTAGCCTGCACCAAGAGCTTGATTTGCGGACAGACACCGTTAATCATGTGCCATGACCTTTCAGGTGCCAATGCAAAACGCACAAAGAACCGACGCGGTTGAGCAGATCAGCTTTGATCGGCGGGAACTGTCGGCAATTCTTGCACTTTATGGCCGTATGGTGGCCAGTGGCGAATGGCGCGATTACGGCATTTCGTGCCTGCGCGAACTGGCGGTGTTTTCGGTGTTTCGGCGGACGGCGGAGTTTCCGTTATACCGGATTGAGAAACGCCCGAAACTGCGGGCGAAACAGGGAATGTATGCGGTTGTCGGCATGGATGGGCAGATTTTGCGGCGGGGGCACGATTTGGTGGCCGTGCTGCGGGTGCTGGAAAGCAAGCTGATCCGGGCGGTGGATTAAAGCCTTCTGCGGGCCGTGACCGGGCCGCCGCCTTGGTCGATGATGCGTTTGATGGCGGAACGGGTGTTTTCCATGACGACGGCCATGAAGGCGGCGGTGGCGTGGATCATGAAATCGGCGTTCATGCACAGCGCGACGTGACCATCCCAGAACAGCAGATCACCGCGTTTGAGGGCGGCTTTTTCGGAGATGAGTTTGCCGAGGACTTGTTGCAGGTCACTGTCGCCGGGGCAATCTTTGCCACACGCCATCAGGCAGGCTTGCACAAGGCCGGAACAATCAAGTCCCGCGCGGCTGTTGCCCCCCCACAGATAGGGCGTGCCAAGGAAGGTCTGCGCAATGGCCACCGGGTCTTTGTGCCAATCGCCCAGTTTGCGCAGATGCAGCGTAGGCACGTAGCCCCGCGTGGTTTGGGTGAATTTGCCGTCCTCGCCAATGGCAGTGACGCGGGCATTCAGGGACAGCGTGCCGGTCTCGCGCAGTTTGATGCTGGGGCCGGGGTAAAGGTTGGTTGCCGGGGCGGCGACCCAGTGGGTTGGGGCCTCGGCGGGGCCAAGGGCGGTTTCGGGCAAGTAGCCGCAATAGCCGTCTTTGGTGGATTGACCGAACGCATGGCCCTGATGGCGGTCAATGATGGTGAAGCCGTCGCCAAGCAGCAGTTGGCGTTCGCGCGGGCCATTGGGGCTGGCCAGCAGGTCAGTCAGTGGTTGGATCAGCTGCGCTGGCTCACCTTTGGTGAAAACCGACGCGTCGATGCTGCCGCGCAGAGTTTCAAGGGCAGCGCGGGCATTGGCGGGGGTAATGCGCGGATCGGTCACAGGCCGAGCACCTTTGGCAGGGCAGCAAGCAATGCGCGTGCGCCTTGGCCGACGCCGCCTTTGGGGCGGGCGGGGGCATCGGATGGAGTGTGGCCGTAGATATCAAAATGCATGTAGCGTGGGCAGGATACGAAGCGGCGCAGGAACAGGGCGGCGGTGATGGAACCGGCAAGGCCGCCTGCGGGGGCATTGTCCAGATCGGCGATTTTGGGCTCGATCATCGGCTCGTAAGCATCCCAGAACGGCAGGCGCCAGACCGGATCGAACGCGCCCGGTGCCGCGTCGGACAGGGCTGCAGCAAAGGCCTCGTCATCTGTGTAGAACGGAGCAAGGTCCGGGCCGACGGCGACACGGGCAGCACCGGTGAGAGTAGCCATCGAGATGATCGCGTCCGGCGTTTCTTCATCGGCCCAGGCAAGGGCATCGGCAAGGACAAGGCGGCCTTCGGCATCGGTATTGTTGATCTCGACCGTCAGGCCTTTGCGCGATGTCAGGATATCGCTGGGCCGCATGGCGTTGCCAGCAATGGAATTTTCAACAGCCGGCACGATGACCCGCAGTTGCAGGGGCAGGTTCAGTGCCATGATCATGTGGGCTAGGCCCATGACAGTGGCCGCACCGCCCATGTCTTTTTTCATCAAAAGCATGCCGGACGAGGGTTTGATATCAAGCCCGCCAGTATCAAAGCACACACCCTTGCCGACCAGGGTCAGGCGTGGCCCGGATGTGCCCCAGCGCAGGCTGAGGATGCGCGGCGCGCGGGTCGAGGCGCGGCCAACAGCGTGGATCATGGGGAAGTCTTGCGTCAGCAGATTATCGCCAGAGATAACCTCGGTCTTGGCGTCGAAACGCGCGGCAAGGGCAAGGAATGCAGTTTCCAGTTCGGCCGGGCCCATGTCCGAGGACGGGGTGTTAATCAGGTCGCGCGTCAGAAACTCACCCGTCGCCATGGCGATGAGCTTGGTCGCGTCGCAGCCTTCGGGGGCTTTCAGCACGACTTGAGGGGAGGCGGCCTTGCCGGGCCGATAGCGATCAAACTTATAAGTCGCAAGCAGCGAACCAAGGGCCGCTTCGTCGCGTTGAGTTTGCGTAAGATTGCCTTCGAGGTGCCAGGTTCCGGCCGGCAGGGTTTGCAGCGCGCGGGCCAGACCAAAACGTGTGCGGGCTTGGGACTTTGCGGTGCCAAGCCCAGCGACCGCAGCGACGACGGACCCATCAGCACCGGGCAGAAGGCGCATCTCGCCAGACGCCGCGTCGAAGCTTTGGCCTGCGAGCCATGTTTGCCAGTGGGCGGGTTGGCGCGACCTCCAGCTCACAAGATCATCGGCGGATACGACATGCAGCGCGCGCGACGGGCTGGCGGGATCGGCAAAGGTCATGGTCATTCAAGGCGTCCGGGATGCGAGGCTTTGGTGACATCACCGGCGCCATGAGATTGCATCAAAGCGTAACGCAACCGCCGCTGCCCGCAAGCCCCGGTTCGCCCTGACTTGGCTAAACCGACTGATCACGCGCAGACGGCTCGCAGGTCAGCGACCGTTCGGTCACCCGGATCAGCCGCGCCCAGACCGCCGAAAACGCGGTGACATCGCTACGATCAAAGCAGGTGCGCGCGTCATCAGCGACAGCACCCAGACTGACCATGCCCAGATGTTCCGCCATCCGCTGCACCTTGCGCAACTGGCGCGACACATCCGCCAGATCATGCGACCGGACCTGCCGCGCCAGCCCCGCCATGGCAAGGCCAAGTTCGGCCAGCGCCCGCGTGACCACCTGTTCGGCGGCCGATGTTCCCAGATTGCGATAGATCGTGGCGATCGGCTCCGCATCCTGGCGTACCCGTTCCACCAGCGGCAACGCTGCTATGTTTGTCATTGTCTTCACCCACGTCATAGTTTCACACCCAAGGCCGATCTTGCGCCGCCGTGCTGAAGAAAAGGTTTCCTCCCACCAAAGAAACCCCTCGAATTTACTGCAATTCCAGCCTAGTTAGGCGCGAGCATCTTGCCGGGAGCGTGAATTGATGGATCAGGCCAAGCCATTGCCAGCCTATCTTGTGCAACGATTTCACGGCTGGCACGCGACTGCCTATCAAGACAACAAGGCCTGGTTTCGCAGACTTGCCGAAAGCGGCCAGCACCCGCGCGCGATGGTGATTTCGTGCTGCGACAGCCGGGTGCACGTAACCTCGATTTTCGGCGCGGATGAGGGCGAGTTTTTCATTCACCGCAACGTTGCCAATCTGGTGCCGCCGTATAATGCCGACGGCCAGACGCATGGCACTTCGGCAGCGGTGGAGTATGCGGTCACCAGTCTGAAGGTGGCACATATCGTGGTGCTGGGGCATTCGAACTGCGGTGGGGTTAAGGGCTGCCACGACATGTGTTCCGGTCTGGCCCCGGAACTGGAAGTGAAATCATCCTTCGTCGGTCGCTGGATGGATATTCTTCGCCCCGGTTTCGAACGGGTCGCGCATGTTGCAATCGCCGACCGGCCGCGCGCGTTAGAAAAGGCGGCGGTGGTGGTCAGCCTGGAAAACCTGATGACATTCCCCTTCGTGCGCAGTGCCGTCGAAGATGACATGCTGACGCTGCACGGGCTATGGACGGATACCGGCGCAGGCGGGCTGGAACAGTACGATCCAGCAACCGGCGGCTTTTCGGTAATCTGACGTGGTAGGCCCGGAACTGAGGAGACGGTCTTGCAAGATGTCCTGACCCTGGCCGGTGAAAACCTGCTGACACCAATGATCCTGTGCTTTGCGCTGGGCCTCTTTGCCGCCATGGCACGATCCGAACTGTCTGTGCCCGAGGCGGCGGCAAAGGCGTTGTCGCTGTATCTGCTATTTGCCATCGGGTTCAAGGGTGGCGTCGCAGTTTCCGACAACGGCATTGATGCGCGCCTGCTTGCGGCGCTTGCCGGCGGCGTTGTTCTGTCATTCGCACTGCCGTTCGTGGCCTACGCCCTGCTGCGCGGGCTGACGCGGTTTTCGGTGATCGATGCGGCGGCGGTGGCGGCGCATTACGGATCGATCTCGATCGTGACGTTCGTTACCGCGACGTCGGTGCTAACCGCGCGCGGCATCGCCTATGAAGGCTACATGGTGGCGGTCGCGGCAGCGATGGAGGCACCTGCGATCGTCTCGGCGCTGTGGCTGGTCACCCGGCGCGGCAACGGCGCGCAGATGGATGCCGGACTGTGGCGCGAGATCTTGCTGAATGGGTCGATCGTGCTGCTGGTCGGGTCATTCCTGATCGGGCTGGTCACCGGGGCAGACGGTATGGCCCGGATTGACAGCTTTATCGTTGCGCCGTTTCAGGGGGTTTTGTGTCTGTTCCTGCTGGATATGGGGCTGGTTGCCGGGCGCGGCCTGCGTGGCTCGCGCGGTGTTCTGGGGCTCGGCGCGGTGCTGTTTGGCGTCTTGATGCCGCTGATCGGGGCGGCTGCCGGGCTTGGCATGGGGCTGATCCTTGGGCTTTCCGTCGGTGGTCTTGCACTATTGATGACGCTGTGCGCCTCGGCCAGCTACATCGCGGTGCCCGCTGCCATGCGCGTGGCCTTGCCGGAGGCGAACCCCTCAATCTATTTGACGCTGTCGCTTGGCGTGACGTTTCCCTTCAACCTTGTCCTTGGCATCCCGCTTTATGTGGCGATCGCCATGGCCGTAACGGCGGGCTGACACATGCAGACGCATATCGCAAAACGCGTAGAGATCATCATCGAGGCCCCGATGGAGCGTCGGCTGACCGAGGCGCTGACCAAGGCCGGCGTCACCGGGTTTACCGTGCTGCCGGTACTGGGCGGATCGGGGCGGTCCGGGGTCTGGACGCGTGACGGTCAGGTCGGCCGGGCCGGCATGGTCGCAGTGATCTGCCTGATCCGGCCGGAGCGGCTGGATGGGTTGCTGGAAGCCGCCTTCGCGGTCGTCGAACGCCATATCGGCGTGGTCAGCGTGACCGATACACAGGTACTGCGGGCCGAGCGGTTCTAGCGGGCAAGTGCCAAGAGCCCTTCGACATCAAGGTGCTTTTCGAGATGCGCCGCCAAAGCGTCCAGCACCGCCTCGACATCGGCACTGTAGGCGTAGGATGACGGTGCGGCCCCAAGGTCTTTCAGGAATGCCTGCCGGAATGCGTCACCCGAAAACATGCCATGCAGATAGCTGCCGATGATACGGCCATCGGGGGACATCGCCCCTTCGGGGCTGCCATTGATATGGGCAAAGGGGCGGGCGCGGGCGGGGCCGTCGGTTTGCCCGATGTGAATCTCATAGCCGTCCATCGGGGTCTGCGATGCGGCATGAGTGGCGGTGACGCGGGTCAGGTTCTTATCGGGCGTCATCAGGGTTTCGACGTCCAGCAGGCCCAAGCCGGGGGTTTCGCCGGCTGGTCCTTCTATGCCGCCCGGGTCGCGCACCCAGTGGCCGAGCATCTGGTAGCCGCCGCAGATGCCAAGCAAGCGGCCGCCACGGCGGACATGGGCGGCAATGTCGATATCCCAGCCTTGCGTGCGCATGAAAGCAAGGTCGCCTCGGGTGGATTTTGAGCCGGGGATGATGACTAGGTCGATGTCGCCGGGGATGGGTTGGCCGGACTTGATCATCAACAGGCTGATGCCGGGTTCTTGAGCCAAAGGATCGAGGTCATCGAAGTTTGCGATGCGCGACAGAGCGAGGCAGGCGATTTTTGTGGTGCCGGTGCCGCGAGAGGCGGGCATATCCGCCGAGTCTTCGGCAGGCAGGCGTGCGGCCTGATCGAAAAACGGCACGACGCCGAACCCGCGCCAGCCAGTGTGCCGGGCGATCAGCGCATAGCCATCGTCGAACAGCGTCGTATCGCCACGAAATTTGTTGATGATGAAGCCTTCGATCATGGCGTTGTCGGCGGGGTCTAAGACCGCTTGGGTGCCAACAATCTGGGCAATCACGCCGCCGCGATCTATGTCGCCGACCAGAACTACGGGCACGTTCGCGGCGCGCGCAAAGCCCATGTTGGCAATATCGCCTTTGCGCAGGTTTACTTCAGCCGGACTGCCCGCGCCTTCGACGATGACCAGATCGGCGGTCGATCTGAGGCGGTGAAAGCTTTCCAGAACCGGGGCCATCAGCGACGGTTTCAACGCCGCGTAGTCACGGGCTTTGACGGTTGCCACGCGCCGGCCCTGCACAATCACCTGTGCGCCGGTTTCTGACTCGGGCTTCAGCAGCACGGGGTTCATATCGACCATCGCGGCGCGACCCGACGCCATGGCCTGCAACGCCTGTGCGCGGCCAATCTCGCCACCATCGACCGTAACGGCGGCGTTGTTAGACATGTTCTGCGGCTTGAACGGCGCAACCGTCAGACCCCGCAAGCGGGCGGCCCGGCACAGGCCTGCCACCAGAAGCGATTTGCCGACATTGGAACCCGCGCCTTGGATCATCAGGGCTTTCATGCCGTGACCAGCTCGAGGCCCAAGTCGCGGATGCCTCCGGCGGGAGTATTTTTGCGAAGAAAAAACGGCACGAACGGCTTTTTCTTCGCACAAATACTCATCTTGGTCAGCCGCCGCGCCATGATCAGAATTCCACGCCCTTCTGCGCTTTAATGCCCGACCGGAACGGGTGTTTGATAAGTGTCATTTCAGTGACCAGATCGGCAAGCTCGATCAGCCCCTCCTTGGCGTTGCGCCCGGTCAGCACGACATGGGTCAGCGGCGGCTTTTCATCGCGCAGAAAGGCGACCACCTCGCCGATATCAAGGTAATCATAGCGCAGGGCGATGTTGATCTCATCCAGCAATACCATTTGCATCGTGGGATCAAGGATCAACTCTTTGGCGCGTGCCCAGCCTTTCTGCGCCATTTCGATATCGCGCGCGCGGTCCTGGGTTTCCCAAGTGAAGCCCTCGCCCATGGCGTGGAATTGGCAGAGGTGTGAAAAATGCGCCTCGATCATCCGACGCTCGCCTGTGTCCCACGCCCCTTTGATGAACTGCACGACAGCGCAAGGCATTTCGTGGGCGATGCAGCGCAGGATCATACCGAAACCTGAGGAGGATTTGCCCTTGCCAGCCCCGGTGTGGACAATGATCAGACCCTTTTCGCCTTCTTTTGTGGCCATGATCTTGTCGCGCGCAGCTTTCTTCTTGGCCATCTTGCCTGCGTGGCGGGCATCGGTGTCTAACTCTTCAGGGGTCGACATGGCGGATTCCGTTGCTTGACAATTAGGGACGCTATGCCTCAGGTGAAGGCGCGCTGGTTCCTGTCTATGACAGGCGAAGAGGGAATGCGATAGGGGGCGACCCCAAGGCGCAGCCGCCCCCGCGACCGTGACCGGAAAGGTCGCCCGATGCCACTGATCGCAAGATTGGGAAGGTGGGGCGGCCACCAGGGGAAACCCTGAGATCCGTAAGCCGGGAGACCTGCCTGCGCAAAGGACGTCACGGGTGGACGGGGTGTTCCACGACCGGTTGGCATATGCGTTGGGCTTATCCTGCGCATAGCCTCTGGCCATTTCCCCGTTTTCGCCCGGCATAAGGGAATGGGTGATGGGTACGACGCTTTTTGTGTGCATGACCTGCAAGGCGGGCGCGCCTTTGGAGGATGGGCAGGTTGCCCCCGGTGCCCTGCTGCATGCGGGCCTTTCGGCAGCGGGTATGCCTGACGGGGTGCGATTGCAGGCGGTCGAATGCCTGTCGGCCTGCAATAGTGGCTGTGCGGTGGCGTTATCAGCCCCCGGTTGCTGGACTTATGTTTATGGCCGCCTGTCGACGGCAGATATACCCGATATCCTGTCGGGCACGGCTGCTTATGTGGCCAGCCCCGATGGTATTGTGCCATGGCGCGCGCGCCCCGTGATTTTCCGCAAGCAAAGCCTTGCCCGTATACCCCCCCTGGAGGCCACACATGACTGATCTTGCGAAAATACCCGTGACCGTGATTACCGGCTTTTTAGGGTCTGGCAAAACCACGCTGATCCGCCATCTGATGATGAACGCGCAAGGCAAGCGGCTGGCGATTTTGGTCAATGAGTTTGGCACGCTGGGGGTGGACGGCGATATTTTGAAAAGCTGTGCTGATGCGAATTGCCCGGTGGAAAATATCGTGGAACTGGCGAATGGCTGCATCTGCTGCACGGTAGCCGACGATTTCATCCCGACGATCGAGGCGTTGATGGCGCTGTCAGTGCGGCCTGATCATATCTTGATTGAAACATCGGGACTGGCGTTGCCGAAGCCGCTGTTGAAGGCGTTTGATTGGCCGGGGATACGGTCGAAGATTACCGTTGATGGCGTGGTGACGCTCGCGGATGCCGAAGCAGTGGCTGCGGGCCGGTTCGCGCCGGATCTGGCGGCGGTGGAGGCGCAGCGGTTGGCGGACCCCAGCATTGACCACGAAACGCCGTTGTCAGAGGTGTTCGAGGATCAGATCTCCTGCGCGGATATTGTGCTACTGTCGAAGGCCGATCTGGCGGGCGAGGCAGGGGTGGCTGCGGCCCGCGCGGTGATTGAGGCGGAAGCGCCGCGCCGTTTGCCAATCATTGCGATGACTGAAGGAGTGATCGACCCGCGCTTGATTTTGGGGCTCGGGGCGGCTGCCGAAGATGATATCGACGCGCGCCCCTCGCACCATGACGGCGAAGACGGGCATGAGCATGATGATTTTGACACAGTGGTGATTGAACTGGGCGAAGTAGATGACCCTGACGCCTTGCAAGC
This sequence comes from Pseudorhodobacter sp., assembly GCA_031406155.1. Classification (GTDB taxonomy): domain Bacteria; phylum Pseudomonadota; class Alphaproteobacteria; order Rhodobacterales; family Rhodobacteraceae; genus JACMNW01. The sequence continues at coordinate 35,334 of JANOGW010000045.1, forward strand.
GGCCATCGTCCGGCTGTCGCGCGAGCAACAGATTTTGCGGGTGAAGGGCTATGTGGCTGTGGTGGGCAAGCCTATGCGCATGTTGGTGCAGGCTGTGGGAGAACGGGTGCGGGCGCAGTATGATCGGCCCTGGGGCGCGGATGCGCGGCAAACCCGGCTTGTGGTAATTGCAGAGCATCATCATATCGACGAAGCCGCGATCCGGGCTGTTCTATCTGAACAGAGCAGGCTGGAGGCCTGACAGATGCACGTCATCTACCGCGAAAGCCACGGGCTGGAGGAAACGGAAACCCCGTTCGACCTGGGGCAAACCCCGGCCGATCTGGTGGTTATGTCGTTTTCCGACAGCGACCTTGGGGCGTTCGCGGCGGGCTATCACCGTGCCCGTAGGATGGGCAATATTACCCATCCTACCTTGCGTCTCGCGAACCTTGTGGCGCTGCGGCATCCGCTGTCAGTGGATACCTATATCGACAAGACCCTGTCCGGCGCGAAGGGTATCCTGATCCGGCTGATCGGCGGGGAAAGCTATTGGTCCTACGGACTGCTGCAGGTGCAGGATTTGGCCCGGCGGTGTGGCATTGCGCTTGCCATCTTGCCTGCCGACGGGCGGGAAGATGCACGGCTGGATGCGCTGTCGACGCTGCCAATATCGACCCTGCGCAGGCTCAGCGCACTATGTGATGCCGGGGGGGCGGTGGCCGCCGAGGCGGCCTTGGCGCAACTGGCGCTGGCTGCCGGGCTTTATGCAGGCCCGGTGATCGGTGACAAGTCGGTGCCCGATTGCGGCTGGTACGATCCGACACGCGGGGTTGTGGCGGGGCCGGAAGATCCGATTCCACGACGCGGGGCGCCATTTGTGGCGGTGACGTTTTACCGCAGTTACCTGACCTCGGCGGATACGGCTCCGGTCGACGCCTTGATCGCGGCTCTGCGGGCACGAGGGTTCAACGCCCTGGGCCTGTTTGCACCGTCGTTGAAAGCACCGGGCGCGGGCGAGTTTCTGCGCAGTGCTCTGGCCTTGTCAGACCCTGTTGCAATCGTGAATGCGACGGCGTTTTCGGCAAAAGGCATTGCCGGCGATACACCCTTGGACAGTCCCGGTTGCCCAGTGTTTCAGGTGGCTTTGTCAACCGCGCGGCGCAAGGATTGGGTCGCGGCAGAGCGGGGGCTATCGCCTGCGGACCTCGCCATGCATGTGGCGCTGCCAGAGGTGGACGGCCGGATTTTCGCGGGCGTTGCCAGCTTTAAATCCCCCACCAAGCGCGACCCGGACTTGCAGTTTTCCCGCTTTGCCCATCGGGCGGATGAAGCTCGGATTGCGGCGGTGGTGGACCGGGTTGCGGGCTGGGTATCGCTGGGTGCAACCGCGGTTCAAGACCGGACTTTGGCGGTCATCTTGTCGACTTATCCGGGTAAGCCCCATCAGTTGGCGCATGCGGTGGGGTTGGATGCGTTGGCCTCGACAGAGGCTATTTTTGAGCGGCTGGCCCAGGCCGGGTATTCGGTTGAAGGCGGCGATGCTCTTGGCAGGGCGCTGGGCGAGCAAACGCTAGCTTGGCCGCTGGACCAATATCAGGCGGCGTTAGACACATTTCCTGCGGTTTTGAAGCAAGACCTGATTGCGGCTTGGGGTGCGCCGGAGGCTGACCCGGATTGCCACGATGGGGCCATGCACTTCAAGGCGCTGCAACGTGGCAATGCGTTGGTGGCCTTGCAACCGGAACGTGGTGATGTGGTGCGGCGGGATAACGATTATCACGATCTGTCCCGCACGCCGCGCCATGGCTATGTGGCGTTCTATCTGTGGCTGAGGGCCCAAGGCATGCAGGCGTTGGTGCATGTCGGCGCGCACGGCACGTTGGAATGGTTGCCGGGTAAGGCGGTAGCTTTGTCTGATGCCTGCTGGCCCGAAGCCTTGTTAGGGTCACTTCCGGTGATTTACCCGTTCATCGTGAATGATCCGGGTGAGGCAGCACAGGCCAAGCGGCGCATCGGGGCGGTGACTTTGGGACATGTGCCGCCACCGATGGCCAATTCAGCGGTGCCGGATGCGATGCATCGGTTGGAGCGGTTGCTCGATGAATACTCCAATGCTGACGGGCTTGATCCGGCGCGGCGGGATCGGTTGATAGCGTCGATCCGGGCCGAGGCGGATGGGGTGGGTGTGGCGGCTGATCTGGGGCTGCGGGAGGATGCGTCGGCCGCCGAGGCGATCACGCGGATTGACCGATTTGTCTGTGACATCAAGGAAAGCCAGTTCGGTGATGGGTTGCATATCTATGGTGCGGCCGTGGGGGAAATGGACGGGCTGCTAATGGCGCTGTCGGGGCGGAGGGTCGCACCGGGTCCTGCTGGGTCACCTTACCGTGGCCGCTTGGATGTCTTGCCGACAGGGCGAAACTTGTTCTCGGTCGATCCGCGTGCCGTGCCGTCGCGAAGTGCGCATGCGCAAGGTGTGAAGCTGGCGGAGGAATTGCTGCGGCGGCATTTGCAGGATCAGGGCGACTGGCCGCGTGGATTGGTGGTGGATTTGTGGGGATCGGCCACGATGCGCACGGCGGGCGAAGAGTTTGCGATGGCGCTGCATCTGGCGGGTTTGGCACCGCGTTGGGATGATGGGTCCGACCGCGTGTCGGGGTTTGAAGTGGTGCCGCTGGCGCTGTTGGGACGGCCGCGCATTGATGTGACTTTGCGGGTTTCGGGCCTGTTCAGAGACGTATTTCCGGGGCTGGCGCAGGTATTCGAGGCGGGGGCTGCGGCTTTGGCGGGGCGCGAAGAGGCTGCCGAGGATAACCCCTATACCCTTCAAACCTACAGGGTGTTTGGACCGAAGCCGGGGTTGTACGGCATGGGCATGACGGACGCGCTGGAGGATTATTCGGCCGAAGGTCGGGCAGCGGCGGGCGAGGCTTGGCTGGCGGCATCGGAATGGGCGATTGATGGGCGGGGCGTTTCGCATAACGCGCGGGCGGTGTTGGAGGCCCGGGTTTTGGCGGCGGATGGCTTTGCCCATGTGCAGGATCTGGCCGAAACTGATGTGTTGCTGGCCTCTGATTATGCCGCACATGAAGGCGGGTTTGCGGCGGCTGTGGCGCGGCTTGGGGGTTCTGCCCCGGCACTGTATCATCTGGATGCAACGCGGCCGGATCGGCCGCAGGCGCGGACGGTGGCCGAGGAAATTGCGCGGGTGGTGCGGGCGCGGGCCGCCAATCCGGCTTGGGCGGATGGCATGATGCGGCACGGGTTCCGGGGGGCTGCCGAGGTGGGGGCGACACTGGATCATCTGGCGGCATTTGCGCATTTGACGCGGGCGGTACCGGTGCATCTGTTCGATTTGTACCACGATGCGACGTTGGGGCGTGATGATCTGGTGGCTTTCATGGAGCGTGAAAACCCCGGTGCCTTGGCGGCAATGCGGGATCGTTTTGCAGCGTTGCATGCGGCGGGGCTTTGGGTAACGCGGCGCAATTCTATTGCGGTGGCAATGGAGGTTGAGGCGTGAGCGCGCCGATCATCCAGGGGTGGTGCCCGGGGGCGTTGCGCCCGATGCTGTCTGGCGATGGGTTGGTCGTGCGGATCAGGCCGCGCGGCGGGCGGCTATCTGCGGATCAGGTTGCAGGGATTGCTGCGCTGTCGGCTGCCCATGGGAATGGGCTGATCGATTTGTCGGCGCGGGCGAATTTGCAACTGCGTGGGGTAACGGCAAGCAGTTACGACGCTCTGATGGCCGGGCTGGGGGGGTTGGGCCTGCTTGATATCTCCGCCGAGGCGGAGGCGCGACGCAACATTCTGGTGACGCCGTTTTGGCGGGATGGGGATGGCGCGCAGGAGATTGCGCAGGGTTTGGCGCAGGCGCTGTCGGCGGATGGCGCGCCGGATTTGCCGGGGAAGTTCGGCTTTGCCGTAGATAACGGGCCGACCCCGGTCTTGCTAACAGCTTCTGCCGATATTCGGATTGAACGGCACGGCGGTCACATGATCTGCCGTGCAGACGGGGCAACCACCGGCGCGCCCGTGACGCTGGACACCGCCGTTGCAGCGGCGCTTCGCCTTGCCCGCTGGTTTTTGGCAACCGGGGGTGCGCCGGGTGGTCGGGGCCGGATGGCCGCGCATCTGGCCCGCGAGAAAGAACAACGTTCGTCCGAAAATTTTTCGGGGCCACACGATTTTTCGTACGAAGAGTCTTCGCCTTCAAACGCTTTTGCCCCCGCGCCGGGGCCGCATGCCTTGGGGATTCTGGTGGGGCTGGAATTTGGTCAGATAGCTGCTGCGGAGATGGCAAGGCTTGGCGCAGTGCGCCTGACGCCGTGGCGGATGCTGCTGATCGAAGGCCTGCACACCGCCCCCAACCTGCCGGGGCTGATCACGCAAGGTAACGACCCGCGGCTGCAGGTGGTTGCTTGCACCGGCGCGCCGGGGTGTCCGCAGGGGTTGCAGCCGACGCGCGGGCTGGCGCGGGCTTTGGCCCCGCATGTGCCGCGGGGGGCCTTGCTGCATGTCTCGGGTTGCGCCAAAGGATGTGCGATGCCGAAGGCCGCTGCAATGACGCTGGTCGGGCAGAGTGCAGGCTTTGGGCTTGTGCCGAAGGGTCTTGCAGGGGACGCGCCGCCGCGCAATGGGCTGACGGCGGCTTCGTTGATCGCTGATCCTGGTATATTGTTGGGGAGGCCATAGTGCCGCACGTCTATGAAACCGATGGCGCTGCCATCTATCTGCGGTCTTTCGCGACCATCCGGGCGGAGGCTGATCTGGCGCGCTTTACCCCCGAGGAAGAGGTGGTAGTGGTGCGGATGATCCATGCCGCTGGGATGGTCGGGCTGGAGGCGTATGCCGCGTTTACTCCCGGCATGGCGATTGCGGCGCGGTCGGCGCTGGAGGCTGGCGCGCCGGTCTTGTGCGATGTGCGGATGGTGTCGGAAGGGATTACGCGCGCCCGGTTGCCTGCGGATAATGTGGTGATTTGTACGCTTCAGGATGACCGGGTAGCCGGATTGGCGAAAGACATGGGCAATACGCGGTCGGCGGCGGCGGTGGAATTGTGGCGGCCGTATCTGGCAGGCGCCGTGGTGGCGATCGGCAATGCGCCGACGGCGCTGTTTCATCTGTTGAACATGCTCGAAGACCCTGATTGCCCTCGGCCTGCCGCGATCATCGGTTGCCCGGTCGGTTTCATTGGGGCGGCAGAGTCTAAAGCGGCGCTGATGGCGGCTCGGCCAGTGCCATCAATGGTAGTAAACGGGCGGTTGGGTGGATCGGCGATTACGGTGGCGGCGGTGAACGCGCTGGCCAGCCGGCAGGAGTAGACGTTGGGCAAGATCATCTGCGCAGGCCTTGGCCCCGGCGACCCGGACCTGATGTCAGTCAGATCGGACCGGTTGATCCGTGCTGCGCGGCACGTGGCGTATTTTCGCAAAGCGGGGCGTACGGGGCAGGCGCGGGGCATCGTCGAAGGCATGCTGGCACCCGGTGCCACCGAATACCCGATGGAATATCCGGTCACCACCGAACTGCCGTTCGACAGCCCTGCCTACAATGATACCTTGGCTCGATTTTATGATATCTGGGCAGACCGGTTGGCACTTCTGGCACAATCCGACGATGTGATCGTGCTTTGCGAGGGGGATCCGTTTTTCTATGGGTCGTTCATGCACATGCACAGCCGCCTGCAAGGCCGCGCCATTATAGAAATCGTGCCGGGCATCACCGGCATGGCTGGGTGTTGGCATGCAACGGGCACGCCTATCACATGGGGCGATGATGTGATGACCGTGCTGATGGGCACGTTGCCAGAGGCCGAACTGGTGCGGCATATGCAATCTGCCGATGCGTTGGTGGTGATGAAAACCGGGCGCAATCTGCCACGAGTACGGCGGGCTTTGCAGGCAACTGGGCGGTTGGATGACGCGTGGCTGGTCGAACGTGGCACCATGCCGGGGCAACGGGTGATCCGGCTGGCGGATGCGGATGCCGCCGATTGCCCGTATTTCGCGATTGTGCTGGTGCATGGGCATGGGCGCAGGCCAGAGGCCGGGGGGTTGGAATGACCGGCTGGCTGGTCGTCGCAGGCCTTGGGCCGGGGGGTGCAGGCCTGATCACGCCCGAGGTGACGGCGGCATTAGACAGTGCGACGGATGTGATCGGGTACTTCCCCTATGTCGCCCGGGTGGCTCCAAGGGATGGCCTGACGCTGCACGCGTCCGACAACCGTGTTGAACTGGACCGGGCCGCTTTGGCACTTGATCTGGCAAGCGCGGGTCGACGGGTTGTTGTGGTATCCTCGGGCGATCCGGGGGTGTTCGCGATGGCTTCGGCGGTGTTTGAGGCGTTGGAAGCGCGCCCGGGAGACCACGGGCTCGACATTCGCATTCTGCCGGGAATCACGGCGATGCTTGCCGCAGCGGCGCGGGCGGGCGCACCTTTGGGGCATGATTTCTGCACCATCAACCTGAGCGACAATCTGAAGCCATGGGAACTGGTCGAGGCGCGGCTCAGGGCGGCGGCGAAGGCTGATTTTGCGATGGCGTTCTATAACCCCCGGTCGGCCAGCAGGCCGCATCAGTTTGTGCGGACGCTTGAGGTACTATTGCAAGACTGCGGGCCGGATCGGTTGATTACCTTTGCCCGTGCAGTGACGACGCCAGAAGAGCATATTCTGACTGTCACGCTGGGCGAGGCGACGCCCGATATGGCCGATATGCGCACTGTGGTGATCGTGGGCAATTCGGCAACGCGGCGGGTGGGGCGGTTCGTTTACACCCCAAGGCGGGCGGAATGACCGAGCCACGTCATCACGTCATTGACAGTGCGGGCCATGGGTCTGTCAGCAATTGCGGGTCGGGCAATCATGATCACGGGCAGGTTCAGGCGGCGGGCGGCCTCCAACTTTGCCAAAGCGCCGCTGCCGCCAGAGTTTTTGGCGACGATATGGGTGATGGCGTGGGTGCGCATCAAGTCGATGTCGGATTCAACGGTAAACGGGCCGCGATCAAGGATGACTTCGGCATTCGGCAGGGGCAACGGATTGTCGGGCGCATCGACAAGACGCAGCAGGTAGAAATGCTGCGGCTGGGCCGCAAAGAGGGCAAGTGTCTGCTTGCCGATGGCGAGGAAAATGCGGGCGGGTTCCGCGGGCAAGGCGGCGACGGCGGTTTCAGTATCGGCGACATGGTGCCAGTTATCGCCCTGCTGCGCCGACCATTTCGGGCGTTCGTGGGCGATCAACGGGGTGTTGGTCATCCTGCACGCCTCAATCGCGTTGCGGCTGATCTGGGTGGCAAATGGGTGTGTGGCATCGACGACATGGGTGATTTTGGTGTCGAATATGTAGTTGGCGAGACCTTGCACACCGCCGTAGCCGCCCAATCGGGTGGGCAAGGGTTGCCCGATAGGGTTGGCGGTGCGTCCGGCATAGGAAAATACGGCGTCGATGCCTGCGTTGGCGAAAGCGTGGGCAAGCGCCGTTGCCTCGGTTGTGCCACCCAGAAGAAGGACGCGCATTATGGGTGATCCCTGGCTTACGATCATTGGTCTGGGCGAGGATGGACTAGCGGGGTTGACAGATGCAAGCCGCGATGCGCTGGGGCGGGCCAAGTTTGTGTTTGGCGGGCCACGGCACCTCGCTTTGGTTGATGCGCGGGATCGCGGGCGAACATGGCCGGTGCCGTTTGATGTGGGTGCGGTGCTGGCGTTGAAAGGGTCTGACGTGGCGGTTTTGGCGTCGGGTGATCCGTTCTGGTACGGCGCGGGCGGCAGTTTGGCGGCACACCTGAACCCGTCGGAATGGCGGTGTTTCCCGGCGCCATCGACGTTCTCGCTGGCGGCTGCCCGCATCGGTTGGCGGATCGAGGATGTTGCGTGTCTGGGGCTGCATGCCGCGCCGTTTTCGCGGTTGCTGCCGCATTTGGCGGTGGGACGGCGGGCGATTTGTTTGGTGCGCGATGGTGCTGCGGTTGGTGCGCTTGCCGAATGGCTGGCGTTGCACGGCCAAGCGCAAGCGCGGCTTTGGGTGATGGAGGCGCTGGGCGGGCCTTCCGAACGGGTGCGGCCAGTGGTGGCGGGTGATGTCGGGCTGACGGATATCGGCGCGCTGGTGGTGGTTGCGGTGCAACCTTTTGGTGCGGTGACGGTGGATCTGCCAGTGACGGCCGGCTTGCCGGACAGCAGTTTTGCCAGTGATGGGCAGATTACGAAATCGCCGATACGGGCGCTGACGTTGATGGCACTGGCTCCGCGACCCGGGGAGGTTTTGTGGGATGTTGGCGCGGGATCAGGGTCTGTTTCGGTGGAATGGTGTCGTGCCGGGGGGCGGTCGATAGCCATTGAAGCACGCAGTGATCGGGTGGCGAATATTCGGACGAACATCGACAGTTTTGGGCTGGCCGCGCAGATGACGGTTGTCGAAGGCGTGGCTCCGGGGGCTTTGGACGGGTTGACTGCGCCCGATGCGATTTTTGTCGGCGGCGGTGCGTCGGACGGGCTGGTGCAGGGGTTGTGGGAGGCGCTGCCGCCGGGCGGGCGGATGGTCTGCAACGGCGTGACGCTGGAAACCGAGGCGCTGTTGGCAGGTTGGCACGGCGCGAAAGGTGGGTCTTTGCTGCGGATCGATCTTGCGCATTCAGCACAGTTGGGGCGTATGCGCGGCTGGCAGGCTTCGCGGCCCGTGGTGCAATGGAGTGTGGTGAAATGAAGGTTGCCGGGATCGGGTTTCGGGCAGAAGCACAGGTTGCATCCCTGCGCGCGGCATTAGAGGCGGCGGGTGGGGCGGACGGTGTGACGGTACTGGCGACGAGCGAGGCGAAAGCCGGGGCTGCGGTGATTGTGGCGTTTGCGGCGGAGTTGGGGTTGCCAGTGATGGGCGTTTCGGCTGCGGATTTGGCGGTGCAGGACACGCTGACGGACTCGGCGCGGGTACGGGCGAAAACCGGGGCCGGATCATTGGCAGAAGCGGCGGCTTTGGCCGCATCAGGGCCTGATGCGCGGCTTTTGGGGCGTCGTGCGGTGTCGGATGACCACATGGCGACGGCGGCTATTGCAGTGGGGTTGACAGAATGACGGTGCATTTCATCGGGGCTGGGCCGGGAGCGCCAGATCTCATCACGTTGCGCGGGCGCGATCTGATCGCAGCTTGTCCGGTGTGTCTCTATGCCGGCTCGCTGGTGCCCGAGGCGTTGCTGACCTATTGCCCGCCGGGTGCGCAGATCGTGAATACGGCATCGTTATCGCTGGATCAGATCATTGACGCGATTGCCGCAGCCCATGCTGCTGGCCATGATGTGGCGCGGCTGCATTCGGGAGATCTGTCGGTCTGGTCGGCGATGGGTGAGCAGTTGCGCAGGCTCAGGGCGCTGAACATTCCCTATGATGTAACGCCGGGCGTGCCGTCCTTCGCGGCGGCGGCGGCGGCCTTGGGGGCGGAACTGACCCTGCCCGGCGTAGCGCAATCGGTGGTTCTGACGCGGACGTCTGGGCGGGCGAGCGCGATGCCGGAGGGCGAGGAGTTGGTTGCCTTTGCCAAGACCGGGGCAACCTTGGCCATCCACCTGTCGGTGCATGTGCTGGAAACTGTAGTTGCAGATTTGACGCCGCACTATGGGGCGGACTGCCCGGTGGCGGTGGTCTGGCGGGCCTCGTGGCCGGATCAGCGCATTGTGCGGGCAACACTTGCCACGCTGCGAACCGCGATCGGGGCAGAGATGGAGCGCACGGCGTTGATCCTTGTGGGCCGCGCGCTGGACAGCGATGATTTTGGCGAAAGCAGGCTCTATGCAGGCGATTATGACCGGCGGTTCCGGCCTGTCGGTACCGCGCCAAGGTTTCCGGAGGCGACATGATACCCCCCGGCCTGATCATATCGGCCCCCGCATCAGGTACAGGGAAAACGACCCTGATGCTGGGATTATTGGCGGCGTTTCGGGCGCAGGGCGTGACTGTGCAGCCGTTCAAGTCCGGGCCGGACTATATTGATCCGGCGTTCCATGCCGCGGCGTCGGGGCGGCCATCGGTCAATCTTGACAGCTGGGCGATGACGCCCGCCCGCATTGCCGGGCTGGTTGGCGCGGCAGGTGGGGCCGATCTGGTACTGACCGAAGGATCCATGGGATTGTTTGACGGGGTGGCCATCCGTGGCGAGGCTGGATCGGGCGCAAGTGCCGATATTGCCGCGATGATGGGCTGGCCGGTGGTGCTGGTCATCGATGTGTCGGGGCAGGCGCAATCGGCGGCGGCGGTTGCAGCGGGCTTTGCCACATTCCGCCCCGATGTGCGACTTGCAGGCGTGGTGCTGAACCGTGTCGCCAGCCCCCGGCACGAGGCGCTGGTGCGCGCTGGCATGGAAGCCGCTGGTACCCGTGTGTTCGGCGCGTTGCCACGGCAGGCGTCGATTGCGCTGCCCGAAAGGCATCTGGGGCTGGTGCAGGCCGAAGAACAGCCGCAGTTGGCGCAGTTTTTGGCAGATGCAGGCAATTTCGTTGCAGCCCATGTTGATCTTGCGGCGCTGCGTGCGGCGGCAAAGGCGTCTGGTGCCATGGCCCAGCTGACAGCGCGCGCAAAGCCGCCGGGACAGCGGATTGCGCTGGCCCGGGACGCCGCCTTTTCGTTCGTCTACCCGCATCTGCTGGCCGATTGGCGAAGTGCGGGCGCCGAGATTTTTCCGTTTTCCCCTTTGGCCGACCAGCGCCCCGATGCTTCTGCCGACACCTGCTGGCTGCCGGGTGGTTACCCCGAACTGCATGCAGGCGTGCTTGCCGCAGCGGGGCAGTTTCGCGCGGGCCTGCGTGAATTTGCGCAAACGCGCGCCGTTCATGGCGAGTGCGGGGGATACATGGCAATGGGGGCGGGGCTGATCGATGCAAAGGGCGTGCGGCATGAAATGGCAGGGCTGTTGGGATTGGTGACCTCGTTCCAGAAGCGCCAGATGCATCTGGGCTACCGGGTCGCCACACTGAACGCCGCCGCGAACGGCCATCCGGCGGGCGCGCGGTTGCGGGGGCATGAGTTTCACTATGCCACTATCGTCGAACAGCCGGATCAGCCTCTGGCGCATGTCACCGATGCGAATGGCGTTTCTGTGGCCGAAACAGGCTCTGTCGTGGCCTTTTCGGGCGGTGGGCAGGCCACGGGCACGTTCTTTCATCTGATTGCCGAGGCGACATGACGGGTTTCGTATCTTTCGTATCCTCGGGGCCGGGTGACCCGGAATTGCTGACGCTGAAGGCTGTGGCTCGATTGCAGGCGGCGGATGCGGTGTTGTTTGATGATCTGTCGTCGGGGCCGGTACTGACCCATGCGCGGGCAGGGGCCGATCTTGTCGGCGTCGGCAAACGGGCGGGGCGGGCGTCGCCGAAGCAGGACCACGTCAGCCGGTTGCTGGTGGATTACGCCCGCACCGGGGCAAAGGTGGTGCGCCTGAAATCTGGTGATTGCAGTCTGTTCGGGCGGCTGGAGGAAGAGATAGCGGCCTTGCGCGCGGCAGGTATCGGCTATGAAATCATTCCCGGTGTAACCTCTGCATCGGCTGCCGTTGCGGCGGTGGGCATTCCGTTAACGCGGCGGTTGACGGCGCGGCGAGTGCAGTTTGTGACTGGGGCCGATGTGACTGGTGGGCTGCCAGAGGGGCTGAATATGGCCGCCCTGGCCGATCCGGGGGCGACGACAGTTGTCTACATGGGCAAGCGGACATTTGCCGCGTTGGCGGAGAAGTTGATGCAGCATGGGTTATCGCCCGATACACCCGCAATGTTGGCCGAGGCGGTATCGACGGCGGATCAGGTGATCGAATGGTTCACAATCGCAGGGCTGGCCGCACATCTGCAGGATGCGCCAAGCACGCTGCCTGCATTGATCTTGTATGGGCCGCTGGCGAAGGGTTTGTGATGCAGGTTTCGGTGTGTAGCACATGCCCGCTGGGCAAAGACGGGTTTGCGGATAGGCTGCGGCTGGCGTTTTCGGCGGGGTCTATTGAAGCGGATGTGGTGCAAGTTGATTGCATGTCGGGCTGCGCGCGCGAATCGACGGTTGCATTTCGAAAGGCCGGCAAGGTGGCGTATTTGTTTGGCGACTTGAGCGAAGCCGATCTGCCCGATCTGCTGGCTTTTGCCGCCCTTTACGCTGCATCGCCTGACGGTCAGTTTGCCGATGCCCGGCCACTTGGGGCGCTTCGGATGAAGGCGCTGGCGCGCATTCCGGGATAGGCGTCGCTGCCGCGGCATTGAGGGGCGCATTTCGGCTTGACCATACGGGCCGCCTGCTGACACAAAGACGTTGCATGGTGTCCGATCGGCGCAAAGCGTCCGGACTGAAACAGGAATGGGGAATGGGCGGACTGAACACAGCGCCCCGAACCCCAACCGCCCCCGCGACTGTATGCGGCGAGCGGCCTTTCAAAGTGCCACTGACCCCCGCTTGGGGTTGGGAAGGCGGAAGGCAGCTTTGACCCGCGAGTCAGGAGACTGGCCATGTAGGGTGAAACACGAATGCCGTCGGGTGTGACGGCAAGGAGAGATGGAATGAAGACGCTGAACCAGACAACGACAACCACGAAAACGACGAACCTGATCTCGATCCTGTTCGTTGCAGTGCTGGGCGGGGTAATCCTGTTCGCCGCAGGCCACGCGCAATCGGGTGCTTTGCATGACGCCGCCCATGACGTGCGCCATGCGACCGGCTTTCCCTGCCACTAACCCGCCTTTAGCAAAATGATCCAACGGATGGTGACCAGCGCCTTGCTCGCGGGCGTTGCCGCAGGCCTGCTTGCAGCCCTGTTGCATTTCGCGTTCGTGCAGAGTCTGATCCTTCTGGGCGAGCAATATGAAACCGGTGTGTTGACGCATTTCGAGGCTGCGACGGAGCCTGATCCGGCCGGGCACGATCATGCAGACCCCGCACAACATGCGGATGGTCAGGCCCACGCGCATGATGGGCACGAAGGCGCGGGTCCCTCTGACCTGTCGCGCAATGCGCTGACTGTGCTGTTTTCGAGCCTTGTCTATGTGGCCTATGCCCTCATCCTTGTCGCGGGCCTGGCACTTGCCGAACAGTTCGGAAAACGTGTTTCTGCTCGCGAGGGCCTGCTTTGGGGCCTTGCGGGGTTTGCCGCGTTCCAATTGATGCCCGCCATGGGGCTTGCGCCGGAACTGCCCGGCACCATCGCGGCTGAACTGCATCTGCGCCAGATCTGGTGGTGGGGCACGGTAGCGGCCACTGCCACCGGGCTTTCATTGATCGGCTATGGCAGGGGCATGTTGCCAATTGCAATCGGCGTTGTACTGCTGGCAGCACCGCATATCATCGGCGCGCCCGAAGCAGAAAAATATTGGGGCGTCGCCCCGCCGGAACTGGCGGCTGCTTTTGCGGCAAGGGTGTTGGGTGTCGGGCTGGTTGTCTGGGCGGTGTTGGGGTGGCTTGCGGGGTATTTCTGGGCTGGCAGAACCGCCTGAGTGGCGCAAACCCGGGGGGGGGGTGCGATGATCGACCTTATTCTTGTGGGCATCGGGACCGGCAACCCGGATCATCTGACGCGTCAGGCGATCCGCGCCCTGAACAGTGCCGATCTGATCCTGATCCCGCGCAAGGGTGCATCAAAAGCCGATCTTGCCGATCTGCGCCGTGCAATCTGTGCCGATGTGGTAACCAACCCGCAAACCCGGCTGGTAGAGTTTGACCTGCCGGTGCGCGATGCGGCAAATCCGGATTATCTTGCGCGCGTCGATGACTGGCACGATGCGACAGCGGCCTGTTGGGCTGATGCCGTTGCCGCAGCACCGGGCCCGGCGAACAGCGTGGCGCTGCTGGTTTGGGGTGATCCGTCGCTGTACGATTCCACCCTACGCATTGCGGCCCGGCTAAACCCGGCGCCCCGGGTGACGGTAATCCCCGGTATCACGTCGATGCAGGCACTGTGCGCGGCGCATGCCATTCCGATGAACGACATCGGTGCGCCGGTTCTGGTGACGACGGGGCGGCAACTGCGCGATCATGGCTGGCCTGCCGGCACGGATACGCTTGTGGTGATGCTGGACGGCGATTGCGCGTTTCAGACCCTTGATCCGGCGGGCGTTGCGATCTGGTGGGCGGGCTATGTCGGCATGGCCGACGAAATCCTGCACTCCGGCCCGCTTGCCAGTACCGGCCCCCGGATCGTTGCCGCCCGCGCCGCCGCACGGGCGCGCCATGGCTGGATCATGGATATCTATCTTCTGCGCAGAAATTTGGGCTGAGCATCTATCGGTTTTGCCGTTGCGGCGCTAGATATGGCGCATGCAGCAAAGCTTGATCCGGATTTATGAGCGGCGCGTCGCCGAAGGCAAGCTGCGGGCCGATCCGGCACAGCATGCGGTGCTGCCGCAACTGGAATACTTGCGCCTTTGGCTGGAAGAAAACGCGCCGCGAAAGCGTGGGGTTTTGGGCGGGCTGTTCAGCAAACCGCCACAACCGCCGAAGGGGCTCTATCTTTGGGGCGGTGTCGGGCGCGGAAAATCCATGCTGATGGATCTGTTCTTTGATGCCACCGAAATTGACGCCAAGCGCCGGGTCCATTTTCATGCCTTCATGCAAGACATCCACCGGGGCATGCATGCCGCGCGCAAAACGGGTGTCGAGGATGCCCTGGCCCCGGTGGCAGAGGCGATCATTCGCGATATTCGGCTGCTGGCATTCGACGAGATGCAGATCAACGACATCACTGATGCGATGATCGTGGGGCGGTTGTTTGAAAAGCTGTTTTCGGCAGGTGTCGTGGTGGTGACCACGTCCAATCGTGCGCCATCGGGTCTGTACAAGGACGGGCTGAACCGGGCGCTGTTCTTGCCGTTCATCGATCTGATCTGTGATCGCCTATCGGTGGTCGAACTGCAAAGCCCGACCGATTACCGCCAGCATCGTCTGCAAGGCGCGCAGGTCTATTTTCAACCTGCCGCAAGTGCCAAAGCGGATATTGCCGCGATCTGGCTTGATCTTTCTGGCGGCGCGTTCGGTGACCCGCTGCGCCTGCCAGTGAATGGCCGCGAGGTGGAATTGCCACGCTTTGCCAATGGAGTCGGGCGCGCCAGTTTCTGGGAACTTTGTGCAAAGCCGCTTGGCCCGGCGGACTATCTGGCCATCGCCCGTGCCGTGCGGGTGTTGATCCTCGAAGATATTCCGCAGCTGTCATCGTACAATTACAACGAGGCCAAGCGTTTCGTCACGCTGATCGACGCGCTTTACGAGGCTCGCGTGCGGTTGATCTGTTCCGCCGCCGATGTGCCGGAACGGCTGTATCTTGAAGGGTCGGGATCGTTTGAATTCGAACGCACCGTAAGCAGGTTGCGTGAAATGCAGGCGGCGGATTGGGGGCAATAAAGCATGCCCCACACAAAGTGGATGCCGGTTCTGTCGACAGACAGACTCCAGCGCCGTCACAACATCTGGACAAACACCCGCAGGGCAAGGGCGACTGACACGATCACCAACAGCGGCCGGATCAGGTTTGCGCCGATGCGGATGGCAAGTTTTGCGCCCAAGGCGGCCCCTGCGATCTGGGCTATGCCCATGGCGATGCCCGTTAACCACCAGGTCGATCCCAGAACCGCAAACACCACAAGCCCGCCGATGTTGGACGAAAAGTTCAGCAACTTGGTATGCGCGGTCGCCTTCAGGATGCCGTAGCCGGCCAAAGTGACAAACCCGATCATGTAGAATGCCCCGGCCCCCGGCCCGATCATGCCATCATAGGTGCCGATCACCGGCACGAACAGCGCGGCAAACACCGCAGGCTTGATCCGCTGAACCTGATCTTCGTCCGACAGGCCGCGTTTCAGGGCAAAGAAAAGGGCAACACCGATCAGGAACACCGGAATGATCAGATGCAGAGTTTCGGTTGGGATGCGCGTGGACAGAAACGCGCCGAATATCCCAGCCACTAGGGCCAGCAGAGCGGGAACGCGTTGGCTGCGCAGATCAACCTCGCCGGCACGGGCGTAGGACAGCGCCGCCGTTGCTGCCCCGAAACTGCCCTGCACCTTGTTGGTCGACAGCGCTTCGATCGGGCTGGCACCCGCCAGCAGCAGCATCGGAAGCGTGATCAGTCCACCGCCCCCGGCAATAGCGTCGACAAACCCCGCAATGAATGCCGCGCCCAGCAGCAGAAAGACTAGATCGAGGCCGACTTCGAACATTGTTAACTCAACTTCCGGGTTATCACTTGATCAAGTGCTGCGACATGGAAGTAAAGCCCGCTGATGCGGCAACAAAAAGGCGCGCGAAAACCCGCTTGTGCCGCCAACCTGGCCTCAGGCCACGAAATCTTCGCGGGCATAGCCCTGCAGGAACAACAGCGCAGTCAGATCGCCATGTGTGACCCGAAGATCGCATTCCGCTGCCACAAGGGGTTTGGCATGAAGCGCCACGCCCGCCCCGGCAAGACCCAGCATGCCAAGGTCGTTGGCACCATCGCCGACCGCAATGGCATCGAACGGTGACAGACCCAGTTGGGCGGAAATCTCGTGCAACGTCTGTGCCTTGGCCGTGCGCCCGAGGATAGGTTCGGCCACCGTCCCGGTCAGCATGCCGTCCTGAACAAGCAGCAGGTTGGCGCGGCTGTGATCAAAGCCAAGCAAGGCGGCGATGGGTGCAGCAAAAGCCGTAAAGCCACCCGACACCAATGCACAATAGGCGCCATTCGCCCGCATCGTGGCAACCAGCGTCGCACCGCCGGGCATCATGGTAATCCTGTCGCGCAGGACACTGGCGATCACCGCCTCAGGCAGCCCGGCAAGCAAACCCACGCGTTCGCGCAATGCGTCTTCGAAGTTGATCTCGCCATTCATCGCGCGCGCGGTGATCGCTGCCACCCGCGCGCCTACGCCCGCCTCATCTGCCAACTCGTCTATACATTCCTGTTCGATCATCGTGCTGTCCATATCGGCGATCAGCAGGCGCTTTTTGCGGCCTTGCGCGGGCTGCACCGCCATATCGATGCGCAGCGATTGCAGGTCTTGCCAAACCTCCCAGCGGTTGTCGGGCACCGCCGCCACGCCAAATTCCGTCGCAACGCCGGGATCAAGCCAAGTGGCATCGCCACCACCCCAGGCGTTGCGCAGGCTTTCCACCACGGCGCGGTCTAGCACGGGTGTGGCGGGGTTGGTCAGCAGCGTGACAATGAACATCAATAGATCCGTAGTGAAAGCGCGTGTCGCGAATGCACGCCGATGCGGCGCTTTACGATGATTTTTCAGCTTGTGCCAGAGCGTGCCAGCCCGTATTGCGGCAAGTGGGACACCCTTCCCCAACGAAGGGCACTTATCTGGAAGGATACCATGTCTGATCTGCAAGCTCCGGCCAAGCGCCCGGCAAATCCGCGCTTTTCCTCTGGCCCCTGTGCCAAAATTCCCGGCTATTCGCTTGATCTTTTGTCCGATGCACCGCTGGGCCGGTCGCACCGCGCTGCTGTCGGCAAGGCCAAGTTGCGTGAAGCCATTGATCTGACGCGCGAAATTCTGGGCGTGCCGGAAGGGTACCGCATTGGCATCGTACCGGGGTCTGATACCGGCGCTGTCGAGATGGCGATGTGGACGATGCTGGGCGCCCGTCCGGTGGAAATGCTGGCGTGGGAGTCGTTCGGGGAGGGGTGGGTGACCGATGCCGTCAAGCAACTGAAACTGGACGCCAAAGTCAGAGTTGCGCCCTATGGGCAAATCGTCGATTTCGAGACCGTCGATTTTAACAGCGATGTGGTCTTCACGTGGAACGGCACCACATCGGGCTGCCGCCTGCCCGACGGCAATGCGATCCCGGCAGATCGGCAGGGCCTGACGATTTGTGATGCCACCTCGGCCGCCTTCGCGATGGACCTGCCGTGGGACAAGCTGGATGTGACCACCTTCAGCTGGCAAAAGGTGCTGGGCGGCGAAGGCGCGCATGGCATGCTGATCCTGTCGCCCCGCGCGGTGGAACGGCTGGAGACGTATATCCCTGGATGGCCGCTGCCAAAGATTTTCCGCCTGACCAGCAAGGGCAAACTGATCGACGGCATCTTTGCCGGCGAGACGATCAACACGCCGTCGATGCTGGCGGTCGAAGATTATCTGGTTGCGTTGAAATGGGCAAAATCGGTGGGTGGGCTGAACGGTCTGATCAATCGTGCCAGCGCCAATGCATCGGTCGTTTGGGAGTTTTGCGCCGCAAATCCGTGGCTGCAAAATCTGGCCGCAAACCCAGATATCGCGTCGACCACCAGTGTTTGCCTGACATTCAACGATGCCCGCATCACGGACGGCGCGGCGTTTGCCAAAGCGGTTGCCAAACGGTTGGAAACCGCAGGCGTGGCCTTTGATATCGGGGCCTACCGTGACGCGCCGCCCGGTTTGCGCATCTGGTGCGGCTCCACCGTGGAGGCTGCCGATGTCGCGACCCTGATGCCTTGGATCGCGCATGCGTTTCAAGCGGAAGTGGCCAGCCATTCGCAGGCGGCCTGACGCTATTCGCAAGATGGGCAGTATTGCCCATCCTACCTGACCCCAATCATAGGACCCTCATCATGGCCCCCCGTGTTCTCGTCTCTGACGACCTGTCCGAAACCGCCGTCCAGATCTTTCGCGATCGAGGGGTCGAGGTGGACTACCTGCCGACCCTTGGCAAAGACAAGGAAGAGCTTGCCCGCATCATCGGCGGCTACGATGGTCTGGCGATCCGGTCCGCCACCAAGGTGACTGACAAGCTGCTGGCAAGCGCGACCAACCTCAAGGTCATCGGCCGCGCGGGCATCGGCGTTGACAATGTCGATATTCCGGCGGCGTCCAAGAAGGGCGTCATCGTGATGAACACGCCCTTTGGCAATTCGATCACTACGGCGGAACATGCGATTGCGATGATGTTCGCTGTCGCGCGGCAAATTCCAGAAGCAAATGCCTCAACCCATGCCGGGAAGTGGGAGAAATCGCGCTTCATGGGGGTCGAGCTGTTCAACAAGACCCTTGGCGTCATCGGGGCGGGCAATATCGGTGGCATCGTGTGCAACCGCGCGATTGGCCTGCATATGAAGGTGGTGGCCTATGATCCCTTCCTGTCGGACGAACGGGCGAAAACCCTTGGCGTCACCAAGGTTGACCTTAATGAATTGCTGTACCGCGCCGATTTCATCACCCTGCATGTGCCGCTGACCGACAAGACCCGTAATATTCTGAGCCGTGAGAATCTTGCCAAGACCAAGAAAGGCGTGCGCATCATCAACTGCGCCCGCGGTGGGTTGATCGACGAGGCGGCGCTGGTCGAGGCGCTGAAATCGGGTCATGTGGCGGGTGCGGCACTTGACGTGTTCGAGGTGGAACCCGCCACCGAAAACCCGCTGTTCAATCTGCCCAATGTCGTCAGCACACCGCATCTGGGTGCCGCCACCACTGAGGCGCAAGAAAACGTCGCCCTTCAGGTGGCTGAACAGATGTCGGATTACCTGCTCACCGGTGCCGTGCAGAACGCGCTGAACATGCCGAATGTCACGGCAGAAGAGGCCGCCGTCATGGGCCCGTGGATCAAGTTAGCCTCGCATCTTGGGGCCTTCATTGGCCAGATGACGGATGAGCCGATCAAGGCGATCAACATTCTTTATGACGGTGCGGTCGCGGACATGAACCTTGCAGCACTCAATTCCGCCGTGATCGCCGGGGTCATGAAAACTGCCAACCCGGATGTCAATCTGGTATCCGCGCCGGTTGTTGCCAAAGAACGCGGTATCCAGATTTCCACCACACGGCAGGAAAAAACCGGCGTGTTCGATGCTTATGTCAAAGTCACGATGGTGACCGACAAACGCGAACGATCCATCGCTGGCACCTGCTTTTCGGATGGCAAGCCGCGCTTCATTCAGATCAAAGGCATCAACATCGATGCCGAGATCGGCCGTCACATGCTCTACACAACCAACGAAGACGTGCCGGGCATCATCGGCCTTCTTGGCATGACCATGGGCAAGAACGGCGTCAACATCGCAAACTTCACCCTCGGGCGGTCTGGTGTCGGGCAAGAGGCGATCGCCATTCTTTACCTCGATCAGGCGATTGACCCCAAGGTTGTTGACACGCTGGAATCAACCGGCCTGTTCTCGCAGGTCAAAGCGTTGCAGTTTGATGTGGCCTGACCCTTACGCTTTCATTTTGGCACAAGTATCCCGGGGGTGCGGGGGCTGGCCCCCGCTTTTCCAACTGATCAAAGGTTCAGAAAATGCGCAGCTACGCCATCGGCGACATCCACGGCCATCTTGATCTGCTGGTCGATCTGCACGACCGCATCGCGGTCGATGCCAGAGAAAACGGCGCCGAAGACGCGCCGATCGTGCATGTGGGTGATCTGGTTGATCGCGGGCCAGACAGCAGGGGCGTCATCGAATATCTGTGGGCCGGCATCGCGGGTGGCAAGAACTGGGTCGTGCTGAAAGGCAATCACGACCGGATGTTCGCGGGCTTTCTTTCCGATATCAAGTATCAGGACGAAGGCCTCCGTTCTGATCTGGGCTATCTGCACTACAAGATTGGCGGCGGCCAGACGCTGGCGTCTTATGGCATCAAAAGTGCTGCCGACCGCCGCCTGGCCCCGGTGCATGCAGAGGCGTTGGCCGCCGTTCCACAGTCACATCGCGATTTCCTGGAAACCCTACCAACGTTTCATGTGCGCGGGCATGCTGTGTTCGTGCATGCGGGCATTCGCCCCGGTGTGGCACTGGACCAGCAGACAGAGACCGATCTGGTTTGGATCCGGTCACCGTTTCTTGAGGATACCCGCAGTCATGGCCCGCTGATCGTGCATGGTCACACGGCAATTGACCGGCCCCGGCATTACGGCAATCGGCTGAACATCGACAGCGGCGCCGCTTACGGAGGCCCTCTAAGCGCCGTGGCCATTGAAGGTCGTGACGTTTTTCATCTGGCTTATGATGGCAGGATGCCGGTGGCGCACGAAGTCTGAGGCAGGTCGGGCGGTGCAGCGTCCGGCTGAAAAGGTTCAGCTGGATCGTCCCGCGCCGACCGGGTCGTCATGGGCCGCAATCAGACGCCCGCTGCACGCACCAAACCCGATGCGATAGCCTTGCCCGATCGCCGCGCCACGCAGTGTGACCGTGTCGCCATCCTCGATGAAACTGCGCGCATCGCCCGCAATCTCTAGGGGTTCCTTGCCACCCCATGACAGTTCCAGCAGGCTGCCGCGACTGTCTTTGCCGGGCCCCGAAATGGTGCCGGACCCCAGTAGATCGCCCACATTCATGCCGCAGCCACTGGTGGTGTGGTGGCACAATTGCTGTGGGGCGGAATAGTACATTTCCGCATAATTGGTCCGGCTGACAATGGTTTCCACGCCGCCATCCGGCGTCAGGCCAACCTCAAGGGCGATGTCGTAAAGCATCGGCCCAGGTTCGACCAGATAGGGCAGCAGCGGCACCTCGCGTGCCGGGGTTGCTGTGCGAAACGGCTCGAGTGCCGCCTTCATCACGATCCAGGGCGAAATGGTGGTTGCCGTCGCCTTGGCCTGAAACGGCCCAAGTGGTTGAGATTCCCAAGCCTGAATATCGCGCGCCGACCAGTCGTTCAGCAGCACATAGCCAAAGATCATCGCATCGGCAGCCGCCACCGACACCATGCCTTCGGAGGATTGTCCGACGACGGCCCCCAGTTCAAGCTCGAAATCAAACCGCCGGGACGGTGCAAAATGCGGCACCGCTTCACCCGCCGGTTTCAGTTGCCCCCACGGCCGGCGCACCTCGGTTCCCGACACCACGACAGACGACGCGCGGCCGTTATATCCGATAGGAATATGCAGCCAGTTTGGCGGCAAGGCGTTTGCAGGGTCGCGGAACATCGTGCCGACATTGGTCGCGTGATGCCTGCCTGCATAAAAGTCGGTATATTCCGAAATGAGGAACGGCATGTGCAACCGGGTGCTCGCCATCGGCACCAGATGGTCCTCCAGCAGCCAGCGTTTTGACGACCCTTCCACCAGAAACGCCGTCACGTCCTTGCGCAACAATGCCCAGACGTCGGGCCCCTGATCCATCAGTTCGTTCCAGAACGGCACGTCGAATACGGGCTGATCGGCAAGCGTCAGCAGCCCTTCCGCCTCCAGCGAGGTCAGATCGAGGATGAAATCCCCGATTGCCATGCCACATCGCGGGTCTTCGTCACCGACCGAAAACACGCCGCACGGCAGGTTGTTCAGCGGGAAATCCGTGGTCGCGCTGTTCGCGCTTGTCACCCAGCTTCTGATCAGGCTCACGGGGGGTACTCCATTCCATCGGCATCACGTCTCACCGGGTCGCTCCGGACCTGCGATGTTTGCGCAGGCCAGGCTGCGGACGTAAAGCCCAGATTGCAGCCAAGGCCGAATCGCGTGCCCCAGTACGCATGTTTGACGACACTGGTGGGCGATCACGCCGCGACGATCACGGTGAAGCCGCCCCAGATCATGCGCTTGCCATCGACGGGCACGCTTTGCATGATCTCTTCCATCTTGCCATCGGCCATCACGCGGGCCATCACGCCGTCACGGTGCGCGCGGTCGCGGTAGGTGATATGGGCGCAGACCACCACTTCGTCCGGCGTCATCTGCACGGATCGCGGAAAGGATGTGACCTCGCCCATCGGGGCGTCATCGGCCACAGCCTCGGTCACCGACAGCGCGCCGTGGTGCAGCCACAGAGCAGCACTTTCAGTGGCAATCTTGCGGTAGTCATCGATCTTGTCCGCCTGAACCGGCAAGATGTAATAGTCGATATAGGCCATGTCCGTCCTCCCCGCAGTGTCAAAGGTCATGTGCCCGACCATAGCAGCATTGGCCGCCTTTTCACCCCTCTTCGGGGCTTTGTGGCGGCCGCAGTCACGCTATCTGTTCATCGACCGCAAGGCGGCAAGTGCGGCCAGCGTCACCAGACCTGCGACGCCCGCAATGATCCAGAAGAACCCCCGGCTGCCCATATCGGCCATGACCCAGCTTATCAGCACAGGCGACGCGATGCCGCCTACCAGACCGGCGGCAATGATCGTGGCAGGCACGCGGGTGTCGGTGCCCATCTTGCGCGATGCAGTCACGTAGAAGCTGGGGAAAAACAAGCCGGTGCTGGCACCCATTGCCACAAAACAGATGGCAGGGCTGACCACTGCACCACCCAGTGCCACCAGCGCCACGGCGGCCATCGCACCGGCGTAAAGGGTAAAGGATGCAATGTACCGGGCCGCGAAAACCAGAACAATCCGCGCCACAAGGAACGCCGAAAAGAACATCGACAACAGCCGTGCTGCATCCGCCTCTGTCTCACCTGCGCTGATCAGCGCGGTCGGGCCAAGCCCGATCAGGCAGGCCTCCAGCCCGATGGCGACCATGCCAAAGCCCAGAATGCCCCAGTGTATCTTGTGGGGTACTGATATCACTGTGGTTTCAGCGCCGGTTCTGCCCGCCGCACCGGCGCAAAGGCTGATGGCAGCACAGCAGACAGCGACCAGCCCGAATGTCATGGACGGCGATGATCCGAGTGCCACGAAAACCAGCGGCGCGCCAATCGCGCCAAGGCTGAACACGGCATTCAGCAGGCTGAGCATCGACGGCCCCCTGTCGCCAAACGCCGCCAGAACGCGCGGGTTGAAGACCACTGTGGCGCAGCCGTAGCCCGCGCCGAATATCACCGCCCCTTCGACAGTGCCCCACCAGCCGGGTGTCGATGCGATCAGGGCAGCACCCGCCGCCATCAGCCCAAGTGCGATGCGCGGCGTGATGGCGGCACCAAGGCGGAACATGCCGGCGACGCCGATCATGCAGCCAATCCAATGCGCCGACACCAGCCAGCCGGCTTGTGTCTCGGAAAGATTCAGATCGCGCGCGAAGGCCGGCAGGGCGGGGCCGTAAAGCGATTGCCCGGCGCCCATCAGCACAAAGCTGAACAGCCCGGCGATCAGCAGGGCAGCATGGGTCTTGATCAGGGCATTCATGCGGGGCGTCTCCGGCCATGGTCGGCCTCATGGCGTATCCAGTGTGGTGCGGGCGGCGTCAATGGACCCGGACGGTTACCAGCGCGGATTGCCCGCCCGCATCAATCACCGACAGGGTCACAAAGCCCGGTCCGGGCAAGGCCAGCATGGTTTCACGTGCGCCAGATGACACCGCCAATGGAACGCCGTCTGCCAGCCAAGTGAAGGGCGCATCGCCGCCGCGCACGCGCACAAGCAGGCCTTGGGGCAGCAATTCGACCTCTGCCCCGTCTGGCGGGAAAGCGACCACGGGTGCATCCACAGCCGCCTCGAATGCCGCAGACCTTGATCGAAATTTCTGCAAAGGCAGCGGCAATTGCGCGTTGGCGACAAGCAGGGTTGCGGCGGGGGCAGGGGGCTGCGGGGCAAGCGCCGGTTTCAACCGGGCGAAGGCCTGAAACAGCGCAGGGGCGGCAAGATCTGCGCCAAACGCCCCCGGCACGGGTGTGCCATCAGGCCGACCCAGCCAGATGCCCACCACATGCTGGCCGTCAAACCCGATCGCCCAGGCATCGCGGTGGCCATAGCTGGTGCCCGTCTTGTAGGCCAGCCGGTTCGCCGGTGCCCCCGGTGGCGGGGCCAGCCCGGCCAGAATATCGCCCACCTGCCATGCAGCACTGTCAGACAGCACCCGCGCGCCTGCAAGCCGTTCGCCGTCCATCAGATGCGTCAATGGCAGGCTGACCCCACCACGCGCAATCGCGGCGTACAACTGCACCATATCTTCCAGCGTGACGCCAAGACCGCCCAGTGCGATGGCCAGCCCCGGTTGACCACCCGGCAATTCAGGCTTCACCCCGGCGCGGCGCAGGGCGGCCAGCAGTTTGGCAGGCCCAAGTGCCTCTGTCAGCGCCACGACGGGGATGTTCAGCGATTGCTGCAAAGCCTCACGCGCCCGGATCGTGCCGCGAAACAGCTTGTCGAAGTTTTGCGGGGCATAGGTGCCAAAAACTGTGGGGCGGTCTTCCATCAGCGTTTCGGGATGCGCCAAGCCTTCGTCAAAGGCCAACCCGTAGACCAGCGGCTTGAGCGTCGATCCGGGTGATCGCACCGCCCGCGTCATATCAATGAAGCCCTGCCGCGCATCGGCCTGATAGGCACTTGATCCGACTGAAGCCAAAATCTCGCCAGACTGGTGATCCGCCACGACCATCGCCACTTGCAACCGCTCACCATGGCTTGCGACGATATCGCGGGCCAAGGCCTCCAGCTGGCGCTGCAGGGTCGCATCTATCGCCAAACGGTGGACGCCAACTTGCGGGGCTTCGGCCAAGACGCGGTCAGCCAGATGCGGGGCAAGTGCGGGGAAAGCGCGCCTTTGGTGCGGCACGGCTTCGGTGCGCGCCGCCTGTGCTTGATCGGCGTCGATGATGCCTGCACCAACAGCGCGGTCCAACACGCGCGCTCGTGCAGCCTCGGCCACTTCGGGGTGGCGGTCGGGTCGGCGGGCTTCGGGTGATTGCGGGATGCCGACCAGCAGGGCAGCCTCGGCAGGCGTCAGGCGGCGCGGTTCTTTGCCGAAATACGATAACGTCGCCGCGCGCAGCCCTTCCAGATTGCCACCGTACGGGGCCAGATGCAGATACAGCTGCAAAATCTGATCCTTGCTCAAGCGCCGTTCCAGCGCCAGTGCCACCCTGATCTGGCGCAGCTTGCCCGCCACGCGGCCTGTGCCGCTTTCCTCCAGCAACCGCGCCACTTGCATGGTCAACGTCGACCCGCCCGACACCACGCGGCCATTCCAGACAGCCTGTGCTATTGCCCGTGCCATTGCGCGCAAGTCCACCCCGCCATGGTCAAGGAACCGCTTATCCTCGAAGGCCAGCAGCATTGCCACATAGGCGGGGTCTACTGCCGTAGGGTCTACTGCCAGCCGCCAGCGACCGTCGGCAACGGTATAGGCGCGCAGCAGGGTGCCGTGCCTGTCCAACACCTCGACCGAGGTTTCCAGCGCCAAGGGTGGCATAACCGTTGCCGCGACCCAATCATCGCCTGCATCCCGTGCCATGGCGGCAAGCCAAAGGCCAGCCGCCAGAGCAAAAGTCGGCCAGGCGCGCATCACTCGGCGATAGTGATTTGGCTCGCATCGCTGCGTGCCCGAAGGTCGGGGCGGTACATGTCCTCGACCGAAGCTGCCGGATGGTGGAAGGTACCCGGTGAGACGGCACGCACGATATAGGCCAGCCGGAAGGTTTCCGCGCCAAAGCGGTCGATCGCGGTCAAGAACCGGTCTTGCCGGAACTCGCTGTGTGCCACGTCCGATTCCAATCCCAGCCAATTCAGATTGGCCAACGATCCACCGGTGATCAGGTTCGGGTTGTCAATCTCGAACCCGGCTGGCAGCGGATCACTGACCATAAGGCGCGCCTCGCCACGACCGAAGGGTGTTACCTCCAGCACTGTCACCAACCTTGTCCCCACTTTCAGGCCGTCTAAAGATGCCGCTTCGCCGTCCAGCGTGTAATAGCTGCGCGAGATGGCATACCCGTTGCCGCCTGCGGGTTCCGGTACCGACGGCACGCCGTAGGTAGTGACGGTTAGCGTTGTGTTGGCGCCTGATCCATTGGCCACCACCATCGGGGCAGCAGCACTGTCCAGCACCCGCACCAAAGGCCCGGTCATTGCCGCACCATCAATTGTGATGCCATCAACCCCCGGCCCGTCGATCAGCGCGTTTGCCGCCAGCAAAGCCCATGTCGCCTCTTGCGTTGACAGCACATTGCCCGCTGTGGCGATACGGTTGGTCAGCGCCTCTCGGTCGATCGCAGTTGACCCCGCCTCCACTGCCAGCGTTAGAACCGCCGCCGCATCGCGGTAATTGGTGCCGTAGTCGGCCCGGAAAATCTGTTCGACTTCCGGCCCCGACAGCGCGTCCATGCGCACACTTGCCCTGCGGAACATCGCATCGGCGCGCACTTGATCGCCGTAGCTGGCAAGGGCAGCCCCAAGCTGGGCTTGTGCGATTGGCGTGGCAAAAGCATCGCCCTTCACATCGGCATAGTAGCGCAAATCGCCAACCGCTGCTGCGCCTTCGCGTGCCAGAACCATCAATGCATAGGCAAGCGCTTCACCGCCATTATCGAAATCGGCTTGGTAATTCACCTGATTGCGCAGGTTATCCAAGGCCTGACGGAACGCGATGTCAGGCACCGCAAAATCACGCGCCTTTGCCCGGCTTAGGAAATCGGTGACGAAAGCATCCAGCCAGAAATCACCCGAGCTTGGCCCCCAAAGACCAAAGCCGCCTGATGACGATTGGTTGGTCAGCACCTCTGCCACCGCCTGTTCAACCCGCGCTCGGATGTTGTCAGCACCCTTCAAATGCATGGCTTGGGCCACTTCGTCAAAGTAGATCAGCGGCAGCGCCTTCGAGGTGATTTGTTCGGTGCAGCCATAGGGATAGCGATCCAGTGCCGCCAACAGCCCCGGCGCGTTCAGCCGGGCAATCGGGCCGATGGCCAGCGTGGCTTTCGCACTGCCGGGGACTAGCCCGGTAAACGCCGCCTGATCAAAGTTGAAGCTCTGCCCCACCGCCAGATCAAGCCGCGTGGTGCGGGCAATTTCCGGGTCGTTCACCTGCACCGGCACTTGCAGCGTCTTTTTCAACTGCTTGCCATCGGGCGTCGTCAGCGCAATATCGATACTGTAAAGCCCCACATCGGTGGCTTTCACCGGCACCGACAACACCATCTTGCCCTTGTCTGCCAAATCAAACCCTGACGGCACATCGCCCAGTATCAACCCCGTGCCCGAGACGTCCAGCCCGATGCGCCCGGATGGCCCGGTGGCATGCACGATCTCCAGCAAGACGCGGCTTTCGTCGCTGGGCGACAAGAAGCGCGGCAGTGATGCGGTGACCACCACCGGATCACGCACCAGCACTTCAGCAGAGGCTTGGCCTATACCCTTGGACGACCATGCAACGGCCATGACCTTGACCGTACCGTTGAAGGCGGGCAGATCGAAAGTGGCGCGCGCCAGACCGTCGACGCCAACCTGCACCGGCCCGCTGAAGTAGGCGACCAGTTCTTCGGTGGGGGGCGGTGATTGCAGCCGCGCCTGCGCACCTGCATCGCCGCCGGACCGAACTTTGCCTTCCGCGCCGTTCAGGCCATCGATAAGACGGCCATAAATGTCACGAATACCGACGCCCAGTTTGCGCTGGCCGAAGTAGTGATCCGACGGATCGGGCGCTTTGAACCCGGTCAGGTTCAAAATTCCCACGTCAATGGCAGCAATCGTGACGAACGCAGTATCGCCTGCCGCGACGCCGTCCACCCGCACAGCCACCTCCATTGGCCCACGCGGAGCGGCCTCCGGTGTGGTTTCAATCGTCGCACTCAACTGCCGTGCGCCCGGATCAACGCCCGCATGGGTCAGCCCCAACGCCCGCGCGGGGTTGCGGCCAGCGGCCACATCCATCGGGCGCAGAACCGACGCGGTCACATAAACGCCGGCACCCCATTCGTCGGTCACCGGCAGGTTGATGGTGTTCTCGCCTTCGGTCACTTTGACCGCCTGCATCGCCACCAGGCGGTTCGAAAGCACGGTGATCAGCGCTGTGCCCGCCGCACGTGGCACGATGCGCAAGACGGCAGTGTCACCTGCCTTGTAGGCGGGTTTGTCCAATGACAACTCCAGCGTGTCGGGCGTGGCGGATACATCGGCGGGCGCGTGCCAGCCTGCGTAGAATGTGGTCGAAGTGGCCGCTGGCACGCCATCATTGCGTTCCACCAGCAGTTCATATTCGCCCCATGTCACGGCACCGGCAATTTCGGTTGGTGCAGCACCCAGATCAGCAGTGCCTTCGGCAACCACGGACCTGCTGACAACCGGTTCCCAGTTCCAGTTGCCAAAGCTTTGATACCATTGGTAATCCGTCTGAACCCGGGTCAGTTGCCATGTCACCTTCATCGGAGTGAGCACTTCGTCCGGCCCGACGCCGATCAGGTTGAACCGCGCCTCATCGCCTTCGCCAACCACGTCTTCAAACAGCGGCTTCACGCCGATCATCGCCTTAGACGGCATCAGCAACTTAGTGATCTGGCGTTCCACCGGGCGACCCGATCCTTCGGCCACACGCACGGTCATGCGCGCTTCCAATGGCCTGCCGGGATCGTCCACCACCGGCAGAGCAACGGGGACAATCGCGTTGCCTTCGGTATCGGTGCTTTGCCCACCGCCGAACACTTCCAGCCGAGCATCAAACGGCGTGTCATGGCGGCCAAACACGTAGCCCGGATAGGCGGCAAACCCGTCCGCCGCGCGCAACAGCGTCTCGCCTTCAATCGCCAGATCAGCACCCGGCGCGCCAAACAGATAACGGGCGGAAACGGTCAGTTCAGGCGTATCGCCAAGGCGCAGCGGGCCATCGGCGAGGGCGAGATCAAAGTCGATGCGTTCGGGCAGGAAATCCTCGACCAGAAAAGTGCCGGAGGTCAGGGCAGGTGCTTCAAGATCAGCGAACAGGTCCAGCCGCCACACTCCGCGCGGTGCCGATCTGGCGATAGGCAGGGCAAACACATGCCCGCCAGCACCGCCATCGGGGGCCAGCAGGCGGGAGTATTCCACCCCGTCGGGGCGCATCAAAACGGCCGTCAACGGCAGACCCGGCACTGCGGCGGCTTGGGCATCGCGGGCAAGGGCGGTGGCATAAACCACCTCGCCGGCGCGATAGGCCCCGCGATCGGTGGTCAGGAACACATCGACCGGTGGTGCCACCTCGCGCCCCTCGACACCGCGATCAGACAGATCAAATTCCGGGTCGGTCAGCGACAGGAACACAAGATCATCCTCGCCGTCCTGCACCACGATCATTGCCGGAGCACTGCCACCTGTGCCACGCGTAAGCCCCGGTGCGAAACTGGCATAGCCCATTGCATCCGTTGTGGTCGTGCCCAATACCGAATTAGCGCGGTTCAGCAATTCAACTGTGACCCCCACTTTCGCATCTGCAGTGCCAAGTGACCGGACAAAGACATGCAGACCATCGACGCCGGTCATCGTGGTCAGGCCGAGATCAGACACGACAAACCACTGCCAGGCCGCCCCTACAACATAGGGGTCAACGCCCGGAACCGCGGCTTTCAGCGCGTAAATCCCGGCGGGCAGGTCCTTAAGCGCCGCGTCCATCGGCAGCCGTGTGGTGACATCGCGGTTCACCTCTTGGCCAACCTCTGCTTTGCCTTGCCAAACCTGCGCACCAACCTCGCCCGTGAAATAGCTTTCCTGATATTCCTGCATCGGCGAGCCGAAATAATCGTTCTGGATGGCGCGCAGAATATTGCGGTCGGTGATCTGATACAGCGTCAGATCAAGTTTGTCGGTGTTGACCGTTTCCACTGGAATAGACGCGCCACCCAGTCGCGGCAGCACATAGGCGCGGCCTGCGAAACGCGCACCGGGCGTGCGGTCGCGGACATAGGCGGTGACGGGAATGGATTTGGCCAACGTCTGACCGTCAGCCGCAGGCAGGCCCTCGCGGAAGGTAAAGCTGTACCGCTGCCCGTGGGTCACGCCTTCGACGCAAATCTGGCGCGTGCCCACGGCCTCGACCGTCAGGCCCGGTTCATTCACCTGCACAAAGCTGGCATAATCGACGCCTGTCGTGAACAAGTCTTCGGTGAAATTCACGCAGATGCGGGGGCGGGCGCTGTCTGACTGCACCTCGTTCTCGGCAATGCGGAAGCCGTACTTGCCGATCGCATCATCCAGCAGCGCGGCAGTGTCATCACGCGGCTGCAAAGCCTGCGACAGACGCAGGGCCTGCACGGTGTCGCGGCCTCGGTCAATACTTTCCAACGCCTGCCCCATGGTGACCAGAATGGAATGCCGCAAGGCAGGCGTTTCGGCCCGCAGATAGGCATTGAGCGCAGCATTGAAAGCACGTTCGCGGTAGCTGCGCTGGTTATCGCCAGCCGGTTGACCTGCCAGCAGCAACTGGCGCGCGTAATCGGCCCACGTCTCCGGCAGATCGGTCAGATTGATGGCAGCGCCGGTGAAACGACTTGCCAGTTCGGCATCGCCACTGTTTTCAGCGTCCAGCGCCGCTTGCAGATGTTCCTCGGCGCTG
Organism: Pseudorhodobacter sp.; assembly: GCA_031406155.1. Taxonomy (GTDB): domain Bacteria; phylum Pseudomonadota; class Alphaproteobacteria; order Rhodobacterales; family Rhodobacteraceae; genus JACMNW01. The sequence continues at coordinate 66,384 of JANOGW010000045.1, forward strand.
AAGGCGTTGGTTACATGCGCGTTGCCCATGCCATCGGCTTGGGCAAAGGCAGCCGAAACATCCCAATCCGGCACGAACGGCAATTCCGACCGGCGCAGGCTGGCGCGGTCTGCGGCACCGGCATCGGATTTGATCACGAAGCCGGAAAAAGCGCCCAGAAAGAAGGCAGGTTGGCCCGGACTGGCCTTGGGGAAACAGGACCCGTTGTTGGTGTTGAAGGTGAAGGCGGTGCAGCTTTTGGTGGTGGCGCAGGCACGCTCGCACGCCTCCAGTGTGGTATCGAAAATCGATGCGATGTCGCCCCCCGGCAGATCGGCATCCTGACTGAGCACAAAGCGTTGTGCCGGGATCAGGTCTTGCGCATGGCCCATCTGGGGGCCGAGCAGACCAAGACCGACAACCAGCCCGGTCAAGGCGCGGCAGACAAAATATTTCATGGAAATTCCTCCGGGTCGACAGGGCGTGATGGTCGCACGGGGTCGGGTTTCTGGCAAGCCGCGGTGGTTTTGGTAACAGAGATCGGCGTTAAATCGTTGTTCATATTGTTGCTGCTATGTTCGCCCCAATCCGGGCAAGCCAGAAGGCCGCGCCGATGATAAATCGAATGGGGATCTGGCAGCAATGGATATCGCGGAAAGGCTCGTCAACGAACGACGGGCGCGATTGGCGGCAGAACGCCAGCTGGAACACAAAAGCCGGGAACTTGTGGTTGCCAACCAAAAGCTGTCTTTGCACGCGCGCGGCCTGTCGGACCAGATCGTCGAACAGCGAGCTGTGACCAAGGTGGCGTTGTCAGAGACGGAAAAGCTGAAGGGTCAGAATTCCCGGTTCTTGTCCGATCTGGAGGTTGCCCACAGCACCGCCGTTATGGCCGAACGCCGCTTGTGGGACTCGATCGATACCATCCGTGACGGGTTTGCGGTGTTTGACAGCAACCTGAAGTTGGTCATCGCCAATTCGGCCTACATGGCCTTGTTTCATGGGCACGCCATTGCCCCCGGCATCAGTTATGATGAGATTTTGCGCATCTGCGCCGAAACTCCTCTGGTCGTGTTGCAGGGCGATACGCCCGAAGACTGGATCGCCGATATGCGCGGCCGCCTTGACGGTGATCCGATCGAACCCGTCGTCTTGCCGTTCACCAATGGCGATTGGGTCAAGCTGGTGGATCGGCGCGCACGCGATGGCGATCTGGTCAGCCTTGCCCTGAACATTACCGATCAAATGCGCATCTGGGCCGCTGTCGAGGCGATACCGGACGGCTTTGTACTTTTTGACAGAGAGGATCGTCTTTTGACCTGCAATCAACGCTACCGCGAGATTTATCCGCAGTCCGCGCCCGCCATGGTGCCGGGTGCCAAGTTCGAAGACATCCTGCGCCATGGTCTGGCGCAGGGCCAGCATATGGACGCGGTCGGCCGCGAGGAAGACTGGCTTGCCGAACGGATGGAGCAGCACCGCAACCCGGTTGCCCTGCACGAACAGCAACTGAGCGATGGGCGCTGGCTGCGCGCACATGATCACCCGACACCCGATGGCGGCCGCGTCGGCCTGCGGGTGGACATATCCCAGATCAAGAACCAACAGGCCGCACTGGAAACCGCGCGCACCGCCGCCGAGGCCGCAAATCGTGCGAAATCGGCGTTTCTGGCCAATATGAGTCACGAGATCAGAACACCGATGAACGGCGTGGTCGGCATGGCCGAACTACTGTGCGACACCAACCTGACCGATGACCAACGCCTGTTTGCCGAAACCATCCGATCATCTGGTGAGGCACTTCTTGTCATCATCAACGACATTCTGGACTATTCCAAGATCGAAGCGGAACGCCTGACCCTCCATCCCGAACCCTTTGATCTGGAACGCACGATCCACGAAGTGGCGATGCTGTTGCAACCCCGCGCGCGGGAAAAGGGTCTTGATCTGATGATCGATTTCGACATGTTCCTGCCCACCCGCTACATCGGTGATCCGGGGCGGTTGCGGCAGGTGCTGACCAATCTTGTCGGCAATGCGGTAAAGTTCACGCAAAGCGGCCACGTCCTGATCCGCGTTGTCGGGCTGGAGGTGGAGACGGGAAGCCAGCAGTTGCACGTCACCGTTGAAGACACCGGCATCGGTATCGCCGCTGAACATCTGGCGCATGTGTTTGGCGAGTTCAATCAGGTTGAAAGCCAGGCCAACCGCAAGTTCGAAGGCACCGGCCTTGGCCTTGCGATCACCCAAAAGCTGATCGAACGAATGGGTGGGGCAGTCTGGGTGGACAGCGAGTTTGGCAAAGGGTCCAGCTTCGGCTTTCGTGTCACGCTTGACGTGGCCGAAGACGAGGCCGCCGCGCGAATTCCGATCGATATTCGCCGCGCGCTTGTGGTTGATGATCAATTCATCAACCGCACCATTCTGGAACGCCAGCTGGTGCCATGCGGCATAGCGGTCACCCTGTGCCGGTCGGGGGCGGATGCGCTGGCCGCCCTTGATCTCGATGCGGCCTATGATGTGATCATCACCGATCACGACATGCCCGAAATGGATGGCCTGATGCTGGCCGAACGCATTCAGGCGCGCGGCCTGATGATGCCAATCATGTTGCTGTCGTCCAACCCGGCGGCGCAGCCCGACCAGCAAAGCAGCGTGCGTCTGGCTTCTGTCCTGCAAAAACCCGTGCTCCGATCCGAACTTTACCGCCGGTTGCAGGCGTTGACCTTGACGCCGGCCCCCGAAGTCACCGCACCTGCCCCCGTCGTGGTGCTTTCGGGGGGTCGCGTGATGCGGGTGCTGGCCGCCGAAGACAACCGCACCAACCAGTTGGTGTTTCGCAAGATGGTCAAGGACATCGATATTGAACTGACCTTCGCCAACAACGGGCGCGAGGCGGTCGAGCTGTACCAAAGCCTGAAGCCCGACATGATCTTCATGGACATCTCGATGCCGGAAATGGATGGTCGCGAAGCCGCGCAAGCCATCCGCCTGCTGGAAGCGGGGGGTGGTTGGCACGTCCCCATCGTGGCGCTGACCGCGCATGCGATGGACGGCGATTCCGAAAGCATATTCGCGGCGGGCATCGACCGCTACATGACCAAGCCCTTGCGCAAATCCTCGATCACCGGGGCATTGGTCGAATTTTGCCCTAAAGACGCGCGCCCGGTCCTTGCAGAGGAGGCACTGACAGGCGTCTGACCACGCGGCGCGCCGGTGTCAGTCCTGCCGAAGAACGTCGAGGAAGGCCTGCCCGAACCGGTCTATCTTTTGCGGCCCCAGCGCACCGATCCGGTCCAGATCGGACAGGGTCGAAGGCCGGGCTTCGGCAATCTTGCGCAAAGACGCCTGCGTGCAGCTAAGGTGCTTGCCAATGCCATCTTCACCACGCGCAAGGCGAAGCTGTTCCTCTGCCAGCAGATCGAACACAACGCCCGCGTCGCGCCCCGCAAGCCGCATCCGTTGCGGGTGCAAAACCTGCGCCTGCGCCCCGGTGATCACGGCCAGGAACAGCGCGCCATAGCTTTCCAGCTTTTTCGCACCAACCCCGGTGATCTGCGCCATCTGATCCAGCGTCGCGGGCTTTCGTTCCGCCATTTCGATCAGCGTGCGGTCCGGGAACACCACATAGGCCGGCACTGACGCCGCTTCGGCCAAGGCCCGCCGTTTGGCCTTGAGTGCTGACAACAGCGGCGCGTCTTCGTCTGATACCTGCGATTGCACCGCCGTCACCGCAACTGCAGAGGTGATGGTATCGCGGCGCAAACTGATCGATGTCTCGCCCCGCAAGATCGGTCGCGCGGCATCGGTCATGCGCAGGGCACCATGCCGCTCGCCGTCCGGGCGCACCAGATCCTGGCCCATCATCTGGCGAAATACCGCCCCCCATGCCGGTTTCGACAAATCCTTGCCCACCGCGAAGGTCGGCAACTGGTCATGGCCGCGCTCGCGCACTTTGGGGGTCAGGGTGCCGGTCAGGATGTCGATCAGATGGCCGGCCCCGAACCATTCCCCGGTGCGCAGCATCGCCGACAATGCTTTGCGCACGGCGTCTGTCGCGTCAAAAACATCGGCGGGCTGGTCGCACAGATCGCAATAACCGCAGGGTTCCGACGTTTCGCCAAAATAGCCCAGCAAGACCTGCCGGCGGCACCGGGTCGCCTCAGCCAGCCCCAGCAACGCGTTCAGCCGGCCATGGTCGGCATCCTTGCGATCAGCGGGGGCGGCACTTTCGTCAATCTGGGCCCGGCGCAGGCGGATGTCTTCGGGGCCGTACAGCGTCATGGTTTCGGCGGGCGCACCGTCACGGCCCGCGCGGCCGATTTCCTGATAATAGCCTTCGATGGATTTGGGCAGATCGGCATGCGCCACCCAGCGGATATCGGGCTTGTCGATGCCCATGCCGAATGCAATGGTCGCCACCACGATCAGCCCATCTTCTTGCTGAAACCGCACTTCGACATGGCGGCGCGTCTCGGGGTCCATGCCGCCATGATAGAAACAGGCCGCATGCCCCGCCTCTCGCAATGCCTGCGCCAGCGTTTCGGTCTTGGCCCGTGTGCCACAATAAACGATGCCAGACTGGCCCAGCCGCGCCTTCGCAAAGCGCAGAATTTGAGTTCGCGGATTGTCCTTCACCGCAAACGCCAGATGGATGTTGGGCCGGTCAAACCCGCGCAGGAAAGTGGACGGTGCCACGCCATCAAACAAGCGCGTTACAATTTCATCCCTGGTTTCGGCGTCAGCAGTGGCGGTGAAGGCAGCCAAAGGAACGCCCAAAACCCGGCGCAGATCACCGATCCGCAGATAGTCAGGCCGGAAATCATGCCCCCATTGCGATACGCAGTGCGCCTCGTCCACCGCAATTGCACTGACGCCGATCCGGCGCAGCATCGGCAAGGTCGCCGCTGCCGCCAGCCGTTCAGGCGCGATGTACAGAAGCTTCAGGCGGCCTTCATCCAGCGCCGCGAAAACCTGCTCGGTTTCTTCGTCCGTGTTGCCAGAGGTCAGCGCGCCCGCCTCCACCCCCGCCGCTTTTAACGCGCGCACCTGATCACGCATCAGCGCGATCAACGGCGAGATGACCACCGTCACCCCACCCCGGCACAGGGCGGGCAGTTGAAAGCACAAAGACTTGCCGCCCCCGGTCGGCATGATCGCCAGACAGTTCTGCCCGGCCAGCACGGCATCCACAATTTCCGCCTGACCGGGGCGAAATTCGGAAAACCCGAAGACCGTGGCCAGAAGATCGCGCGGTGCGTGCAGTTTGCCCATGGAATTCACTTCGACGTTTCCCGGACTTCGTGCTGCGTGATCAACCAAGCAGGGTGCTGGCCGGAGGACTTATGCATTGTTGATCAGCACGATCCGCAACACATAGACGCCAAGCAGCACGATCAGCGGTGCCAGATCCAACCCGCCGAGGTTCGGCAAGAGGGCGCGGATGCGGCTATATAGTGGCTCCAGCAGCCGGTTCAGGCCATCCCAGATCTGCGCAACAAGCGGTTGGCGCAGGTTCAGCACGGCGAAGTTGATCAGCCAGCTCATGATGATATGCGCGATGATCACGAATTGGGCGATATCAAGGATCAAAAGCAGAATTTGCAGGATAGAGGTCATCAGGCACGTCCTCATACAAGGTATTGTGCCACAGGTATCGCCCGTGCCGAAAAAGGGCAACCCATTCCGCAGCGTTTCGCTTGACCATTTGCGGTGTCTGCGGCAGGTCAAGCCCATCAGGAGGCGCAGTTGTATCCATTTTTTCGCTTGGCCAAAGAGATGTGGAAATTCCGCAATGCAGCCCCGCTGCCGTTGCTGGGCGTGCATCGGTCGACGCATATCTGCTGGCCCTGGGATCTTGATCCCTGGATCGAGCTGAACAACGGCCGCACCCTGACTTTGTATGATCTGGGTCGGATGCCGCTTGCGCGCCGCGCCGGCATCGACAAGGTGCTGCGCGCAAATCGCTGGGGCATCACTGTCGCGGGCAACACTACGCGGTATCGCCGCCGCGTGCAGATGTTTGACCGGCTGGACATGGTATCGCGCTGCATCGGCTGGGACGCGCGGTTCGTCTATATGGAACAAAGCATGTGGAAGCGGGCTGAATGCACCAGCCAGATGATCATCCGGTCGGCAATCGTTGGCACGTTGGGCATCGTGCCGCCGAAAGACTTCATCGCCGCCATGGGCGTTGCGGCCGAAAGCCCGGCGCTGCCTGACTGGGTGCAGGCATGGATCACGGCGGAAAACGCGCGGCCTTGGCCGCCGGAACGCTAGGGCCGCGCTTGCAACCGCCCGCCATTTCGGGCTTCATCGGCAAAACACCGAGGGGCGGGAAAAATGGTCAGCGCGAAGAAACGCATTCTTGGCTGGTATTTCTTCGATTGGGCAAGCCAACCCTACAACACCTTGCTGCTGACCTTCATATTCGGCCCCTATTTCGCGGAAGTGGCGCGTGCGCATTACACCGGGCTTGGCCTTGACGCAAAGGCCGCCGGTGCCGCAGCCCAGGCCTATTGGGGCTACGGGCTTGCCGCTGCCAGCATCATCATCGCCCTGCTGGCTCCGGTTCTTGGCGCAATTGCAGACGGCACCGGGCGCAGGCTGGCCTGGGTCTGGGTGTTTTCCACACTCTATGTGATCGGGTCATCCGCGTTGTGGTGGGTTGTGCCGGGGCAGGACATGCTGTTCTGGGCCGTTGCTTTCTTTGGGCTTGGTTTCATCGGAATGGAGTTTGCCACCATTTTCACCAATGCGCTTTTGCCGTCACTTGGGGACCATGACGATATTGGCGGCATTTCCGGGTCCGGGTTTGCCTTCGGCTATCTGGGCGGTGTTGTTTCACTGGCGCTGATGCTGGCCCTGTTTGCCGAAAACGCAACGACCGGGCTGACCCTGCTGAAGATAGACCCGATCCTCGGGCTGGATGCCACCGCCCGCGAAGGCACCCGCGCCGTGGGGCCGTTCACCGCGATCTGGTTCATCGTGTTCATGATCCCGTTCTTTCTGTGGGTGAAAGAGCCGAAAACCAAAGCCCGCCCGTTGCGCATAGGGGCGGCCATCGGCAATCTTGTCGCCCTGATCGCCGGTCTTGCGCATCGGCGCAGCCTTGCGGCCTATTTGACGTCATCGCTGTTTTACCGCGACGCGCTGAATGCGCTTTACGGCTTTGGTGGTGTGTATGCCAGCGGCGTACTCGGCTGGTCGATCATCCAGATCGGTACCTTTGGAGTTGTCGGCGCAGTTGCGGCAACCATCGCCAGTTGGATAGGCGGCAAGCTTGATCGCCGCTTTGGCCCCAAACCGGTGATCATGGTCTGCATCGTGATCCTGATCGCCGTCTGTAGCGTGATTGTCGGCATGACCCGCGAAAGCCTTTGGGGCGTGCCACTCGACCCGGTCAAAGGCACAGCCGACACGATCTTTTTCGTTTGCGGCGCGGTGATCGGCGGGGCAGGGGGCGCCTTGCAGGCGGCATCCCGCACCATGATGGTGCGCCACACAACCCCCGACCACGCAACCCAGGCGTTCGGGTTGTTCGCGTTGTCTGGCAAGGTCGCATCCTTCATGTCGCCCTTTCTGATTGCGGTTGCCACCACTGCCAGCGGGTCGCAGCGCATCGGCATCTCGCCCTTGATCGTGCTCTTCCTGATCGGGCTGGTTCTGCTAATCTGGGTCCGACCGATGGGCGAAAGGGCAAACCCGTGATCCGCTTTCTGTTTCTTGTCGTTGCTTTGACGCTTGGCACCCATTCCGCCACTGCGGAAAGCCTGGCCAACCGGCTGTTCGGGGCCAAGGACGCGCCGTCGCAGCAGTCACCAATGCCGATCGGCAGCTATGCGCGCGGCTGTGCGGCGGGAATGGTCGAACTGCCCGAATCCGGGCAAAGCTGGCAGGCCATGCGCCTGTCGCGCAACCGGAATTTCGGCCAGCCGGTGCTGGTTGACTATCTTGTCGATCTGAGCCGGGTTGCACAACAGATCGGCTGGGCCGGGCTTTACATCGGCGATATGGCCCAGCCGCGTGGCGGGCCGATGACATCGGGCCATGCCAGCCACCAGATCGGGCTGGATGCCGATGTCTGGATGCTGCCGCCGCGCCGCCTTGATCTGACGCGCACGGAACGCGAAGCGATCAGCTCGATCCCCGTCAGGTCCGCCGATCAGCGGTCGGTGACGGAAAATTGGACCCGCAGCCATCACGCGCTGCTGCGCGCCGCCGCATCAGACCCGCGCATCGACCGGATTTTTGTAGCCGCCGCCGTGAAGATCGAAATGTGCAAGACTGCCACCCGCAAAGACCGGGACTGGTTGCAGAAAATACGCCCCGTTGCCGGGCATGATACCCATTTTCATGTGCGCCTGAAATGTCCCAAGGGCGCGCGGCTGTGTCAGACGCAATCGCCGACCGTGGCGGAGCTGTCGAAAGGCGGCGATGGCTGTGACGAGACGCTGACCTATTGGGTGACGGACTATCTGAACCCGCCAAAACCCACGAAGAAGCCCAAAAAGCCCGCCAAGCGCGAACGGGGCCCGCGCGAGTTCACCATGGCAGACCTGCCAAGACAATGTCGCGACGTTCTGTCGGCGGAGTGATCCTTGGCCTTGCGCTGGCATCTGGGCTGGTTGGCAGCGCCAGCCAACCGCTGCCGCCGGGGTTCTTGTCGGCGTTTCACTGGCAAAGCGACGATCCACTGTTTGGTGGCTTTTCCGCGATCGAACTGGCGTCGGACGCGCTCGGCTTTGTCATTTTGTCCGACAAGGCGGCCTACACGTCGGGCAGCGTCACTCGGGATACTGCGGGGCTGATCACGGGGATCACTGCCGCACCCATGCGCCTTTTGCACGGCCCCGATGATCTGCCGTTGGGCCTGTATCGCACCGATACCGAAGGCTTGGCGCTGTTGCCGGATGGCCGGGCCTATGTCTCGTTCGAGCGTGATTCGCGGGTCGCTGAATACGACACGCTGTCCGGGCCGGGGATCGTGATCGCAAAGCCAAAGGCCTTCGCCAAGATGCAGCTCAATTCCGGCCTCGAGGCGCTGGCCGTTGATGCCGAAGGCACGCTTTACACGTTGCCCGAGCGGTCGGGCGAATGGTCGCTGCCATTCCCGGTCTACCGCTACCGCGATGGCGAATGGTCGCAACCGTTTGGTCTGCCACGGCGCGGCCAGTTCCTTGCCGTCGCCGCCGATATCGGCCCTGACGGGCGGATCTATCTGCTGGAGCGGCAGTTTCACGGCCCCGCTGGGTTCGCCGCCCGGGTACGGCGTTTTGACATCGGGCTTGATGCCCTGTCGCATGAAGAAACGTTGTTCCAAACGGTGCCCGGACAGCATGACAACCTTGAGGGCCTGTCGGTCTGGCGTGATGCGGCAGGGGCGCTGCGGCTGACCATGATCTCGGATGACAATCTGTTTTTCCTGCAACGGACCGAGATTGTTGAATACCGGGTTCCCGATTGACGCTGTGAAGCGACGGCGCTAAACGAAGCGCTTGCCTAAGTTGGGCCAAGTTTCCGCAACCTTGTCAAAACGGACATATCGTATGAAATCCCTGATCTCCGGCATAATTGCCATGGCGGCCATTGTGGTTGCCTCCAACATCCTTGTGCAGCATCCGCTTGGCCTTTGGCTGACCTGGGGGGCCATCACCTATCCGTTTGCCTTTCTGGTCACCGACCTGACCAATCGCATCCAAGGCCCGGTTGCCGCCCGCCGCGTTGTGTTGGTGGGGTTTGCCACCGGCATTGCCTGTTCCTTGATAGGCACGCAGATCGTCGGCGAGTTTGGCCCGCTGGTGACGTTGCGCATCGCCATCGGTTCGGGCACGGCATTCCTAGCGGCACAATTGCTGGATGTAACGGTGTTTGACCGGTTGCGCCGCGCCGCGTGGTGGCGGGCACCGCTGATCTCGACCCTTCTCGGGTCAACGCTGGATACCGCGATCTTCTTTACCACCGCGTTTTCGGCAAGCCTGATCTGGCTGGAGCCGGCCAATGACGTGTCGTGGGCCACCGCCACGCAGCCCCTGCTGGGCTTCGGCCCGGACCTGCCATTCTGGGTATCACTGGCGGTTGCCGACTGGTGCGCCAAGATCGCTTTGGCCATAGTTGCACTTTTGCCATTCCGGCTGGCTGTTGCGAAATTGACCACAGGGGTTGCGTAAAATCTTTTGACAAACACAAAATCTGTGCCACCTTTCAAATATCGGCAACCATTTTGAAAGGAGGTGATCCAGTGTCTAGAGTGATATTGGAGACTTGTGTCGGGACAGTCATGGGGGGTGTCTTCTAAGAGCAACCTCTTGAAAGACCAACCAATGATTGGATTTGAAGCCTAACTGGCCCATCTCCTAAGATCTCGGAAAGGGTTGCCGTCACTGGCGACCCTTTCTCTTTTGGTCGTGGGCTTGACGGCAATTTCGGACGCCTGCCGCGGGCGGATATTTTTACCAAAATGAAAGCTGCCGCGTTCCGTTTCGTTCAACTTATCGTTAGCTGTGCAGCATGCTTCGCATCAACGACACCATAACTTTGGCCGACTGGGAGCTTTCCGAAAGCTTTACCCGATCTTCCGGTCCGGGCGGGCAGAACGTGAACAAGGTGTCAACCGCCGTCGAATTGCGGTTTGAGGCGGAACGCAGCCCGCATCTTTCAGCGTCGCAAAAGGCGCGGCTGAAACGGCTGGCAGGGCGGCGCTGGACCAACGAAGGCGCTATCGTCATTCGTGCCGAGGAAACCCGGTCGCAGGCGCGCAACCGCGAACTGGCCGAGGCGCGTCTGGTCGAGATGATCCTGGCCGCTCTGGTGGCCCCGAAGCGCCGCATCGCCACCAAGCCGACCTACGGCAGCACGCAGCGCCGGTTGGTGGCCAAATCTGTGCGCGCCGATGTGAAGGCGGGCCGTGGCAAGGTAGAGGATGACGAATGACTGACACCCGGTTGCCCGAAACCTTGATGGAGCGTCGCGCGCGCCTGATGGGCCCGAACGTGCCGACTTTTTACCAGTCGCCGGTGCATATCGTGCGTGGCCAAGGCGTTTGGCTGTGGGATGCGTCGGGCAAACGCTACCTCGATTGCTACAATAACGTCGCCCATGTCGGCCACTGCCACCCGCGCGTAGTGGCGGCCATCGCAGGGCAGGCGGCCGTTCTGAACACCCACACCCGTTATCTGCACGACAGTGTGCTGGATTACATCGAGCGTCTGACCGCGCGGCTGGGGCACGGCGTCAGTCAGGCCATCATGACCTGCACGGGGTCCGAGGCCAACGATATCGCCCTGCGCATGGCGCAAGCGGTCACTGGCAAGACCGGCGTCATCGCCACCGATAACACCTATCACGGCAACACCGCCGCCGTCAGCCAGCTTTCAACTCGCCGCCCGCCGATCGGGGGCTATGCGCCCAACATCCGGCTTGTGCCATCGCCCGACAGCCTGCGCCCGGTGGGTGGCAGCGCCGAACACCAAGCCGCTGCCTTCGCCGCCAACGTCTCTCGCGCGATTACGGAACTGGAGGCGGCGGGTTTCGGCTTTTCGTGCATGATGCTGTGCCCGGTTTTTGCCAACGAAGGCCTGCCGACCGTCACCCCCGGCTATCTTGACCCGACAATTGCCGCCATCCGCGAAGCCGGGGGCGTGATCATCGCCGACGAAGTGCAGCCCGGTTTCGGCCGTGTCGGCAGCCATTTCTGGGGCCACGACCTGCTGGGTTTCGCCCCCGATATCGTAACGATCGGCAAACCCATGGCCAATGGCCACCCGGTTGCCGCCATTCTGGCGCGCCCCAATGTGATGGCCGCTTTCCGCGATGCCTTTGGCTATTTCAACACCTTTGGCGGCAATCCGGTGTCGGCGGCGGCCTGCATTGCCGTGCTGGATGTGATGGATGACGAAGGTTTGCAACAAAACGCCAGCACCGTCTCGGCATACATGCTGGACCGCCTGCGCGCCTTGCGCCACCCGTTGCTGGCCGATGTGCGCGCCACAGGCATGTTCTTCGGCGTCGAATTTGTCACCGACGCCGCAATGACCCCCGCCACAGATTTTGTGGCTGCGCTGGTCGAAGATATGGTTGATCGCGGCTTTTTGCTCAACAAGATCGGGCGCGGTGGTGGTGCGCTGAAGATCCGCCCGCCAATGCCGTTTTCCATCGAAAACGCCGATCAACTGGCCGATGCCCTACAAGCTGCCCTTGATGTAGCGCCGGTCGCCAAATGACCATCCAGGATCAGGCGGCCGAGGCTGCCGCCCATTGGCAAGGCCGCATTCTACGCCTGATCAGCAACCGCGAAAATGCGGTCTTTGAAATGGCAACGCCACACGGCCGCGCTGCCTTGCGCCTGCACAGGCAAGGCTATCAAGACCCGGCGGCAATCCAGTCCGAGCTGTGGTGGTGTGCTGCCCTTGCGGATGCCGGGGTGTCGGTGCCGCGCCCGCTTCCCGCGCTGGATCAATCGCTTCTGGTCAGCCTATCCGATGGTCGTATCGCCTCGTGCATTGCTTGGGCAGAGGGCAATCCGCTGGGCGAAAACGGCAAACCCTTCACCGCCCCACTCCCCGTTCTGCTGGATCAGCACTACGCGCTGGGCCAATTGCTCGCCAAGATGCACAGCGCAACCGATCAACTTACCCTGCCAGACAACTTCACCAGACCGCGCTGGGATGTCGATGGATTGGTCGGTGAAACCCCGTTCTGGGGCCGCTTCTGGGATCATCCCGAAGCCACGCCAGATCAAGTCACCCAACTGCGCCATATTCGCGACTGGTTGAAAACCCGCCTGACCGACCATGCCGCCACCGGCAACTTCGGCCCGATCCATGCCGACGTTCTGCGCGAAAACATTCTGGTACAGGGCCAGTCACTATCTTTGATAGATTTCGACGATTCCGGCCTTGGTTTCCGGCTTTACGATCTTGGCACCGCAATGCTGCACAACTTTTACGAACCCGCCTACTCCGATCTTCGCGACGCCATGATCGACGGCTACAACACCCTGCGCCCGGCAGATCGCGACACTGTGGAGATGTTCACGCTGGCCCGCACCTGCGCATCGGTGGGCTGGACCATGCCGCGCCTTGCCCCCGACGATCCGATCAACAAAACCCACATCGCACGGTGTCTGTTTTTTGCAGAAAAGATCACACAGTAACGGGCTGCGCCACCTGTGCGCCAACCCCGAACACCCGTTTGTAACGCGCAATCTCATCCGCCGGACCCATGGCCTTGTTCGGATTATCGGAAAGCTTCACTGTTGGCCGCCCATTCGCCGACACGGCTTTGCACACCAGGCTGAACGGGGCCAACGCATCATCTGCCACCAAGCCGCGGAAATCATTGGTCAACATGGTGCCCCACCCAAACGACACCTTCACCCGCCCGGTAAACTGCCGGTGCAGCGCCGAAATGGACGCCACGTCCAGACCATCGGAGAAGATCACCAGCTTTTCGCGCGGATCTTCACCGCGCGATGTCCACCATTTGATCGCCAATTCGGCGCCAGTCGCCGGATCACCGCTGTCAATGCGAATGCCCGTCCATTTGCTTAGCCAATCCGGAGCGCGGGCAAGAAATCCTTCAGAGCCAAAGGTATCGGGCAGAATGATGCGCAGATTGCCGTCATGTTCTTCGTGCCAATCCGCCAGCACCTGATACGGCGCCTGCGCCAGTTCGGCGTCGTTCTTCGCAAGTGCTGCGTAAACCATCGGCAATTCATGCGCGTTGGTGCCAATCGCCTCTACCTCTCGCCGCATCGCGATCAGGCAGTTCGAGGTGCCGGCAAACTTGCCCGGCAGCCCTTCCTGCATCGCCTGCACGCACCAATCCTGCCACAAGAAGCCGTGCCTGCGCCTTGTGCCAAAATCGGCAATCCGTAGCCCCTCGATCCTCCGCAAAACCTCGATCTTTTCCCACAGCTTGGTCATCGCGCGGGCATAGAGCACCTGCAACTCGAAATGCCCCATCCGCGCCAGAACAGCCCGGCTGCGCAGTTCCATCAACACGGCAAGGGCTGGGATTTCCCACAACATCACCTCGGGCCAGCGGCCTTCGAACGTCAGTTCATACTGCCCATCGCGCCGCTCAAGGTGGTAGGGCGGCAGTTGCAGCCCTTCGAACCATTCCATGAAATCGGGGCGAAACATCTGACGCTTGCCGTAAAACGTGTTGCCGCGCAGAAATGTAGACTCACCACGAGACAGGCGCAGCGTGCGCACATGGTCCAGCTGTTCGCGCAGTTCACCCTCATCCACTAATTCCGCCAACCGGATGGTCTTGCTGCGATTGATCAGCGAAAACTCGACATTTGTCTCGGGCTTGTTGCGGAAAATGGATTGGCACATCAACAGCTTGTAAAAATCGGTGTCGATCAAAGACCGCACAATCGGGTCTATCTTCCATTTATGGTTATGCACCCGTGTTGCGATATCAACCATGGTGGTTTTCCCCGAAATTCCAGTCCTTTACGTTAAAGGACGCATCGGCGCAAAAAGCCACGCCAGGGCCCGGACATCAAGCCGAAAGATTTCGCTATGGCTTCAGGGATACCCCCGCTGCCTGCATCCGACCCCGCGCCTCAACCATCGATCCGTTAAGGTCAATCGCCCGGCAGGCCCCTTCCAGCACGGTCACGCCAAACCCGAGCCGTGCCGCATCCAATGCCGAATAGGCCACGCAAAAATCGGTCGCCAGCCCGACAAGCGTAATCGCCGTAACCCCACGCGCCCGCAGATATCCCTCCAGCCCGGTCGGCGTCTTGTGATCATTCTCGAAAAACGCTGAATAGCTGTCAATCGCGGCGCGAAATCCTTTGCGGACGATCAAGTCGGCAGGGTCAGTGGCCAGCCCATGATGAAACGCAGCGCCCGCCGAGCCCTGCACGCAATGCGTCGGCCACAAAACCTGCGGGCCATAGGGCATATCCACCATGCTGAACGGTGCTGCCCCCGGATGATTGGCGGCAAAAGACATGTGGTCCGCCGGATGCCAATCTTGCGTCAGCACCCGCACCCCAAAATTGCCCATCAGTCCGTTGATCCGCGGGATGATCTCATCGCCTTGCGCCACCGCCAGCAGCCCGCCGGGGCAGAAATCATTCTGCACATCAATCACGATCAGCGCGTCGTTTGAACTTGCCATCCTGGCCTCCGACTTTTCCGCAGACTTGCGCAAGTTGCGCTGAAGCACAACCATTGCAATCTGCTTTCCGCCATTGATCCAAAGGCCAAGCTGGGGCAATAACGCCCCCATGTTCACCATCGCCGCCCTTTATCACTTTACCCGGCTGCCCGATCCGGCAGCGCTGCAAGCCCCGCTGCTGGCTTTGTGCAAGGCGCAGGGCGTGAAGGGGTCACTTCTGTTGGCCAGCGAAGGCATCAATGGCACCATCGCGGGTTCGCGTGATGGCATTGAGGGCGCGGTCGATGGTCAACATCAAGGCCAGCGCCGTCAATACCAGCACCACCAGGCCCACGCTGCCCAGGCCGGTGGCCTTGGTCGCGAATTGCGTCAGCGCAGCGAGCACGGGCTTGGCGATGCCGTCGGGCACCAGGCTTTGCAGAAAGTACTTTTCCAGCGCGCCCTGGAAGCGCGAGAACATCGGGAAGGCGCTGAACACGGCGAGCATCACCGTCACCAAGGGCACGAGCGCAATCAGGGTGGTGAAGGTCAGGCTGCTGGCGGTGAGGCCCAGGCGGTCTTCGCGGAAGCGCTCGCGCAGGGTGCGCGCCGTGTCCAGCCAGGGCCAGGTTTGCAGGGTTTCGGACAGCTCGGTGAGGCGGGCGCGCCACTCGGCGGGGGCGAGGATCAGGGGCATCACCCTATGATGCCAGCCATGCCCGAACTCGCCGCGCCCGATCCCCTGCTTTTGCGCGTGCGCGCGCTGGCGGTAGTCAGCCTGCTGGCGCTGATCGCACTCGGCCTGGCCTGGGAGCTGTGGCTCGCGCCGACCGGCAACCGCACGCTGGCGCTGAAGGTGCTGCCGCTGGCGCTCGGCATCGCCGGCGTCTTGAAATTTCGCATGCACACCTATCGCTGGCTCAGCCTGCTGGTCTGGATCTACTTCACGGAAGGCGTGGTCCGCGCGACGGGCGCGCGCGGCATCGTGCTCGGGCTGGCGCTGGCCGAGGTGCTGCTCTGCCTGCTGCTCTTTGCGGCCTGCGTGATGCACGTGCGGCACCGCTTGCGCAAAGGCGCCGCGCCGGCATGAGTGCGGCGTTGCTCGATGGCTTGCGCGCCTGCGTCGGAGCGGCGCAGGTGCTCACCGAAGGCGACTTGTCGGCCTACGAACTCGATTGGCGCAAGCGCTGGCGTGGCAAGGCGCTGGCCGTCGTGCGGCCCGGCACAACGCACGAAGTGGCGGCCGTCGTGCGCGCTTGCGCGGCGCAGGGCACCGCCATCGTCACGCAGGGCAGCAACACCGGCCTGGTCGGCGGTGGCGTGCCCGATGCCAGCGGCACCCAAGTGCTGCTGAGCCTGGCGCGCCTGAACCGCATCCGCGAGATCGACCGCGCCAATCACACGGCCACCGTCGAAGCCGGTTGCGTGCTGCAGGCCGTGCAGCAGGCCGCGGCCGATGCCGGCCTGCTGTTTCCGCTCAGCCTCGCCGCCGAAGGCAGTTGCACGATCGGCGGCAACCTGGCCACCAACGCCGGCGGTACCCAGGTGCTGCGCTTCGGCAACGCGCGCGACCTCTGCCTCGGGCTCGAAGTGGTGACCGCCGCCGGCGAGGTCTGGGACGGCCTGGCCGGCTTGCGCAAGGACAACACGGGTTACGACTTGCGCGACTTGTTGATCGGCAGTGAAGGCACGCTGGCGATCATCACCGCAGCGACCCTCGCGCTGCACCCACGGCCAGCGGCGACGATGACCGCCCTGGCGGCGTGCGCTTCGCTCGACGCTTGCGTGGCCCTGCTGGGCGCGGCGCAGCGGCGGCTCGGGCCCGGGCTGACCGGCTTCGAGGTGATGAACGGTTTTTCTCTTTCGCTGGTGGCGCAGCACATGCCGCAGTTGCGCCAGCCACTATCCCGCGCGCCGTGGACGGTGCTGGTCGAGCTGTCGGACAACGAAGGCGAGGCCCATGCGCGCGCGCAGTTCGAGGGCCTGCTTGCCATAAGATATTTTACCCTATTACAAACATCATAAAAATAAATAATCAAAAAAAACCAACCTAACCTCAAAATCCAATAAACACAAAATATTCTGTAATTCTGTATAGCCATCAAAATATAAAAGGCTTTTACGATAAAACAGATGATCGGTCTTAATCATCAGCACAGACCGTAAGCCCAAGACGGAACTTCCATTTTTCTTAATCTTTATAGCTCTCTTTTTTTTCGTTCTATATAGCAAAAGATGCCGCTCATGACATAAAATAAATATAATTTTTTATTCAGCTCACATGCGAGCACCCAACACAAAAACCATGCCACAAGAAATCCTCAAGAGCTTTTTTTGGTTGTCAGTTCCAAATCTTAAGGAGGCATAAGTGAGTGAGTGAGTGAGAGAGGTGAAGAAAAAAAGATTAAATGCCACAAGACCAGGTGAATCTTCGACACGACAAAAAGTTATTGAACAATCAAAATCAATAAATTTAATTCCTTGGCGAATTATCTGATTATTAGACGTTTCTTTTGTTATAACGATTCGAGCCATATTATTGAGTCAATAATTTTCGCGAAACACGTTCGTTTTCCGATGAGTTCGCTGTCATCTTAAATGCCGACACGAAATTTTAAAGAAGTGATAAATGGAGAATGATGTCGATTTGTGCTGTTTTTTAGTTCGTTATTCTTCTTCTTTTTTT
>JANOGW010000097.1:0-21427 GCA_031406155.1 Pseudorhodobacter sp.
CGAGCGGGTCTCGACTGCGCGGCAGGGGGCCAGCGGGCTAGGGTTGGAGGCGCAGCGCAATTCCATTGAGGCGTTTGCGGCATCGCGGGGCGCAGAGGTGCTGGCCCGCTTCACCGAGGTCGAGAGCGGCAAACGTGCCGACCGGCCCGAACTGGCCAAGGCGCTGCATCTGGCCAAGGTCACCGGCGCGACGCTGGTAATCGCCAAGCTGGACAGGCTCAGCCGCAATGCGGCATTCCTTCTGGCCTTACGTGACAGCGGGGTGCGGTTCGTGGCTGTCGACATGCCGGAGGCCAATGACCTGACGGTCGGGATCATGGCGCTGGTGGCTCAGGCGGAACGCGAGGCGATCTCACGGCGCACCAAGGAGGCGCTGGCGGTGGCCAAGGCGCGCGGGGTCAAGCTGGGCAATCCAAACGGGGCAGCAAGCTTGCGGCGGGCGGGAAAAGGCGGGGTGCCGTTGCGCAGGGCAGTGTCGGGCAACGCTGATCGCTTTGCTGAGGACCTTGCGGACGTGGTCGCGAGTATCCGGGCGTCGGGTGTCACCTCTTTACGCTCGATTGCAGCCATATTGACTGACCGAGGTATGATGACCCGGCGTGGTGGTGTCTGGCAGGTGTCGAATGTGAAAGAATTGCTGGGGCGCCTGGCGCGCTTGGCGTAACAACCCACCTGAAAACTCGCACTTGCCATTTGGAAGTCGCGACCGATACCCGCCAATAGGGAACTCCGCAACAGAATCTGTGTTGGCAGATTCTAAAAATCTACCTTAGCGCACAGAACTGTGATACAATTCGCGCTACAGATGTTTTCATTTGCGCCGTTTTGGCGCGCCTGTCAGAAAGTCATATTACCGGAGGATTGCTCATGTCCCGTCTGGTTTTCGCATTTTCCGTTCCGCTTGTTGCTTTGCTGCCTATCTCTGCATCAACGCAGGATAGCCCGCCCCCTATCGCCTACGCGGGTCATGGCACGCTGTTCGATGCCGATGGCAACGTGATCGAAACATCGCCGGAATCAATTGGTACACTCGTCGATGCCTATCTCAAACGGGCGACCGCATCAGCCGATGCCGCCAGCCTCGAGAAAGCCACGGATTTCACCGAGCGACTGGCCGAAACAGCATCTCGTGCCGAGATGGACGACAATCTGCGCAGCTATCTAGAACTGACCGGGAAACTCGCTGTTACAGGCTTTCTCGAACGGAAGGCCGGTCGCGCAGATGATACACTGTCGCACCTGAACACTTTGAAATGGCTTGTTGAGACAGAGTCCGAAGTAGAACCACAAGAGCTGGAACTGCCTGACGACTTTCGCGGCATAATGGAAGACATCAATCAGATTTCGGCACCCGGCGGCGGTGTTGTCGCGTTTTCGACCTTCAACGAAGGGGCCGCCTATATCGCTGAATGCTCGGCGAACGGCGTACCTATCCCTCCAGACTGGGGGAGTTCAGATTGGCAGTCCGTCGGACCACTTTCCGACAGTCAGGAGTTCATCTCGCAGACTAGTGAGGCACGGGTCTTCAAATTCAAGAGCAACAGCCCCCCGGGGGCCTGCATTGCCCTGCCGCGGGTAAGGAACAATGGCAGCGGCGACATAGGCTTGCTGGGTATCATCTGTCAGGGCATACAGACCGGAAAGGTCTGCTTCTGGGACAATCAGGACAACGATGTAGGCTTCGACATCGGTATAAACGAGGATGTTCCGCTGAGCGAATTCGCGGGCGGTGCCGAACTGAAGGACGGCTCGGGTCAAGTCTGCACCAACTGTCATGCGGGGGAAAACCCCTTCATCCTGCATCCTGGGACAAACCTTGGAATGCCCGCGCTTGGCGACCTGCCGGTGATGGCGGACGAATGGTATGATCCGCTCGTCCATCCCGACTGGCCACAAAATGCAGGTCCATCGCTTGCAGTGCCGGCAATCCTAGGCATCGGGCAATGCACATCCTGCCATGTCCAAGCGAACGCTGGGCGGTTCCCGCAACTCTCGACAGCGATTTCAGGATATTGCGGTACAATATTTGAACAGGCGGTACAAAAAACGATGCCTGTTGGCAGCCCCGGCTCTGCCGTTAATGCAGCGCACGTAGAGGCTATGCGAGATCTGTGTGACGGCGTGGCGGCACCGCTGGTGCGCATCGAAAGCGAGACGATCAACTATGGTCAGGTTGAACTGGGTTTCTCATTCGCTAAGGCCCTCGTCCTGCACAATGACGGCAGTGCTAATCTCACAGTATCAGTAGAGCGGATCACGCCAGCGGGCGACCCGGATCTGGTGCAGTGGGACGAAGTAAACGAAATTTCCACCGTTTCCATTGCGCCGGGCGCACCTCCGGTGGTTCTCGCGCAAGTCTACGAACCGCAGGCCGTCGGCGTGCATCAGATAGAATTGCGCGTGAACTCGAACGATCCTGCTGCCCCGGCGACGACCATCACCCTGACCGGCGAAGGGGTCACTCCACGGCCCATAGACACGGTTCTGGTGTTGGACCACAGTGGGTCGATGTCTGATCTTGCGGGCGATCGGACCAAAATCGAAGCAATGCGCGATGCGGCTATGCTCTATGCCGACCTGCTGCGCGAAGACGTGGGCGACAAGCTGGGTTTCGTGAAATACAACGACACGAGTTCGGTCTATCTGCCGCTGACCACGATTTCCAACGGCGTGCAGAACGCGATAGGCTCGAACCAGTTGTCTTCGGCGGCACTGGCCGATCCAGCGAGGCTAAAACCTGACAGCACCACAGGTATTGGCGGCGCGATGCTGACCGCCGCGACGGAACTTGGTGGTCCTTCGCCAGACCGAGGCTCCGTGATGGTGGTGCTGACGGACGGGAAAGAAAACGAAACGCCGAACATCGCTGCTGCAATCGCTGACATCGATAGCAACGATCCGCATATCCAGATGTACAGCGTTGGCTTGGGTTTCGACATCGAACCTGCAAAACTTCAAGACATCACCAATATGGGCACGGATGGCTATCACCAGGTCACCAGTACATTGAGCGATGAGTCATTGTTCAATCTTGAAGCGTTTTATTTCAAGATTTTCGCCAGCGCGACAAACATGGATATGGTGACTGACCCGACGCATATCGTGAACCTTGCCTCCGAACAGCCGGTGGTGGTGGATCGTGCGCGGGTGATCTCCTCGGACCGCAGTGCTACCTTCCTTGTGCTGGACGATCCGATTATGCGTTCGCTTTATACGCTGGAATTCGTGGCACCAGACGGCACAGTAATGACGGCTGGCGCTTCGATCGGCGGCATCCCTATCCTTGAAAAGACCCGTAACACTTACCGTGTTTTCCGTATCGTTTTTCCAGATCCGTCACAGGCATCGACCTATGTCGGTGACTGGCTGCTGCAACTTAAGCCGACGGGCAGATGGAACAGAGATGTCGGCAAGAACCTTTCAGCAGAGTCGCGGTTCGGCTACGCTGGCGTGATGCATCCAGTGCAGGGGCAAGTCCCCATCGGATTCGCGGGTGCGGTCGCGTCGGACTACAATCTCGAGGCGCAGGTTTCACCCAGTTCTTTCATCCCCGGTGCTGCGATCCGGCTAGGTGCCGACCTGACGGATCGCGGTTTGCCAGCCCCGGACGGTGAAGTTACGGTAACGATCACACGCCCGGATGGGTCGAAAACCACTGTCGATTTGCACGACGATGGCGCTCATGACGATGGCATTGCTGGTGATGCAAGTTGGGCAAGCAGCTTCGCGGGAACTGGCCAGACGGGTGTCTATGAGTTTCTTTTCCGCTCCGTCGGGCGCAATTCGCGCGGCGAACTCGCGCCGCGACTGGTTCAGCGCTACGTGACATTGGTACATGATCGTCCGGACGGTGGCGGCACGGTGCCGGGGGGTGGTGTAGTCGGAGTATGCCCACTCTGTGGAAGTGCAATATCGGCCTATCTGATCGGCACTTTCGATCTGCGTCAGGATGGGTCTTTCGTCGTGGATATCATGAACCCGACGCCCGACCCGCTGGAGATCGTTGTTTCGCTGTTCGATCCCAATGGGCAGCCCTTGCGCTGCGAACGAAGCAAGGTCGCAGGCAACGGTATGATTGACATCAACATTGGCAGATTGGACCCTGAGTCGAAGAATGGTGTTATAAAGGTCGTTTCATTCGAGCCGGGAACAAAGCGACCAAAACTCGGCATCGCCGCCAACCAGCTTCGCGTGACCGAGCGTGGCATGACCGAGACTTCGCTACACCCGGTTCCCGGCCCAGTTCTGGAAATCGATCTGAAAAAGATACTGGCCGCCTGCGGTTGAGCATCACCACCTAGGCGGACGATCTCGAAGGACGGTCTTGTCAGAAGTAAGTCGTTTGAGCCGAGCAGGTCGGCTGCGTAGCTTGCGGGAATGGCAAAAAGCAAGCAGCAAGACCGCCTCCTGGCCGCGGCTGCAACACGCGCTTACCCTGGCGAAGCTGACCGGCAGCACGTTGGTCATTGCCAAGCTCGACAGCCTCTCGCGCAACGCCGCGTTCCTGTTGAACCTGCGCGATAGCGGAGTGCGCTTCGTGGCTGTCGACATTCCTGAGGCCAATGACCTGACCGTGGGCATCATGGCGCTGGTGGCGCAAGCGGAAGGCGAGGCGATCGCGGCGCACCAAGGAGGCGCTTGCGGTGGCCAAGGCGCGCGGGGTGAAGCCGGGCAAGCCAAATGGGGCTGCGAGCCTCAGGCGGGCCGGCAAAGGCGGTGTGGCGCTGCGGACTGCCGTCTCAGCGAACGCGGTTTCATTCGCGAAGGATCTGGGGCCCGTGGTTGCGGATATCCGTGAGGCGGGGCACATCTCGCTACGCGCGATCGCGGCAGAGCTCACCGCGCGCGGAATCCAAACACGACGAGGCGGGGTGTTGTCAGAAGAACTTCGCTTGAGCCGACATAGGCGCCCGGTTAGCCTGCGGGGATGACAAAACCTTCCCCCTTCCGTTACTTCAAGACGAGCCCCGAGATCATCCGACTGGCGGTGATGCTGTACATCCGGTTTCCGCTGTCGCTGCGGAATGTGGAGGACCTGCTGCATGAGCGTGGCATCGAGATCAGCCATGAGACGGTGCGGTACTGGTGGAACCGGTTTGGTCCGATGTTTGCGGCCGAGATCAGGGGAAAGCGGGTGGAGGCGATGCGTGCCTGTCGACAATGGCAGTGGCACCTGGACGAGGTCTACGTGAAGATCAACGGGGTGACGCACTACCTTTGGCGCGCCGTCGACCATGAGGGCGAGGTATTGGAAAGCCTGGTCACCAAGTCGAGAGATCGCAAGGCAGCCCTGAAATTCTTGAAGAAATCCATGAAACGGCATGGTCGACCAGAGGTCATCGTCACAGACAGGCTTCGATCCTACGGTGCCGCCCTAAAGGAGCTCGGCCGCGGCGATGACCGCGAGATGGGGCGCTGGCTGAACAACCGGGCGGAAAACTCGCACCTGCCGTTCCGACGACGCGAGCGAGCGATGTTGCGGTTTCGGCGCATGCGAACGTTGCGGAAGTTCGCCTCAGTGCATGCCTCGGTCCACAACCATTTTCCGACGGAGCGCCACCTCCAGAACCGCGACACCTACAAGCTGACCCGCGCCGCCGCTCTCGCAGAGTGGCGCGGCCTTCTCGCTGCCTGAACGACAAGTGGGGTTGGGGTAACGGAGACTGGTTCGCATTCGTCTGACACCACCGGGCCGAGAACTCGCACCTGCCATTCCGACGACGGGAGCGGGCAATGTTGCGGTTCCGGCGCATGCGAACGTTGCAGAAGTTCGTCTCAGTCCATGCCTCGGTCCACAACCACTTTCCGACGGAGCGCCACCTCCAGAACCGCAACGCCTACAAGAAGACCCGCGCCGCCGCTCTCGCTGAGTGGCGCGGCCTTCTCGCTGCCTGATCGGAAACTGGGGCTGGGGTAACGGAGGCTGGGTCGCATTCGTCTGACAGCACCCCGGCACCTACAACGGTGCGCGGGCCAAGCCGCACACCGTGCAGGCAATTCAGGGCTGCAGTTCGACGATGATCGCCGGGTTGTCGAGAGCGTCGGTCAGTTCCTCATCGGCGCGGATCATCCCGACGCCGGGGGCGTAGTATTTGTATTCCCGTAGATCGGCGTCGACGGTGCTGCCTTCGAAGGTTTTCACAACGTTGCTGAATGTTCCGCCCGGCCCTTCGATCACCAGATCGACCGCAAGAACCTCGGCATAGTCCATCGCCTCATCCACGGGGGCGTGTTCCTGGAAAAGCGTCAGACCGACGACCGCATCACCCGGCATCGTGATGCCCGGCTGGGCGCCGTTTACACCCGCGCGCCAGGCAGAATCAGTATCGGTGCCAGTCAGGTTGCCTGCGTCATCATAGCGGAAGTTGGTGACGTCTTCGCCGAAGTACCAGACGTTGCCGTCCTTGTCCGCGGCGAAGTAGTCGAAGGTCCGCTCCACCAGCCGCCCGTCCTCGAAGGCTTCGTCAAGGATAGTGGTTGTGGACACTCCAAGGATCTCCGGGCCGGGGCCTTGAACGGTCAGCACACCGTATTCGACGATGGGTTCGCCATCGGTGCGCGTGCCTTTAAGTGTGCGGCTGTTTCCGTGTTCGAGCGGGAAGTAGGGATTGGCTTTGGACGAGGCAAAGCTCTCGACCGCGAAGACCGGCAGGACAGGATCGGCGGCAAGAGCGGCTAGGGGGCCGAGAAGCGCGGCAAGGCAGGTGATGGCAAGGGTCAGGCGTTGCATGGTGGGTTCCTTTCAGGGTTGAGCGAACCCCCCGACCATGTGCCGGACCGACCGTGAGGAAAATCCGCTGAACACCGGATGCGGTAGCGTATGATGTATGTCGGATGGCCAGAGGGACCGGCAGCCATCTAGGGTTCGAATCATCGTTGCCACCAGCGCAAGGAGACCGCCATGGCCAACACAAGGCTGATGTTTCTGATCGGGTTTATCGCCTTTTTCATGCTTGGCCTGATGGCCATCGATCTTGCGCGCGAGCCGGTGTTTCCGCCGTGGCAGGAGGTCGCCATCGATCTGGCAGAGAAGCTGATGCTGCTGGCTGCAATGGCGGCAGTTGCCTGGGCGGTGCACGGCATCATCGACCTGCGCGCCGAGCAGGAGGCGATCACCAACAACATGATCCGGTCGGTTGCACAGGGCGATGAGTGGCGCGCCCAGCAGCGCCGCGAAATCGAGGCGCTGAGCAAGGCCATCGAAGATCAGTTTCAGGTCTGGCGGCTTACGGGGGCCGAGGCTGACGTGGCAGGGCTGATGCTGAAAGGCGTCTCGCAGAAAGAGATATCCATCGCGCGCGACACGTCAGAGGCAACGATTCGCCAGCAGGCACAGTCGATCTACCGCAAGTCCGGGTTGTCCGGCCGGGCGGAACTTGCGGCCTACTTTCTGGAAAGCCTGTTTGAGACGGCAGAAGACACAGCACGGGATCGGCCGAACCTGACAGTGATCCAGAAAACCACGCACTGACGCCCTTATTCGCGATCAATCAAAGGACCGAAGCCATGAGCATCCGATTTGTCGGCCTTGTTTCCCTTGCCTTGATGGGCGCGGCACCCGCAAACGCCGAGGAGCTGAAGCTTCTTGGCGGGGGCGAGCTGGATCTGCGATTTCCGCAGGACGGCGCGACGCAGGAGCTGAGCGCATATCTGGAGGCCGAACGGGCAGGCATTTACGCTGGTTTTCAGGGGCTTGTCGCCAATGACAGCGTGGCGACCGAGATCAGTCTTTATGCGGGCTATCGTCAGGAACTGGCCAACAGCTTCAGTTACGACCTGTCCTACACCCGCTTTTTCTATCCCAACGACGGTGGCGATTGTTGTGGCGAAGTCGGCCTTTCGCTGGGTGTCGCTGCCGGAGCGAGGCTCGGGCTGTCGACCGATCTGACCTACGATCCGGAAAGATCGCTTGGCAGTATCGAGTTTGGGGCCGAGCAGCAGGTGACCGACCGGCTGGCCGTGTCGGCCAATTTCGGGGTGTTTCAGCAAGAGGAAGACCCGAATGAAAAAACCTGGGATCTAGGCGTGAGCTACGGGTTGAGCGACGCGGCGGAGGTTGATCTGCGCTATTTTGACAGCTCGACTGAAGATGCCGGTCACTTCGGTCTTTCGCTGACATTTGATACCGAGCTTCTGGGCGGGTGATCTCTCGGTTTGGCTCCATCCTTTCGGCAACAGCGGTCGGCATCAAGGGTCGGGCAAGGATGTGGTGCGCAGCGTCGTCCGGAAGCGAGATTTCCTGAATTGCCGAAGTGACCTCTCGTTCGTGCCCCAAGATGCCTCACCGCCATCCTCTGGCAGCCCATACCGTCCGACATTTGTCGGAGCTATCGTTCTGTCGGATGGATCGGGATGATTGGCGGCGCATCTTGGTGGCCTCAACCCCCAACAGGAGCCCCAATATGCGAAACCTTGCTCTCATTGCCTGCACCCTTGCGGCGACACCGTCTCTGGCCGAGGTCTGCATTGCGCCCAAGCCGGAAACCCGCGCCATCAATCACGCCAACCTGTTCATCGAGGACAATGCCGGTGACGGCGATATCGGCGTGCATGGCTACTTCGACGACCATGGCTGGACCGAACTTTGCGTCTTCGACCCCTCGGGAGCACTGATCCTGCATGTCCTGCCCGAAGGGCGGATGGCCAAGCTCGGCATCGCCGGGGTCTTTTTCGAATCGCGCGAGCCGGAATACGCCGACTGGGATTTTACGGCGCTGAAGGCCGACTGGCCCGAGGGCAAATACAGCCTTCGCGCCGTCGACTTTGACGGAGGTGGTCTGGACGGCGCCGCCTGGTTCACGACCGTCCTGCCCACGATGCCCGAGATCATCGCGCCGGCGACAGTAGCCGAAGCGGACGAAGGCCCGTTGCCGACAGTGCCGGTGGCGGATCTGATGGTGGAATGGAAGCCCGTCACCACTTCTCAGGATGGCCGCCCGGTCACCATCCGGGCCTATCAGGTCTGGGTGAACAAAGAGAATCACGAAGATGATCACGGGTTTTCCCGACCGAACTTCGACTTTCACGTCAGCCCGGACACTTCCACGCTGACCATCCCTGCCGCATTTTTTGACCCGGCCTCGGTCTATGAAATCGAGGTGGTGGCAATCGAGGAGAGCGGGAACCAGACCATCGGCGGCGCGTCCTACTTCGCAACCGAGTGATCTATAGCATCTGTCGGATGCCACGGGGCAGTGCTTCGTAGCATTCTTTTCCCGCACATCAGAGGTCATCATGCGCAGAAAACCCCTCTACATCTTGCTCGCGGCCGGGCTTTTCGCCGCGATCTTTGCAATGGAACAGGCCCAGTCCAGCGAACCGTTCAACCTGCTCAACTTCTGCAAGGATAGTCTGGAACTGCTGCTCCTCGTCGGGGCCGTCGCGGTGACGTCGTTCGTGTCGGGCGAAACCCGCAACCTTAGGCAAGAGCGGCAGGACCTTACCGACGATCTGACGCGGGCCCGCACGGAAAGCGCGCGGTTCCGCGACGCGGCGCGGGCGCATATCGACGGCCTCTCACGCGCCATCGCCGGGCAGTTTCGGGACTGGGGCCTGACGGAGGCCGAAAGCGATGTCGCGACATTCATGCTCAAGGGGCTGTCGCACAAGGAAATCGCGGCCCTGCGGGACTGTTCGGAACCAACGGTCCGCCAACATGCCGCCACGGTTTACCGCAAGGCGAACCTCACGGGCCGTACCCAGCTGAATGCGTTTTTCCTTGAAGACCTGCTGATGCCGCAGATCGAACGTCGGTCGGATTCCCTGTCCTTGGTGGTTGTTTCTTCCGCCACGCCTCGTTGACAGGAGTTGCCGAGTTGGCCCGGTGTTGCTTTTGGTTCCGACTTTCAATTGAAGCAGCAAGCGGAATGGTCCTGTCAGGGGGGCCCTGTCAGAAGAAAGTTCGTTGAGCTCGACATGGCGTCCGGATAGGTTCGCCTCATGACAAAGCGCTCACCCTTCCGCTACTTCAAGACGTCCTCCGAGATCATCCGCCTGGCCGTGATGATGTACATCCGCTTCCCGCTGCCGCTGCGCAACGTCGAGAATCTGCTGCAAGAGCGCGGCATCGACGTCAGCCACGAGACAGTGCGATTTTGGTGGAACAGGTTCGGTCCGATATTCGCTGCGGAAATCCGAAAGCGGCGGGTTTCGGGGTTGCGGTCGAGCAACTGGCGCTGGCATCTGGACGAGGTCTTCGTGAAGATCAACGGCCAGCAGCACTATCTCTGGCGCGCGGTTGACCACGAAGGTGAGGTGCTGGAAAGTTACGTCACCAAGCGACGTGACAAGAAAGCCGCATTGAAACTCCTCAGGAAATCAATGCGCCGCCATGGATCTCCCGAGGTTTTGGCCACTGACAGGCTTCGATCCTATGGTGCGGCGATGAAGGAAATTGGCATCCGCGACCGCCAGGAAACCGGCCGCTGGTCGAACAATCGCGCTGAGAACTCTCATCAACCATTTCGAAGGCGTGAGCGCGCGATGCTGCGGTTCCGACGGACGCAAACGTTGCAGAAATTCGCCTCCGAGCACGCCTCGATCCACAACCATTTCAACACGGAGCGCGCCCTCTACAGCCGACAGAATTTCAAGACCAACCGTGCTGCCGCTCTCGCCGAGTGGCGCAGCCTTTCTTCGGCCTGACGGCTGACGTGGGTAGGGCAAACAGAGACTGGTTCGCATTTGTCTGACAGCACCGCCACTTGCCATTTCGGGACGGTTCTCTCCGCCTTGGCGGGGCGGAATTTTGTCGTTAAATTCAAAGGTTATGCGACTAGGGCTGTGCATTACGGCTGCTTCGAATTCGTTGCAAATGGCTCTCTCCCAACCATTTCTCTCTGATGCTGTGCACTGTGTAATTTTAGTTCACGGCTAGAAGCATCTGTTTTCGCTGCAATATTTACACCGCGTGGTTTGCCTAGTTTAAGTATTCCTTTGCGTGCCGAACGGGACTGGGATCGAAACTTTGATCTTACTCATTTTTGATAGACCGACCAAATCTTTCGCATGAATTTGGAACGCAGTATTTGTCCTGACCCCCTGTGCAACCAGATTGCTAGTCCGGTTTTCCATGCATGCATCCATGACCTGCACCACACCTTCGCTTCCCTGCTGGTCTCAGGCGGCGCCTCTCTGGAAATGATCGGGCGGCTGCTGGGACACACCCAGATCGGCACCACCCAGCGCTACGCACACCTGCTCGACTCGCCGCTGCGGGCTGGGGTGAACGCCGTGGGCGAAATGCTGAAGCCGCTGTTGAAGGTGGTGGCGGGGTAACTGAGATTGAGTGAGCCTGATCCACTGGGTGATGCGGAAAGGGTGGCGAGCAGTCGTTCACGGCCTTAAGCGCGATCGTCAGACTGTGGATCGCAGCTATCAGACATTCATATTTAGGGATCATCAGATGCCGATTGGCAAGTATGCGTAAACGGACTCGGTTCCGTGGTCTGACAGGGCATCACCCACTATTAGTCGTGACTTTGGCACGCTTTTACACGCCCAACGCGCGTTTGCGCGTTTCGGACCATCGCGTGATAAGATGGTCCGTCATCAGCCCCATGAAGGCCACTGCAAAGCCCAGGACCAGTCCCTTGCCAACGTCCGTTGTCGACAAGGCGCGTTGCATTTCCTGGCCGAGGTCCTGCGTGCCGATGAAGGCCGCGATGATCACCATGAACAGCGAAAACATTACCGACTGGTTGGCCCCGACCAGCATGGTGGGCAGCGCCATGGGCAGGCGCACGTGCCAGAGGGTCTGCCTGCGGGTCGCACCGCTCATGTCGGCCGCCTCGATCAGTTCGGCGGGAACGTTGACCAGACCTTCGATGGTGTAGCGCACGATCGGCACGGCGGCGAAGATCACGACGGCGGCCACCACCGCCACATCATTGACGCCAAACAGCATGATGACCGGAATAAGGTAGATGAAGCTGGGGAATGTCTGCGCCGTGTCGCAGATCAGCAGGACCCGTTCGGCCCGCGTCGGTTTGCGGGCCGCCCAGATGCCTAAGGGCAGACCGATCAGTAACGCAATCAGGACTGAAAAGGTGACCGTGTAAACGGTGATCATCGCCCGGTCCCACCAGCCTGACAGGGCGATCAGACCGAAATAGGCCACGCAGATCGCTGAAGACCGCGCCCCACCAATGGCCCAGCCAAGGGCGGCCAGCAGGGTCAGAACCGCCGAGAATGGCATCCACAGAAAGGCGTCGCGCATCGGGATCAGCACCCAGGTGATCAGGAACCAACGCAGCCAGAATGTAACGGGCGCGATCAGGCGGATGACCTGATCCATCAGCGCATCGACGGGTCCGGCCACGGACAGCGCCTGTTTGCGTTCAACCTCAAGGAAATAGGGCACGAAATACGCCAAAACGAAGCCAAGGGCACAAAGCGCCAGCCAGATCACCAGAAGCTGGTTGCGCCTGATCCAGAGCGGACTTGGCTCGGAATGCTCGGGCAAGCGCAGCGCCCAGGCCTTGGAGAGCCGGTCGAGCGTCACCGCCAGAAGAACGATGGTCACGCCGATTTCTACCGACAAGCCGATTTTCAGCGATTGCAACAGTTGCAAAAGCTTTTGGCCCAATCCCGGCATGCCGATGAAACTCGCCAGCACCACCATGGCAAGGCATTGCATGATGACCTGATTGACCCCGATCAGGATCTCGGATCGCGCAGTCGGGATCCGCACCCGGGTCAACAGTTGCCAGCGGGTCGAGCCGGACATCTTGCCGGCCTCGATCACTTCTTCGGGGACCTTCTTCAGCCCCAGAAGCGTCATGCGGATCATTGGCGGCACGGAAAAGATGATGGTCACGATGGCCCCGGCCTTGGGGCCGACACCGATGAACACGACGACCGGGATCATGTAGGCGAAATGCGGCAGGGACTGCGCGATGTTCAGAACCGGGTTCAACAGCCGTTCGAACCGCGCCGACCGCCAGGCTAGCACCCCCATTGCCAACCCCAGCATCACCGAAAAGGGAGCTGCGACAACGATGACCGACAGCGTCTCCATCGCCCATTTCCACTGGCCCATCAGCGCGATCCATACGAACGTCCCGCCCGAAAGTGCTGCCAGCCGCCAGCCTTTCAGCGCGTAGCCTGCCATGAAGGCGGTGACGGCAATGACGGTCCAGGGAATCGGGCCAAGGTTCGGCCAGCGACTTTTTCCGTAAAGCAGGTTCGCCGTGACATCCAGAAGCCATTCCACCACGTCGGAAAAGGCCCGCGTCACCGCCATCAGGCCAAGCTCGTTCTGCGCAAAGCTGAAGACGGCATTGATCAGGTCGGCAAAGGGCAGCACCAGCCAGTCCGGCGGCCGGATCAGGCCCTGCGGCAACAGGGCTTTGGTCAAGGCAAGCCCGATCGCCCCGGCCAGAAGCAGTTGGGCAATAGCCCTTGCGCTGACCAAAGGCCGCATCAGCCCGCATCCCCCAAAAGGACATCCAGCGCCTCTTGCCGGTTCACCCCTCCGATGAGCGCGCCACTGGCATCGGCGAGCGGAATCACAATGCGGCTGTCTGCAACCAGATCGCGCGCCAGATCGCGGATGGTGCGGCTTGAAGACCAGACTGCACCTTCGGGGGCCCCGTCCAACGGCCGCGCGAGACTGCCGACCCGCACGACGCGCGCGCGGTCAATCTCGGCGGTGAAACGGGCGACATAGTCGGTGGCAGGATGCAGGACGATCTGGTCAGGGCTGTCGCATTGCTCGATCCGGCCATCCTTCATTATGGCGATGCGGTCGGCCAGACGCAGGGCCTCGTCGAAATCATGGGTGATGAAGATGATGGTCTTGTTCAAAAGGCCCTTCAACCGCAGGAATTCATCCTGCATCTCGCGCCGGATCAGCGGGTCCAGCGCCGAAAAAGGCTCGTCCAGAAACCAGATGTCGGGCTCCACCGCCAGCGAACGGGCAATGCCGACGCGCTGTTGCTGACCACCGGACAGCTCGCGCGGGAAATAGCTTTCGCGTCCGGTCAGCCCGACCAGGTCCAGCATTTCCCGCGCACGGGCATAGCGGGTGCTGCGGTCCTGTCCGCGCATTTCCAGCGGAAAGGCCACGTTGTCCAGCACGGTGCGGTGCGGCAACAGGCCAAAGCTTTGGAACACCATGCCCATCTTGCGCCGACGCAGGTCGATCAGTGCGGGTTCCGACAGGGTGGCGATGTCCTGCCCTTCGACCGTCACGGTGCCGCCGGTGATCTCGATCAGGCGCGACAGGCAGCGCACCAGCGTCGACTTGCCCGAGCCGGACAGGCCCATGACCACCAGCATTTCACCGCGCTGGATATCGAGATCAACCTCGCGGACCGCGTGGACATAACCGGACAATGAAGCCTGAGGGTTGGCTGTCACCTCTGCCAGATGGCGGACCGGGTCCGGCCCGAAGATCTTGCTGACACTGCGGCAGGAGATGACGGTTTTGTTCACACTTGGCCCCGTTGTATCAAACATGCCGACCCACCCGGCATTTCGCCGGATGGGCCGATAGTCGCAGGTCTGGCTGGCTTAGTTCAGCCAAGCGTTCCAGACATCAGGATTGGCGTCCATCCAGGCCGTTGCCGCATCTTCCGGCTCCATCCCGTCGATGTCTACCAGTTTCGCCATTTTAGCGATCTGGGCGTTGGTCAGGTTGACCTTGGACACGGTGGCGTAGGCAGCAGGCCATTTGTCCTTCATGCCGTCCCATGCCGCGATCTTCAGATAACCGGTGGCGGGGTTGCCGCAGTCATAGATCTTGTCGGGGAACATGCCAACCGCAGGGTCCTCGTTGCAGCCTGCTTCCCAAGTCGGGAATTCGACGAATTCACCCGGCCAGACGGCCTCGGCAAAGTTCGGGGTCCAGTTGAACACCACGATCGGCGTCTTGGTTTTTTCGGCAGCACCCAGTTCGGCCCAGATTGCGGCCGCAGACCCTGCGTTGACCACAACGAAGTTCATGCCCAAAGCCTCGACCTTTTCGGCGTCATGCTTGAGCCAGTCCACCGGACCACCAAGGAAGCGGCCCTTGTCGCCGGTCTCAGGCGTGGCGAACAGCGCGGCGCAGTCGTTCAACGCTTTCCAGTCCGGCAGGCCGGGGCAGGCCTCTTTGGTCCAGGCCGGATACCACCAATCCTCACGCGTGACTGCGTTGTGGGCTCCGGCGGCGTGGATGCCGCCCTTGGCTACGGCAGCGTCGAACGAGGCGCCAAACGCGCCTTCCCAGACCTCAAGCTCCATCGTCACGTCGCCCAGACGCACCGATTCGTAGACGGCCTGACTGTCGGTCGTGACATATTCAACCGTGCTTCCTGCCGACTCGAGGACATTGCCCACGACATGGCTCATCACGATCTGGCTGGACCAGTTGTGCAGCGGGATCATGATCGGATCAGTCGAATCTTCGGCCCGGACAGCGGGCGCAAGCAGGGCCAGCGCCGCGGCGCTGGCAAGCATCATTCTGGCATGTTTCATGGTGGTTTCCCTGTTGTTGAGTTGCGAGAGTTTCGCGGAAAGTTGACCCTTCCCTGCGACTCAACGCTATGCACGGGATGTGAACGCGTCAGACCCCCGCCATAAACGGACTCGCATTTTTTGTAAAAATTTGTTAACAGACGCCAATCAAGCCGAGTACACGGATGTCGCCAAGACCTGCCCATATTGTGATCGTCGAAGACGAGCCGGTGACGCGCAGCGCGCTTGCCAGTTACCTTGAGTCGTTCGGCTACCGAGTCTCGGAATGCGATACGGCGGAAAAGGCCGAAAAAATCCTGTCGCAGGGCACGGCAGACCTGCTGATCGCCGACATCAACCTGCAAGGCAAGGACGGGCTGGAGATCACCCGCGAACAACGCGCACGGTCCGAAATCGGCATCATCCTGTTGTCGGGCCGCACCGATGATGTCGACCGTATCGTCGGCCTTGAACTTGGGGCTGACGATTATGTCTGCAAACCGTTCAACCGGCGAGAGTTGCTTGCACGGGTCAAGAACCTGCTACGCCGCACCGCCGCGATGCGGGCCCTGACGCGAAGGGTGCTGCATTTCAACGGATTCACCTTTGATGTCGGGTCAAGGCAGGTCACCAATGCCGCCGGTGAGCCGATCGTGCTGACCCGTGCCGAATACGAATTGCTGCGCGTCTTTGTCTTCAATCCCGGCACGGTGATGGACCGCGACCGGCTGATTGCAGCCATCACGCATCGGCAGGACGGCACCAGTACGCGCACGATCGACGTTCTGGTGCAGCGCCTGCGCGCAAAGCTGGACGACGACCCCAAGGCTCCGCGCATCTTCACCACCTCGCATGGCGAGGGTTATGTGTTCACTGCGCTGCTTGACTGAAGTTTGCATCCAGCACGCCGAGTGCCGCTTCGACCGCGCAACGAGCCTTGTCCACGGCATCCGGCAGGTCTTCCAGGCAGCGATCAAGTGTCGGTGACGCGCCAAGCGCCGCAAGCGCCTCGATCCGGTCAATGCGTGTTGCCAGTGGACCGAGGTCAAAGTTGCCCGCAGCACCCTTCATCTGATGGGCAACACGCGACACGGCTGCATGATCTGCGGATCTTGCGGCGGCCCCGAGTGCGATCAGGCTGCCGGGCAGGCTGTCCAGAAACAGCCGCGCCAATGCGGCCGCGCGGGTGGGCCCAATGTCCTGCGCCAGCGTGAATAGGACGTGCCTTTGCGCGACATGGTCGCGCAAGGCGGTTTGCAAGGCTTCGGGCGACAGGGGTTTCGCCAGCACCGCCGACATGCCCGCCGCAAGGTTTTCCTGAATGTCCGCCTCTTGCACATGCGCCGAGATGCCGATGATCGGCAGGTCTGCAATCTTCCGATCTGGGGTGGCCCTGATCGTTCGGGTCGCGGCGGTGCCAGTCAGACCGGGCAGATTGACGTCCATCAGGATCACGTCGAAACCCGGCTCCTGCAGCGCCGCAAGTGCAGCTTCGGCCGTGGCCACCACCGTTGCCAGATGTCCCATGTCTTCCAGATAGGTCCGGATCACCATCTGGTTGATGTCATTGTCTTCGACCACCAGTGCATGCAACTTGCGGGCCAACGGCTGAACGACCGCTACGGGAGTCGTGGGCGGCAGATCCGCCGCAGTCGCCGGGGCAAAGTTGGCCACAAGCGTAAAGGTGGTTCCCTGACCGACAGCGCTTTGCACTGTCAGGCTTGCCCCCATCGCATCGGCAAAGCGTTTGCAGATCGCAAGCCCCAGTCCCGTGCCGCCATATTGTCGAGCGGTCTGCACGTCTTCCTGTTCGAACACCCCGAACACCCGGTCCTGCGCGCCTTCGGAAATGCCCTTGCCGCTGTCCTTGACGATAAAGGTCAGCTGCGGGCTGTCTCCGGTGACCAGTGCCTTCAGCTGCACCTCGCCCTTCTCAGTGAACTTCACGGCATTCGAGACAAGGTTGAACAGGATCTGGCGCAGTTTGCCCATGTCGCCGCTGATGGCTTCGGGCAGATCGGCGGGCAGGTCCAGATGCAACGCCAGGCCTTTTTCCTGTGCGCTGGGGGTCATTAGCACGGCAATGTCGCGCATCAGCGTGCCGGGCGAGAAGGTCACTTCAGTCAGCCCCGCGGTTCCGGCTTCGATCTTGGAGTAGTCGAGAATGTCGTTCAGAATGGTCATCAGGCCTTCGCCCGACGCATGCGCTGCCTGCAACTGACGCTCTTGGCGCGGTGTCAGCCCGTCGCGGGCAAGACTGCGCAGCATGCCCAGAACGCCATTCATCGGCGTGCGGATCTCGTGGCTCATCATCGCCAGAAACTCGGACTTGGCGCGGTCGGCGGCCTCGGCGCGTTTGCGCGCTTCGGCATGGGCACTGACCTCGCCGCGCAGCTGCTTGGTCTGCTCGGCCACCAGCAGCTGCAATTCCAGCCGGTGGCGCTGCAACTCGACAAGGTTCTGGTCACGTTCAGCGGCAAGCGCGTGGTTTTCGATGCCTTGCAGGCGGAACACTTCTGCCGCCGCCTCCATCTCGGCGATCTCGTCCACGCCTTGCGGCGTAATACGCCCGACCGCTTCACCATGGGCAAGCCGCGTCAGTATGGCCGACAGTGCTTCCAGCCGCCGTGTGATGTTGCCGCGCACATAGAACCAGACCACGGCCAGCGAGATCAGCAAAGCCGCGACCGAGCCCCAGGCATAGAGCTGCTGGGTCGCACGTATTGCCGCGGTTGCCCCGTCGCCTGCCTGAATGGCGCGGGAGGTGATCAGGTCGGCAAGGGCCTGCGCTTCATTGTCCAGCCGTCCTACCGCCACACTGACCTTGCCTTGCGCCTGCGCAATCAGCTGGTTCAGATCAAGGATGCCCCGTGTCAGGTTGAACAGGTCTTCCGCATCCGGCGGCGGGGCCGAACTGGGCCGGATCATCTGCAAGAGCGACAGCGCACGTTCGGCGCGGATCGGATCGTTCACTGCCAGAATCCGCCGGGTGACGATGTCGATCCGAACCTCCATCGCTGCCTGCACCTGTGCAAGCTCGGTCTGGCTTTGCACCGTCGCGCTTCGGTTCAGCAAAAGCCCCACCTCACCGATGTGCGAGCGCATCTCGGACATCATGCCCTGCCGAAACAGATCGACCTCGATCAGCTTGTCCAGTGACTCGAGCCGCGTTTCTGTATCCGGGCCCGTGCTTTCCAGATCATAAAGGTTTGAAATCGCTGCCGCCGTACCCATCTGGGCATTGGCAACCAAGGTGTCCGTGATCTCCAGAAGTTCGGTGGTGGCCCCAAGACCGGCCTGCAGCCGGGCCGCCTGCGCCATCGTTGCGATGATCCGGTTCTGCACCAGCCGGTCTAGCCGTTCGATGCTGCCGCGCACATCGGCCTCGGCCTGCTCAAGTCCGGCGGGCGCAAGATTGCCCGTGGCTTCATAGCGCGCAACCCGCCCGGTCAGGGCATCAACCTGCGCAAAAAGATAGGCCGCCCGCTCGCGCCGCGAAGTTTCGGTCGTGACAGCCGCCAATTCCGGGGCAACGGCCACGATGCGGCTGCTTTCCTGTGTAAACCCACGCACTTCCGAAATCGCGGGGATAGCCTCGGTGACGACCGTCGCCTGATTGCGCGCGACCTTCTGCAACTCGAACCAGCCCAGAATCCCGGTTACCGTCGGCAAGCCGGCAATGACCAGAAATGCCATCAAGAGCATCCGGCCAAGGCTTTTTCGCGAGAGGCTGGACTTACCTGGCATCTTTCATGCACCCTGCACTTGGTCTATTGGCAGAATACAGAGGACGCGAGCAAAGACATGCATTTTCTTCGGCCTCTCATTCTAGCCGGGTTAGTTGCGCTTTCTTCGCCCGTTGCTATCGCCGAAACCTGGGACCTGCAGGTGCCCACCGTGCCCTTCGATGACGACAGCCCGACCAAAGCACTGGTCTATCAGCCTCTAGATCACGCAGCAAAGCCCTGGCGCCTCTGCGTCATCTATCCGCACCTCAAGGATGCCTATTGGCTAAGCGTAAATTTCGGCATGGTCGAAGAGGCCAAGCGGCTTGGCGTCTCTTTTGACCTGTACGAAGCGGGCGGCTATCCGAACCTGACCCGGCAGATCGAGCAGGTCGAAGCCTGTGACAAGCGCCAGATGGACGCGCTGATCCTTGGGCCGGTCTCTTATGAAGGCCTGACCCCAAGCGTGCTTGAGATTTCCCGGCAAATGCCGGTCATTGCGGCTGTGAACGACATGGACGACGCGGGTGTCACCGCCAAGTCCAGCGTCTCGTGGCGCGAGATGGGGGCCGCGGCAGGCCGCGCCATTGCCTTGCGCCATCCCAAGGGCAGCCCTCCCGTGCGGCTTGCGTGGTTTCCGGGCCCGGAAGGGGCTGGCTGGGTGCGGTTCGTCGAACGCGGGTTTCTGGAAGCCTTGGATGACAGCTCGGCCGAGATCGTCGCGACCCGCTTTGGCGACACCGGACTTGAACAGCAAGTGCTTTTGGTCGAGGACGTGCTCGATACCGATCCGGACATCGACTATCTGGTCGGCAGCGGGCCGATGGCCGAAGCGGCCGTTTCCGTCCTCAGGGCACGCGGGCTGACGGGCACGATCGGAATCGTATCGACCTATGTCAGTCATGGTGTCTACCGTGGCATCAAGCGCGGGCGCATCTTGGCAGCCCCAACCGACTTCGCGGTGCTTCAGGGCAGGCTCGCGGTAGAACTTGCCGTGCGCGCCATCGAAGGCAAGCTGACAATCCCGCACGCCGGGCCAAAGATCGTCACGCTGACAATTGAGAACATTGACACTATCGGCACGGACGAATCCCTAGCTCCCGCATCTTTCGTGCCGGTTTTCAAGGTCATGAACTGAGCTAGGTGCTTCTTTCGGCGAGATCGATCGCCTCGGCGCAAAGCCATAGCGACATCGGAACAACGGTCGACCTGAATCGCGCAAAACTGCCTTCCGCAAGCAGGCGCGTCTATACCGCGAACGGCCGGGTGCGTCGTTCAGGTGCTGCACCTACCCCCCGATGGTTCCTCCCCGGCCCTGAAAATATGTGGGAGGTGCACAGCGAAGCTGTTCGCTAGCGATAGACACTCTCACGAGATAGTCGAGGCGAGTACGTCGCGCATTCAAAAACTAACTCATGTGCCAAACACTATGCTGCACAAAGGTGATGCGGGCGAGGAGGAATTCGGTTGGGTCAATAATAGGTCAACCTGTCCAACTACCTCGTTCCCCGTTCGGACCCGTCCGCTGCGGTTGGTTGCGGCGCAATGCGGCTAGAAAACGACGATAGTTCAAAGGGGTTATAGCGTAACCTGTTGAAATCAAAGGATGGCCGTTCTCTCGGCAGATGGGGCTCATAACCTGAAGGTCACCTTGTTGATCGCAGGAGCTCAATCTGTTCGCCCCAGCCTAGCGGAAATGGCTCCAGCAGTTGAGCCAGCGTCATCTCCTTGGCCTGCGTCCCCGCCACGATAGCCTCCACAATGTCCGGCGCCAAGTGCGCCGTCCGCAACACCCGGGCCAAGTAGGACACCGCCAGCCCTTCCTTCGCCGCCAATTCTGCGATGGTGGTAAACTCCCCGCTGTCCAGCATCCGCTTCCAGCGAAACGCCCGGGCCAGAGCCTTGACCATAGTACTGTCGACCTGCGGTCGCGGATCAGATGCGCCCTCCGGCAACAGCATCCTCCTCCTCCCGCCGCGCCGGCGCAGGGTGAACGGCACATGGACCGTCAAAGTGTCAGGGGCAGGGCGGCTCATGCGGCCCGTGCCACGGTCGTGGCCATTTCGCGCGCCAACCCGGTCAAGCCATCGACCCGTAACCGCAAGGTCAGACCCTCGGTGCCAATGTCGACCCGTTCGACCAGCAATGCCACGATCCGCGCCTGCTCGGCGGGGAATAACTCCTCCCATAGCGGATCCAGCTGCGACAAGGCCTCGCGCGCGTCAGCCTCGGTGATGTCGGGATCTTCGGCCCGGGCAGCCTTC
>JANOGW010000006.1:0-78951 GCA_031406155.1 Pseudorhodobacter sp.
ACTGCTACGACAACTTCACCGTCGAAAGCTTCTTCAAGTCGCTGAAGGCAGAACTGGTCTGGCGCCGCACCTGGCAAACCCGGCGCGAGGTCGAAGTCGCGCTCTTCGGCTCCATCAATGGCTTCTACAACCCACGCCGAAAACACTCAGCAATCGGCTGGAAATCCCCCGTGGCCTTCGAACAGAAGGCCGCCTAACATGAACACCCGACCGGAACAAAACCGGTGCAGGTCCAATCGGGTGCGGTCATGTGTCAGGCCTTTCGATGCGGCGCTATGGTTGCCGCCGGCCGACATGGAGATACGCGGAACAGGTGCAGATCAACTCGACGAGCTTTTCGCTCTTGGAGCCGAGGTGCTTCTCCTGATCCCCATCAGAACGATCGTTTGCCCTTGACGTTCACGACCTCCTCACATGCCCACCCCGCCTGATCCCACAGTGTCCGAGCGCTTGCTCAAGCTGCTGCGAGATCGGGATCCTGATAATCCTCTTTCTAAGTCAGCATATCCGAGATTGTTGATTTTCACCCAGAACTGAGCCGGTTTTTTCACCGAGAAGTGAGCCACCTCTGATTATGGATTTCGGGTCATGCTGTGGTCAAGCTGTGTGTTGTCTCCTTCTTTTTCTTTGCGGCGGATGCGGCAGCGGAACTGGCCTTGAAGCGGAAGCTGTCGTTGCCGGTTTCCAGGATGTGGTATCGGTGGGTGAGACGATCGAGCAAGGCTGTGGTCATCTTGGCATCACCGAAGACCGTGGCCCATTCGCTGAAGCTGAGGTTCGTGGTGATCACGACGCTGGTGCGCTCGTAAAGTTTGCTCAACAGGTGGAACAGCAGCGCGCCACCCGAGGCGCTGAACGGCAGATAGCCAAGTTCATCAAGGATCACGAGGTCGAGTTTGGTCAGACCCTCGGCGATTTGCCCGGCCTTGCCTCTAGCCTTCTCCTGTTCGAGAGTGTTGACCAGTTCGATGGTGGAGAAGAAGCGGACCTTCCTGCGGTGATGCTCGATCGCCTGGATGCCGAGGGCGGTGGCGACATGGCTCTTGCCCGTGCCCGGGCCGCCGATCAAAACCACGTTCTGGGCGCCGTCCGTGAACTCACAGCGGTGCAGGGTCCGGACCGTGGCCTGGTTGATCTCGCTGGCGGCGAAGTCGAAGCCCGAGAGGTCCTTGTAGGCCGGGAAGCGGGCCGACTTCATGTGATTGGCGATCGACCGGACCTCGCGCCCGGCCAATTCGGCCTTCAGCAGCTGTGACAGGATGGGAATGGCACCCCCAAAGGCCGGCGCACCTTGTTCGATCAGGTCGGTGATAGCTTGCACCATACCTTGCATCGTCAGACTGCCCAACTTTTGGTGACCGGTTAAAACCAGGGCCGTTTCATTGGCCGGGCTTCTCTGACTGCGGGTCAACGTCGGGCTGCAAGCAAAACTTGACCCAAATGGGGCACTGTGCGTATACTGATCTTTTGATGTATCGGGGCGGCACGATGCAGAATGTCTTTTTGTCTTTTTTGTTTGTATTTTTTGCGTCGGGGCAGCTTCTCGCTGCCACCATCAGTTTCGACACTGATATTCCGACATTTTCAAAGTACAACATCTATGGCAACGTCGTCGGGGTGCGAAGAACTACCGATGCGGCTATTGCCGATCGGACCAACACCTTCGGCAGAAGAAGCGGCTCCGATGTTTTTGTCCTGAATTCAGACCCCGCGCCGCCTACTGCCCTTCCAAAGCCGCCAGTAAATTTTCTTTCATTCGATTCTTTCAAACGGGGCGCAGGAGAAGTGAGCGTTGGCCTAGCGCAAGCGTCTTTTCGTGCATTAAACGGTGCCAAGATTTTCGTTTACAGATCAGGGGACTTTGGCATTCCGAAGAATGGCGCTCTCTGTGCGTTTCAGGCAAGCGCTTGCGTAGGCGATTTTGTTTTGGACTTCGCCCAACCAATTGTGGAGCTTATGTTTTCAGGCTTTTTTGCCAAGACCTCTGACTCTTCGATTGTTTCGCTATTTGATGGTGACGCACTGATTTACAGCAATCAGTTTTTTGGGAATTCGGACGAAACGATCTTGTTTGATTTTAGCACTCTGGGAAAAGTGACGAAAGTTTCGTTTACCGATGCCAGCAATGCGTCGACCAGGGGTATTGCCTACGGTAAATTCAGCTATCGCGTCTACAGCGAGCCTGAAACACCCGCGGCTGTCCCGATTCCGGCGACCGCTTTCCTGCTGATCACCAGTTTGCTACTTCTTTCTTTTTTCCCGATTGGCGCAAGGCGTGCGCTCCGGTTGTCTTGAATAGTGCGGCAGATTTGGTACCGCTGACCTGAAGCTCTGGGAAGTTTTGGAGTGTTCAACCGACTGATTGTATTGATGCTTTTGGCTTTGTTCCCGATGCCATCTGCAGTGCTGGGCCAGGCGACCGGTCAGGTGGTCGATGTAAGGCCATCGGCACAGATTATTTCCGGCGGATCAACCCGGACGATTGCCCGAGGCAACCCTGTGTCGAGCGGTGATACGATCCGGACGGGCGCTTCCGGTCAGGTTCAGATCCTGTTCCCGGACGAAACCAAGATCGTCATCGGCCCGAACTCTTCGATGAAAATCAATGAAACGCTGTTTCGTGCGAATGGCACCGCGCGGAAGTTTGCGACAACCGCACTGGGTGGATCCTTTCGGTTCATTTCAGGCAAGAGCCCGAAAAACGTGTACAAACTCGCGACGCCGGTGGCGACCATGGGCATCCGCGGCACCGCCTTTGACTACACCGTCAACAGAGGGCAGAGCGCCGATCTTCTGGTCTTTAACGGACTGGTTCGTTTCTGCGCGTCGGACCGGCGCTGCGCAAACGTACCCGGGGGCTGCCAAGCGGTTTCGGTGGAACGGACCGGTGACTTCTCACAGCCACAAAGCGCCGAAGAAAAGCAGGACCAGCTGACCCGCCGGTTTCCGCTGCTCGTTGGTCAGGTTGACTTGCAATTGCCATTTCGCGCTGCGACCGATGGCTGTGGCTCCGCACGTCTGATCAGCCTTCCAAAAAAGGCCAAAGATCGGGAACGTGGCGAACGAAATTCCGCAGGCGATTCGGAAGGTGGTGGAGGAAACCCGGCGGAATGATCATCAGCCGGTCACTGTCAAACCTTGGGGCGTTGCCGAACCCGGCTGCATGCCCGTCAGTCCGCACGAACGTCACCCTAAGGATCGGGCGCATTTGATGGACAGGTTCGGTTTGGGCAAACGTACCGTGTTCATGACGGTGGCGATGCTGCTGCTGATGGCTCTGGTAAGTCTGCGCGCGTCTGATCCCTGGCCAGTACAAAACCTGCGCCATGCCTATTTCAGCTATCTGCAAAGGTTGTCACCGCGCGAATATACTCCTCTACCGGTGATCATCGTCGATCTGGACGAAGCCTCGCTATCCCGTCTAG
This sequence comes from Pseudorhodobacter sp., assembly GCA_031406155.1. Classification (GTDB taxonomy): domain Bacteria; phylum Pseudomonadota; class Alphaproteobacteria; order Rhodobacterales; family Rhodobacteraceae; genus JACMNW01. Next base: position 3,426 of record JANOGW010000006.1, read on the forward strand.
GACAGTGGCCCTGGCCTCGTGACCGGTTGGCAACTATGGTAGACCGCCTGTCAGAGCTTGGAACGGCCGTCATAGTCTTTGATATCCTGTTTCCTGAAGCGGACCGGCTGTCGCCGCACAACCTGATTAAGGATGCCGCGGTCCGAAGTGCACTTGGCGACGGGCCCTGGATCGAGCAACTCGATAAACTCGATAACGATGTAACCTTTGCTGCGGCGATCAGTCGATCGGCGGTTGTTCTGGCTGTCTCGGACGCGGGCGCTCGTGGGGCGGCACCGTCCGCCAGCAAAGCGGGATTTGCCGTTGTCGGGCAAAACCCCGGTGAGGCGCTGTTTCCGCTGCGTTCGGCAACGGCGATTGTTCCGGTCATGGCCGATGCTGCCTCGGGGGTCGGAGTGATCAATATCAATCCCTTGACGGAAAGCGACAGTTTGCGCGAAGTGCCATTGATCTGGCGTACGCAAGACGGATACATGCCTGGCCTCGCGATTGAGGCGCTGCGGGTGGCCCTCGGCGAGTCGACGATCATCGTTATCGGTTCAAATAAGGGACCGGACCAGGTCGAACAGGTCCGCGTCGGGGGCTACACTATTCCCACCGAGACAAACGGGCTGTTTCCCATCTATTTTCGGCATGATGAGCCATCCCAGTACATTTCTGCCTACCGGGTGCTGGACCCCGCACTCAGCCAGGATCTGGCACCGCGGCTGGACGGCAGTATCGTATTCATCGGCACCTCTGCCGCCGGATTGTCAGACACCCGGACAACCGCGTTGGGTGAACGGGTGCCTGGCGTTTCCATCCACGCGCAGGTGGTAGAGCAGGTGTTGCTGGAGACCTACCTGACGCGAACCGATACTATCGAGGGTGGGGAAATCATCGTTCTGATCCTGCTTGGCCTGCTGGTGTCGCTGGTTCTTATGCTGACCGGGCCAATTCCGTCGGTTCTCATTGGCGGCCTTGCCGGGGTGGCAACACTCGGCGCCAGTTGGTACGCCTTCAGTCGTTTCGGTATTCTGTTTGATGCGACCTATCCCATGGTCGGCGGTTTCATGGCTTTCTCGGCACTTGCGATGTATCAGTTCGTCGTATCCGACCGGGAAAAACGCCTGATCCGAAAGTCCTTCGCGCGCTACGTGGCACCGTCGGTGCTGACGGAAATCAACCGCAGAGGCTACATCATCGACCTTGGCGGCAAGATGAGCGAGGTGACAGTTCTATTTTGCGATATACGCAACTTCACGCCGTTGGCTGCCAGCATGTCGGCGCAAGATCTGGTCTCCTTGCTGAACGAGTTGTTCAGCGATCTGTCGGACGAGATCCTTGCGCAGGCGGGCACTATCGACAAGTATATCGGCGACGAGATCATGGCGTTCTGGAACGCCCCCCTGATCACAGAGCGTCACCAGTTCCGCGCATGCATGGCCACGCTTGGCATGCGGCAGGCCATTTCCCGCTACAACGGCCGAAAGGCGGCAAACGGCAACGCTCCGTTGGCTGTCGGGATGGGGCTTGATTGCGGGCAGGCCTGCATCGGTAACATCGGGTCGCGCAGCCGTTTCAACTATACGGCAATCGGTGAGACGGTGAACGTAGCGGCCCGGACCCAAGCCGCCTGCCGCCATGTCAACTATGACATACTGGTAACCGCGGATGTAACCAAATCAGCCCCGACACTGGCATTTCTACCCGCCGGACGGCTTACCTTGAAGGGGGTGTCCGAACGCATCGAGACATTCATTCTGGTTGGCGATGAAGCAGTTGCGCGGTCTGAGGTGTTCTTGCAGGTCAGATCAGCCTATGAAATCCTGCGTACAACGCTGTCCAACGATTTGCCCGACGCCACGGCACTTGCCGCAGAAGCAAACCGCTTCGCAGATCAGGTCGATCCACATTTGAACAATTTCATCACGCGGACATTGCAGCGGCCAGCTGACTTCCGTTGACCTGTCTCGCAAACAAACTGAGACCGGTTTGCATCCGTCTGACAGCACCGCCACTTGCCCTCACGAAAGCGTTCTCCCGGTCCCGCTGCGGCCCGATTGATGTGACCCTGATGTGATCCCAAGAAACTGGATCGTTTGAAGCTGGAGTTTTCCGGTTAATCTTCCGCATGGCCGGGAGGAGCAGAAGACGATGAAAGCATCGAAGTTCTCAGACGCCCAAAAGGCGTTTATTTTGAAGCAGGGCGCAGACGGCATGCCTGTTGCCGAGCTCTGTCGCAAGGCGGGGATAAGCCCAGCAACTTGCTTCAGCTGGAAGAAAAAATACGGGGTCATGCTGCCGACTGAAATGCGGCGCATGAAGCTCTTGGAGGACGAGAATACCAAGCTCAGAAAGCTCGTCGCCGACCTGTCGCTGAACAAGGAAATGCCGCAGGACGTGCTGCGCCGAAAGCTTTGAGGCCTGCCGGGAAGCGCAAGCTTGTCGCCCGTGTCTGTCTGGACTGGAATGTGTCGATCCGGCGAGCCTGTGCCGTATTCATGGTCGATACCTCCACCTACCATTACAAGGCGCACCGCCCCGAGCAGGCCGGTATTGAGCAGAAGATCCGCGACATTTGCGAGACACGTATGCGCGACGTCTACCGCCGCGTTCACGTTGTCCTGCGTCGCGATGGCTGGCTCATCAATCAAAAGAAAACCCGGAGGATTTACGGTGAGTTAGGAATGCAATTGCGGAACAAGACGCCAAAGCGAAGGGTTAAAGCAAAGCTCAGAGAAGACCGCAAACCAGCCCTTTCCCCGAATGAGACCTGGGCGATGGACTTTGTCCATGACCAACTCGCCACGGGGCGCAAGATCCGGGTGCTGACGGTCATCGACATCTTCTCCCGCTTCTCGCCGGTCATCAATCCACGCTTCAGCTACCGGGCTGAGAACGTCATCGAAACTCTCGAGCGGGTCTGCGCGGAGCAAGGTTACCCAAGGACAATACGGGTCGATCGGGGTTGAGAATTTATCTCACGCAACCTCTACCTCTGGGCCTATACGAAAGGGGTTACCCTGGACTTCTCACGACCAGGCAAACCGACCGACAACGCCTTTATCGAGGCATTTAATGGCCGCTTCCGCGAGGAGTGCCTTTACGCCCACTGGTTCATGACGCTTGCGGATGCGCAAGAAAAAATGGAGGCTTGGTTGAGATACTACAATACCGAACGACCGCATGGCGCCATAGGCTATAAGACGCCCTGTGAGCTGGTAAATCCGGGGCCCGCATTCCGCCCGAGTCCCGGCTGAAAACCCGAAAAATCCAGCTTCAGGTGGTCCAGAAAACGGTCTCACATCATAACCACCACAGGAGACACCCGTTCGCCGGTGCTCCAATTACGCCTGAGTGCCACGCCCTTTTCAAGACGTTTTCCTGTGACGCTGGCCACACCGGTTCGCCGCTTAATGCGCACCGACGATGTAGCTGACCACTTCATGCATCTGCGTGTCTTTGGTGACCAGGTCGGCGTCGATCCGTCCTTGGCGCAGCACGACGATGCGGTCCGTCACCTCGAACACGTCATTCAAACGGTGGCTGATCAGGATCACGGCAATGCCCTCGTCGCGCATCTGGCGGATCAGTTTCAGCACACTTTCCACCTCGCGCACCGCAAGGGCGGCGGTGGGTTCGTCCATGATCACCAGCTTGGGGTTGAAGGTCAGCGCGCGGGCGATCGCGATGGTCTGCTGCTGGCCGCCGGAAAACATGCCCACGGGCCGGTGGATCGACGGGATGCGCGCGCCAAGACGATCGATCATTTTCAGCGCCTCGCGGTCCATTCTGGCCCGGTCGACGTAGCCCGGCAGAAACCCGAAGGCGCGCTTCACCGGTTCGCGGCCCAGAAAGATGTTGGCGGCGACATCCTGCTGCTTGGCCAGAGCCAGATCCTGATAGATCATCTCGATGCCCATTTCGCGGCGCGCACCGGGGGCCGCATCATTGATCCGAACTTCGTTCAGGCTAATCTCACCCGCATCGACGCCGTAGATGCCGGTCACGGTTTTCATCAGGGTCGATTTGCCAGCACCATTGTCGCCTACAAGCCCCACCACCGAGCCCGCCCCGATGGCCAGATCGACGCCGTTCAGCACCTGCACTGCGCCAAATCCCTTGGTGACGCCCTTGATGGTAAGCAGGCTCATGCTTTCTTTTCCTTCGATGTCTGAAGCTGGTCGATATAAACGGCAAGGATCAGCACGGCACCGATGGCGATCTGCTGGTAATAGGATTGCACCGCCAGCAGGTTTAGCCCGTTTTGCAACACCCCCATGATCATCGCGCCGATGATCGCGCCAAGGATCGAGCCTTTTCCGCCGAACAGGCTGGTGCCGCCGATGATGGCGGCGGTGATTGCAGTCAACTCATAGGTGTAGCCCGCAGTCGGGTCGCCCGCATTCACCCGCGCCATAAACACCAGACCCGCCAGACCGGCGCTAAGACCAGACAAAGTATAAAGAATTTGGCGCAACCGCTGCACCGGAATGCCGGTCGCGCGCGCCGCGCTCTCATTGTCGCCGATGGCGAAGGTGTGGCGCCCGACCTTGCTGTAGGCTAGGATGTAATGCGCCGCCACCGCCGTCAGCGCCAGAATGATCACCGGCATCGGAATGCCCAAGGGGCGGCCCTGACCCAGAAACACCACCGGCGCGGGCAGGCCGTAGATCGCCCCGCCATTAGGCGCAATGATCAGCGCCAGACCGCGCGCAATGCCCAACATGCCCAGCGTCACGATAAAGGCCGGGATCCGCAGCCGCGTGATCATCAACCCATTGGCGTAGCCGACCGCAGCCCCGGCCCCCAGCGCGCCGACAATCGCCATGATCCAAGGCAGATCAAGCGTGACGCACAGATAGGCCCCCGCAACACCGGAAAGCCCCAGCACCGAACCGATCGACAGGTCAAGCCCGCCCGACGTCAGGATCAGCGTTGTTCCCACCGCCAGGATACCGATAGTCGATGTCGCCAGCAGGATATTGAGGATGTTGCTGACGGATAGGAAATAAGGCGAGGCCAGCGCCATGGCGATGAACAACACCGCCAGCACGATCAGCGATTCCAACCGCACATGCAGCCGACTGTCGAAGAAATCCTGTGTGCGCCGCCAAGCCGAGATGCGCGCGAGTTGCGAGTTGGTCTGCATGGGGCGTCCTTGATTGCCGATACGCGACGGTCAAAGCCGCCGCGTACCGGGATTTGATTACTTCACGAACTCAAGCATCGGCTCGGTACCGGCGTCGATCACGTCCTTGGTCAGCACCAGCGTAGGCACATAGACGACGGCGGGCACCTCTTTGCCTTCGGTGACCAACTTGATGTTCTCGACAGCCTGCTTGCCAACCAGATAAGGCAATTGCGCAACCGACGCTGTCAGGCGGCCTTCCTTAATCGATTTGACCGCATCCGAATTGCCATCAACGCCGACAATCACCACCTGCGCGCCCTTGTCGGCGGCAAACACGGTTTCCACCGCCCCGAGTGCCATACCATCGTTGGCGGCAAATATCGCCAGCAGATCGGGGTGTTTGGTCAATATGTCGTTGGTGATGTTGGCGGCCTTGCCGCGATCCCAGTCGCCCGGCAGAGAAGCCACGATTTCCAGACCCGGAGCGGTTTTCGCCAGTTGCTCGGCAAAACCACGCGCCCGCTTCTGGCCGGTGATGTTGCCCGACAGCCCCTCGATCACCAGAACCGCCCCCTTGGCATCAGCACCCAGACGGCTGACCACGAAATCAGCGCCTTGCGCGCCAGCGGCCTCGTTGTCCGACCCGATCTGGAAGGCGATTTTCACGCCAGCCTGTTCGTTGATCGCGGGATCAAGGTTGCCATCCAGATCGACAACCGGAATGCCGGCATCATTGGCCGCCTTCAGGCAAGGCAGCAGGATGTTGGAGTTGATCGCCGCTGTGATCATCACTGCGGGCTTGCGTTCCAGCATGGTGTTGCACAGGTTCAATTGCGGCTCGGCGGCCTGATCGCTTTCTGCGGCTTGCAGGTAATACTCGACGCCTGCCGCCTCGGCACCGGCCGCGACACCCTGCTCCATCGCGCCCCAGAACGGGTTCGATAGTGTTTTCATCAGCACGCCATAAACCGCCTTGTCTTGGGCATGAGTCACGGCACCGACTGCCAAAAGCGTCGTCGCCAACAAAATGGTCTTCAACTTGATCATCACGTCCTCCCATCAGACTGCGCGCGTTGCCCGCGGTTCACGACAAATCTGCGGCATCAACGCCTTATCCGCATGTCTTGGCAGGCCGGAAAAGTTCGGCCTGTCCTCGGAAAACATAGCGCTCCGGTGTCGTTTCTGTAAACCGATTTAATTGCTGCACTGCAACAGATCGGAAGCGATTGATTCTTGCGAGTTAATCACCGATATTCGAGGTTTTCGCCGCTTTGCAGCAAATTCTTGCGCCGGATTTTCCGTGGCTTGCGCCGGGAAGTCAGGACGGAAAAACCTGACATTTCTTGACGATTCGAGTAAATGGTGAAACGGTTCAAGTCATACAGGGACGCCATGTGTGAGGCATTCGATGAAACCACTGATACTTGTAGATCCGCAGCCGCGCAGGATTGACCAGATTTGCGATGCACCAGCGAGGGCGACACTCGAAAGCCTTGGCGAGGTGGTGATCCACGAAGACGGGCCAATGCCCGACGCGATGATCAATGCCCTGCTGCCGCGTGCCACCATTGTTATTGGTCAGACTTCGCTGCCGCGCGCCCGGCTGGAGCGCGCGAAGAACCTGCGCGCCATCATCAACGTCGAGACGAATTTCACCGATGCAATCGATTACGACTACTGCTTTGAAAAGGGTATCCATGTGCTGACGCCCGCCTCGGCCTTTGCCGACGTGGTGGCAGAATCGACGCTGGGCATGGCGATCGATCTGGCGCGTGGCATCACCATGGCCGACCGCGCCTTTCGCCGCGGCAACGAGGCGTACGGGACTGATGGCAACGCAGGTGCGTTTTCGCTGTTCGGGGCCGTGGTCGGGCTGATTGGATTTGGCGACCTTGCCCGGGCGTTCCACCGTCTGATCGCGCCATTTGGCTGCACGTTCAAGGTGTACGACCCTTGGGTGCCAGACTACGTGCTGCACCAGCACGGCTGTCACCCCGTCATGCTGGACGAGGTGCTTTCCACCCCGCGCGTCGTTGTGGTGTTTGCCGGGGTTACCAGCGAAAATCAGGGCTTTCTGGGGCGACGCGAGCTGTCCCTTATCCGTCCCGACGCGGTGTTCTTGTTGATGAGCCGTGCTGCGGTGGTGGATTTTCCGGTGTTCGTGGACCTGGTACGGGCAGGTCGGTTCCGTGCTGCCACGGATGTCTTCCCCATTGAACCCGTTGCGTCGGATGATCCGGTTCGCCAACTCGAAGGGCTGCTTTTGTCAGCCCATCGCACGGGCGGCATGCCAGAGGCGCTTTATGATATCGGGCGGCAGACCGTGGCCGATGTCGGGTTGATACTGCGCGGCCTGCCGCCCGTGGTGTGCCGCAAGGCACTGCGCGAAACGGTTGCGCGGTTTCGCAGCAAACCGGTTGCGATTTCGTGACCAGGGATAGGCCGTATTCGGGTCGGGCCCCTACCATTCGTGATGTGGCAGCGCAGGCGGGAGTTTCTACCGCGACGGTTTCCAACGTGCTGAACGCCTCCGGGCGAGCCAGTGCGAAGACCGAAGAGAAGGTGCTGGCGACGATTGCCGCGCTGAATTTCCGACCCAACGGAAATGCCGCCAGCTTGCGCAACCGGCGCAGCCGCCTGATCGGGTTGATCGTGCCGACGATTACCAACGCTTTCTTCGCCCACATGGCCAGCGCGCTGGAAAACCTCGCCGGTGCAAGTGGATATGATATCGTCATTGTGACAAGCGATGAAGACCCATCGCGTGAGCGCGAGCGCGTGTTGGCACTGCTGGCGCGGCAGATCGAGGGGCTGATCGTCTACCCGTCGGCTGATACGTCGATAGGGGCGGGCCTCGACGCGCGGATGTTGCCGCCGTCGGTGGTGATGGACCGCGGTTTGGGTATCGCCGGCTTTGATACCGTCGGGCTGGACAATGAAGCGGCCGGCCATATGGCCGGCCGCAGCCTTGCCGAACTGGGCCACCGCGACATTGCTGTGCTGATCCCCGATATCGCACTTGCCGCCAGCCGCGACCGTGCATTGGGTGCCGAACGGGCGCTGCGCGAGGCGGGGGGCAGGTATGAATGCCGGGTCATTGTTGCGGGCCAGACCATTGACGGCGCGCGCAACGCGCTGGAGCAGGAGTTGCACCGTGATCACCGGGTCAGTGCGGTGATTGCTGCCACCAACGTGGCGACGCTGGGGGCGATCAAGGCAATACAAGGGCTGCAACTGGCGATGCCTCGCGACATTTCGCTGATCGGCTTTGATGACTTCGCGTGGATGACGGCAATGCGTCCCTTTGTCAGCGCCGTGGCGCAGCCGATCGATAGTCTGGCGTCCAGTGCCTGGGATCTGCTGATGACGCGGATGGCCGAACGCGCCGCAAACGCAGCGACACCGGCAGCCCCACAACGCCTGATCTTCGCGGGCGAGTTGCGACTGCGTGAATCATCAGGCCGTGTGATGGACACCAAGGGGAGGCAGGCAAGCTTCCCGCACAAAGCCTGAGACGATCGCAAAAGTCCTGTGATCGCGCCCCGCTGGAAATTGAGAGACTTCCCCTGTTTATCGCCCAAAGGCCAACCAGTACCCGCTCTTGACGGGTGCCCGGTCGTGTTATGCCAAGCTGTCCCAAGAGCCAGAGCAGGGTGATGGTTGAAAGAAACATCATCCTGTTGTCGTTTCTGAGTGGTCGCATGTTTGATGACGAAAACTGGGAGCCACTTTTCCTTATCACGCTCTGGTCCGACAAAAATGGATACCGGATTTGTCGAAAGAAGACCCAATACCAAAAGCAAGCGGCTGCCGCGTCCCTTATCCTGCCCACCAGATGTCAGGAATAAACGCCCGGTCGGCAGGGCGGGGTGGTCAGCGCCGGTCGTCTTGCAGGCCGTAGCTGGCAAAGCCGGTCCTCGCCTCGGCGAGGTCGGCCGGTGACAGGACATGCCCGCCGCCGATCTGCAGGACGTGATAGTATTGATGTGCCAGCGCCTCCAGTTCATGCGCAAGCCAGGTGGTGCGCAAAAGGCTGGGGCCGCCCACTATCATGCCGTGATTGGCCATCAGGCAGCCCATGCGACCCTCCATCGCCGCCACCACAGCCGCCGACAAGGCAGCGGTGCCGTAGCAGGCATAATCCGCCACGCGGATGTCAGGCCCGCCGAACGCGGCCATCATGTAATGGATCGCCGGGATCGGTTTGCGCGCGATGGCGACGATGGTCGAAAACGGCGCGTGGGTGTGGACCACGGCATTGAACTCGGGGCGGGCGCGCATCAGGTCGCGGTGAAAGCGCCATTCGGTCGAGGGTTTCAGCGGGCCGTCCCAGTGGCCATCGTCGCGGTCAAGCGGCATGCGGGCCAGCATCTGGGGTTCCAGCGCCGCGGCCGGAATGCCCGAGGGTGTGATCAGCATTGCCTCGCCGTCACGGGCCGAAAGGTTGCCCGAAGACCCACGGTTCAGCCCGCTTGCGTCCAGTTCGCGGGCGCGGGCGATCAGGTCTGTGCGAAGGGCGGCGTCGATCATCGGGGCACCTGTTCAGCTATGGTCGGGGAACAGGGCCGCAAGGCCTGCGGCACTGGCCGGGGCGACGCCGCGTTCGGTGATCAGGCCGGTGATCAGCCGGGCCGGTGTCACGTCGAACGCGGGGTTGGCTGCAGGCGTGCTTTCCGGGCTGATGCGCAGGCGGGTCACGGTGCCATCGGCCAGTTTGCCCTGAACATAGGACACCTCGTCGCCAGAGCGTTCCTCGATCGGTATTTCGGCCACCCCGTCCTGCACGCGCCAGTCAATCGTCGGTGAAGGCAGCGCCACGTAGAACGGCACGCCATTGTCATGCGCCGCCAGCGCCTTCAGATAGGTGCCGATCTTGTTGCAGACATCGCCGCGCGCGGTCGTCCGGTCGGTGCCCACGATCACCATATCCACCCTTCCATGCTGCATCAGATGTCCGCCCGCATTGTCGACGATCAGCGCATGCGAAATGCCGTTGCCCGCCATTTCCCACGCCGTCAGATGCGCACCCTGATTGCGGGGGCGGGTTTCATCGACCCAGACATGCAGCGGGATGCCAGCTGAATGCGCCTTGTAGATCGGGGCGGTGGCGGTGCCCCAATCGACCGTCGCCAGCCACCCTGCGTTACAATGGGTCAGGATGTTGACCGGCCCCGCTTTTCGCGCGGCAATCGCGCGGATCAGCGATAGGCCGTGATCGCCGATGGCAGCATTGATCGCCACATCCTCATCGGCAATCGCACCCGCACGGGCCATGGCTGCGGCGGCGCGATCCGGCGGCGCAAGTGGCGACAGCAGGCGCGTCATCTCTTCCAGCGCCCAGCGCAGGTTCACCGCCGTGGGCCGGGTTTCAATCAGGATCGCGTGCGCCTGTGCAAGACCGGCATCGGACGGATCGGCGCGCATCGCGATGGCCATGCCGTATGCCGCCGTTGCCCCGATCAGCGGCGCACCCCGCACCCACATGTCGCGGATCGCACTGGCGGCACGGGGCAGTGTGTCAAGCGTCACGACGATGAATTCATGCGGCAGGCGGGTTTGATCGATGATCCTGACCACGCCCGCCTCTACCCAGATCGAGCGATAGTGATCCCGGCCTACCTTCATCGTGCAACGCTCCTGTCAATGTCGGTGGCCAAGGCGGCCAGATCGCCGGGGTACAGTGCGCGTGCTGTGGTTGCAATGATCCGCCCAGCCTCCAGCGCCCGCGCCTCGGCCTGCATCCGGCGGGCGGGGTCGGGGATGGCTTCAAGGTCTTCGACATGGGCAAGACCAAGGATGCGTCGGTGCATTTCCACCCCGCAAAAGGCCAGCGCATCACGCCAGATACCCTGCAGCACGCCCGCCAGAGCCGCCTCTGCGCCCGGTGCATCACCGGCATTTTCGAACAGGGCAGGCTCGTACAGGATGCCGGTGCGTTCGGTTTGCCAAAGTTGGCGGAAGGTGGCCGCGAAGACCTGCCAGACCTCGTCGATCTGGCCAAGGATCCAGGCGCGGTAGGGGTCGCGGTCGCGCGGTGACTGTTCGTGCCCCGACTGTGCGAAATAAGCCAGCAGCAGGTTGGCTATGAACATCCCCACGTCAAAGCCGAACGGGCCATAGATGGCGAATTCCGGGTCGATGACCTGCGTATCTGTTGCCGTCACCATCAACGAACCCGAGTGCAGATCGCCATGTACCAGCGTTTCGGTCTTGCACAGGAAGGTGTGTTTCGCTTCTTGTGCGGCGATCCTGAGGGCGCGGTCGGCGCGCAGGGGGGCAATCCACGGATCAAGACCCGGCGTGTGGCGGTTCAACTTTGCCGCAAAGTAGGGATCGGAAAACACGAGGTTTTCGGTAACGTCGGCAAGGGCGTGGTTTTCGGCGAACAAGGCCATTTCCGATCGCAACACCTTGCCCGACAGCGACAACGCAGAGCCGCGAAACAGGCTGCGCGCCAGAAACGCGCCGACGTGCCGCGCCAGCTGCGGATGTTCCACCCCGCGCACGATGGACTTGCGCAAGATGACGTGCGGCGAAAGGTAGCGCATCACGATCATCGCCTGCGCCTCGTCGAAATGGTGCACCTCGGGCACCCGGCCCGGGTCACGGGCGGCGTGGCGGGTCAGGGCATTCCATTCAAAGAAGGCGCGGTTCAGTGGCAGCGGCCAGCTATCCCCCACCAGCCTGACATAAGGCAACGCCTGTTTCACGATCACGCGGCCTTGGGGGCCAGAAACGATGAACACGAGGTTCAGGTTGCCATCGCCCACTTCGGCCACGCTCCAGTGTGCCGCCTCACCGATGCGGTCGGTCAGGGCGGGCAAACCGCCAAGGCGCGCGGGCAGGCTGGCGGGGGTCAGGGGGGCGTAAACCATCAGATCGCGCCACCCTGCCGCGCCCTGTGGCGCACGACGGATTCCGTCACAGTCAATTTCCCATCCACCGCTGCCGCCCCCATGCGTCCGATCATCCGTCGTCCCCCGGCAAGGCAAGCAAGGCCCGCGCTACCCCCTCGTCGGCAATCAGCCGGTTGACGATGCCCGACCGCATCATCGCCAGCGTCGCCACCGCCTTGCTGGCCCCGGCGGCCAGCAGCGTGACGTCCGTTGCGCGCAGGTCTTCCAGCCCGATGGAAGGCGCGCGGCGGTTCAGGTCGGTATCGGCCAGACTGCCGTCGGCCAGAAAGAACTTGCCCGTGCTGTCGGCAACGGCCCCGATCGCCACCAGTTCAGCGGCTTCCTCTGTCGTCAGGATGCCGGAGGTAGACAGCAGCGCCTTGGGCGAGCAATCCCCCAACGAGATGATCGCGCGCGGGGCGGCACGCGCGGCCAGCAGCGTCTCGCGCACGAGGCGCTGGCGCAGGACGATGCGGCAGTCTTCCTCGCTGTCGGTCAGGAAAGGGGCGGGCAGGAACATCGCTGACCCGCCGGTTATTGCGGCCAGCCGGGTGCAGACATCGAATGGGCTGGTTTCCGAAGTGCGCGCCATCGACCCCATCAGTGAGACAAAGCAAAGATCGGGGTTGCGTAGCCCTGTCAGCGCCTGCGCCATCGCGGCCATCGTGCGGCCCCAGCCGACGCCGATGGACAAAGGGCCATCCCGGCCGATGCGCGCAATAAATCCGGCACCGATGATCCCTACCGCGCGCCGTGCTGCCGCCTCGTCCGACGCCTCGCCAGACATCGGGGCGATGCGCACCTCGGTCAGTCCGAACCTGGCGGTCAACTGATCAGCCAGCGCCAGCGTACCGGTCGTCTCATGCGCGATGGAGACCCGCACCAGCCCCTGATCACGCGCATCGGCCAACAGCCGCAGGACCTTGAACCGCGAAATGCCCAGACGCTGGCTGACTTGTTCCTGGCTCATCCCGCCTACGTGGTAAAGCCAGGCCACCTGCACCAGATCATCGGTTTCGCGCATGGGTTGGGACATGGGGCCTTCACGCCGGAATATCGGCCGCAAGCCGGCCCTTCTGGCAGAACTATAACCACTTGACCGGGCGCCCCGTCAACGACTATGACAAATGTGCAATGCTTGCACAAATACTGCGACGCGGCATTGCATGCGCAGCACAAGACGTCGACAGGAATGGACGTCGACAGGACTGGACGTCGACAGGGCTGGGCGGTGACAGGGCTGGGCGGTGACAGAACCGAGTGGCGACAAAACTGGGCGGGGGATGCAGCGGGCCATGGCCTATGTGATCGGAATTGACGGCGGCACGGAATCCCTGCGCGCGCATGTGTTCGATCTTTCGGGCCGGGTACGTGGCGTGGGCAAAGGGGCCTATGCCACCACCTTTCCCGAACCCGGTCAGGCCGAGCAGAACCCCGACGACTGGTGGCATGCGGCAGGCGTCGCGGTGCACGAGGCGATGGGGGCCGCGGGCGTACCCGCTGACCAGATTAGCGCGATTTGCTGCGATACCACATCGTGTACCGTGGTCGCGCTGGATGCAGACGGGCGGCCATTGCGGTCATGCCTGTTATGGATGGATGTGCGCGCCCACCGCGAAGCGACCGAGGTTGCAGGTTGTGGCGATCCGGCGTTGCGGCTGAATGGCGGCGGGGCAGGGCCGGTCAGCCCGGAATGGATGATCCCCAAGGCGCTGTGGATGAAGCGGAACCAGCCTGACATCTGGGCCCGCGCCGCGATGGTGGGCGAATACCAGGACTTCATGACCCTGCGGCTGACCGGGCGTTGGGCGGCGAGTCTGAACAATGTGACGATGCGCTGGCACTATCAGACCCACGCGGGGGGGTGGCCGGTGACGATGCTGGCGGCGCTGGGCCTGTCGGATCTTGCCGACCGCTGGCCATCGCAGATCTTGGCCCCCGGGCAGGTCATCGGGCCGTTGACCCCGGACGCGGCCAGCCATCTGGGCCTGACCGCAGGCACGCCGGTAGTGCAGGGCGGGGCGGATGCCTTCATCGGGATGATCGGGCTTGGGGTAACGCAACCAGGCGATCTTGCGATGATCACCGGGTCTTCGCATCTGCATCTTGGGGTGGCCCAACGCATGGTTCATGCGCCGGGCATCTGGGGCACCTACATGGACTGCGTCTATCCGCAGCGCCCGATCATCGAGGGAGGGCAGACCTCCACCGGGTCGGTCATCGCGTGGTTCAAGCGCAACTTTGCCGATCATGTCGACTTTGACACACTGAACGCGCAGGCCGCTGCCCTGCCGCCGGGGGCCGAGGGGTTGCTGGCGGTCGATCATTTTCAGGGCAACCGCACGCCGCATACCGACCCGCTGGCGCGCGGTGCGATCATCGGGCTGTCGCTGAAACACACCCCCGCGCATGTCTACCGTGCATTGGTGGAAGCCATCTGCTTTGGTACCCGGGGGATAGTGGAAACCTTTGGCGAGGCCTTTACAGTGCGGCGCATTGTAGTGGCCGGCGGTGCCACCCGCGCGCCGTTCTGGTTGCAATTGCATGCCGATACGCTGGGTCTGCCGCTGGAGTTGACCGAAGAGACAGAGGCCTGTGCGCTGGGCTCGGCTATTCTGGCCGCCCATGGCGCGGGGCATTTTGCCAGCATCGACGAGGCCTGTGCGGCCATGGTGCGCACGGCCCGCCGGATCGAGCCCGACATGGCAGCACATGCCGCCTTTGCCCCGATCTATGCCCGCTACCGCGCGGCCTACGAATTGCTCAAACCCCTACGGGAAGCCGAATGACACTTGTCCAAACCATCGCTGCTGCCAACACGGCGGCTGTTGGCCGCTATCGCACGATGCGCCGCATCCGTTCGTTCGAGGAACGGGTGGGCGAGTTGTTCCTGAAGGGCGAAAGTGCGGGGTCGATGCTGCATTTGTCGATCGGCGAAGAGGCCGTGGTCGGTATGACCGAGGCGATGCAACCCGGCGACACGTTCACCACCCATCACCGCGGGCACGGCGTGTTTCTGGGGCGCGGCGCAGACCCCGCCCGGATGATGGCTGAAATTGCCGGCAAGCAAGACGGCTATTGCCGCGGTAAGGGCGGCTCGATGCATATTGCCGACCGCGCACTTGGGCACCTTGGTGCCAATGCCATCGTCGGCGGCGGCATCCCGCACATCGTGGGGGCAGGGATTTCCTATCGCAATGCAGGCTCCGGGCAGATTTCAGTCGCTTTCTTCGGCGATGGCGCGATGAGTCAGGGCATCCTGTACGAATCGATGAACATGGCTGCACTTTGGCGGCTGCCGGTGGTTTTTTGCTGCATCAACAACCAGTACGGCATGGGCACGCGGGTGGACAGGTCTGCCGGCAACCGCGACTTTCCGGCGCGGGCGGCGGCCTTTGGCCTGAAGACCGCCCGCGCTGACGGGGCGGATGTCGAGGCGGTACACGACGCCGCCCGCGCCCTGACCATGGACGCGCGGGATGGGCGACCGGGGTTCCTCGAAATCGACGCTTACCGCTTTTTCGGCCATGCCCGGATGGACAAATCCCCCTACCGCAGCGCGCAGGAAGAGGCCGAAGGCCGTGCCCGCGACCCGCTAGCCCATGCCCGCAACCGCATCACCGCCGAAGGCATCGCCACTGAGGCCGAACTTGGCGGTATCGACGCCGACGCCGGTGCGGAAATGGATCTGGCCCTTACCCATGCCATCGCGGCCCAACCGCCTGCACTTGCCACCATGTTTGAGGATGTCTATGCGCCGGGCTCGCCCGCCCCCCGGCCACAGGCGGCACGGCTGTCCGCCATCCTGTCGGAAGGGGTGCGGGCATGACCGAAACGACCTACCGCGACGCGATCCGGCAGGCGCTGCTTGATGCGATGCAGGCCGACCCTTCGGTGATCCTGATCGGCGAAGAGGTGGGGCTGTATGGCGGCGCCTACGGCGTGACCAAGGGGTTGATCGACCTCTTTGGCCCCGACCGGGTGATCGATGCGCCAATTTCGGAGGCTGCTATTGTCGGGGCGGCGGTGGGGGCGGCGATGACCGGCCTGCGGCCCGTGGCGGAACTAATGTATGTCGATTTCATCGGCATGACGATGGACCAGTTGGCCAATCAGGCGGCCAAAAGCCGCTACATGTTCGGCGGGCAGATCGGGGTGCCGATGGTGCTTCGCACGCAAGGCGGCACCGGGCGGTCGGCGGCCGCACAGCATTCCCAAAGCCTTGAGGCCTGGGTTCTGCACACGCCCGGCCTGCGGCTTATCATGCCCGCCACGGTGAATGACGCCTATCACCTGCTGCGCCAGTCGTTGACTCAGTCAGACCCAGTGGTGTTCATCGAACACAAGGGGCTTTACACGATGAAGGGCGCGCTTGACGTCGATATGCCCGATGGGCCATGGGGCCAGCCCGTCACCCGCCGCAAGGGGCGCGATCTGGTGATCATCAGCTACAGCCGGATGCTGCATGAGAGTCTTGCCGCGGCTGACCGGCTGGCCGCATCAGGGGTCGAGGCCGAAGTGATCGACCTGCGCTGCCTGAACCCGATGGACGACGCCCCGCTGATCGAAGCGGTCAAGCGCACGGGCCGCGCGATGGTGGTGACCGAGGCTGTCGTCACAGGTTCGGTCGCGTCCGAGATCGCGGCGCGGTTGGGTGAGGTGTGTTTCGACTGGCTGGAGGAACCAGTCCTTAGGGTTGGTGGCGAGGATATACCGATCCCGGTATCGCCCGCGTTGGAACGCGGCTCGATCCCGTCGGCCACGCTCATTCACGACACCGCCCTGTGGCTTGTCACCCGAAAGGCCCCGACATGGGCCGCGTGATCCTGACCCTGCCACGCCTCGGCGAGACGATGGAAGAGGCAAAGGTCGTCGAATGGCTGGTCGCGCCCGGTGCCGCCTTCAAGCGCGGCGATGTGCTGCTGGAAGTGGAAACAGACAAGACCGTGGTTGAAGTTCCGGCACTGACCGACGGCGTTTTGCTGGGGCAATTGGTGGGGCCAGGCGATACGGTGGCGCTGGATCAGCCGATTGCCGAGATTGAGCATGAAGGCGGGGATGTGGTAGCGGCCACACCGCCCATGCCTGCGCAGGAGACTGCGCCAAGCGCCACCGCGCCACTTGCCGCGCCTGTTCTGACGCTGGCATCAGGCCCGCGTCCGGCGGCAAGTCCGGCGGCCCGGGCTGCGGCGCGGCGGGTTGGGGCGGACCTGACCGGCCTGCAAGGCTCGGGGCGGCGGGGGCGGATCACGGCGGCGGATGTCACTTTGACGCTGGGTGGCGACGGCGTAGCGGTGCACCGGTCTGGCGCGGGGTTGCCTGTCGTGCTGTTGCATGGCCTGTTCGATGATCACAGGGGCTGGCGCGATCTGCCCCGGCGGCTGGTGGCGGCGGGGCATGCGGTGCTGGCACTCGATCTGCCGGGCCACGGCGACAGCGCCTCGGCCCCCGACCTCGAAACCGTGCTAGACCGGATCGCGGCGGCGTTGCCTTCGGGTCCGTTGCGTCTGATCGGGCATTCGCTGGGTGGTGCCCTTGCGGTGCGGCTGGCGATGCGACTGGGCGGGCGCGTAGACCGGCTGATCCTGTCTGCCCCGGTCGGCCTTGGGCCGCGTCTGAACGCCGATTTTACTGAAGGCATGCTGGCGGCAGACACGCCTGCGGCACTGGGCCGGGCGTTGGCGTTGCTGGGTGCTGGGCCGATGTCGGCCACAGCACTGGCGGCGGAGCTGGCACGGATGCAGGCTTTGCGCGCAGGGCAGGCGGCGCTGGCCCACGCGGTTGCACAAGGCGGGTTTCAGCAGATTGACATTGCGGGCGATCTGGCCCGGCTTACCTGTCCGGTGACGGTGCTGTTTGGCACCGATGACTGCATTCTTGACTGGCACTGCGTGGCCAACCTGCCGGCCGCCACCGCCATTCACCTGATCAGAGGCGCGGGGCATTTGCCCCATCTTGCCGCCGTTGATCTGTTGGTCGGGCTCGTCGCTGACACCCGGGAGCGGAGGATCGCAGCAGTCTGACACAGCATACCCCCTGCACGGGGCGGACCCACTACGCACCATTGGCCATCGGGGCCGGTCCTTCGGGAACCGGGGATGGCAGATGCGTCCATGAAGTCCGGCCAAGCCCCTAAAGGGAAACGAAATTACTTTCGGCAGCCGCGCAGATAGCTCTGGAAAGACGGGGAATTCTGCCTAGAGTAATGACAACGAACCGCCCCCGAAGGGCACCATCTGGGAGGAGAAAACATGATGAACCGAAAGACCCTAGTCCTGCTTGCCGCGTCAGCTTCGCTACTGGCGTTTCCAATGGTGGCACAGGATACCAAGAAAATCGCCACGGTTGTAAAGATCGCTGGCATCCAGTGGTTCAACCGCATGGAGGAAGGCGTCAAGCAATATGCCGCCGACACTGGAACCGACGCGTTTCAGGTGGGCCCGGCACAAGCCGACCCGCAGCAGCAGGCGGCCCTGATCGAGGACATGATCGCACAAGGCGTCAGCGCGCTGGCCGTTGTGCCGATGTCGCCAGAGGCGCTGGAGCCGGTTTTGGCACGTGCGCAGGCCGCGGGTATCGTCGTGATCACGCATGAAGCTGCCAGCCAGCAGAACACCAGCTACGACCTCGAAGCCTTCAAGAACGAAGATTTCGGCGCCAACCTGATGGAACAGATGGCGACCTGCATGGGCGGTGAGGGTGAATATGCCGTCTTCGTCGGATCGCTGACCAGTCAAACCCACAACCAGTGGGTCGATGGCGCGATTGCCTACCAGAAGGAAAAGTATCCGAACATGGTTCTGGTCGGCGACAAGAACGAAACCTTCGACGATCAGCAGAAAGCCTATGAAAAGGCGCAAGAAGTGCTGCGCGCCTTCCCGAATGTGAAAGGTCTGCAAGGCTCGGCCTCGACGGACGTGGCAGGCATCGGGCTTGCCATCGAAGAGCGTGGCACGGCCGACAAGACCTGCGTCTTTGGCACCTCGTTGCCCTCGATTGCCGGGCAATATCTGGAAACCGGCGCGGTAGACGGCATCGGGTTCTGGGATCCGTCGGTCGCGGGCTACGCGATGAACAAGCTCGCAGCCATGGTGATGAACGGCGAGACTGTGACAGATGGCATGGACCTTGGCCTTTCTGGCTACAATGCGGTCAAGCTGGACGGCAAGGTCATCTATGGCCAGGCTTGGGTTAATGTGAACAAAGCGAATATGGCCGACTATCCCTTCTGATCGGGACATTTCCGGGGGGCGGCGTTGCCGCCCTCCGACCCCCGAAGCAGCAAGAAGGGCGGCCATGCTGAATGACCTCGTCACGCTTGATGGCGTGACAAAGACCTATTCCGGGATCACCGCGCTGGACGGCGTGGGATTTTCGATCGCGGCAGGGGAAGCCGTGTGCCTGGCCGGTGAAAACGGCTCGGGCAAGTCGACACTGATCAAGATCCTTGCCGGGGTGGAACAGCCCGACCGGGGCGAAATTGCGTTCTCCGGTCAGCGCCAGGGCCTGCTGAACCCGCGTCTGTCGGCGGCAGCGGGCATCAAGGTTATATTTCAGGATTTCAGCCTGTTCCCAAACCTGACGGTGGCTGAAAACATCGCCTTTTCCGCCGAACTGGGCATCGGGGCGAAACTGGTGCGCCGGGCACGGATGCAGGATCTGGCGCGGCGGACGCTGGAACGGATCGGTGTCGATATACCGCTACATGCCGCGGTTGAGACGTTGCCGGTCGCGCACAAGCAACTGGTGGCGATCTGTCGGGCGCTGGCGACCGAGGCGAAGCTGATCATTATGGACGAACCCACAGCAGCACTGACCGAACGCGAGGTCCGGGTGCTGCTGGACATCATCCGGCGGCTGACGGCCGATGGTGTGGCGGTGCTGTTTGTCAGCCACAAGCTGGCCGAAGTGCTGGAGGTGTGCCAAAAGGTCATCGTGCTGCGCAACGGCCAGAAGGTGGCCGAGGGGCCTGCGCATGACTTTGACGCGGCTAGCCTGACGCGCCACATGACGGGCCATGACGTGGCACCCCGCCCGCCCGCGCCGCTGCCTGCGACTGCGCCAACGTTGCTGCGGGTCGAGGGGTTGCACAAGACCGGCGCGTTCGACGACGTCTCTTTCAATCTGCGCGCTGGCGAAGTGCTGGGCGTCTCCGGTCTGCTGGGGTCGGGGCGGACGGCGCTGGCCAAAGCGCTGTTCGGCCTTCTTGCGCCTGACCGTGGCCGCATCACGCTTGATGGCCGCAATGTGGTGCTGGGCAACCCGCTGGCCGCCGCCGAGGCAGGCATCGGCTATGTGCCCGAAGACCGGCTGACAGAGGGGTTGTTCCTGACGCAAAGCATCTTGCAGAACATTGCGATCGGCCGGCTTGATGCACATGGCCGTTCGGGCATCCTTGACCTTGGCGGGCTGATGGACGAAGCGCGCGACTGGCTGAAGCGCCTGTCGGTCAAGGCCGCAAACCCCGACGCCCCGGTGCGATCCTTGTCGGGGGGCAACCAGCAGAGGGTGGTTCTGGCGCGCTGGATGGCGCGCAGCCCCCGTGTTCTGGTGCTGAACGGGCCTTCCGTCGGCGTCGATGTCGGATCAAAGGCAGAGATTCATGGCATCATTGCCGATCTGGCGGCGCAGGGTCTTGGCATCATCGTGATTTCCGACGACCTGCCAGAGTTGCTTTCGACCTGTCAACGCATCCTTGTGATGAAGGCGGGCAAACTGGTCGAGGATATCCCGGCAGGTCAGGTGACCGAAACCGATCTTGCGCACAGGCTTGCCTCATGACGATAGACTGGTCCCGGAACGAGGCGCTGGTGGCACTGGTGATCATCGCTTTTTGCGCGCTTGCGGCGGCATCTGACCCCGGCTTTTTGTCAATCGCAACGCTGACCGACCTTTTGCGCGGCGGCATCGTGCTTGGTATTTTTGCAGTGGGCGCGTTGATCGTTCTGATCTCGGGCGGGATAGATGTCAGCTTCACGGCGATTGCCGCGTTCACCATGTATGTGACGGCGATGGTGCTGAATGCTGCGATGCCGTGGCTGCCGTGGTGGGCGGCGCTGGTGATGGGCATGGGCATTGGCGCCTGTCTGGGGTCGATCAACGGTGTGCTGATCGCAGTGATGGGCCTGCCCACGCTGATCGTGACGCTGGGCACGCTGTCGATGTTTCGCGGCTTCATGCTGACCTTCATCGGGCAAAAGCAGATCACCACGCTACCGCCGGGCATGCGCGAGTTCGGGCGAATGATGATCGTCCGGGGCGAAAATGCTGACGGGTCGTTTTATTCGCTGCACGCGGCCTTTCTGGTGACGGTGCTGGCCATCGTGCTGACTTGGGCCATCTTGCACCGCACCATGCTTGGCAGGCAGATCTTTGCCATCGGTGGGTCGGTCGAAAGTGCGCGGCGGATCGGCATCAACGTGCGGGGTGTGCAGTTCTTCGTCTATGTCTATGTGGGAGTGCTTGCGGGCCTAGCCGGGATCATTCATTCCAGCATGGCCCGTGTGGCAAACCCGTTTGATCTTGTCGGGCTGGAATTGTCGGTGATCGCCGCTGTCGTTCTGGGCGGCGCGCGATTGGCGGGGGGGCATGGCACGCTGACCGGCACGGTGCTTGGGGTCACGCTGATTGTACTGGTGCGCAACAGTCTGATCGTGCTGGGCATTCCGGCAACCTGGCAATCGGTGGCCATCGGCGTGCTGATCCTGATCGGCACTGGTCTGCCAGCATGGCAGGCCAAGCGCGCCGCCGCCCGGGCAGCGTAAGGAGAGGATGATGAACCCCACTCCGCTATCGCGCGTGCTTGCTTCGACCGAAGGCCGTCTCGCGGTGATCGCCGCCATTGTGTTTCTGGTAATGTCGGCACTGGCACCAGACAGGTTTCTGAGCCTTCAGAACATGACGTCGATGGCGTTTCAGTTCCCGGAGTTTGCCATTCTGGCGCTGGCGATGACGGTCACGATGCTGACCGGCGGGATCGACCTTTCGGTTGTCGGTATCGCCAACCTGTCGGCAATCATGGCGGCGACGATCCTGACACGGGTGACCGGGTCGGGTGATGGCACGGCGATTGTGTTGGTGGCTTACGGTGCCGCAATCGGCGTGGGCGTGATGGCCGGACTGTTCAACGGCGTGCTGGTGGCCACACTTGGCTTGCCGCCGATCCTTGCGACGCTTGGGTCCGGCCTGATCTTCACCGGTATTGCCATTGCCCTGACCGGCGGGTCCGCGATGATGGGTTTCCCCGCCGCCAGTGCATGGATCGGCAATGCGACGGTGTTTGGCGTTCCTGCCCCACTGATCCTGTTCGGCGTTCTGGCCGTGCTGATCTCGCTTTTGCTGAGCCGAACCGCCTTTGGTGTCAAGCTGCGGATGTTTGGTGCCAACCCGTTGGCCGCCCGGTTTGCCGCCATCAACATCGATGCGATGCTGATCAAGGTCTATGTGCTGTCGGGTGTGCTGGCCTCGGTTGCGGGGATGGTGGTGATGAGCCGTGCCAACTCGGCCAAGGCGGATTACGGATCCAGTTATCTGCTGCTCGCCGTGCTGATTGCGGTTTTGGGCGGTGTGAACCCCTATGGCGGCTATGGCCGGGTGATCGGCGTCGTGCTGGCGGTTCTGACGATGCAGTTCCTGTCGTCGGGGCTGAACATGGTCGGCGTGTCGAACTTCGCGCGCGAACTGATCTGGGGAGGCCTGTTGATCTTTGTGATGATCGTGAACACATGGCGCGTCAGGCGCCGCCGCAGCTGATTGGGAGAGACCGATGAAGAAGATTCTTAACAACCCCGTCGATTACGTTGATGAAATGCTGGCGGGACTAACCGCCGCCCACCCCGAGTTTTATCGGCTGCACGGGGATACTGGCCGTGTGGTGGTTCGGGCCGGCGCAGGCAAGCCGAGCAAGGTTGGTATAGTTACCGGGGGCGGTTCGGGGCATCTGCCGGTCTTCACGGGCTATGTCGGGCCGGGTCTACTGGACGCCTGCGCCATTGGTGATGTTTTCGCCTCGCCCTCCGCCGACCAGATGGCCGATGCAATCCGCGCGGCACATCAGGGTGCCGGTGTGCTGCGACTTTACGGCAACTACGGCGGCGATATCATGAATTTTGACATGGCCGGCGATCTGGTCGAATTCGAGGATATCCGCTGCACCACCGTGATCCTTGCCGATGACGTGGCCTCGGCGCCGCCTACAGAGGCCGCCAAACGACGCGGAGTGGCGGGAATGGTCTACGCCTTCAAGATTGCGGGGGCTGCCGCCGAAGCCGGGCACGATCTGGACGCGGTCACGCGCGTGGCACAAAAGGCCGCCGACGCCTGCCGTTCGGTCGGCGCGGCCCTGTCGCCCTGCATTGTGCCGCAGGCGGGCAAGCCTACATTCACAATCGGCGAGGACGAGATGGAAATGGGCATGGGCATTCATGGCGAGCCCGGGGTGTGGCGCGACAAACTGCGCCCCGCCGATGCGATTGCCGGCGAAATGATGGACCGCCTGCTGGCCGACATGCCGCTGGCCGCCGGCGACCGGGTGTCTGTTATGGTCAACAGCCTTGGTGCCACGCCGCCCGAGGAACTTTACATCCTTTACCGCGTCGTCAAGGCGCGGCTTGATGCGGCGGGGGCCAGCATCGTCATGCCGCTGGTCGGCCGTTACGCCACCAGCATGGAGATGACCGGCGTTTCCTTCACGCTGTGCAAGCTGGATGCCGAGTTGGAGGAATTTCTGACTGCGCCCTGCGACTGCGCGTTCTGGAGCGTGAAATGACCCTGACGGTCATCGATCTTCGCGCTGCCATTGCCCGGCTGACCGCAGCGATGGAGCGGGAGTTCGACGCGCTGAACAGTGCCGACGGGGCGTTGGGCGACGGTGATCTGGGCGTTACACTGACGCGGGGCATGCGGGCGATTTCCGATCTGTCACCGGGCCTGCCCGATGATCTGGGCCAAGCGCTGCTTGCCTGCGCACAGGCGTTTACCAAATCCTCGGGCTCGTCCTATGGCACGCTGATGGCCACCGGCCTGATGTCGATGGCAAAGGCGTTGCGGGGCCGCGAGGGCGTGAATGCGTCAGAGGTTTCCGCCCTGATCGCCGGAGCCCGCGATGCGATGCAGGCGCGCGGCAAGGCGGAGCTTGGCGGCAAAACGGTGCTCGACAGCGTTGATGCAATGGCGAAAGCCACCGCAGGCCTTGACACCCCCGGCACTGTCGCGGCCGCCGCGGCCACCAGTGCCGCCGAGGCGCAAACCGCGATGAAAGGCAAGATTGCCACCATTGGCCGCGCAAGGATCTTTGGCGAAAAGACCATCGGCATGGATGATCCCGGCATGCTGGCGATGACGGCTATCGCAGCCGCCATCGCGGATCGCGGGTAGCAGCCGGTTACCAGACCGGGGGCGGGTTGCCGTCGTGCATCGCCCGGTCGGCCGGGCTGAACCGGGGGGCTGCGAATTGGCCCTGATGCCAGTAGGGGTAAATCAGTGGCGGGCGGCTGACGTCGTTAAGGCGCGTCAGATCCTCTGGGGTCAGCGTCAGATCGACGGCGGCGATATTGTCGGCGAACTGCGCCGCCGTCCGGCCACCCACCACCAGTGATGACACCGCAGGCCGGGTCAGCAACCAGGCAAGCGCCACCTGTGCGGCCGAGACGCCGTGCAGGGCCCCGACATCGATCAATACCTCTATGATGTCCCACAACCGGTTCTCGTCGCGGATCGGCGGTTCGGTCCAGCCGGCAAACTGACGGCTGCCTTCTGGCGTGGGTTTGCCGCGCCGGTGCTTGCCGGTCAGCAGCCCTGCCGCCAGCGGCGACCACACCAGCACGCCCAGCCCCTGATCGACGCTGATCGGCAACAGTTCATATTCGGCCTCGCGTGCTTCGAGCGTGTAGTGGATCTGTTGGGTGACGAACCGCACCCGCCGATCGCGGTCTGACGCCATCAGCGATTTCATCACATGCCAGCCGGAATAGTTGGAACAACCGACATAGCGCACCTTGCCTTGTGTCACCAAAGTGTCGAGCGCCGCCATCGTCTCGTCAACCGGGGTCGTGCCGTCCCATTCATGCATGTAGTAGATGTCGATATGGTCGGTGCGCAGGCGTTTCAGGCTGCGTTCGCATTCGCGGATCAGATGCCATCGGCTGGTGCCTTCGTCGTTGGGGCCGGTCCCGGTCCGCATCCGCGCCTTCGAGGTGACCAGCACGCGGTCGCGCCGCCCTTGCAGCACCTCGCCCAATATCTCTTCGGCCAGCCCGCTGGAATACATGTTGGCGCAGTCAAACACGTTCACCCCGTGGTCGATGCACAGATCGACCAGCGCCCGCGCCTCGGGCACGCCCTGATTGCCAACGCGACCGAAAGGACCGACCCCGCCAAACGTGAACGTACCCATGGCGATGGCCGAAACCTTCAATCCGGAGTGCCCAAGTGTCCTGTATTCCATTGCAATGCTCTCCGATGGCGAATTTAGCACCCATGTTGGGACGTTCTTGGCACGAGGTATAGCCCCATTTCGCGGCAGACCCGGTTGGCCTTTTCATGCCGGAAGTGACGCACGACACAATATTATATCGGTCTGACCTGTGCGGGCAGGGTTTGCGCAGACTGACGGACCACGTCAGCAATTTGCAGCAGCTGTTTGGCCAATGGGCTTGTCTTGCGCCAGATCATGCCGATGGTGCGCGAGGGTTCCGGGCTTGCGAAACGGCTGATCGATACCGAAGCAGAGCGGGTTTCTACCGCCACCGCCATTTCCGGGATCAGCGTCACACCAATGCCCGCGCTGACAAGCTGTACCAGCGTCGAAAGCGAGCTGGCATCCAGAATTTCGCGTGGCCGCGCCGCAGACAAGTTGCAGAACGACAGCGCCTGATCACGAAAGCAATGCCCTTCTTCCAGCAAAAGCAACCGCATTTCGCGCAGCTTTTCGCGGTTGGGGACGGGTTTGCCTGCATCTTCTGCGGGGCGCACCAGCACGAAATCTTCGGAAAAAAGGGCCACCTCTGTCAGGGATGGTTCTGAAACCGGCAGCGCCACGATGGCCGTATCAAGCCGCCCCTCGGCCAGTTCGTGCAACAGTTTGGGTGTCATCGTTTCGCGGACGTGGACTTCCAGATCGGCGTTCATGCGTGTCAGGCCACTGATGATGGCCGGCAGGAAATAGGGGGCAATGGTCGGGATCACGCCGATGCGCAGCCGGTCCAGAAGCCGGTCATGCGACGCGCGCGCAAGATCCTCCAACTCGTCTACCGACCGCAGGACTGCGCGGATATGCAAGGCAAATTTCTCCCCAAAATCGGTAAGCCGGACCTGCCGCGTGCCCCGTTCGAACAGCGCCGTACCGATCGACTGTTCCAATTGCCCGATCTGCATCGACAGGGCGGGCTGTGAGATCGCACTGCTATCCGCTGCACGCCCGAAATGGCCATGGCTTGCCAGCGCCTCGAAGTATCGCAACTGTTTCAGGGTCAGGTTCTTCATAATGCCAACTTATCACGGTGATCAGAAAATCAGACTTAAACTAATGGTCCGTTTCTGGTAAAACAACAATAGCTGTTATGGGCATCGACGTCTTGATCCATGCCAGACCTTGTTTCAACCCCGGGGTTCGGCGTTCCAAAAGTTGGCCATTGCCCGGCTTCACCCTATCCAGTCATGATCGGAGAGACCTATGGACGGAAATGATAACGCGACTGCCGGCAAGTGCCCAGTGATGCACGGGGCACCCAAACATGCGATATCGGGGGTCAGATCAAGCCGCGACTGGTGGCCTAACCAGTTGAATTTGAAGATATTGCATCAGAATTCCGCGCTGTCCAACCCGATGCCGGGCGGGTTCAGCTACGCCGAGGCGTTCAAATCGCTGGATATCGGGGCCGTGACGGCAGATCTTCATGCGCTGATGACCGATAGCCAGGACTGGTGGCCTGCCGATTACGGTCATTACGGGCCGCTGTTTATCCGGATGGCCTGGCACAGTGCGGGCACCTACCGCACCGGTGATGGCCGTGGCGGTGCGTCATCGGGCACGCAACGGTTTGCACCGCTGAACAGCTGGCCCGACAATGCCAATCTTGACAAGGCGCGCCGGCTTTTGTGGCCGATCAAGCAGAAGTACGGTGCCAGTATCTCTTGGGCGGATCTGATGGTGCTGACAGGCAATGTCGCGCTGGAATCGATGGGGTTCAAGACCTTCGGCTTTGCCGGTGGGCGCGAAGACATCTGGGAACCGGAAGAAGATATCTATTGGGGACCGGAGGATATCTGGCTAGACGACAAGCGGTATTCCGGTGACCGTGCCTTGGAAAGCCCGCTTGCCGCCGTGCAGATGGGGCTGATTTATGTCAATCCCGAAGGTCCGAACGGCAATCCCGACCCGCTGGGTTCGGCCCGCGATATCCGCGAAACCTTTGCGCGGATGGCGATGAATGACGAAGAAACCGTCGCACTGGTAGCGGGCGGACATACGTTCGGCAAAGTGCACGGTGCGGGTGATGCAGCACTGGTCGGCCCCGAACCCGAAGGTGCCGCGATTGAGGCGCAGGGTCTGGGCTGGATCAGCAGCTATGGCAGCGGCAAGGGCATTGATACCATCACCAGCGGTCTGGAAGGTGCGTGGACACCAAACCCGATCAGATGGGACAACGGCTATTTCGACACCCTGCTTGGCAATGATTGGGAACTGACACGCAGCCCCGCCGGCGGGCAGCAGTGGGTGCCAAAGAACGGTGCCATGGCCGATGCCGTGCCGGATGCGCACGACCCTACCCTTCGGCACCCGCCATTCATGTCGACCGCTGACATGGCGCTGAAGATGGATCGCGACTACGCGACGATTTCGAAGCGCTTTCATGAAAACCCGGATCAGTTCGCAGATGCCTTCGCGCGGGCCTGGTACAAACTGACCCACCGCGACATGGGGCCGCGCGCGCGCTACCTGGGGCCGTTGGTGCCGGCAGAGGTTTTGCTGTGGCAAGACCCGGTGCCGGATGTGATGTATGGGTTGATTGACGCGGGCGACGTGGCGTCGCTGAAGGCACAGATCCTCGGATCGGGGCTGTCGGTCGCACAACTGGTCGGGACGGCATGGGCCTCTGCTTCGACCTTCCGCGGCTCCGACAAGCGG
Organism: Pseudorhodobacter sp.; assembly: GCA_031406155.1. Taxonomy (GTDB): domain Bacteria; phylum Pseudomonadota; class Alphaproteobacteria; order Rhodobacterales; family Rhodobacteraceae; genus JACMNW01. The sequence continues at coordinate 31,564 of JANOGW010000006.1, forward strand.
GGCGGCGCGAATGGCGCGCGCATCCGTCTGGAGCCGCAAAAGGATTGGGCGGTCAACCAGCCTGCGCAACTGGCGCGTGTTCTGCCAGTGCTTGACGGCATTCGCGCCGCGTTCAATCAGGCGCAGTCTGGCGGCAAGGCTGTATCGCTGGCCGACATAATCGTGCTGGGGGGCTGTGCAGCGGTTGAAAAGGCAGCCGCGGCTGCGGGACATGACATTGTTGTGCCTTTTGTGCCGGGGCGGACGGATGCATCGCAAGAACAAACGGATCAACAGTCGTTCGCGGTGCTGGAACCGACGGCCGATGGCTTTCGCAATTACCTGCGGACCGAATACTCGATTTCGGCCGAGGAACTGCTGATCGACCGCGCGCAGTTGCTGACGTTGACTGCGCCCGAAATGACGGTGCTTGTCGGTGGGCTGCGGGTGCTGAACGCCAACACGGACGCCTCTCCGCACGGGGTGTTCACCGCGCGACCCGAGGCGCTGACCACCGACTTTTTCGTCAACCTGCTGGACATGCACACTGCCTGGACGCCCGCGCCGGGGATGGATGGCGTGTTTGAAGGGCGTGACCGGGCCACGGGTGCCCTGAAATGGACAGGTACGCGCGTTGACCTCGTGTTCGGGTCAAACTCGCAGTTGCGCGCACTGGCAGAGGTGTATGCCTGTGCTGACGCCGAGGCAGGCTTTGTGCGTGATTTCGTGGCAGCCTGGACCAAGGTCATCCACGCGGATCGGTTCGATCTGGTCTGAGGCCGGCAAAAAGCCGGCCTGCCCATCACCGCCGCAGGGCGGTGATGGGCGGTTAAGTCTGAAGACGCGCGAATTGCATCAGAACACGAAAATGTCGGCTTGGGTCAGTACGGTTCCATTGACCAGCGAAGCAATCAGTTGCCTCGCGCCCGCGCCGCTGCCGTCGGCGTCATAAAACAGATCACCATTTGCCTGATCATAGATGATGCGGTGGGCCGCATCAGTTGCCGCAGCGCCCAGAACGAATGCCGTATCCTGCAAGGCGCCGGGGGCAAGACCGAAAGTTGCGGCAGAAAGCTGGATGGTGTCTTCGATGCCGTCGAAGTCAACCACGGTGTCATAGTTCACCGAGCCGAATTCGGCGAACTGGAACTCATCTGCGCCGCCGCCCCCTGTCAGGTTGTCGCGGCCAATACCGCCGATCAGCTTGTCATTTCCCTCTCCACCGGTCAGCCGGTCATTTCCTGCAAGTCCGGTTAGGATATTGTCTGCCCCGTTGCCGGTCAGACGGTTTGCATGGCTATTCCCGGTGCCGTTAGTCGAGGCTGATCCGTTGATGATCATGTTCTCGACATTGGCGGAAAGCGTGAAATCAGCGGTCGTGTAAACCGTGTCCGTGCCTGCTGATGACAGCTCGATAATCGTGTCCGCCGTCGCATCGACATAGTATTTGTCGCTGCCTGCGCCGCCGCTCATCGTGTCGATACCGGTGCCGCCGTCCATCGTGTTGGCAAGGCTGCTGCCGGTCAGCACATCATTTCCGGCATCACCATAAAGCCGGTCGGTGCCGATGCTGCCATCGATGCTGTCGTCGCCGTCGCCGCCATAAAGGCGATCATTGCCAGCGCCGCCGACGACCGTATCATTGCCCGCATCGCCGTAGACAAAGTCGTCACCATCGCCGCCATTGACCAGATCATCGCCCGCGTTGCCATTAAGGCGGTCGTTATCCAATCCGCCGTCGATGTCGTCGTTTCCGTCGAGCCCCGACAGGGTATCATTCCCCTCCAACCCGCGCATTATGTCGCGCTTCACGGAGCCCGAAAGCAAGTTTGCAGCAACCGTGCCGGTCACTTCGTTCAATCCTCCAGTGACTGTGACGGTCACGGTCTGCGTTTCGAACGTGCCATCCCAGCCCAGGACGGTATAGGTGAACGTCTCGGTCGCGACTTCACCCGTGGCGAGGTGATCAAAGGCCGTTCCAGTATCGTATGTGACGCTGCGGCCATCGGCGGCGAGCGTTACTGTCCCTACAACCCCTGCCACATCAAGGCCGGAAATCTGCCGACTATCAACATCGTTCGACAAGACAGCAAGCACGGTTGGCATCGCGCCGCTTTTGACCGAAAAGGCATCTGCAGCACTGACCAGATCAAGGGCTTCGACGGTGATCGATGCCACGCGAAACTGGTCGTTCCGGCTGTAGGCGGCAATACCAACAAAATCTCCATAGAGGGCGGTTTCGTTGGAGAAATCTGTAGCATCGATTGTCTGTCGCGACAGCGGGTCGATGACAAGACCCTGATCAAACATGACAAATTGAGTGTTGGCACCGCTAAGATTGTATCTGGTTCCCATCGGTACAAGTGTCACCGACGTTATCTTGACGGCTTGGCTGAAAGACAGGGTTGCCATTTCGTACTTGCCATGGCCGTCAAAGCCGGAGCCCACGTCATCGTAGGTGTTCAGCGCACCAATGCCGTCGGCGGTCATGGACAGGGTGGGCGTGGAAAATTCGTAGACCGCCTGATCGCCCGTCAGCCCGCCGTTATAAAGCGCCGACGACACCGTCAAGGACAGGCCACCTTGCGCAAATGACATTGAATAACCATTGGGCACTGATCCGGTCAGATCAAATATAATGGGGCCACTAAACATAATTGGTAAACTCCATGAACACCAAAAAGGGCAATAATTTGCCACACCACCTATCTTCCTGCCGGTACAGCAATTGAAGAGTGTGGTCAAGATTCGGTCTTGCCGATGACACAAAGATTGGTCGCATGACCTGCCCTCCTGGTCAGAGGGGCAGGGCCAGTCCCGCATGATGATTTGACGAATCTGTTTGCCATCACTAGAACAAAAGATGAACAAAAAGCCTGACGGTCATGCATGTCTGTGATACCCCTAAATCGGTCGAAAAGTGCTGCACGGTGGAAGCCGGGGGTGGATCTTGCCTGCACATTGTCAGAGGTGCTTGCCAAGACGGCCTCCGATGCCGGGGCGGTGGGTTTTGTGCTGTCGCAACTGGCCAGCAGCCCCCTGCCGGTGTTCTGGGTGCAGGATCACCTGTCGGCAAGGGAAACCGGCGTGCCCTATCTGCCGGGGGTGGAACGCCCGTTTCTGATGGCAGCCCTGTCGCGCCCCGATCAGGTTTTGAACGCCATGGAGGAAGGCCTGCGCTCTGGTGGCCTTGCTGCTGTGGTGGGCGAGATTTGGGGGGCACCATCCGTGCTGAATTTTACCGCCACCCGGCGGCTGGTGCTGCGGGCCGAAGCGCGCGGCGTGGCGTGCTGGCTGATCCGGCGGGGGGCCACCGCCGAGCCGAGTGCGGCGCGCAATCGCTGGCGGGTGGCGTCGCTGCCCTCGGCGCTGCACCCCGACGATGTGCTGGCCCCGGGCGATCCGCGCTGGCGGGTGGAATTGTTCCGCTCGCGTTTTGCCGACCCCGGCGAATGGGTGGCGCGCTATGACCGGGCGTCGGCTCGTGTCGATTTCGCTGCCGGACTTCCCGATCGAGTGCTGGCAGAGGACGCGCGAACAGAGGGGCGATCTGCTGGCGCATGATCTGCCGGTGGTTCTGACGACCGAAGGGCCGCATGGCCCGGTTGTGCATTCCGCCAACCGCACTGCCCGGCTGGCAGGCGTGGTGGAAGGCGCGCGCATCACCGATATGCGGGCGTTCTGCCCCGATCTGCAGGTCGATTATGCCGATCCCGGGGCCGAGGCCGCGATGCTGGAACGATTGGTGTTCTGGGTGCGGCGTTGGTGCCCATGGACGGCGGCGGACGGGCCTCGCGCCTTGATCCTTGATACCACCGGGGCCGATCATCTGTGGGGCGGCGAGGCGGCGATGCTGGCCGAGGTGGAGGCGCAGCTTTCGATCCTCGGGTTTTCCACCCGCCTTGCCGTGGCCCCGACGTATGGCGCGGCCTGGGGCCTTGCGCGGTTCGGTTCGGTGCGCGCGATCTGCGGTGCTGACAGGCTGGCCCAGCAACTGGCACCTTTGCCGTTGGCCGCTCTGCGGCTTGATCCGGGGACCCTGACGTTGCTGCACCGGCTTGGCCTGAAGCGCATTATAGATATTGCAGCCTTGCCCCGCCTGTCGTTGGCACGCCGCTTCAATCGGGCAGAACGTGATGCAAACCCGTTGATCCGGCTGGATCAGGCGATGGGCCGGCTGGCCGAGCCGCCGTCCTGGCCGGGCGAGGTGCCGCAATTTCGCGTTCTTGCCCGGTTGGCTGAACCGATCCAGGACCCCACACATATCCTGCCGGGTCTGTGCCGTGATCTGTGTGCGCATCTGGGCCGCGCCGAACAGGGCTGTCGTCGTTTGCGCGTGACCGTGTTTCGTACCGATGGCGAGGTCAGTCATGTCACCGTCGCCACCGCGATGCCCAGCCGCGATGCGGTGCATTTGCACCGCCTTTTCGAGGGCAAGCTGGACCGCATCAACCCCGGTTTCGGCTTTGATCTGGTCGCACTTGAGGCGCTGGTGGTGGAACCTCTTGCCGCCGCCCAGATCCGCATCGACGGGGGGGCGGACCCGTCGCTGATGCTGGCGCACCTGATCGACCGGCTGTCTGCCCGGTTTGGCGCAAAGGCGGTGACCCGGCCCGGCTTGCGTCCCAGTCACATCCCCGAACGGGCCGAGGCGCCCGACCATCCGCTGCTGCTGGCCGACCCGCTGCCCAACCGCCCCGACCGCGAACGCCCGATCCGCCTGCTGACCCCGCCCGAGGAAATTCGCGTGCTCTACGCTGTGCCCGAAGGCCCGCCGGTACAGTTCACCTGGCGCAGGCAGACATACCGCATCATGCGCCATGCCGGGCCGGAACGGATTTCCCCCGAATGGTGGCATGACCGCCCCGGCAGCCGGTTGCGCGACTACTTCAAGATCGAAGTGGAAACAGGGCAGCGGTTCTGGATTTTTCGCGAAGGGTTGCATGCCGATGGGCGTGGCGGCGATCCGCGCTGGTTTGTGCACGGGGCATTCGCCTGATGCCGCAGAATGACAATCAGCACCCGAGGCGCAGCCTTGCCGATGATGGTTTCACCGCGAACCCCCGCGCGGTGTTTGTGGAACTGGGGGTTACCAGTTGTTTTTCGTTTCTGCGTGGCGCGTCTGATGCCGTCGATCTGGCTGCGACAGCGGCGGCGCAAGGCCATGATGCTTTGGGCATCGCTGATCTGAACACCATGGCGGGAGTGGTACGCCTGCATTGCGAGGCGCTGAAGGCTGCCCTGCGCCCGGTCATCGGTTGCCGGTTGCAGTTGGTGAAGGGCGAGGAATTCCTCGCCTATCCGCGCGACCGCGCCGCTTATGGCCGCCTGTGCATGCTGCTGTCCAAGGGCAAGATGCGGGATGTAAACGGCGACTGGCAGGCCAAGGGGGCATGCCACATCACGCTGGATGATCTGGCCGCGCATGCGGAGGCCGTGCAACTGATCGCCATCCCGCCTGCGGACATCGCCCCCTTCGCCGCCGGCTTGCACCGCCTGACCCGCGCCCTGCCGACGCTGCGCCACATCGCGGCAAGCTACCTTTATCGCGGCGATGACAGGGCCCGGATCAACCGGTTGGACCGGCTGGCGCGCCAGCATGGCCTGTCGATCCTGGCCACCAACGACGTGCATTACCACGCCCCCGACCGCCGCCCCTTGCAAGATGTGATGACGTGCATCCTGCACAAGGCCACGATCACCAAAGCGGGTTTTCTGCTGGAGGCCAATGCCGAACGGCACCTGAAATCGCCTGCGCAGATGGTCCGGCTTTTCGCCGCATGGCCGCATGCGATCGCCGCCACGCGCGCTGTGGCCGATGCCTGCACCTTTGATCTGCGCGAACTGTCCTATGAATATCCGCAGGAAACCATTCCACCGGGCAAAACCCCGCAAAGCCATTTGGAGGATCTGACCTGGGCCGGTGCCGCATGGCGCTATCCGGACGGGTTGCCCACAAAGACCCGCGCGGTTCTGCTGAAGGAACTGGCGATGATCGCCAAGCTGGACATCGCCCAGTATTTCCTGACCGTGCATGACATCATCCAGTTTGCCCGGCATCAGGTAACGCCGCCGATCCTGTGTCAGGGGCGCGGGTCGGCGGCCAATTCGGCCGTGTGCTACGTGCTGGGGATCACCGCGGTTGACCCGGCAAAACACGACCTGTTGTTCGAACGCTTCATCAGCGAGGAACGGAAAGAACCCCCCGATATCGACGTCGATTTCGAACATGAACGCCGCGAAGAGGTGATCCAGCATATCTATGCCAAATATGGCCGCCACCGCGCAGGGCTTTGTGCCACGGTGATCCACTACCGCCCCCGCATGGCGATCCGTGAGGTGGGCAAGGTGATGGGGCTGTCCGAAGATGTGACCTCGGCGCTGGCGAAAACCATCTGGGGCAGTTGGGGCCGCGATGTGGGGGCGAAAGAGGCTTCCGAGGCGAGGCTTGACCTGACCGATCCGCTGATGGCGCGCACTATCAAGTTGGCCGGTCAGATGATCGGCATGCCGCGCCATCTGTCGCAGCATGTCGGCGGCTTCATCCTGACCGAGACGCCGCTGACCCAGACTGTGCCCATCGGCAACGGTGCCATGCGCGATCGCAGTTTCATCGAATGGGACAAGGACGATATCGACGCCTTGCGCATCCTGAAGGTCGATGTTCTGGCGCTTGGCATGCTGACCTGCATCCGCAAAGCCTTCGATCTGATTGAGGCGCATCACGGGCAGCGGTTCGATCTTGCCACCGTGCCAAAGGAGGACCCTGCGGTTTATGACATGCTGTGCAAGGGCGACAGTGTGGGCACCTTTCAGGTGGAAAGCCGGGCGCAGATGAACATGCTGCCCCGCCTGAAGCCGCGCGCATTCTATGATCTGGTCATTCAGGTGGCCATTGTGCGGCCCGGCCCCATTCAGGGCGACATGGTGCATCCCTATCTGCGGCGGCGCAGCGGGAAAGAGGCGGTCGTCTACCCGTCGCCCGGCCCGGACCATGACCCGGACGAGTTGAAAAAGATCCTTGGCCGCACGCTGGGTGTGCCGATCTTTCAGGAACAGGCGATGAAGATCGCCATTGATGCCGCCAAGTTCAGCCCGGCCGAGGCGAATGAATTGCGCAAGGCGATGGCCACCTTCCGTTCGCGCGGCACCATCGAAAAGCTGCAGACCAAGATGGTGGGCCGGATGATCGACCGGGGCTATGACGCCGACTTTGCGCAGCGCTGCTTTGACCAGATCAAGGGGTTCGGTGAATACGGCTTTCCCGAAAGCCATGCCGCCAGCTTTGCGCTGCTGGTCTATATCTCGTCCTGGATCAAGCGGCATTACCCGGATGTGTTCTGCGCGGCCCTGCTGAATTCGCAACCGATGGGGTTTTATGCCCCCGCCCAGATCGTGCGGGATGCACGCGAACATGGCGTCGCGGTGCAGGCACCGGATGTGAACTACAGCGACTGGGACAATACGCTGGAGCCTGTCGGGGCGGCCTTTGCCGTGCGGCTTGGCCTGCGGCAGGTTGACGGCATGGTGCAGGCCATGGCGCAGCGGCTGATCGCCGCCCGGGATGCGCCTTATGCCGATCTGCAAGACGTGAAGACGCGTGCAAGGCTGGACGCGGGCACGATGCGCAGGCTGGCCGCTGCCGATGCGTTCCGGTCCGTGGCGCTGGACCGCCGGCAGGCGCTTTGGGATGCGCGGGCGCTGAAGGATGCGCCCGATCTGCCGCTGTTTTTGCAGACCCGCGACGAGGGGCAAGAGATGCAGGTCGCTTTGCCGCAGATGCCCGTCTGCGAACATGTCGTGGCCGACTACCAGACGCTGCGTCTGTCGCTTAAGGCGCATCCGATGGCGTTCCTGCGCAAAAGCATGGCGCGTCAGGGCTATGCCGCCGCTGCCGATCTGACGCACCTGCGCAACCGCCAGCAGGTCTTGCTGGCCGGGATCGTGCTGATCCGCCAGCGCCCCGGCAGTGCCAAGGGCGTCTGTTTCATCACGCTGGAGGATGAAACCGGCGTTGCCAATCTGGTGGTCTGGCCATCGGTGTTTGAGGCGTACCGGAAAGTCATCATGCGCGCGCGGCTGATCGATGTGCAGGGTATTCTGCAGCGTGACGCCGATGTCATTCACGTTGTGGCAACCCGTCTGACCGATCGCAGCGACGCGCTGGACCGGTTGTCAAACGATCCGATGGAGGTGCCCCTTGCCCGCGCGGACGAGGTGCGCAAGCCGGTTCCGAACGGAACACATCGCCACCCCCGCGATGTGCGCGTCATCCCGAAATCGCGCGATTTTCATTGACGCGGCCGCGCCAGGGACGGCTCAATGGCATCCGCACCATATTGTCAGAGCGTGATGAGGAAAAGTGGGAACCGGTTTTCCTCAACAATCACGCGACCGCTTAGCAACGAGAACGGGATGATGTTTCCTTCAAACATCATCCTGCTCTGGCCGAACCGATTGTACCGAAAACAAACAGGGGGACGATCTTGCAGCTTATCGACACGCATCAGCATCTGATCTACCGCGACACGATCGGCTACGCATGGACCAAGGGCGTGCCGGCGCTTTCGAACGGTGATTTCACGCTGCAAGACTATGTGGCGCTGACGCAAGGGCTGGGCGTGACGGGAACGGTTTTCATGGAAACCGGGGTCGATGATGCCGATTATCAAACTGAAGCACGACTGGTGGCAGGCTTCGTGGGCAGCCATGGCATGCTGGGCCAGATCGCGTCGTGCCGGCCCGAGGATGACACCGGGTTCGAGGCGTGGCTGGAGGATTGCGGCACTCTGCATGTGGTGGGATTTCGCCGCATTCTGCACGAGATTTCGGATGATCTGTCGCAAACCCCGACATTCCGGCGCAATCTGGCACGGATCGGCGCGTTGGGGCTGCCGTTCGACATGTGTTTTCTGGCGCGGCAATTGCCCATTGCAAAAGCCTTGGCTTCGGCATGTGACGATCAGGTTCTGGTGCTGGATCATTGCGGGGTGCCTGACATCGCGGGCATGGCGTTTGACGATTGGGCTGCAGGGATATCGGCGATTGCCGGACTGCCACATGTGGTTTGCAAGCTGTCCGGCATCAGCCGGTATTGCGCCCCCGGAACCGCATCGGTCCCACTCATGCAGCCCTGGGTCGATCACATGATCGAAAGTTTTGGTCCTGACCGCGTGCTGTGGGGAAGTGACTGGCCGGTCGTCAACCTTGGTGCAGGCTTGCCTGCGTGGATCACGATGACGCGGGCGTTGCTGGCGGGGTTATCGACGGCGGACCAAGCAGCCATCGGTCAGGGAACCGCGCGCCGGGTCTACCGGCTGGGGTGATCAGTCACAAAAGAGTGCAGCAAAAGGTTGCGGCAGGGCGAATTCGGCCAGTGCCTTTTCGCGGCCTTCGGCCGACATTTTGCGGGCGGTTTTTTCAACGATTTTTAGCAAGTGGTCCGGGTCTTTGCCGATGGCAAAATCGGCAAAGTAATGGCGCAGGAAGGTAAAGCAGATCACGTCTTCCAGGGCTTGCACATGCAGATCGCGTTTGATGCCTTCTTTGCGCAACAAGACGCCAACGCGATCGGCATCCGCATCGGAATATCCGGCATCGCGCATGATCTGGCCGACGCGGGCGGCATGCCGGCGGGCCTGTTCACGCCGCCAGTTCAGATACCCCTCGCGACCATCAGGATAGTCCGTACGGGGCAGCAGCCAGCGTTCGATATGCTGGCCGCGTGCTGCAATCTGCAAGATGTCGGGGGCATCGGGGAATAGCTTTTCGACCTCGGCTGTCATCCGTTGACCGTATAGCAAGGCTACGGGCTGGCCATCAAACAGCGTCGGGTCGGCGGCGTTGGCGGCGTCTATGGCGGCAAAGACATGAATGAGGCGTTTTGGCATGCGGGGCATCCTTCGCCTGCGGGCACGAACCAGTGTCGGCGCGTGCCGACCCGCTGTCAAGCAGGCGGGTTTTCCGATATCCACGCGTGATCGGGGTGGGCGATGAACCGCCATTTGCGCAGGGGGCCCGCCATGACGTTCAGGTAGTACATCTCGTACCCGTAGGGCGCACCAACCGGGTGATGGCCGCGCGGTACCAGCACAACATCGCCGTCGGATACTGCCATGGTTTCATCAAGGCTGCTGTCTTCGGTGAAGACGCGCTGGATGCCGTAGCCTTGGGCGGGGTTCAGGCGGTGGTAGTAGGTTTCTTCCAGATAGGTGCTGGCAGGGTAATCATCGACGTCATGGCGATGTGGCGGATACGACGACCAATGGCCCTGCGGGGTGAACACCTCGGTCACCAGCAGACTATCGGCGACATCACGGCCTTCCATGGCGATGTTGTTGATATGGCGCAGATTGGTGCCGGTGCCGCGCGGTTCCAGCGTGATGCCTTCGGGGCCGATGCGTCGGGCAGGATGATTGCCTTTGCCGGGGGCCAAGCAGACGGCGAGGGTGCAATCGGTGGTGGCGGCGGCGTGCCAGTCTGAACCGGGGGGCAGGTACAGGCAATGCGGCGGCGTTTTCTCGAACACCGACATGCGGTCGCCCAGTTCGCCCCAGTTTTGGGTGGCACCGGTTATGTTGGCGCGGCCTTCGACGAGGACAAGGATTGCCTCGTCGGTGCCGGTGGCTGCGTTAGCGGTATCACCCTTGGCGAGGCGATAGAGGCGGAAGCCGACGTAGGACCAGCCGGCGTTTTCGGGCGTGACGTGGTGAACCAAGTCTTTGGTGCCAGTGGGTTTGCGGTGGATGTTGGTCAATGTTTTGCCCCCGCCGGTTATGGTTTTGGCCGGGCTTCGTATTTGGCCCGGGCTGCGCGAACCTCGGGGCGGGTGGAAACCTCGGGCACCGCCACATCCCACCAGGTGCCGCCATACGGTGTAGAGGGGTAGGGATCGGTGTCGATGACCACAACGAATGGCCCCGGCGCGGTTTTGGCTTGAGCAAGGGCGGCTTCCAGTTCGGCGACGGAGCCTGCTTTGACCGCCGTTGCCCCCATGGATGCGGCGTGGGCGCGGAAGTCTATGGCGGGCGGGTTGACGTGGTGGGTGTCTTTCAGCAGGTTGTTGAATTCGGCCCCGCCGGTGTGCTTTTGCAGGCGGTTGATGCAGCCAAAGCCACGGTTGTCGGTGATCACGAGGGTGATCTTGATACCCATCATGCAAGCCGTTGCAAGCTCAGAGTTCGCCATCATATAGCTGCCGTCGCCCAGCATGCAGACGACATCGCGATTGGGTTGGGCCATCTTGATGCCGATGGCCCCGGCAATCTCGTAGCCCATGCAGCTGAAGCCGTATTCCATGTGGTAGGACATGGGCCGGGTGGCTTTCCACAGCTTGTGTAGCTCGCCGGGCATGGTGCCTGCCGCAGACATGATCACCGTGTCGGGGCCGGCGCTGCGTTGGACGGCACCGACGATTTGCATGTCGGTGGGCAGCGCGTTGCTGTCTTTGGGGATGTCGGTCAGAGGGTCGACTTGTGCAAACCAGTCGGCTTTGAGTTTGGCGGCGGTGTGGGCGAAGGTTATGCCATCAAGCTTGCGCGTGAGTGCCTCCAGCCCCACGCGGGCGTCGGCGCAGAGGGGTTCGGCACCGTGTTTCATCGCGTCATAGGCGGCGACGTTCAGGCTGATCAGTTTGCGGCCCGGATGGGCGAAGAGCGACCATGAGCCGGTGGTGAAATCCTGAAACCGGGTGCCGACGCCGATGATCACATCGGCATTGGCGCAGACAGTGTTGGCGCTGGAGGCACCGGTGACACCGATGGGGCCGAGGTTCATCGGGTGATCCCATGGCAGCGATGATTTGCCGGCTTGGGTTTCGACCACGGGGATTTGCAGCGTGGTGGCGAAGGTGTTGAGTGCGTCAGTCGCGAACGCGTAATGTACGCCGCCACCGGCGACGATGACCGGTTTTTTCGCGGCCGCGATGATTGCGGCAATCGCGTCCAGTTCCACCGGATCGGGCTGCATGCGGCGCAGACGCCAGATGCGGGGCTCGAAGAAACTGACAGGATAATCAAAGGCTTCGGCCTGAACATCCTGACAGAACGAAAGCGTCACCGGGCCGCAATCGGCTGGATCGGTCATGGTGCGCATGGCGCGGGGCAGGGCGGTCAGCAGATGTTCTGGCCGCGTGATGCGATCAAAATAGCGGCTGACGGGGCGGAAGCAATCATTGGCGCTGATGGTGCCATCACCAAAATCCTCGACCTGTTGCAACACCGGATCGGGGCTGCGGTTGGCGAAGGCGTCGCCGGGTACGAACAGTACCGGAATGCGGTTTACGTGCGCCACGCCAGCCGCCGTAACCATGTTCAGCGCGCCGGGGCCGATGGAAGAGGTGACCATCATCGCATGGGCGCGGCCCAGTTGTTTGGCATAGGCGATGGCGGCATGCGCCATGGTCTGTTCGTTCTGGCCGCGGTAGGTCGGGAAGGTGCCCTGCGCGCCGTGCAAAGCCTCGCCCAAGCCCGCCACATTGCCGTGACCGAAGATGCCCCAGCATCCGGCAAGGAAGGGCTGGCCATCCTCGGCCATCTGGACGCTTAGGTAGCGGATCATGGCTTGGGCGGCAGTCAGGCGGATGGTGGTCATGCGGCTTGTCCCTTGGTTGCGGCGGCGTCCCAAGCGGCACAAAGTGCGGTGAAACGGCCAGACATGTCTTTGATAGCATCGGTATCGGAGATTTTGCCAGCAAACCATGCTTGTGCTGCGTGGGCAAAGATGGTGCGGCCAACGGCGAAACCTTTGACCAGATCGTGCTTGCGGGCCAAGGCGAAACTTGCCGCCAGATCTTCGGTTGACGCCTCCAGCCCCAGCACGACGATGCCGCGAACATGGGGGTCGTTGGCTTTGATAGTGTCACAGGCGGCCGTCCATGCGGCATTGGTTTTGAAGGGTTCAAGCTTCCACCAATCGGGGTAGATGCCGATATCGTAGAACCGCTGGATCACGCGGGCAGAGGTATCATCAGTAACTGGCCCAACTTTGGAGGGGATGATTTCCAGAAGCATTTCCAATCGGTTGCGGCGGCAAGCATGGAACAGGCGGCGCACGGTATCTTCTTGGCTCGCTTTCAGATCAGCGCTGTCATCGGGATGATAGAAGCACAGAACCTTGACCACATGTTCCAGCGGCCATTCGGAAAGCGCGCCGAAATCGGGGCCGAGTTCCGGCTCCAGCGTCAGCGGGCGCGAGGCGGGCCATTCGACTGGGCGGGCGATCCACAGGCCGCTGCCGGCGGCGCGGTAGAGGGCATCGCGGCCAAGGCGGCTGTCGCAGAGCACACCGTAGCCGGGTTGGTTTTGGGCAACGGTTTCGGCGGCATTCAGGCACAGAAGTTTGAACGCGCCGATGCGGGAATGATCGGCACCTGCGGCATCGGCGAGCGCTTCCAGTTGGCTGCGGTGATCAAAAGCGAAGACCTTAAGCGAGGGCCATTCATTGCGGCGGTTGGTGGACCAATGCACCTGTTCCAAGGCAGCGTCTTGCCGCAGGCGGGGGGTAACGATGCCGCGTTCGAAGAAAAACTGCAGCTCCTCCCACGATGGGTAGGCGGGGGTGCAGCCGTGGCGGGAAACGGCGAAAGCCCCGCAGGCATTGGCGAATTTAAGCGAGGTCGCCCAAGTTTCGTCTTTTAGCCAGCCGCGCAGAAGGCCGGACATGAAGCCATCGCCTGCACCAAGGACGTTGAAGACCTCGATGGGAAAGCCCATACCGGACAGGCCGTCATCCAAAGTTTCCGGGATGGCGCCTTCGAAGGCGACGGCACCCATGGGGCCGCGTTTGCAGACCAGAACGGCATGGGTCAGCGACCGTACTTTGCGCAGGGCGGCGATGGTGTCGGTGGTACCGCCAGCGATATGAAATTCCTCTTCAGTGCCGACAATCAGATCGAACAGATGCAGGGTCGATTGCAGTTTCGTGCTGACGGCATCAGAGGCGATGAAGCGGTTTTCGCCGTCATCATGGCCCGAAAGGCCCCAGAGGTTGGGGCGGTAGTCGATATCGAGGGCGGTGCGTGCGCCATTGGCTTTTGCCAGCCGGAGGGCTTTTAACACCGCCGCTTCGGTGCGCGGGTTTGACAGGTGGGTGCCGGTGGCGGTGATGCAGCGCGCCTTGGCAATATAGGCGGGGTCGATATCATCTTCGCAAAGTGCCATGTCGGCGCAGTTTTCGCGGTAGAAGATCAGTGGAAATTGCTGATCATCGCGAATGCCGAGCAGAACGAGGGCGGTCAGACGGGTGGGATCGGTGTGAACGCCGCGTACATCGACGCCTTCGCGAACCAGTTCTTCGCGGATGAAGCGGCCCATGTGTTCGTCGCCAACCCGAGTGATCAGGCCGGATTTGAGGCCCAGCCGTGCAGTGCCAGCCGCGATATTGGTGGGCGATCCACCGATGTATTTCTGGAACGACCCCATGTCTTCCAGCCGACCGCCGACTTGCGCGCCATAAAGATCAACAGATGATCGCCCGATGGTGATTACGTCCAGCATCATCTTCCTTGTCTTGGGATCGCAGAGTTGTGGAATATATATTCCAATTATCGGCCAAGACAAACAGAAAATTCAGCATGCAGGTTTATCCGGGGTCTCTGTCAAGTTCGCCGGGCACCGACTGCGGTTGCCAAGGTGATCGCCAGCGCGAACGAAGCCGAAAGGGTGCGAAAGTCGCCCAGATCAACCTCCCGGACCAGCAAAGTGGCCGCTCCGACCCGCTGCAAGGGTGAATTGAGGGCATCAGTGATGGCCACCACCTTAATGCCCCGCGATGCGGCAAGCGAGGCCGCTTCAAGCGTGTTCTGGGTGTAGGGCGCGTAGGACACTGCGACCAGCGCATCGCCGGGCCGCAAAAGATGCTGCTGATCAAGGTCGCCTATGCGGTCGTGCAGCATGGCGGGGACCGACATTTTGCCAAAGGCATAGGCAAGATAATAGGTGATTGGAAAGGCGCGCTTGAGGCCGATCAGATGGATGGTTGGCGCCAGTACCAATATGTCGACGGCATCTTGCAGGGCGCCTGCATCCACAGTTGATGTCAGAGAGTCCAGCGACGCACGCCCGGTTTCGACAAATTCCGCCAGCAATGCATGGGGGTTACCGGCTGTTTCAGCGCGCAATGCATCAAGTCTGGCGGAATAGTTCGGCCAACGTTGGCTGTAGTCTTGCCGGAAAATCCTCTGCAGTTCCGAAAACCCGGAAAATCCCAGCAACTGACAAAACCGCATGAAAGCAGATGGCTGAACACCGGCCGACTGGGACAACTCGGCCACCGTTGACACCGCGATCTTGTCAGTGTTCAGCGCAAGATAGTCAGCACACTGGCGCAACCGTTTTGGCAAAGTGTCTGAGACCGCGATCAAGCGTTGACGGAACTCTTCGACTGTCGCGGGGGCCGGGGATGTCATCACGTATGATCTTTTCAGGTTCGGTGCCAGCGAGGCGGTCAGATGCCTCCTTGAGTGGAATATTAATTCTACGAAGCGTTTTGGACGGTGTCCACCGCCATCGTTCGAGGGGTGCATCCGGGCGGGTCCGTTGCTGAATTCAGAGTTCGCAGGCATCAAAAAAAATTTCGGGACCGTTGTTTTTTGGAATAGGCATTCCAGCGGGCCAAGTATATGACGCAGTGGGGTGGGCAGGTTGTTCACGAGAATGCACACAACTATAGCCGTATGAAGCAAAACCAAATGGCGCGAAAGCCTCACTCAAAGATCGAGGATAACATGACGGTACGGTTTGGATTATTGGGTGCAGGGCGCATCGGCAAGGTGCACGCAAAGGCAATTACGGGCGATGCGAACGCCAAACTGGTGGCAGTTTCGGACGCGATGCCTGCGGCGGCGCAGGCGATTGCGGATCAGTACGGTTGTGACATTCGCAGTATTGATGCGATTGAGACTGCGTCTGACATTGATGCGGTGGTAATCTGCACGCCCACCGATACCCATGCAGACCTGATCGAACGCTTCGCGCGCGCCGGCAAGGCGATCTTCTGTGAAAAGCCGATCGATCTGAGCGTGGACCGCGTCAGGGCCTGCCTGAAGGTGGTTGAAAGCACAAAAGCCAAGTTGATGGTCGGGTTCAACCGCCGTTTTGATCCGCATTTCAAGGCGGTAAGGGAAGCAATTGATGCGGGAAAAATCGGCAAGGCAGAGATGATCACCATCACGTCGCGCGATCCGGGCGCACCACCGCCTGCCTACATCAAAGTGTCGGGCGGCATTTTCCGCGACATGACGATCCATGATTTCGATATGGCGCGGTTCTTGCTGGCGGAGGACGTTGCGACGGTTTACGCGACCGCATCCGTTCTGGTCGACCCGGAGATTGGCAAACTGGGTGATTTCGACAGCGTTTCGGTGGTTCTGACCACGGCGACGGGCAAGCAATGCATGATCTCGAATTCGCGCCGCGCCACGTATGGTTATGACCAGCGGATCGAGGTGCATGGATCGTTGGGTATGATTGCGGCAGAAAATCAGCGCCCCGTCAGCATCGAACTGGCCACCGCCGGCGGCTATACCCGCCCGCCGTTGCATGATTTTTTCATGACCCGCTATACCGAGGCATATGCCGCCGAAATCGCAGCCTTCATCAGCGTTGTGGCGGGGGATGCAAACCCGGTTCCAAGTGGCGCAGATGGATTGGCCGCACTGGTTCTGGCCGAAGCGGCGTTGCAATCCGTCCGCGAAGGACGCGCGATCACGGTGTGACAAAGCGCGCGTACGTTTCCATGTCAGGCCCGCCTTTCGTGAAGGGGGCGGGCGTGTGTTTTTCGCGTTTGCAGCATCTTACTTTTGTGCGACAGCACTGTTTTGACCACTTGATTGCAGCCGAAAACCCGGCGACCTCACAAAAACTTATACATTCGGATCAACGGCATAATGAGAAATACGGCGCGTAAGGGCTGATCTACTAACAATTTAGTTTGACAGAATCCGATGCATGTCATGAATATGTTGCAGCCAGCAAGAACTGGCCCATCATATCTCAGGGAGGAGAAAGGATGCGGAAGTATCTTCTCTCCGCAGTGGCGGCGTCTGCCGTTATTGCGGGGTCTCAGGCTGCGTTTGCGGACGCGGCTGCAGCACAAAAATGGATTGATTCCGAATTTCAGCCGTCGACCCTAAGCAAGGAAGAACAGCTGGCCGAAATGGAATGGTTCATCAAGGCAGCAGAACCATTTGCCGGCATGGAAGTTAACGTACTGTCGGAAGGTATTCCGACCCATTCGTACGAATCCGAAGTGCTGACCAAGGCATTTGAAGAAATCACCGGGATCAAGGTCAATCACCAGATCCTTGGCGAAGGCGAGGTTGTGCAGGCCGTTCAGACCCAGATGCAGACCAACCGTAACCTCTATGATGGCTACGTGAACGACAGCGATCTGATCGGTACCCATTCGCGCCTGCAGCAGGCCTATAATCTGACCGACCAGATGGCGGGATCGTGGGCTGCCACCACCAACCCCGGCCTTGATCTGCCCGATTTCATGGGCAGCAAGTTTACCACTGGGCCGGATGGCAAGCTGTATCAGTTGCCTGACCAGCAGTTCGCAAACCTGTATTGGTTCCGCAAGGACTGGTTCGATCGCGAAGATCTGAAGACCGCGTTCAAAGCCAAGTATGGCTATGATCTGGGTGTTCCGGTGAACTGGTCTGCCTATGAAGACATCGCCGAGTTCTTCACCAATGACGTGAAAGAAGTCGACGGCGTACAGATCTATGGCCACATGGATTACGGCAAGCGTGCGCCGGATCTTGGCTGGCGGATGACCGACGCCTGGCTTTCGATGGCCGGTGCCGGATCGCCGGGCGAGCCGAACGGTATTCCGATTGACGAATGGGGTATCCGGATGGAAGCCGGGTCTTGCAACCCATCGGGCGCGTCCGTGTCGCGTGGTGGCGAAGCGAATGGCCCTGCATCGGTTTATGCCATTGCGAAATGGGATGAATGGCTCCGGAAATACGCGCCTCCGGGTGCGGCCAGCTATGACTTCTATCAGTCATTGCCGGCACTTAGCCAAGGCAACGTGGCCCAGCAGATTTTCTGGTACACCGCCTTTACCGCCGACATGGTGAAGCCAAAGTCAGAAGGTAACAACACTGTCGACGACGAAGGCACGCCACTTTGGCGCATGGCCCCATCACCACACGGCCCCTACTGGAAAGAAGGCCAGAAGGTTGGCTATCAGGACGTTGGATCGTGGACGTTCCTGAAATCGACCCCGGAAGACCGCGCACAGGCGGCTTGGCTTTACGCTCAGTTCGTGGTGTCCAAAACTGTTGACGTGAAGAAAAGCCAAGTTGGTCTGACCTTCATCCGTGACAGCACTGTGCGGCATGAAAGCTTTACCGAGCGCGCCCCGAAACTGGGTGGCTTGGTAGAATTCTATCGCTCGCCCGACCGGGTGCGTTGGTCGCCAACTGGCATCAACGTGCCTGACTATCCGAAGCTGGCGCAAATCTGGTGGCAGCAAATCGGTGACGTGAACTCGGGTGCGTTTACACCCCAGGAAGCGATGGACCGTCTGGCCGAGGAAATGGATATCACCATGGGCCGGATGCAGCAGGCGGATGAAGCAGCCAATGTTTACGGCGGTTGCGGACCACGTCTGAACGAGCCGAAGGATGCCGAGTTTTGGTATGCCAATGGCGGGGCCAAGCCGAAGCTTGAAAACGAAAAAGAGCAAGGTGTCACCATCGCTTATGATGAGTTGATCAAGCAGTGGGCCGAAAACTAAGAACGATCTGACGACGCTGCCCGGGGGCGTTCCCCGGGCAGACCATAACCGGGGGGTACATCCCGGTTTTTGGCTGCTTGTCTGCGCTGCTTTGATGCAGAAAATGGGGCCAAGCCATATCCGGGGAAAAGCAAAGATGGCTCTTGAGCTACGACAGATATCCAGTCGCATCGGGGCGATAACCCATGTGAAACCCACCGATCTTGTGCTGCAGCCGGGTGCGTTCAACGTGTTGCTGGGGGCCACCGGGGCGGGAAAAACATCGCTGATCAAGGTGATGGCAGGGCTCGCCAAGGCGACCACCGGACAGATTTTCATGAACGGCGTCGATGTTACCAAAGACAGCCCGCAAAAGCGCAACATCAGTCTGGTGCATCAGTTTTTCGTCAATTACCCGCATATGACGGTATACGACAACATCGCCTCGCCGCTGCGTGTGGCAGGCATGGCGAAATCAGAAATTCAAGGGCGGGTCGAGGCAGCGGCGGACGTGCTGCGCCTGCGCCCGATGTTGAAGCGCAGACCGCACGAATTGTCAGGTGGGCAGCAGCAGCGCACGGCTTTAGCGCGGGCTATCGCCAAGGAAAGTACGGCGGTGTTTCTGGACGAACCGCTGGCTAACCTGGACTACAAGCTGCGCGAAGAACTGCGCGATCAGTTGCCCGATTTGTTTGCGGGCCGGGGTGCCGTGGTGGTTTATGCCACGTCAGAGCCGGAAGAGGCGTTGATGCTGGGTGGCTATACGGCGCTGATTGATGATGGCGCGGTGACCCAGTTTGGGCCGACAGCCGAAATTTACCGGCATCCGCAGAACCTGACGGCAGCGCGGGTCTTTTCGCAACCGCCGATCAATGCAGCACAAGTGACCAAGCAAGGCAGCCGGGCGAGACTTGCCAACGGCGTGAACTGGGAGCTGTCGGGTAAGGCAGCCGATATGGCAGACGGCGTCTATACGGTGGCGATCCGTCCGCATCATGTAAGCCCGGTACGCGAAAGCGGCGATCAGGTTGAATTGCAGGGCAGGGTGTCGGTGACGGAGCTAAGCGGGTCTGAAAGCTCGGCCCATTTCGCGATGAGCGATCAGTCTTGGGTGTCTTTGGCACCCGGCGTGCATCCCTACAAGGTGGGCGAGGGTCATACGTTCTACATGGACCCGGCCAAGTGTTTCTATTTCGCGCCCGACGGCGCGATTGTGGCGTAAGGGGCTCGGGAAAATGGCAAAAATCACGCTACAGGGCCTGCGTCACAGCTACAGCAAAGTGCCGTCTGGGCCAGCGGATTATGCGTTAAAGCAGATTGATCTGGATTGGCGCGATGGTGGTGCCTATGCGCTGTTGGGGCCATCGGGGTGCGGGAAATCGACGCTTTTGAACATCATTTCGGGGCTGCTGGTGCCGTCTGAAGGCAAGATATTGTTCAATGACCGCGATGTGACGACTGTGCCGCCGGACCAGCGCAACATCGCGCAGGTTTTCCAGTTTCCGGTGATTTACGACACGATGACGGTGTACGACAACTTGGCGTTCCCGTTGCGCAATCGCGGGGTGCCGGAAGACAAGGTTGCGAGCCGGGTCAAGGAAATTGCCGACATGCTGGAAGTGACAGCCGTGTTGACAAAACGTGCCCGTGGGTTGTCTCCGGATGTGAAGCAGAAAATTTCGATGGGGCGGGGGCTGGTTCGTGATGACGTCAACGTGGTGATGTTCGACGAGCCGCTGACGATGATCGACCCGCATCTGAAGTGGAAACTGCGATCAAAGCTGAAGGAACTGCACCAGCGGGTGCGGGCCACGATGATTTATGTGACGCATGACCAGACAGAGGCACTAACATTTGCCGACCAGGTTGTGGTGATGCAGGACGGCGAGGTTGTGCAGATCGGCACGCCTGTCGATCTGTTTGAGCGCCCGCAGCATACGTTTGTGGGGCATTTCATTGGCTCACCGGGGATGAACGTTCTGTCGTGTGAATTGCGCGAGGGGGCGGCGTATCTGGGGGATCATCAGGTGGCGCTGGAAGGGCCGGTTACCTCGGGTTACGGGCGGTTCGAAATCGGCGTGCGGCCGGAATTTGTGAAGATCGCAAAGCAGGGGCTGCCAGCGGTGATCCGCAAGGTTTCTGACATCGGTCGGCATAACGTGGTTGAGGCGATGGTGGGCAATCAGCGCGTGGCGGCGGTGATTGATGGCCCGGTGCCGGGGCAGGGCGATGCGGTGCATCTGGCGTTTGCCCCTGCCTATACCCGGCTTTACCGCGACGGTTGGATCGCCACTTCGCCAGCAAAGGCTGCATGATGAAAACCGAAAATCAAAAAGGCTGGTTCTTTGTGCTGCCGGTCTTGGTGTTGGTGGCGTTTAACGCGTTGATCCCGATGATGACGGTGGTCAACTATTCCGTGCAGGAAACCTTTGGCGATAACGTATTTTTCTGGGAAGGCCTTGGTTGGTTTGAACAATTGCTGCGGTCAGAGCGGTTTCATGCCTCGCTGGGTCGGCAGTTTCTGTTTACCGGGATTATTCTGCTGATCCAGATACCGCTGGGTGTGGTGATCGCCCTGTCGATGCCGCGTTCGGGGTTTTGGGTGCCGGTCTGCCTTGTGCTGATGGCGCTGCCAATGCTGATCCCGTGGAATGTGGTGGGGGCGATGTGGAACATCTTCACGCTGCCCGACATTGGGTTGGTGGGTTATTTCCTGAACCATACGCTGGGTATCACCTATGACATGACGCAAGATCCGCTGGCGGCTTGGATCACCATTATTGTGATGGATGTCTGGCATTGGACGTCGCTGGTGGTGCTGTTGGCCTATGCCGGGTTGGTGTCGATCCCGGATGCGTATTATCAGGCGGCGCGGATTGATGGGGCGTCCAGCTGGTCTGTGTTCCGGTTCATTCAGCTGCCGAAAATGAAGCGGGTGCTGACAATTGCTATCCTGCTGCGGTTCATGGACAGCTTTAACATCTACACGGAACCCTTTGTTTTGACGGGCGGCGGACCGGGGAATTCGACTACGCTGCTGTCGATTGATCTGGTGAAAATCGCGCTTGGGCAGTTTGATCTGGGGCCGGCGGCGGCGATGTCGCTGATCTACTTTGCAATCACGCTGTTGGTGTCTTGGCTGTTTTATACGCTGATGACGCGTAACGATGCACAATAGGACGGGCAAGATGCGTAAACGGTCCCTGATACCTATCATCTACATCTTGTTCCTGATGCTGCCGATTTATTGGCTGGTCGCGATGAGCTTCAAGACCACGAATGAGATTTTATCGGGCTTTTCGCTGTTCCCGCAGACGTGGACGCTGGAAAACTACCGGGTGATCTTCACCGATCCGACGTGGTATTGGGGCTACATCAACTCGATCATCTATGTGTCGTTGAACACGGTGATTTCGGTGCTGGTGGCGCTGCCGGCGGCCTATGCGTTCTCGCGTTATCGGTTCTTGGGCGACAAGCAGTTGTTTTTCTGGCTGCTGACCAACCGGATGGCCCCGGCGGCGGTGTTCGCCTTGCCGTTCTTTCAGCTGTATTCGGCGGTCGGGCTGTTTGACACCCACATCGCCGTAGCGCTTGCGCATTGCCTGTTCAACATCCCGCTGGCGGTGTGGATTTTGGAGGGCTTCATGGGCGGCGTGCCAAAGGAACTGGACGAGACGGCGTTCGTTGACGGGTATTCCTTCCCACGGTTTTTTGGCACGATTTTTCTGCCAAACATCAGTGCGGGTGTTGGTGTGGCGGCGTTCTTCTGCTTTATGTTTTCCTGGGTGGAATTGCTGCTGGCCAAGACCCTGACGGCGGTCGAGGCGAAACCAATCGCTGCCACGATGACCAAAACCGCATCGAGTGCGGGGTATGAACTGGGGCTGCTTGCGGCGGCAGGGACGCTGACGATCATCCCGGGTGCCATCGTGATCTGGTTTGTGCGCAACTACATTGCCAAGGGCTTCGCCCTGGGGAGGGTTTGATGTTTTCGCTGGGATGGATGGCTTGGACCTGGCCGACAGCGCTGGTTTTCATCGGCATATTCGCGGCGATGGGCGTGCTGACGTGGATGGAAATTCGCAATCCGGGCGGTGACGAACGCAAAGGTGTGTTGGGGTTGGTGACCACGCGCGGTGATCGGCTGTTCATAGCACTTTTGGGGTCTGTCTACATTTTTCTGGCATGGCTGGGCTTTGTCGGAATGCCGCTTTGGGTGCCGCTTGGACTGGCATTGGCATGGGGGACTTTCAGTTTTTGGAAGGTGTAACGTTGGCTGCCTGGAAAGCTTTGCGCTTGGGGCAATTCCGGCTAGAACGAGGGCATAAAAAGTAGACTGGATCGGCAAGGTTGATGCGTCAGAAATACAAGTTCCTTACCGAGGTTGAACTCGAATTCATGACCAAGCTATGGGAGCTGGGTATGGGGTCGGTGCGCGACGTCTTGGATGCCCTAAGCCCGGATCGCGGGCTTGCCTATACATCCGGTGCAACGATCATGCGGATACTTGAACAAAAAGAATTTGTGAGCAGCACAAAGCAGGGTAAGACGTTTATTTACCATCCCGTCCTGACCAAAGACACCTATCAGACCCGATCTATCCAGAACCTTTCGGAAAAGCTGTTCGACAACACGCCGGCCTCGCTTGTGGCGCGCCTTGTCGATGACAGCGACTTGTCACCGCAGGCGCTGGATGAGATTCGCGCGCTTATTGATAAGAGGCTCAGAGATGATAACAGCTAGCACTCTTTTCGACGCCTATCTGGATGTGAACGCGCTGTTAGTGCTGGCGTGTGCGGCCTGTTTTGCTATCGGTTTCGCCCTGCGTCTTGCCGGCCTTGGCCATACAGTTGGTGCGCAATTACGGGTGATGCGGACGACGTTTCTGGCGGTGGTGATCAGCCCGGTGTTTGCGTTGGCGCTGATGGCGGTGGTGCAGGGCGGCTATGTTAAGCCTGACGCGGTGCCGAACCTTTCGGATTTCATCGTAGCGCAATACCTGCAAGGCAAGTTTGAGATGAACCCTTCGGCGCTGGAGAACCTGCTGAGCATCCGGTCGCAGACGGTCTCCACGTTCTTTGCAAGCCACAGTACGATTGGCTTTCCAGTGATTGCGTTGCTCCTGTTAGGGGTGGGCGTCTTTGTATTCCGCTTGGTTCTGTCGATCCTGCGGCTGCGGCGGATGATTGGTGACAGCTATGCGTGGCGGCGATTTGGGTCGCTGCATCTGCGGCTGTCGGATGACATTTCGGTGCCGTTTTCAACCCGCAGTTGGCGCAAGCGCTTTGTCGTGCTGCCGTCGGCAATGCTGACGCGCAGCGCCGATCTGCGCATTGCCCTGGCACATGAGATACAGCACCTGCGCCAGAATGATGTCAGCTGGGAGATTTTTCTGGAGGCGCTGCGCCCTCTGTTTTTCTGGAACCCCGCGTTCTATCTGTGGAAGCGCCGGGTCGAGCAGCTGCGCGAATTGTCCTGCGACCGGCAGGTGATGATGCGGCGCGGCTATAAGGTCGCCGAATACTGCGACTGCCTGATCAATGTCTGTCACTACAGCCTGCGGCCGCGGCGGATGTTTGCGATTGATGCGCCTGTCGTGGCGCTGGTGCGGACCGAGAACCGGTTCTTTGCGCAGCGGTCGGCCAAATTGTTGAAAAATCGGCTGATGTCATTGATCGATGGCAAAGCGGAACGCAGCCCTACGGTGGTGTTTATCGCTCTTGCCCTGCCGATGCTGGCGCTGACGGTCGCGGCATCATTGGCCATTCAGAAGCCGGGCGATTGGAGCCAGGATCGGTTGATGCTGTCGACCATTGTTAATCTGGAGCGAATTCATGCAATGAACTCAGCGCCAAGCTTTGGTAAACCGGACTATTGATATTCGAACAAGTTCTTTGAGTAGTTGGCGTGTTTCATGCAATTTTGTCCACAGGACTTGTATTTATCGAACAATTTATGTGAGTAGCCCCTGAATTTCCTGTGCTGATCGCCTGGAATCCGCTCATTATTCCGGCCAACCGTCAATCGCAGCTATGGCTTCCTCTGCGGTTTCAACAAACGTGAATAGGTCAAGATCGCTTGGTGAAATTGTGCCCACCTCGGCGAGTGCTTGCCAGTTGATCATGCGTTCCCAGAAGGCGCGGCCAAACAGCAGAAATGGCACGCGTTTCATGCGGCCGGTCTGGATCAGGGTCAGGGCTTCGAACATCTCGTCCATTGTGCCAAATCCACCTGGAAAGACGCATATAGCCTTTGCCCGCATCAGGAAGTGCATCTTGCGGATAGCGAAATAGTGGAAGTTGAAACACAGGTTCGGGGTGACGTAAGGGTTTGGCGCTTGTTCGTGTGGCAGTACGATATTCAGGCCAACCGAAATGCCGTCAGCATCGGCGGCACCCCGATTGCCAGCCTCCATCACACCTGGGCCGCCGCCGGTCATGATCACATCTTCGCCACCGCCTTTTTTGAGCGACCGCAGGGTCATCAGGTGGGCAAAGCGGCGGGCCTCGGCGTAGAAATGCGAAAGATCGGCGATGGCCGGGGATTTGGTGGGCTGATTTTGTGCAGGCTCGCGGATACGCGCACCACCAAACATCACGATGGTTGACAGGATACCGCGTTCATCCAGAACCATCTGCGGCTTTAGCAGTTCCAGTTGCAGGCGAACCGGACGCAGTTCCTCGCGGCACATGAATTCGTCGTCGACGAAGGCCAGCCGATACGACGGTGCGCGGGTTTGCGGGGTGTCCGGGATTTCGCGCGCGGTTTCGGCGTCCTGCTGGCTGTCGCGAAACGGGTGGGTGCGGGGTTCGTCTTTCATATAGGGCATCCTGAGGCGGGAATTGCGTGGGCTTAGGCGAGGGTCTATAGGCTGGGGCAGAGCATGACTACAGCAAAGGAAAGCCAGATGTCCGACGCCGCACTTGAAGCCGCCATCGACGCTGCATGGGAAACCCGCGATACGATTACCCCCGCCACCAAGGGCACAACGCGAAACGCGATCGAGGCGACGCTGAACGCGCTGGATACTGGGGCGTTGCGCGTGGCAGAGCGGTCAGCTGGCGGTGAGTGGGTGGTCAAGCAGTGGGCGAAAAAGGCAGTGCTGCTGGGGTTCCGGCTGCGCGACATGGAGGCGCAATCAGGCGGCGCGCAGGGCGGTGGCTGGTGGGACAAGGTTGACAGCAAGTTCAAGGGCTGGGGCGACAATCAGTGGCGGGCGGCC
This sequence comes from Pseudorhodobacter sp., assembly GCA_031406155.1. GTDB lineage: Bacteria > Pseudomonadota > Alphaproteobacteria > Rhodobacterales > Rhodobacteraceae > JACMNW01. Next base: position 57,488 of record JANOGW010000006.1, read on the forward strand.
GGATTTCGTGCGGTGCATGGCTGCGTGGTGCGGCATTCGGCGTTTATCGGCAAGGGCGTAGTTTTGATGCCGTCCTTTGTGAACCTTGGTGCGTTTGTGGATGAGGGGACCATGGTCGATACTTGGGCCACGGTCGGATCTTGTGCGCAGATCGGGAAAAACGTGCATCTTTCCGGTGGGGTCGGGATTGGCGGGGTTTTGGAGCCGATGCAGGCGGGGCCGACGATCATCGAGGACAACTGTTTTATCGGGGCGCGGTCCGAGGTAGTTGAAGGCTGCATCGTGCGCGAAGGGTCGGTTCTGGGGATGGGGGTGTTCATCGGGAAATCGACGAAGATCGTTGATCGGGAAACCGGGGCAGTTTCTTATGGCGAGGTTCCGGCTGGATCGGTGGTGGTCGCGGGGTCGATGCCGTCGAAGAACGGGATCAATCTTTATTGCGCGGTGATCGTGAAAAAAGTGGACGCGCAGACAAGATCGAAGACGAGTATCAATGAGTTGTTGCGCGATTGACGTGAAGGATGCGTAGGGTTCGGCGGCAAACGTGTTGCAGGCGTTGGGGTGTGGCGGCGGGGTTCACAAGCCGTGCCACGTGTGTTTCGAAACCGGCTGACGGCAGAAATGAGAATATTCAATGTCTGACCTGATCAAGCCAAATATTGCATTGCGCGTTGTACTTGCGCTGGCCGGGTGCGAGATCATCTTCCTCGGCCTGAATGTCGCGCTGGGTGGGATTAACACGCTCGGCTGGCAGGGAGAGGCAAAGGCCTTTCTAGCTGTGACCGACGCTGGGGAATTTGCGATCAAGGACAACCATGTGCGCTTTATCGGCGGGGTCTGGTTGTCGGTTGGGGTGTTGATGTTGGTCGCCAGCTACGCGTTTCATGCCATGAAAAGTATTCTGGTTGCACTGACGGGGATGGTTTTTGTCGGCGGCTTGTTGCGGGTCAGTGCATTGGACAGCAGTCTTTTGTTCAGCGCGGCCATTGCGCCGTCGCTGTCGCTTGAGTTGTTCCTGTTTCCGTTGCTTGGCGTTTGGATTGCGCGTGCGGAGCGGCATTCCGAGCTGCTTTGAGTGCAGTGTTGGTGCGGATCACAGGGCCGATCTAACCCGCTCCGCACGGTTTTCAGGGTAGTGCTGCGAATGAGAATGGGAACAAATGCTCGGGCAGCACTTACAAACGCGCTACCGTGACACATTGAGCCAGATCAATGCGAGTGCCAGTGCAAGCATCCATTGTAGTTCACGCACCAGATGTTTGTGGTGCTGTTTGAAGAGGACGTCATCATGTTCACTACCAACGAAGGCAATTTTGACCGTATCTTGCGCGTTGTCGTCGGGGCCGCCCTGATCGTGTGGTTCTTTATGGATCAGGGCGTGGGCTTTTGGCACTATGCCAAACTGATCGGCATTGTGCCGCTGTTAACGGGGCTTGTGGGGAGTTGCCCGGTTTACTCGGTGCTAGGTATCTCGACCTGCCCGTTGAAAGGGCCGTGACTGCGCAGGGTTTGCGATAGTACCTTGCCCGCGACAGCGGAAAGGCGATGGCGGGACCTACCCGTCCCAGCCTTCGATGATGCTGAAGTCGGCGTCGCTGGCAGGGCGTCGCAGGACGATGGCTGCCTGGTATCCGGGTGAATTGTAGCAGTCGGTCGCGGCTTTCAGGCTGGGAAATTCGACGACCACGGTGCGGGGCCGGATGCTGCCTTCGGTTACGGTTTGCGGTGCACCGCGAACGAGGAACCTGCCGCCGAATTGGCTAAGTGGGGCGGCGTTGGCTGCCCGGTAAGCATCATATGCTGCCGGGTCTTTGACGGTAACATGAACGATCCAGTAAGCTTTTGACATGGGTCACCTTTCTGTGGATTTTTTGCAGGTTGGCTGGTGCGGCCGAAGGTGTCGAGGGGGCGATGCGGCCCTTCATGTTCGGGTGAGGTCAACGCAGACGGTGAGCTGCCGTTTGGTTTCTGTCCGAAAAGCAAGCTCGCGGTGCGTTTGGCTTGGGATTGGCTCATCTGGGGTTTTGTCGTTGCGCATTTGGAAACAGTATTCAGCCCAATCGATGGACCAGTGACGGACAATGGGTAGCATTACGATGTGTGATTTGATAGGTGACCCAACAGTTCAAGGGGGCGCGTGATGTTTGATCTTTCGGGAAAATGTGCATTGGTGACCGGTGCATCGGGTGGCATTGGCGCAGAGGTGGCGCGGGTTCTGCATGCGGCAGGTGCGGCGGTGACGCTGAGCGGGACGCGACTGGAACCGCTTCACGCGTTGGCTGCGGAATTGGGTCCGCGTGCCTTTGTTGCGGCTTGCGATCTGTCCGACATGGCCTCGGTCGAGGCTTTGCCAAAACAGGCGGCCGAACTGATGGGGTCGGTGGACATTCTTGTCAACAACGCAGGCATCACATGCGACGGTTTGATGATGCGGATGAGCGATGATGACTGGCTGGCCGTGATTGAGGTGAACCTCAATTCGACGTTCCGCCTGACCCGGTCGGTATTGCGCGGCATGATGAAAGCGCGGTGGGGGCGGATCGTGAACATCACATCTGTTGTCGCACAAGCCGGTAATCCGGGGCAGGCGAACTATGCGGCTACCAAAGCCGGGGTGGTGGGCATGTCGAAATCGCTGGCCCAAGAGGTTGGCAGCCGGGGCATCACGGTTAACTGCGTGGCGCCGGGGCTGGTGGCGACACCGATGACTGACAAGCTGACCGACGAGCAGCGCGGCAAGATATTGGCAGGTGTACCGGTAGGTCGGATGGGAACACCGCATGAGATTGCGGCGGCGGTGCTGTATTTTGCGTCCGCGGAGGCGGCCTATGTGACGGGGGCCACGCTGAATATCAATGGCGGCGGCTATATGCTGTAGGCGAAAGTTTGTCGGTATGCTGCGGGGCGGCATGGGAAAGCGTTTGCCAAGGGACAATGCTCTTGCTATAGGCGCGCTGACAACGCCCGGACCAAGTCTTGGTGGCCCGCAGAAACGCGGGAAAACCGCCCGAATAGGGCAACAGGCAAAGAACGGGCATTGCCCGCAACCTATGAGGAATTGATATGAGCGACATCGCGGATCGCGTGAAGAAGATCGTTGTTGAGCATCTTGGCGTCGAGGGTGAAAAGGTGACGATCAACGCATCGTTCATCGACGACCTGGGTGCTGACAGCCTTGATACGGTTGAGCTGGTGATGGCGTTCGAAGAAGAATTTGGTATCGAAATTCCCGATGACGCAGCCGAAACCATTCAGACCTTTGGCGATGCGGTGAAGTTCATCACGGAAGCTGCCTGATCTTTCTGGACTTTTTGGTGCAATGCGGCACTCCCTCGGGGGTGCCGTTTTCCGTTTGGGGGCTGGCAATGGTACCGGAGATCAAGACGGAACGGCTGATCCTGCGCGCAATGGTCCGGGAGGATTTCACGGCATTCGCCGCAATCTGGGCGGAACCCAATGTGGTGCGTTATATCAGTGGCAAAGCGGTTTCCGAGGCCGAAAGCTAGGGGTCGTTTCTGCGCAATGCCGGCAGCTGGGTGATGATCGGCCACGGCCAATGGGGCATCTTTCTGAAGCCTGGTGGGCCGATGCTGGGGCACACCGGTTTTTTCACCCCTAAACGGATGCTTGGACCGGATTTTGACACCATTCCCGAGGTCGGATGGGTGCTGAGTGCGCGCGCATGGCCAAGGCTATGGGTATGAGGCGACCAAGGCTGCACATCGGTGGTTTGATGCACAACCTTTTGGTGGGGCAAGCGGGGTGATGATCACGCCCGACCATGTGGTGTCTTTGGCCCTTGCCGAAAAGCTGGGTTACGCGCCCGTCCGGCAAGCCGAGTTGAAGGGCGAGACGGTTCAGTTGTTGGTGCGAAAGTGCGGCGTCTGAAGGCGCAAATCTGCTTCTTGGGGGGCGTTGAGTTGCGCCGGGCCGGGGGGCCGTGTATCTAGGCCTGCAAATAAGAAAATTCGGGAGGCGTGCATGCGTCGGGTTGTTGTCACGGGTTTGGGTTTGGTCACACCGCTGGCTTGCGGAGTTGAGGCGAGCTGGGAGCGGTTGGTTGCCGGGCAATCAGGTGCAGCACGGATCACGCGGTTTGATACCTCCAATGTAGTGACACAGTACGCCTGCGAAGTGCCGCGCGGCGATGGCAGCGATGGCACCTTCAATCCCGATCACTGGATGGAGCCGAAGGACCAGCGCAAGGTCGATGATTTCATCTTGTACGGGGTTGCGGCGGCGGTTCAGGCGGTGCGCGATTCCGGCTGGCAACCGGTGGACGAGGATGCGCGCTGCCGGACGGGCGTGATGATGGGGTCAGGCATCGGCGGCTTGAGCGCGATTGCCGATACGGCGGTGCTGATCAAGGAGCGCGGGCCAAAGCGGGTGTCGCCATTCTTTATTCCATCAGCGTTGATCAATCTGATTTCGGGGCAGGTATCCATTCGGTTCGGCTTCAAGGGGCCGAACCATTCGGTGGTCACGGCCTGTTCGACGGGCGCCCATGCGATAGGTGACGCGGCGCGGCTAATCCAATGGGGGGATGCCGACGTGATGGTAGCGGGTGGGGCGGAAAGCCCAATTTCCGAGATCGGCATTGCCGGATTCAACGCCTGCAAGGCGCTGTCGACCAAGCGTGCCGATGATCCGACCAAGGCTAGCCGTCCTTATGATGCCGACCGCGACGGGTTTGTGATGGGCGAGGGTGCCGGCGCGGTGGTGCTGGAGGAATACGAGCACGCGAAAGCACGGGGCGCCAAGATTTACGCGGAAATTCTGGGCTATGGCATGTCTGGCGATGCCTTTCACATTACGGCCCCTGCCGAAGATGGTGATGGTGCGTTCCGGGCGATGAAGGCGGCGATTGATCGGGCTGGCCTTAAGCCAGCGCAAATTGATTACATCAATGCGCATGGCACTTCGACCATGGCAGATGTGATTGAACTGGCGGCGGTGGAGCGGTTGATGGGGGATGCGGCTGCGAATGCGTCGATGTCTTCGACGAAATCGGCGACAGGGCATCTGCTGGGCGCTGCCGGGGCGATTGAGGCGATTTTCTGCGTGTTGGCGCTGCGTGATCAGGTGGCGCCGCCGACGATCAACCTTGATCATGCGGCGGTGGCGCATGTGATCGATCTGGTGCCGAACGTGGCACGCAAGCGGCGCATCGATATTGTGCTGTCGAATTCGTTCGGGTTTGGCGGCACCAACGCGAGCCTTGTCATTGGCCGGGTGGTAGGCTGATGTGGCGGTCCATCGCCTCTAACGCGCTGACGCTGTTCATTGTGGGACTGATCGCCCTGGCGGGGTTGCTGGCGTGGGGGCGCGCGCAGTTTACCGAACCTGGGCCGTTGACGGCATCGGTTTGCGTGAAGGTGGAACGGGGCGCGTCACTGAGTGCGGTCAGCCGATCGCTGGAAGATCAGGGCGCGGTAAGTGACGCGCGGATTTTTCGCATTGGCGCGGATTACTCCGAAAAGGCGGCGGGGCTGAAATTCGGCAGCTATCTGGTGGCACCGGGATCATCGATGCAAGAGGTGCTGAAGATATTGACGGCGGGCGGGCAATCGACCTGCGGGCGCGAGGTGAATTTTCGCATTGGTGTGACCAGTTCCGAGATTGTGCTGCGCGAACTGGACCCCGCCGACAATCGCTATGTCGATGTGGTGAAGTTTGATCCGGCAGTCGATGCTGCACCGGCGGAATATGTCGATGCTGCCGCCGACGATGACATGCGCTGGCAAATCACGCTGGCCGAGGGCGTGACCAGTTGGCAAGTGGTGGAAAGCCTGAAGCGGGCTGATTTCCTTGAGGGAACGGTTGCAGCAGTGCCGCCCGAAGGGTCATTGGCGCCTGAAGGCTACGAGGTCGACAAGGGTGGTGACCGTGCAGCCCTTCTGGCGGCGATGCAGGAGAGCCAGAAGCAGACCCTGGCAGAGTTGTGGGCAAAGCGGGCGGACGGTTTGCCGTACGATACGCCGGAGGAGGCGCTGATCATGGCGTCCATCGTGGAAAAGGAAACCGGGGTGCCCGAGGAGCGCAAACAGGTGGCCTCGGTGTTCCTGAACCGTATTGCGCAGGGCATGCGATTGCAGACCGACCCCACAGTGATTTACGGGCTGACCAAAGGTGAAGGCGCCCTGGGGCGCGGCCTGCGGCAAAGTGAATTGCGCCGCGAGACGCCGTATAACACCTATGTGATTGACGGATTGCCGCCGACGCCGATCGCCAACCCGGGGCGGTTGTCGATCGAGGCGGCGCTGAACCCTGACACCACGGAATACCTGTTCTTTGTGGCAGATGGTACCGGGGGACATGCCTTTGCGACGACGCTGGAAGAGCACAATATCAACGTCGCCAAATGGCGCGAGATTGAGGCGCAGCAGGAGGCCGTTGATGGAGCAACCGAGGGTGCTTTGGGGGTTGAGGGCGACTAAATAGGGGTCGCCCCGGTCAGCCGAGTCGTTACGCGTAAGCGCGTTGCGGTGTGTAAAGCACCTTGACGTAGGAGCGGAACATCATGATCTGTGCAGGCAGTGCTTTTGGCTCGCGTGTGGCGCGTGCAAGAATGATGGCGCCATCGACGACGGACATGAACATATCGGCCAGGTCAGACGGCGAGACGGCATCGTGTGCCGGATAGCGCTTTGCAATGGCGGCGAACATCGCCTGAAACCGGCTGCGCCAACCCAGCATTGCGCTTTTGATAAGATCGCGCACTTCGGCGTCAAACAACCGGTCCTGATAGCACGCTGTCGCGACAATGCAGCCCGGGTGGCCACGGGGCAGATCGGCCATCAGTTCGGCCATCAGCTTTAGCCCGATCAGCATCGTGTGCAGCGGGTCATCGTTCAGATCAGCGGCGCGAGCGAAAACCGCATCGAACAGGCGGTCTTCTTCCTCGACATAGTCTTCGATCAGAGCGCGGGCGAGGGCGGTTTTGTCGGGGAAATGGTAGAAGAAGCCACCCTTGGTGATGTCGACCGCTGCCACAATTTCATCGATTGAGGTAGCGTCGAAGCCTTTGGCCAGCACAGCGTTGCGGGCGACCTCGAGGATCTGTTGCCGCGTTGTCGTGCCGCGAAGATTGGTGTTCATGAGGCCCCTCCTTTTTTGTACCTGCGGTATAGAAACCGGACAGGCGGCGCGGGAAGTGGTGATGGCATATTTTCTTAACGTATTAATATAAATTGTTAATTGGTCTTCTGAAGCCAGTACACCGCAAGCAAACTGGTCAGAAAAGCAGGTTTTGCGGCATATCCTTGTCCGTATGAACCGCTTTTAAAGCCGCAGATGTTTTGGCGGCGGGCGGCGGGCAAATTGGAGCGAAACATGTTTGATACAACACGTAGAAAGGTGCTTGGCGCGTCGGTTGCGGGCGCCGGAGCTTTGATTGGGGCGGCAGCTGGAGGCAGTGCTGAACCAGAAGGCAAGATTGATTTGAGCGGTGTTGCGACAGCATCCGAGGGGCTGAAGATCGCGGCGACGTTTCCGTTGATCGAGGCCATACAGGGGCGTCGGGTGCGGCGGTTTGCCAAGGGTGCAGTGATCCCCGATGGGCCGCTGGCGTATGCGTCCGCTGAACTGGTGGAGCCGCTAAGCGAGATGCAGCAGATGCTGCTGCTGTCGACAATCGCGGGGAAAGCGCACATGTAGCGGCACAATACCTGGTGTGCGAACGTGCCGGGCAGCACGCTGGTCATTCCGGTTGCGGACATGGCGCAGCACATGCTGATGGTGCTGTGCTATCTCGTGCAGAACGGCGCCTGCATCTACGATGATGTGAACAACCGGCCCATTCCGGGACTGGAGAAGTTCGCGGATCTGGTGAATGTGGTGGCCCTGTATCCGCTGACCTATGTCGAGCAGTACGGGCTGACCGAGGCGACGGTGGAGCTTTCGACCTCAGCTTACGCCGGGGCGCTGATGCTGCAAGCGATGGGGCTTGGCGGCTGGATGTATGACGGGATTAACCCGTTCAGCGTGCTGGGGGCGAGTGGCGATCCGGAAGTGCCGGGGCTGGGCTTCCGGTTCGACATGATCGAAGGGAAGCCGTTGCCGCATGTGACCGGGTTGCCGGGCGTGTTCGAAGGGCATTGCCAGCCGCACTTCGCCACCATGCGCGATGCGGTGGAGGCGGCGGTTACGCGGAAGTTCGGGCCGAATGGGCCGTTCAATGCGGGTACGGCCGGGCCCTACAAGAAGACCGAGAAGGTGCGGACAAGTGCAGCACCGATCGGACCAGAATTCGTGGACTGCGTGGTGACGATGGCGCAGTACATCCAGGACACGTTCGGGCGGTTCCCCGCAACGGTGCCAGCGATCTTTGCGCTGATGTATCTGCAGGCGCACAAACTGGATACCGGGTTCTACGACACGCATTTCGGGCCGGGGGCGTATCTGGGCACACACCGCGACCATGATGCCAACTGGGCTTGATCGGCAGGCCCGCCCATCCGCAATGACATGGATGGGCGGGGGATCATTTCACGCGAAAAATGCGCAAAGGATGAAATTTATTGAACGGATGGAATTTGGCGTGGCGGGCAAGCCAGATGAGTGGGTTTTTGACCGCCTGAGGTGGCTTCGAGTTTGGCTTTTGCGCCGGATAGCACAGATCATGCAATATCGGATCACCCGTCGTGAGGCGCGCGATCAGCACCGGGCAAGCAGAGATATAGGCGCGATGTCCGACCATATGCGTCGCGATATCGGGCTGTCGTCATGGGTTACTTGGTCGCAGTTGGAGGCGTTTGATCGGTTTGACTGACCGCCCGCCAAGACGTGGCGAGGGATGCGAAGATTAACAAGTAGTGTGAGTTTAGTTCGGTAACATGTTGTTAACAAGTAATTTAAACTTGACCTTGCGAGCGATCCGGCGTATAGATTGCTGATGCTAGAAGAAGTGACTGAACGGCCCGGGGATTACCCCCGGTGCCGTTTTTTCATTTTGCTCGTGCGGGGGGCTGCATGAGAGGCGGTACAGCGACAGATGACGATAAAATTCTCCGCAGGGGATGAGCTGCCGGTTGATTTGCTGGCGGCGGCAGAGGGGCTTTACCGGGGCGTTGCTGAAGAACTGACGCGGACGCTAATGGCGGTTCGCGCGGGGAAGTCGGCTGACATCAGAGCGGCGACCATCGTGGTCAAGGATCTGAAACAGGCGTTCCAGGTTGCAATGGATGAAAGGACAAGAGTTGACAAGCTTCGCAAGCACGCAGGCGGGATTAGTCCCGGCAGCACGCTCGACTTTGACACGGCGCGGGATGAAATCGGGCGCCGCCTGGCTTGCCTCCGCGACGCCGCAAGTGATGGATGAGTTTCTGGCGGGGTTAAGCGAAAACGCGCTGCTGGCGCTGCCGTGGATGTTCGAGTTCTGGGCGCTGTCGCACCAACTGCCACCCGAGGGGGCCCGGAAAACATGGGTTATCATGGGGGGCAGGGGGGCTGGCAAGACACGCGCGGGGGCGGAGTGGGTGCGCGCGCAGGTGGAAGGGGCGGGGCCGTTAGACCCCGGCAGGGCCAAGCATTTCGCGCTGGTTGCCGAAACCATTGATCAGGCGCGTGAGGTGATGGTGTTTGGTGAAAGCGGCATTTTGGCGTGTTCGCCCCCGGATCGGCGGCCCGAGTGGGAAGCGGGCCGAAAGCGGTTGGTTTGGGCGAACGGGGCTGTGGCGCAGGTGTTTTCGGCGCATGAACCCGAGGCGTTGCGTGGGCCGCAGTTTGATGGCGCGTGGGTGGATGAATTGGCCAAGTGGAAACGGGCTGAGGATACCTGGGATATGTTGCAGTTTGCGCTGCGGTTGGGGCGCAATCCGCAGCAGGTGGTCACGACCACGCCGCGTAATGTGGCTACGTTGAAGGCGATATTGAAGAACCCCTCAACCGTGCTGACCCATGCGCCGACCGAAGCGAACCGTGCCTATCTGGCGGCGTCTTTTCTGGAGGAAGTGCAGGCGCGCTATGCGGGCACCCGAACGGGGCGGCAGGAGTTGGAGGGGCTGTTGCTGGAGGATGAGGAGGGGGCGCTGTGGACGTCTGCGCGGCTTGAGTCGCTGCGGCTGGACGAGGTGCCGAAGCTGGACCGGATCGTGGTGGCGATTGATCCGCCGGTGACGGGGCATGGTGGATCGGATGAATGCGGGATCTTGGTAGTGGGCGCATACACCGAGGGGCCGCCGCAGGATTGGCGGGCGGTGGTGTTGGAGGATGCATCGGTGCAGGGGGCCAGCCCTGATACCTGGGCACGGGCGGCGCTTGAGGCGTTGCGGCGGCATGGGGCGGACCGGCTGGTGGCTGAGGTGAACCAAGGCGGCGATATGGTGGAAAGCGTTATCCGGCAGATTGACCCGTTGGTGGCGTACCGGGCGGTGCGGGCATCGCGTGGCAAGGTGGCGCGGGCGGAGCCTGTGGCAGCACTTTATGAACAGGGTCGGGTGGCACATGTGCGGGGCTTGGGTGCGCTAGAAGATCAGATGTGCCAGATGACGGCGCAGGGGTATCGCGGCAAGGGCAGCCCGGACAGGGTGGATGCGCTGGTTTGGGCGTTGACGGATTTAATGATTGAACCTTCGCAAACCTGGCGCAGGCCGAGGATGCGGACGTTGGGGGAATAGGGAGATCCTTGCCTTCGGCGAGGATATTTTTGAACAGAAAAAAACGGGTGGTTTCGGGGGCGGCGCGGAGTAAATCAGGCAAAAGTGGGAACCGGCTTTCCCGCCTGATCTACGACAAAAAACCAAGCACCGCGCGGTGGGGTAATGGAAGTTTAGCAGCCATTCGGTAGAGTGATTTCAACGAGATAACTGCCCCGAGGTAGGGGCGAAAACGATAGTCGCCGCGGGCCAGAGTGGTTCGAGGCTGGGTGGGCTTTTGCCTGAGATAAACGAGGTGGCATGGTGTTCGATTTCTTGCGGCGAACGGAGCAGACGGTGCCGGAACACAAGGCGTCAGCCACGGGGCCGGTGATTGCCTATCAGGGAACGGGTCGGGTGGCGTGGAGCCCGCGCGATGTGGTGAGCCTGACCAAGACCGGTTTCCTCGGCAATCCGATCGGGTTTCGGGCGGTCAAGCTGATCAGTGAAGCGGCGGCGGCGATGCCGTTGATCTTGCAGGACCGGGATCGGCGCTATGATCTGCATCCGTTGCTGGACCTAGTCGCGCGGCCGAATTTGGCGCAGGGGCGGGCCGAGTTTTTCGAGGCGGTTTACGGGCAATTGCTGCTGTCGGGAAACGCTTATCTGGAGGCGGTGCCGGGGGTGACGTCACTGCCGGGCGAGCTGCATGTGCTGCGGTCTGACCGGATGGCTTTGGTTCCGGGGGCAGATGGTTGGCCAGTGGCGTATGACTATACTGTCGGGGCCAGAAAGCACCGCTTTGACATGACGACCGGGATCACGCCGGTGTGCCATATCCGGACCTTCCACCCGCAGGACGACCATTATGGTTTCTCGCCGATGCAGGCGGCGGCGGTGGCAGTTGATGTGCATATTGCCGCGGCGCGGTGGTCCAAGGCGTTGCTGGATAACGCAGCACGGCCATCGGGGGCGATTGTCTACAAGGGGGCGGATGGGCAATCGCAGTTGTCACCCGACCAGTATGACCGGCTGATTTCCGAGATTGAGGCGCATCATCAGGGCGCGCGCAATGCCGGGCGGCCAATGTTGCTGGAAGGGGGGCTCGATTGGAAGCCGATGGGGTTTAGCCCCAGTGACATGGAGTTTCAGAAGACCAAGGAAGCGGCAGCGCGAGAAATTGCCATCGCGTTTGGGGTGCCGCCGATGTTGATGGGCATTCCGGGGGACGCGACTTACGCGAACTACCAGGAGGCGAACCGGGCGTTCTTTCGACTGACGGTCTTGCCGTTGGTGGCGAAGGTAGCGGCGTCAATTTCGCACTGGCTGTCGGGGTTTACTGGCGAGGCCGTGGAATTGAAGCCTGACCTCGATCAGGTGCCTGCTTTGGCGGTGGAGCGGGATCAGCAATGGGCGCGGGTGGGTTCGGCATGGTTCCTGACCGACGCTGAAAAGCGGATGCTGCTGGGGCTGCCGCGACTGGCGGAGGATGAATGACGGCGCGCAAGGAGGCCGCTGGATCGCGGTATCTTTACGACAGTTTTGATGCAGCGGCAGCCCGGATCGAGGCGAATGAACGGGTGCATGAAGAGCGCTGGTCGGGCCTCGAATACAGGCTTGGCCAGATAGAGGGTGCGTTGGAACGCTTGGAAAAGCGCATCTGGGTGGGAGTTTACGGGGTTGCTGCCTTCCTGCTGGCGCAGGTGGCGGAGACGCTTTTGGCAGCGGCAATGAGGTGAAAGCAATGACGGACTTTAGCGATTTTGGCGCACCGGAACGCAAGTTTCATCGCCCCGACGCCGGGATAGTGGTGACCGATGGGCGGGTGGTTGAGGGGTATGCCTCGCTGTTCGGGCATCGCGATCAGGGGGGCGATACGGTGCAGGCGGGGGCGTATGGCGCGTCTTTGAAGGCACTGGCGGCGCAAGGGCGGCGGGTGAAGATGCTGTGGCAGCACGATCCTAGCCAGCCGATCGGCGTTTGGGAGGAGGTGCGCGAGGACGCCAAGGGCCTGTATGTGAAGGGCCGCATCCTGACCGAAGTAGAGCGTGGGCGTGAGGCTGCGGCCTTGCTGGCGGCGGGGGCGATTGACGGATTATCAATTGGTTACCGCACCCTGCGGGCGGAACGTGATGCGAAGGGTCAGCGGTTGCTGGCTGAGGTGGAGTTGTGGGAAGTGTCTTTGGTGACATTTCCGATGCTGGCGGAAGCGCGGGTTTCGGCCAAGGCGGACAGCTTTGGCGACAGTTGGCGCGACATGGCGGCGATTTTTGACGAGGCGCGCGAAACATTGGCGCAGCAGCGGAAGCGACGTTTGAAAGACTGAAATCCACGGAGGTTTGGATGACCGACACGAAACTACGGGCTGGGGCAGATGCGCCTCAGCCGACCAATCCGGCTGCGGAAGTGAAATCCGCCATGACGGGGTTCTTGAAGGAATTCAATACCTTTCAGGACGAAGTGAAGACAGCCTTGCAACAACAGGAAGAGCGACAAACCATGCTGGATCGAAAGACAATGACCTACGGACGCCCGGCGCTTTCTGCCGCAGCAGAGGTAGAGGTGCCGCACAAGAAAGCCTTTGGCGCGTATTTGCGTTCGGGTGATGATGACGGTTTGCGCGGGTTGGTGCTGGAAGGCAAGGCGCTGAATACCGCTGTGGCTGCGGATGGTGGCTATCTAATTGATCCGAAGACGGCGGATACGATCAAGTCGATGCTGTCATCGAACGCGTCCGTGCGGGCGATTGCGAGTGTGGTCAATGTTGAGGCGACGTCGTTTGATGTGCTGATTGATCGTTCCGATGTTGGCTCGGGTTGGGCTACGGAAAGCACCGCGACCACTGAAACGGCGACGCCGATCATCGAGCGTATTTCGATCCGGTTGCACCAGCTGTCGGCGATGCCGAAGGCCAGCCAGCGTTTGCTGGATGACAGCGCGTTCGATGTGGAAGGCTGGTTGGCCGGTAAGATTGCGGAGCGGTTCATTCGTGCGGAATCCGCGGCGTTTGTGAATGGCGACGGAATCGACAAGCCGAAGGGCTTTTTGCTGCCAGCCAAGGTTGCGAACACATCTTGGACCTGGGGCAACATCGGCTATGTGCCAACAGGTGCGGCAGCGGATTTTGCGGCTGTAAATGCTGTCGATTGCATCGTCAACCTGGTCTATTCGCTGGCTGCTGATTACCGCTCCAATGCGACGTTCGTAATGAATTCGAAAACTGCAGGTGCGGTGCGCAAGATGAAGGATGCCGACGGCCGCTTCATGTGGTCGGACGGTTTGGCGTTGGCGGAACCGGCGCGTTTGATGGGGTATCCAGTCCTGGTTTGTGAAGACATGCCGGATATCGCGGCCAACGCCTATGCCATCGCGTTTGGCGATTTCGCGGCGGGTTACACCATTGCGGAACGCCCTGATGTGCGGGTGCTGCGCGACCCCTTTTCGGCCAAGCCACACGTTCTGTTCTATGCGCTGAAGCGTGTGGGCGGCGATGTCAGCGATTATGCGGCGATCAAGCTGCTGAAAATCGCAGTGTCTTAAACGGCACTGCGAGGCCCGCTGCCCTTGACGGGGTGGCGGGTGATGGGCGCGCGCTGGCCTATGCCGCGCCGACTAGCTGATCCCCCTCCGTCCGAGCGGCGCGGGGCGCGCGTCCATGATCCATGGGGAAACTGGAGAGTTTACGATGATGTTGATCGAGCAGACCACAGTGCCAACGCTGGCCTTGCCGGTGGCGGCGCTGAAGAACCATCTGAGACTTGGCACCGGGTTTGCCGACGATACCCTGCAGGACGGGTTGATTGAAAGCTATCTGCGCGCGGCAATGGCGGCGATTGAGGGGCGGATCGGCAAGGTGCTGATTGCGCGCCGGTTTTTGTGGACGGTTGAGGATTGGCGGAGCGGCAGTGAGCAGGCTTTGCCAGTGGCGCCGGTGACGGCGATGGTATCGGTGACGCTGATGGATGCGGCTGATGTGGCGGTGGTGATTGATCCGGCGCGCTACAAACTGGTGCAGGATATGCACCGCCCGAAGCTGGTCGCGACGGGATTGGCGCTGCCGCTAGTGCCGATGGCAGGGCGGGCCGAGGTGGTGTTTGATGCAGGGTTTGGCGCGGCCTGGGCGGTGGTGCCTGCCGATTTGGCACAGGCGGTGCTGCTGTTGGCTGCCGAGTATTATGAGAACCGGCATGAGGCGGGGGTGCGCGACGGCGGGTTGCCATTTGGCGTGGTGACGCTGATTGAGCGCTGGCGCACAGTGCGGGTTTTGGGCGGGGGGACGGTATGAAATATGTCGTTTTGAACCGGCCTTTGGTGTTGGAGGGCGTTGTGCGGCTGGCCGATGGGTCTGGCGGGTTTAGCGAAAGCTGGGCGACGCTGGGCACATTATGGGCAGAAGTGGTGCCCGGATCAGGGCGCGATGTGGCGGGGGAGGAGGCGTTCTTTGCCACGGTGCCATATCGGATCACGGTGCGCGGCGCGGTCCAGGGCGGACCATCACGGCCGAAGCCCGACCAGCGGTTTCGCGATGGTGCGCGGGTATTTGTGATTTTGGCGGTGACTGAACGCGACCCCGACGGCCATTACCTGATGTGCTTTGCCCGTGAGGAGGTTCCAGAATGAGTTATGGTGTTGCGGCTGCTTTGCAGGCGGCGATTTACACTCGGCTGACGACGGCGGTGCCGCTGACCGGAGTGCCGGTTTACGATGCGGTGCCGCCGGGGGCGGGCACGGGGACGTTTGTGTTGATCGGGCCAGAGGATACTTTGGACCGATCTGACAAGTCAGGTGGCGGGGCCGAGCATCGTTTGCAGGTGTCTGTGATCAGCGATGCGACCGGATTCCAGGCGGCAAAGTCGATTGCGGTGGCGGTGTCTTATGCGCTGGTAGATGCGCCGATGACGCTTATGCGCGGGCGTCTGGTAAGCCTGCATTTCATGCGGGCGGCGGCCAAGCGGATAGCGGACGGCGACGTGCGCCGGATCGATCTGACCTTCAAGGCGCGGGTTCAGGAATAGCACTATAAGTCTTAAGTTCAATGGCTTGCGAGGGTTACCCCGGCGTGCCGTCCTTTCATATCGGAGAATTCTCATGGCTGTTCAAAGCGGCAAAGACCTGTTGATCAAGCTGGACCTGATCGGGGACGGACAGTTCGTTACCATTGCGGGCTTGCGCGCAACGCGGATCAGTTTCAACGCGGAAACCGTGGATGTTACCAGTCTGGAAAGCATCGGCGGCTGGCGTGAATTGCTGGCTGGCGCTGGTGTCCGGTCTGCCAGCATTTCGGGGTCGGGTGTGTTTCGCGATGCCAACACGGATGAGCGCGCCCGCCAGATATTCTTTGACGGCGAGGTACCGCGGTTTCAGGTGATCATCCCAAGCTTCGGCGTGATCGAAGGCCCGTTCCAGATTGCGGCGATCGAATATGCCGGCAGTCATAACGGCGAGGCGACCTATGAGATGACGATGGCGTCGGCCGGCGTTCTGAGCTTCACCGCGCTTTGATGGCGAACCCCCAAATGGCAAATCCCTGGGCAGGCGAAGTGGCGATCTGGCTGGACGGTGAGCGCCATGTGGCGAAGCTGACGCTGGGGGCGCTGGCTGAATTGGAGGCGGCGCTTGATGCAGGGTCGCTGATTGATCTGGTCGAGCGCTTCGAGGGTGGCGGCATCAGGACGCGGGATGTCTTGGCGCTGATTGTGGCGGGGCTGAGGGGCGGGGGTTGGCAGGGCAATGCCGCCGATTTGCGCACGGTCGAGATTGGTGGCGGGCCGGTCGAGGCGGCACGCGCGGCTGTCGAATTGCTGGCGCGGGCTTTTGCATTGCCGGGGGAGGCATGAGCCTGATCGATTGGGCGGGCTTGATGCGAGCGGGGTTGCAGGGGCTTGGCCTGACGCCGGACGCTTTCTGGCGGCTTTCGCCCATCGAGTTACGGATTATGTTGGGGGCGCAGGATGCACCGCCCCCATTGACGCGGGCGCGGCTGGTCGAGTTGGCAGCAGCGTTTCCGGACATAGGGAAAGGATCGGGCGATGGCGGAGATTGAAGAACTTGAGGATCAGATCGCCGGGCTGGAAGCCTCGCTTGAAGGCACAACGGGCATGATTGCGGCGTTTGATGGCGAGTTGGCACGGATGCGCGACAGTCTGTTGTTCACCGGCAAGGAAGTGAACACCCTTTCGGCTGGGATCGGTGGCGGGTTGCGGCGGGCATTTGATGGCCTGGTGTTTGACGGAGTGAAGCTGTCGGATGCGCTGAAATCGGTTGGCCAGACAATCGTAGACACGGTTTACGGGATTGCTGTGAAGCCGGTGCAGAACGCGCTGGGTGGGTTGATTGCCAACGGCTTGAACGGCTTGCTGGGGGGGGCCGCACCGTTTGCGAATGGCTCGGCGTTCAGTCAAGGCCGCGTGATGCCGTTTGCCCAAGGGGCGTGGTGACCGGTCCGACCGGGTTTGCGATGCGCGGCGGGCGCGGGCTGATGGGCGAGGCGGGGCCAGAGGCGATCATGCCGCTGGCGCGCGGCCCGGATGGGCGATTGGGCGTGCAGGCAGGTGGCGGCGGGCGGCCAGTGACGGAGGTGATGAATATCTCCACCCCCGACGTGCAGGGGTTTCAGCGCAGTCAGGGGCAGATTGCGGCACAGGCATCGCGTGCATTGTCGCGCGGACAGCGGAACAGGTAAGGGCTAATTCATGGAATTTCACGATGTTCGGTTTCCGGCCAATCTGTCTTTTGGCTCGGTCGGTGGGCCAGAACGGCGCACCGAAATAGTAACTCTGGCCAATGGGTTTGAGGAACGCAATTCGCCGTGGGCGCATGCTCGGCGTCGCTATGACGCCGGGGTTGGGTTGCGGTCTTTGGATGACGTCGAGGCGCTGATTGCGTTCTTTGAAGCGCGTCGGGGGCAGTTGGCCGGGTTCCGCTGGAAAGACTGGGCGGATTTCAAGTCTTGCGTTGCCTCGGGGGCAGTGGGGCATGAGGATCAGGTGATTGGGTTGGGTGATGGGGCGACAGCGGTTTTTGCGATGACGAAAACCTATCGGTCGGGTCAGCAGACCTATGTGCGCCCGGTTGTGAAGCCGGTGATTGGTACGGTGCGGGTCGCGGTTGCGGGTGATCCGAAGGTGGATGGGTTGGAATATACGGTAGATGGCGCGACCGGGCTGATCAGCTTTGCGGTGCCGCCCGCCACCGGTGTGCAGGTGACAGCGGGGTTCGAGTTTGATGTGCCGGTGCGGTTCGATACCGACCGCATTCAGACATCGGTGCAGTCGTTTCAGGCCGGTGAAGTGCCGAATGTGCCGGTTGTGGAGGTTCGGGTCTGATGGGGGGCGCTGCGGGGCTATATGCACATCTGGCCACCGGGGCCAGCACGGTCTGCCGGGCATGGGCTGTGGTCCGCCGGGACGGCACGGTTTACGGCTTTACCGACCATGACCGTGATCTTGGGTTCGAGGGCGTAGCGTTTCTGGCAAGCTCGGGTCTAACGGCGCGGGCATTGCAGCAATCGACGGGCCTTTCGGTGGACAACACCGAGACGATGGGGGCGCTTTCTGCGGCCTCTGTCACCGAGGCGGATTTGCTGGCGGGGCGGTTTGATGGCGCGGAAGTGCGGGCCTGGCTGGTGAACTGGGCAAATATCGACGAGCGCGTCTTGCAGTTTCGCGGCACGTTTGGCGAGGTTATGCGATCTGGCGGCGCGTTTCAGGCAGAACTACGCGGGCTGACCGAGGCGTTGAACCAGCCGCAGGGGCTGACTTATCAGCGCGGTTGTTCGGCGGTGTTGGGGGATGCCGGGTGCCGGTTTGACCTATCGCAGCCGGGATACTTTACCGAACCGGTGGTTGAAGAGGTGATCGATCAGCGGATTTTTCGGTTTGCGAGCTTTACTGGCTTTGATGATCGCTGGTTTGAGCGCGGGCGCTTGGTAGGGATGACCGGACATGCTGCCGGTTTGATTGGTATCGTGAAGAACGACCGCATCATCGGGTCGGGGCGAGAGGTCGAACTGTGGCAATCGCTGGGGTCGGATGTGGTCGCAGGCGACGTGATCCGGGTCGAAGCGGGCTGCGACAAACGGGCCGAGACGTGCCGGGCGAAGTTTGACAACTTCCTCAACTTCCGGGGTTTCCCGCATAATCCCGGCGAAGACTGGCTGACGTCATATCCGGTTTCGTCGCGAGCAAACCGGGGGCGCAGCCTGTTCCCCAATACTGGGGGATCTTTTTGATGGCTGCAGCAGAGGCGGTCGTGGCCGAAGCGCGGCGTTGGATTGGCACGTCTTACGTTCATCAAGCGGCCGTTCGGGGAGCTGGAACGGATTGTCTGGGGCTGTTGCGCGGTGTTTGGAATGCGGTTTGTGGTCCTGAACCGGAAACAGTCCCGTCGTACACGCAAGACTGGGCGGAACCTGGCAACAATGAGGTATTGTGGCAGGCCGCTCGGCGGTGGCTGATCGAGGTGCCGGGGCACGAGGTGGCGCTGGGCGATGTGCTGCTGTTCCGGATGCGCACAGGGTCCATCGCCAAGCATCTGGGTATCGTGTCGGGGCTTGGGCCGGAGGCCAGTTTCATCCACGCCTACACGGGGCACGGTGTGATCGAAAGCCCGCTTTCCGCGCCTTGGGCAAGACGGGTGGCGGCACGATTTGAATTTCCCACGGGAGTGCGGTGAATGGCCACGATTTTGCTTTCAGCTGCTGGGGCGGCGCTTGGCGCTGGTTTTGGCGGCACGGTTCTTGGCTTGTCGGGCGCGGTGATCGGGCGGGCCATCGGGGCCACTCTGGGCCGCGTGATCGACCAACGCCTGATGGGGGCCGGGTCGGAGGCCATCGAAGTTGGCCGGATCGACCGCTTTCGCCTGATGGGCGCAAGCGAGGGGTCAGCGGTACCGCAACTTTGGGGCCGGATGCGGGTGGCCGGGCAGGTGATCTGGGCAACGGAGTTTCAGGAAAACACGCGCCGGTCTGGTGGCAAGGGCGCGCCGCGCCCAAGGACCACGCAATATTCGTACTCCGTCAGCCTGGCTGTCGCGCTATGTGAGGGTGAAATCACACGGGTTGGTCGGGTATGGGCCGATGGCCTTGAAGTGGCACCGACGTCTTTGAACCTTCGGATCTACAATGGGTCTGAAACGCAGTTGCCCGATCCGAAGATATCGGCGGTTGAAGGGGCCGGCATGGCACCGGCATATCGCGGAATTGCCTATGTCGTGATTGAGGATCTGGAATTATCGGGCTTCGGCAACCGCGTGCCGCAGTTCACATTTGAAGTGGTGCGCCCGGCGCAGGGTGCGTTTGCGGATGACGTGGTCGATTTGCCACGCGCGGTGCGGGGGGTCGCACTGGTGCCGGGTACGGGCGAATATGCACTTGCGACAACGGCGGTACATTATAGCCGAGGTCCCGGCGTGAATCGGTCAGCCAATGTCAACTCTGCCAGCGGCAGGACGGATTTCGCAACTTCGATTGACCAATTGCGGGCGGAGTTGCCAAATTGCGGGTCCGTGTCTCTGGTGGTGTCCTGGTTTGGCGACGATCTGCGCTGCAGTGTGTGCAACGTGCAGCCGAAGGTCGAGCAGACCATCTATGATGGCATCGGAATGCCATGGAGGGTTTCAGGCTTAGCCCGTTCATTGGCGGTCGAGGTGCCACGCCTTGA
This sequence comes from Pseudorhodobacter sp., assembly GCA_031406155.1. Lineage (GTDB taxonomy): Bacteria > Pseudomonadota > Alphaproteobacteria > Rhodobacterales > Rhodobacteraceae > JACMNW01. The sequence goes on from JANOGW010000006.1 coordinate 77,721, forward strand.
TGACAAGTCGGTGTATGGCGGATCACCTGCGGATCGGTCGGTGATCGAGGCTATTCAAGCCCTTCGATCAGAGGGGCAGGACGTGATGTTCTACCCCTTCATCTTGATGGATCAACTGCCCTTCAACGGTCTGCCAGACCCAGCGTCGGACGCATTTGACCAGCCCGTCTTGCCTTGGCGCGGGCGGATCACGCTCGCCAAAGCCCCGGGGCAGGCCGGATCAACGGACCGCACGGCCGCCGCAGAAGCGGAAGTTGCGGCTTTCTTTGGCACAGCGCAGCCTGCACATTTTTCGATCGTGTCGGGGGCCGTGCAGTATTCCGGGCCGGTTGAATGGAAGTATCGTCGCTTTGTCTTGCACTATGCCAAGTTGTGCGCAGTGGCAGGCGGCGTGGAGGCGTTCTGTATCGGCTCCGAAATGCGCGGTCTCACGTCAATTCGCGGTGCCGGGGACAGCTTTCCCGCCGTTCAGGCCCTACGCCAACTGGCAGCGGATGTGCGCGGCATTCTGGGGCCATTGACCAAGATCAGCTACGCAGCCGACTGGACGGAATATTTCGGCTATCAGACCGGGGGGGATGTGTATTTCCACCTTGATCCGTTGTGGGCCGATCCGAACATCGACTTTATCGGCATCGACAACTCCGTGCCCCCGGTCTTACCAGACCTTACCCCACCTAATCATGGTGTCTATCCTATTGTCTTTTAGACATAATTTCCCTGTCACGCCTTATCTGACCTGACCTGCCTGTGCGCTCCGTTAGGTCTCAGAGAAGGTCCAGACCTTGAGCAAAAAGGAGGGAAAATGTCCACAAAACTCACTCAATCGATGGCAACTCAGCTTGCCACTAGCAGCCCGCCAGGGACCATCATCTATGACGCTGAGGTGTCTGGGCTGAGGATGGTTGTTGGAAGCAAATCGTCGTCCTGGAAGCAGGTGGGGCGCATCAACAACCAGTCTGGCCTGTATGTCACCGTCACTATTGGTCGCGTTCATGAGATGAGCCTGAAGACTGCCCGCACCCGTGCTGTGGAGATAAGGCAGCAGCTTGCCAATGGCATCGACCCACGGAGGCCCAAGTCTGTGGTGCCCACCGTGCAGGAGGCGTTGAACCACTACATCGCAATGAACGTGGGGAACCTCCAACCCTCCACCCTGGCGGACTATCGTCGCAGCGTTGAGAAGCCCCTCAAGTCAATCCTCAAGCTGCCCATGTCTTCCGTTGATCGC